>NZ_PKMT01000011.1:0-131690 GCF_002849325.1 Variovorax sp. RO1
CGATGTTGCTGTCCGAGTTGCTGAAGTCGACCTTGCCGCCCGGCGCGACATTGCCGCCTGTGGCTTCGCCGTTCGCTGCGACATTCCAGCCCGCGCTGGCCGTGTCGTTGACCAGCTTGAGCTGTTCTTCGGTGGCGCCACGGCCCACAGTCGCGAAGGTCGGGTCGGTCAGCGTCTTGTTGCTCAAGCCTTGGACGTCGTTGGTGACACCGCTGAGATTCACGGTGCCGCTGGTCACGCCGCCGGCCGCGACGGCCGTGGTCGTCGTGCCGTTGTTGACCGTCAGACCCGTGGTGTTCAGCACGCTCTGGCCCACCGTTACGCTGTTGTTGACCTTGACGTCATCCGCCAGCTTGAAGTCCAGGTTCGTGCCGCTTCGCGTGATCGCGATGTTGCTGTCCGAATTGCTGAAGTCGACCTTGCCGCCCGGCGCCACATTGCCGCCTGTGGCTTCACCATTGGCTGCGACATTCCAACCTGCGCTGGCCGTGTCGTTGACTTGCTTGAGCTGCTCTTCGGTGGCGCCACGGCCCACCGTGGCGAAGCTCGGGTCCGTCAGCGTCTTGTTGCTCAGGCCCTGGATGTCGTTGGTGACGCCACTCAGGTTGACCGTCCCGCTGCTCACGCCGCCAGCGGCCACAGCGGTGGTCGTGGTGCCGTTGTTGATCGTGAGGCCCGTGGTGTTGAGCACGCTCTGGCCCACGGTCACGCTGTTGTTGACCTTGACATCGTCCGCGAGCTTGAAGTCCAGGTTCGTGCCGCTTCGCGTGATCGTGACGTTGCTGTCCGAGTTGCTGAAGTCGACCTTCGCACCCGGCGCGACGTTGCCGCCCGTGGCTTCGCCGTTGGCCGCCACGTTCCAGCCCGCATTGGCGGTCGCATCGACGGCCTTGAGCTGGCTCACGTTCACCGCATCGGTGTCGAGTGCGCCTGCGGCCACGTTGGTGATGCGCCGTTCAGCGCCCACACCGCCCACAGACACCTCTCCCACTGGCGTCGCACCGGCGACCGACGTAGCGCCCGGCGGCACATAGGCTGCGTTCGCATTCAGCGTCGCGAGGTCCGCGGCCGTCGTGCTGTTGGCACCCAGTGCCACCGCATTCGCGTAGGTGACGCTGGCATCGGTGCCAATGCTGACGCCGCTGTCGCCCGTGGCCTTGGCACGGTTGCCGATGGCGACGGTATTGCTGGCGGCGATGTTCTCGCCCGCGTTCAGGCCGATCGCGACGTTCGCGCTGCCCGTGACCCCACCGCCGGAAAGACCGCCCAGCGCCACGTTGAAGTCGCCGGTGGTGCCCTGCCCTGCGGAACTGCCGATGCCCACATTAGAGAAGCCGGCGGTAATCGCCCCCCCGTTCACGCCTATGCCGACGTTGGAGTCACCGGTGACGCGGTAGCCCGCACCCGACCCCAGCGCAGCGTTGCTCCCCCCCGTCACCGACACGCCGGCATTGGTGCCGACAGCGGTGTTGTCTGCGCCGGTGACCTGCCGGCCCGCACCGTAGCCGACGAAGGTGTTGTGCGCGTTGCCGGCCGCCGTGCTGCCCGAACCGGCCGTGTTGCCGACCGCCACCGTGCCCACGCCCGCGGCCACGGCATCCACGCCTGCCGCGATCGCATTGACACCGGTCGCGCCGTTGTTCTGGTAGTTGCCGCCGACCACGCCGTTGTCGTTGACGCTGTAGTAATGCGTCTGCGCGGCCTTGAGCTGGCTGACGTTTACCGCATCGGTGTCGTCAGAACCGGCGGCCAAGTTGGTGACGCGGCGTTCTTTGCCCGCGCTGCCCACCGACAGCTCGCCCACCGGCGCGGTGCCGGCCACAGTCGTCGCACCTGCCGGCACATAGGCGTTCTTGAGCGCCAGCGCGGCAGCGTCCTGCGTCGCCTTCGAATCCGCGCCGAGCGCGACGCCGTTGGCGGCGCTGGCCTGGGCTCTGCTGCCGATGGCCACGCCGTCGTTGTTGCTGGCCACGGCGCTGTTGCCGATGCTCACTGTGTTGTCGGCGGTGATGCCAGTCAACGTCGCCGAATCGACGACGCCTGCCAAAGTGCCGATGGCGATGTTGCTGCTGCCCTTGGTGCCGGCGCCGGCCACCGCGCCGATGCCGATGTTCGCATCGCCCGCGACAGAGGTGCCCGACAGGTCGCCCATGGCGATGTTGTCGTTGCCGTTCACGGCCTGGCCCGCGCTGCCGCCGATCGCGGTGTTGTAGGTGCCCTTGGTACCGATGCCGCTGTAGACGCCCATCGCCAGGTTGTAGTCGCCCTCGACGCTCTGACCCGCCGCGATGCCGAACGCCGCGTTCGAGCTGCCGGTGACATCCTTGCCCGCAGCGGAACCCACGGCAGTGTTGGCGGAACCCACGACACCGCGACCCGCTTCGGTGCCAATGCCGACGTTGTTCTGGCCGACCAGGCCGGCGCTGGCTCCCTCACCAGCCAGATAGCCGATGGACACACTGCGCTCGCCGTTCGCCTGCGCACCCACGCCCGCCGCCAGTGCATTGATGCCGGTGGCGCCGTCGTTGGCGTAGTTGCCGCCCTGCGTGCCGTTGTCGTTCACGCTGTAGTAGTGCGTCTGCCCCGCCTTGAGCTGGCTCACGTTCACCGCATCGGTGTCGTCCGAACCGGCGGCCAGGTTGGTGATGCGTCGCTCTTTGCCCACGCCGCCCACCGACACCTCGCCCACCGGCGTGGCACCGGCCACCGACGCGACGCCGGCTGGCTTGTAGGCCTCCTTGAGTGCCAGCGCCGCGGCATCCTGCGTCGACTTCGAGCCCGCGCCCAGTGCCACGCCGTTGGCCGCCGTCACTTCCGCGTCGGTGCCTACGGCAACCCCTGCGGAGACATCGGCCTTCGCGTTCTGTCCGAGTGCCGCGCCGGCCACCGTGCCTGCGACGGTCGCACCGCCGAGGTAAGTGGCAGTCGCGCCGTCGCCGAAGGCCGCGCCGCCATTGCCGGCGCGCGCCGAGGCGCCCATGGCCACGGAGCCGGTCGCGATGGCGTCGTAGCCGACCGCGATGCTCTTCTCACCCAGCGCCTGCGCCTTCACGCCGACTGCCACCGCGCCGCTGGCGACGCGCGTGTCGTTGCCGATCGCCACGGCGTCCTTGCCGTCCGCTGCCGTGGCGAACGAGATGTTGTCGCCCAGTGCGACGGTGTTGGCCACCGTGGTGGTGGCGCTGCCCAGCGTCTGGTGGTTGCCCAGTGCCAGCACGCTGGTGGCGTTGTTCACGCGGTTGTCCGAGCCCGCGACGAACACGCCCGACGACTTGTTGACTTCGCTGTCGGCGCCGACGATGAACGCGTTGTCGATGCCCTCAGCTTTGATTTCGAAGCCCTGCACTGACGCCTTCACGGCACTCGTCACCGTGTTGTGCATGCCCGCGACCAGCACGTTGCTGCCCTTGTCCAGCGTGTTGCCCGCACCGATCACGCCCACCTGGCCGAGCTGGGTGTTCTTGTCGCGGATGAGTGCGGCAATGCCGCCGGGATTGAAGGCTTCGGCAATGCCGCTGACATCGATCTTGTCGTTGTACGAATCGGTGATGGTGTTGCCGTAGCCGGCCACCAGCACACCGTTGCTGTCCTGCACGTTGTTGGCCGAGCCCGTCACCGTGACCGCAACACCGCTGAAGGTGCGGCTGTTCGTCGTGACGTCCGTGGTCGAGGTGCCGCGCGTGCCGACCGTGTTGTAGGCGCCGTAGAGGTTCGAGAACGCGCCTTGCGCCACGAACGAGGTGCCGAACAGGCCGCTCGCCGTGATGTTCTGGTTGACCAGCAGGTTGTTGCTGTTGCCCACCACCGTGGAGAACAGGCCCTGCGAGTTCGCGCTGTCGCCGATCAGCGTGCTGCCGCGGCGGAACGCGCCCGTGTGGTTGCTGCGGTTGCCGGTGACGGTAGACGTGCCGATCTGGATCGCATCGACACCCGCATAGGCGCTGCGGCCGATCGCGATGGCGCCGTCCTGGTTGGCGTCGGCGCTGTGGCCCAGGGCCACGCCGAAGGTATTGGCGCTCGCATAGCGGCCGACGGCAATGGCGTTCGCGGCGGCAGTGCTGTCGCCGATCGACACGCTGTCGGTGCCTGCGGCCGTGGCGCCCCAGCCGAGTGCCGTGGAGCGCAGGCCCTGCGCCTGCGCGGCATTGCCCGTGGTGGCCGCGCCGCCGATGGCGGTGGCGTTCGCGGCAGTGGCTGCGGCGTTGCGCCCCATGGCCACGGCCTCGGCCGCACTGGCGGTGCTGTCGCCGACGGCGATGCTGTCGGTGCCGCTGGCCAGGCTGCCGTAGCCCAGGGCGGTCGCCTGCGTGGCGGTGGCCGTCGTGGCGGCGTTGACGCCGGCCGCCAGCGAGTTGGTGCCTTGGGCACCGTCGTTGTCGTGATTGCTGCCTGCGCCGGTGGCGGTCGACTTGACGCTGTAGTAATGCGTTGTGGCTTCTTCCTGGGCCGCCTGGAGTTGCGCCACGTTCACCGCGTCGGTGGCTTGCGTGCCCGCTGCCAGGTTCGTGATCTGCCGCGTCTGGCCGTTGCCGCCGACGCTCGCTGCGCCCAACGTGCTCGTCCACGTGGACGAGGTGTCGGTCGACGCTGCGCCCGTGGTCGGGTCGAAGCCCGCCACACCCTTGTCGGTGCTCGCCACCGACTGGCTGCCGAGCGCCACGCCGTCTGCCACGGTCACGCGGGTCGAGTCGCCCAGTGCGGTCGACCGCTCACTGTTGGCCTGCGCGCCCGTGCCGATGGCAATGGCCCTGTCCTTGCCGACCTTTGCGGCCGTGCCCATCGCGATCGTGTTGCTCACGCTCAGCAAGGCCACGCTGACGGGGTTGCCGCTGGCATCGAGCTGGACGCCGCTGCCCGCGCCGGTCCCGAACGCCACGTTGTCGTCGCCCTTGAGCATGCTGCCCGCCAAGGTGCCGCTCGCCGTGTTGCGATTGCCTTCCAGTTGGGCCCCTGCGCTCTCGCCGCTGGCGGTGTTTCTGTCGCCCGTCACACCGTTGCCGGCGCCTTGCCCCACGGCGTTGTTGGAGTTGCCCGTCACGCCGTAACCAGCAGCCCGGCCCATGGCGTTGTTGTAGTTGCCCGTCACCTGAAAGCCTGCGCGCTCACCGACTGCGGCGTTGCCGTCGCCCGCCACATGCCGCCCCGCCTCGGGGCCCAGTGCTGCGTTGAACTTGCCTTTGACATCGGCGCCGGCACTCGAACCGACGGCACTGTTGCTCACGCCGTCCACGTCCTGCCCGGAACCCGAACCGACGGCGGTGTTGTAGTGGTTGGTCGCTGCCGATCCCTTGCCCGCTTCAAAGCCGATCACGGTCGCGGTGCCTCCCATGGCCTGGGCGCTGTCGCCGATCGCAATGCTCCGCGGCCCCTTGACGAGCGCGTCGCGGCCGATGGCGAGGGAGCCCCCGGCAGAGAAATTGGTCCCAGGCGCGGGGAGGGGCGCACCGTCTGCGCGAGCCCCGTGGCCGACGGCAATGTCGCCGGCTTCGTCTGCCCGCGCCTGGACGCCCATCGCCACCGATTGGTCTCCGTAGGCCCTGGCGCTGTCGCCGACCGCCGTGCTCGAATCGCCGTTCGCGGACGACATGGCACCGATCGCGACGGCGCCGTCGCGTGTCGCGCGGGCGAACTTGCCGAGCATCACGGTGTTGCTGGCGGACACCGACATCTGGCCGCCCTGCTCGTCCAGCCTTGGCGCGGCATTGGCCGTGGTCGTGTTCAACCCGGCCACGTCGGCCGCCGAAAGCACGGTAGCGCCGGACGCAGCGTTCACGACGTTCCCGCTGGCATCCATGGTGTATTGGCCGTTGCCCAGGCCATCGATGAGGCCCTGATAGGTCACGCTCAAGCCGGATGCAGTGAGGAACCTGTCGGCCACTTCGATTTCGAGCGCACCCCTGTTCGCCTGGATGGCCTTGCTGTCGGCAGCCGAAAGTGCGGTTTGGGCAGCGGCATCGCCGGCAGAAGCCCCCGCGCCCACGCCAAGCACCACGTTGTTGCTGCCGACCAGGGCTTGGGCCGCAGCCGCCCCCTGCGCGATGTTGTGGCTTCCCTGAATCCCGTTGCCGGCATTGGCGCCCAGCGTGCTGTTGTAGCTGCCTTGTACCGACTGTCCCGCCCCAACGCCCAGTGCGGTGTTTCTGTCGCCATTCGCGCTGCTGCCTGCATCCGCGCCCAGGCTCACATTCAAGTTCCCGGTGGCGCCGCGCCCAGCCCCGGTGCCCACGGCCGTGATCGCCTCGCCGGCCCCTTCGGCGCCGGTATACATGCCGATATAGACACTGCGCGCGTCTGCACCTGTGTGCGAGGCGCCTGCGCTCTCGCCCACCGACACCATGCCTTCGCCAATGGCGCGCGACCTGGAACCGATCGCGATGGTCCCGAACCCCTGCGCCTGTGCATCGCCGCCGACGGCAACGCTGCCTGAACTCTTGGCCGAGGCCCCGTCGCCGATGGCGACGGCCGAGTTGCCAGAGATGCCGAACGGGCGATCGAGACCGTCGGCCACCGCGTTCCGGCCAATGGCAACATCAGCCAATCGGACCGCGTTGGCGCCGTTACCCATCGCAACCGCATCGCTCCCGATCGCCTTGGCGTCGGGTCCGATGGCCGTGCTGTTCACCCCGAGGGCGCCGGAGTTGGCCTGCGTCGAATTGCCGACCACCGTCGAGTTCACATGCAGATAAGGCGTCTCGTCGACGCTCACCCAGCGCCCGCCCTTCCACGTCACCAGGCCTTGCGTGAGGCCGTTGGTGGTGGTGCCGGCGGTAGTATTGAAAAGCATCATCCCGTCGGCCGGCACGCCGCCCGGCAGGCCCCAGGTGGTGGCGTCGGTGAGCGCGACGCGCGGCATCATCACACCGCGGGTGTACGAGTTGATGTCGAGAACGGCGCCGGGCACCGCGTCAGGACCCGGGTGCCCCGTGGGGATGCCTTCGTTGATCATCATCTGCGACCATGCCTGGCCACCGCCCAGCAACGCCGCCCCCATCACCCCAGCCGTCACGGCCGCACGCACCACGCTCCCGCGCTTGCCGCGCGCCCGGGTCGTTTCCGACGCAGCAACCCAGGCGCCGAGCGCCTCATTCCAGATGGACCGATAAGACTTGTTCATTTCCCCAGTTCCTCGAATTCAGCCCGGCCCTTCCTCCGCAGAACCGCGACATGGCGGGCGGAGATAACCGGAGATGTGGAGTGATCGGAGCGCCGGGTGGCGCTACAGGGGGCGGATGATGTCGAGGGCCTTCACCGGGCACAGGGCGGGCGTGAGGTTTGGTCAGAATTGCAGCCAGCTTTTGTCTGCATTTGTGAATTTCTTTACTACTTCATAACCATCGCCAACAATGTTGCGTCCGTTCACGCTGCGGAATTCGTCAGATTTCGGGTTTGGATTCACTGTCAAAATTGCCCCCGCCACCTCTGGAGTCCATGCGCATCGCCATCCTTGAAGACGACCCGAACCAGCTCTCGCATCTCGTGCGGACACTCGAGCAGCTGTTAACAATTGGCGAGACGAATGTGACTTGCATCACGTTTTCAAATGGGTCGACCTTGCAGCAGGCGCTGCGGCGGGAAAGCTACGACCTGCTGGTGCTCGACTGGAACGTGCCCGGGCTGGCCGGCGTCGAATTGCTGCAGTGGTTGCGCAAGTGGCAAACCGACAAGGTGCCGGTGCTCATGCTGAGCTCGCGTGCTTCCGAGCACGACGTGGTGCAGGCCCTCACCCTGGGTGCCGACGACTACATCGTCAAACCTTTCCGACCGCTGGAATTGCGCGCACGCGTGCAGCGCCTGATGGCGCGGCGCGTGCCGGTGGCGGCGTCCGACGGCGAGCGCTTCGGGCGCTGGGAGTTCGAACGGGTGTCGCAAAGCGTGCTGATCCACCCCGCGCCGGGCGACGACGACGCAACGCCGCAGCGGCATGCCCTCACCGACCGCGAGTTCAAGCTCGCGCTGACGCTGTTCCAGCACATGGGCGACGTGGTGTCGCGCGCGCACCTGCTCGAAAGCGCCGGCTACAGCACCGAAGAATTGCCGTCGCGCACGCTGGACAGCCACATCTACCGGCTGCGCAGCAAGCTCGGCCTCGACGCCGAGAGCGGGCTGAGCCTGCGCACGGTCTATGGGCGCGGCTACCGGCTCGAAGCCACGCAGCAACCACTGCAGGCGGACGCCTGATGCCGACGAAAGACACCACGACCCACCTGCGCCGCCTGATGGCATGTGCCGGACTTATCGTCGCCGCAGCGGCGAGCGCACAGTCGCCACATGTGGTGAAGCCCGGCGAAACCTTGTGGGGCATCTCGGGCCAGCAGTTGGCCACGCCGCTGCGCTGGCCCGAAGTGCAGCAGCGCAACCAGGTGGGCGAGCCCCGCCTGCTGCAGCCGGGCACGGTGCTGTACTTTGCCGACGGGCGGCTCGTGCCCGAGGGCGCCGCGGTGGTCACGGCGGTCGAAGGCCAGGCCTCGCGCAAGCGCGCGGGCGGCGGCGAACAGGCGCTCACGCCCGGCATGCCGATCCAGGCTGGCGACACGCTCATCACCGGCACCGACGCCTTCGTGACCCTCGGCGTGGCCGGCGGCAGCCGCGTCGTGCTGCCCTCGCGCAGCGCGCTCGAGGTGCTGGCCATCGACGCCCACACGGTGCGGCTGCGGCTCATCGAGGGCCGCGTCGAATCGCAGGTGCACAAGCAGCAGCCGAACCAGCAGTTCGAGATCCGCGCGCGGTCGATGGGCCTGGGCGTGCGGGGCACGCACTTCCGCGTGCGCGACGAAGACGGCGTGCTGACCGGCGAGGTCATCGTGGGCGAGGTGGTCGTGCAGCGCACTGCACAGTCCGAACCGCCGCTCGTGCTGCGCGAAGGCCGCGGCGCGGTGCTGCTGGAGAACGGCCCGTCGCAGGCCGCAGGCCTGCTGCCGGCACCCCAGCTGGTGGCCGAAACAACGGCGCGCAACGATCGCACGTTCCGCTTCACGCCCGTGCCGGGCGCACAGACCTACCGCTTGCAGCTGGCACGCGACGAACGCTTTTTGCTGCCGGTGCACGAGCAACGCGGCCCGGGGCCTTCTTTCACGGTGCCGGCGGAACTGGCATCGGGCCTCTACCAGCTGCGCCTCACGGCCTTCGATGCCGCCAGGCTCGAAGGGCTGCCGGGCGACGGCACGGTCTACCTGCCCACGGTCGAAGGCGGCGCGGGCGGCCAGGGCACGTCGTCGGTGCTGTCAGACGGGCGCGTGGAGGTCCGCTGGCCGGGCGTCTCCGGGCAGCGCTACAGCTTCGAACTCTCGCGCAGCGCCGACTTCGCCGTGTTGCTGCTCAACGAGCCCTCGGTGTACGCCACCGGCATGACGGTCGGCCCCTTCGCGCTCGGCGGGCGCTACCACTGGCGCGCGCGCCAGGCCACAGCCGACGGCGCCACGCCCGCTGCAGCCGCTTTCAGCGGAAGCTTCGACATCCCGGTGCGCTGAAGCGGGGCCACGCGCATGCGGCTCCTCATCGAACGCCTGCTGATGGCGCTGCTGCTGCCGCTGGCGATGCTCGGCCTCGCGCAGCGCCCCGGCCTGCTGCAGATGGACGCCTACATCCACGACCGCCTGCTGATCCTGGCCTCGCACCGCGCGTCGCCCGACATCCTGATCATCGCCATCGACGAGCACAGCCTGCGCGAACTCGGGCGCTGGCCCTGGAGCCGCGAGACCCACGCGCGCCTGCTCGAAGGGCTCGCGCCAGCGGCGCCGCGCGGGGTGCTGCTCGACCTCTTCCTGACCGAGCCCAGCGCCGATCCGCGCGAAGACGCGCGCCTGGCGCAAGCCATGGGGCTGCTGCCCGTGTACCTTCCGCTGCTGCATGCGAGCCCCCTCGCCTTCACGAGCCACGAGTGGCCGGGCTTCCTACCGCCTCTGCCGGACTTTGCCGCGCAGGCCCGCGGCGTCGGGCACGCCGGCCTCGCACCCGACACCGACGGCGTGGCGCGCACGCTGTACCTGCTCGAAGGCTATCCGGCCCATCTGCAGCCCTACGTGGGCACCCTGATGGCGCAGCGAATCCCGCAGCCCGCGCCCGCCCCCGAGGCCACGTCGACCGACTGGTTGCGCCAGAGCCCGCTGCGCCTGCTGTTCGCCGGCCCGCGCGGCAGCTACCGCACCGTGCCGTATGTGAGCGTGCTGCGCGGTGAAGTGCCCGCCGAGCTGCTGCGCGACAAGCTGCTGCTCGTGGGCGCCACCGCGCCCGGCCTCGGCGACCAGACACTCACGCCCAACGCCAGCATCCGCGGCGTGCTGCCCGGCGTGGAAGTACATGCCAATGCCATCGACAACCTGATGCACGGGCGCAACGTGAGCGTGTCACCCCCGCTGTGGCATGCAGCCTGGACCGTTGTGCCGCTGTGGATCGCGCTGTGGCTGCTGGTCCGGCGGGGCCGGTACGCGCTGCCGATCGCCGTCGGCCTCGCGAGCACTTGCCTGCTGATCAGCGGCATCGCCATGCTGGCATGCCACTACTGGCTGCCGCCTGTCGCGCCGATGCTCGGCCTGGCCATCCTCTACCTGCTGTGGAGCTGGCGGCGCCTTGAATCGCAGTTCGTCTACCTGCGCCGGCGCGCGCAGGTGCTCGACGCCCTCCCCGGCGGCACCTTCGAAGTGATGCCCGTGCGCGCGCCGGCCCCTGCCGACCCGACTGAGCACCCCAAGCAGGCGCTCGACCGGGCCATTGCGCGCCTGCGCCGCATGCAGCAGCTGATGGACAAGGCCATGCAGGCCATGCCCGTGGCCATGCTGATCTGCGATGAAGAGGGGCGCATCGGTTCGGGCAACGCGGCGGCCTTCCGGCTCCTGAGCAGCGGTACGCTGCCATCGCACGGCGACGATGACGCCCCGGCCGTGCTGCGCGGCGTGCTGCTGCCCGAGCTGATCGCGCCGCTGGCCGTGCCGCCCGCCAACGGCGCGCCGCCCCGCACGGACGCCACCCACTGGACCGACCTGCTGCACGGCGAGTACGTGACCTCCGACGCGCGCGTGTTCCGCCTCGAAGCCGCGGCCTTCAGCGGCGACGCCCCCGAAGACCGGGGCTGGGTCGTGATGCTGCCCGAGCTCACGGCCGAGCGCGAAGCGCAGCGCCAGCGCGACGAATGGCGCCAGTTCCTGTCGCACGACCTGCGCAGCCCGCAGGTCACGATCCTCAGCATCCTGTCGATGCATGAAGCCACCGCCGATGCCGGCCTGCGCACGGCGATCCGCCGCGAAGCCGAGCGCACCCTCGCGCTGGCCGAAGGCTTCATGGACTTCGCGCTCGCCGAGTCGGACGACTACCGCTTTGCGGACACACACATCGGCGCCGTGCTGCTCGATGCGAAAGACCAGGTGTGGCACTACGCGCAGACCCACGGCGTGCGCGTCGAAGCGCGGCTGGACGACGACGCCGGCGACACCATCCTGCGTGCCGACGGCGCGCTGCTGACCCGCGCCATCGTCAACCTGCTGAACAACGCCATCCGCCACAGCCCGTCCGGACGCAGCGTGGAACTGCGCATGTCGCTCGAACCCGGCACCGGAAGTGCGGGCGCGGCCCGCGTGCGTATTTCCGTGGGCGACCAAGGCTCGGGCATGACGTCCGATCAGCTCGACGCCCTGATCCACGCACCACGCGGCCGGCGCGTGCCGGCGACGCCGGAAGCCGCCCCCAGCGAAACGAAAAGCGCCGGCACACGGCGCATGGGCCTGGGCTTTTCTGTCGTGCGCGCGGTGGTCCAGAAGCACCACGGCACCCTGGGCGCGAGCAGCACGCCCGGCGTTGGTACGACCGTCTGGTTGCTGCTGCCGTTGACCGATTCACGGCCTATCACATCAACATGACGGGTTTTCCCAATCCGATGGGGACAACGTTGTGGAAAACCGTGTGTGCAGCGCTCAGAACCGTTGCCTGGCGGGGCCTGCAACACGGTGCCTGCGAAAGAGGCAGCGGAGGTAAAAAATCCGGGGAAATATTTTTCTCGGCGTTTTTGCCACAGTTTTGGCGGCCATTCAGAACGCGCCGAGGCGATCGGCGACGTAGTTTTGGCACCGTCCGCCTGCCATCAGCCTCGTCGAGCCCGCCAGATCTGCTGCCGAGGCAGTGAGCGTCGACCGGGTTGCCCTCTTCAGCTGAACACGCTTTCGAGATCGACCTCTTCGGCGCTGTCGTCGAGCTTCAGGCTCTGCTCGATGTGGTCGAGGTGATGCAGCATCAGCTTCTCGGCGCGCGCCGCGTCGCCGCGGTTCACGGCGGCGACGATTTCCTCGTGCTCGTCCGCGCGGCAACTCGTGGCCGTGGGCGCGTCGTACAGCGAGATGATCAGGCAGGTCAGCACCGACAGCTCGCGCATCGAGCGTGCCAGCGCCGAGTTGCCGGCCAGCTCGGCCAGCAGCACATGGAACTCGCCCGACAGCCGCACGATGGCGCGCTTGTCGTCGCGGCGACGTGCGTCGGCCTCGAGCTCGATGTGGCGTTGCAGGCGCTCCCGCTTGGCGTCGTCGAGCGTGCGGATGAGCCGGCGCAGCACGCCCGGTTCGATGAGGCGGCGCGCCTCGAACACATCCTGCGCCTGCTCGATGGTGGGCTTGGCGACGAAGGCGCCGCGTTGCGGCACCAGCTCGACGATCTGCTCGTGCGCCAGCCGAGCCAGCACTTCGCGCACCTTGGCGCGGCTGGTCGCGAAGATCGTGGCCAGCCGGTCTTCGCCCAGCTTCGTGCCCGGCGCGAGACGGTGTTCCAGGATGGCGGCCGAAATCTTCTCGGCGATTTCATCGACGCTGTGTTCGCGGGCGTTGGGGGCACCGGTCGTGCCGGTGGCGCCAGCGGCGCCGTTCGCGCTGGTCTTGCGGGCTGGGGCTTTGGTGGGCATCGGCGCCGATTCTATCGACGCACCCTCCAGGCTGCAGTGCGCCACGGGGCCCACAACCTCAGCCTGCGGCGCGTGCGCCGTCGCGCGCCAGCAGCCGCGCCATGGCCTCGGGCAGGCCCTGATTCGGCTTGATCGGCGGCGGCGCAAAACTGCCCAGTCGCGCCGGCGCGGGCGCCAGCGACACGAGCGTCTGCGCATGGCACACGGCGCTCGACACGCCGTCGACCACGGGCACCGGAATGCGGTCCTTGATCGAACGCGCCAGGCCCGCCAGCGGCGCGCCGGCAATGATGATCACGTCCGCGCCGTCGTCCTCGATGGCCGACATGCACAGGGCCTCCAGCCGCTGGCCGTGGTCGTCCTGCACGTGGCCGATGTCCTTGAGCGGACCGTCGAGGCTGCGGATGCTCGCGAGCCGGTCGATGAGGCCGTTGGCCTGCACGCACTCGCGGTACCAGGCCGTGATGCGGCGCGAGATCGCGATGATCGAGAAGCGCTTGCCGAGCAGGCACGCGCTCATCAAGGCCGCTTCGGTGAGGCCGACCACGGGAATGTCGAGCGCCTCACGCAGGCCATCGATGCCGGGGTCGCCGAAGGCCGCGACCACGATGGCGTCGTGCCGCGTATGGTGCTCCGCTGCGAGCGTGGCGGCGGCGTACGCGCCGATCAGCGATTCGAAGCGGGTCTCGATGTAGGCCACGCCGAAGGGCGCCGTGAGCACCTCGATGCGCGTGTCGCTCGCTGCCGCGCGCCGGGCTTCGGCCGCGATCAGGTCGGAGACGCTTTGCGAGGTGTTGGGGTTGATCAGCAGCAGGTTCATGGCAATGTCTCCAGGCGAAAGGCTCAGGCCGGTCGGCGGCTCGGCAGCAAGGTGGGCTCGCCCCGGCGCAGGAATTCTCCGCGTCCGGCGCGCGGATGAAAACGTTCGCCGTCCCACACGACTTCGCCGCGTGCCAGCGTCAGCGCCGGCCAGGCTTTCACCTCGACGCCTTCATACGGCGTGTAGTCGACGTCGTGGTGCAGGTCGGCGTTGCGGATGGCGCGCGGCGTGGTGCCCCAGACCACGAGGTCGGCATCGGCACCGACGGCGATCGTGCCCTTGCGCGGGTGCAGCCCGTAGGCCTTGGCCGGGTTGGTGGACGTCAGCTCGACGAACTTGTTGATGGTGATGCGCCCGTCGAGCACGCCGTGCGAGAACAGCAGCGGCAGCCGCGTCTCGATGCCCGGAATGCCGTTCGGAATGTGGCGGAACGCCACCTCTTCGCCGCCGGGCTTCTTGCCCTCGGGCGCGTCGTAGCGGAACGGCGCGTGGTCCGACGAGAAGATCGTGAAGAGCCCATCGGACAGCCCGTTCCAGATCACCTGCTGGTTCTCGCGGTTGCGCGGCGGCGGGCTGCAGACGCAGCGCGCGCCCTGGTAACTGTCGTCGATGCCCAGGTCTTCAGCAGTCAGGAACAGATACTGCGGGCAGGTTTCTGCGAACACGCTCAGGCCATGCGCGCGCGCCCAGCGGATCTGCTCGACCGCTTCGCGTCCCGACACGTGCACGATCATGATCGGCACGTCGACCAGCTCCGACAGCGCGATGGCGCGGTGGGTCGCCTCGCGCTCGACCAGCATCGGCCGCGAATGCGCGTGAAAGCGCGGCGCGGTGCGCCCGTTGGCTTCGAGCCGCTTGGTGAGCCACTCGATGCAGTCGGCGTTCTCGGCGTGGATCATGGCCATCGCGCCCTGCTCTCTTGCCACCGACAGCACGTCGAGGATCTGGCCGTCGTCCAGCTTCAGATCGTCGTAGGTCATGTAGATCTTGAACGAGGTATAGCCCTCGGCGATGAGCTGCGGCAGCTCATGCTTCAACACTTCTTCGGTCGGGTCGCTCACGATCAGGTGGAAGGCGTGGTCGACGTGGGCGCGGCCCTCGGCGCGCTGGTGGTAGTCCTGCACGGCGGCGCGCAGCGACTGGCCCTTCTGCTGCGCGGCGAACGGGATCACGGTGGTCGTGCCGCCGCAGGCTGCGGCGCGGGTGCCGGTGTCGAAGTCGTCGGCCATGCGCACCGGCGGCTCCATCGGCTGGTCGAGGTGGCAGTGCGCATCGACACCACCCGGCGTCACATAGCGGCCGGCGGCGTCGATCTCCTGCCGACCGGGCGGCAGGCCGAGGCCGAGCTGCACGATGCGGCCGTCGCGGATGCCGATGTCCGAATCGAAGGTGTCGCTGGCGGTGGCAACGCGGGCGTTGCGCACCACAAGATCGAGGTCGCGGAAGGTCATGGTCTTTCTGTGCTTTTCTGTCTTGTCTGTCTGGCGGGATGGATGGGCCTCAGGCCTTCGCGTCGAACAGCCGGCCCCAGCCCTTCACGGCGCTCGGATCGACGCCGACCGTCTTCAGCGCGCGCCAGACCACGGTGGCCACCGAGTCGTAGATGGGGATGCCGAGCTCGCGCTCCATCTCCTCGACCAGCTGCGCACCGCTCAGGTTGGTGCACATGATCGTGATGGCGTCGGGCCGTTGCTGCGCCACTTCGCGCAGCATGCGGCGCAGCGTGTCGGGCTCGACCTCGCTGAAGGCGAAGTTCACCGTCAGGTCGAGGTGCCGCTCGGCCACGCAGTCGATGCCGATGCCCGCGTAGTTGGCGACGATGCGCTGCTGCACGTCGTCGACGTACGGCGACACCAGGCCCAGCGTGCGCGCACCCTGCGCGGCGAGCAGCTCGTTGAGCGCCAGCACCGAGGTGGTCGCCGGAATGCCGGTTGCCTCGGTGATGCGCGCGCACAGCGCCTGGTCTTTCTCGAAGCCGAGCCAGCTGGCCGAGGTGCCGCTCCAGCAGATGGTGTCGACGCGCGCGTCGGCCAGCAGCCGCGCGGCCTCGAGGATCTTGCTGTCGTCGAACTGGTTCAGCGATGCGTCGCGCATCGAGATCTCGGTGACGGTGAAGCGCGAGAAATGCGCCGAGACGCCGGGCACGCCCGCGACCATCGCACTGGTCAGCGGCTCGAGCGCGGTGTTCGACGAAGGCGTGAGCACGCCGATGAGTTTGCGAGGGGTCATGGCAGTCGAGGTGGGTGGCATCAGACCGGCAGCTTCTTGCTGTAGTCGATCAGCATCGTCGAGCAGACGAACAGGCCCGCGCCGGCCGCCGTGAACAGCATGAGCGCCATGAAGTACGAGCCCGTGGCCTGCACGATCAGGCCGACCACGATCGGCACGCCGATGCCCGCCACGTTGCCGCCGAGGTTCATCGTGCCGCCCAGGAAGCCGACCCGGGCACGCGTGCCGAGGATCGAGGGCACGCACCAGAACAGGCCGCACCAGCGCAGGAAGAACAGCGTGACCGACAGCAGCACGACCACGGCGATCGGGTCGGTGATCCGCGTCACCATGAAGATGGCGATGGTCGCGATGATCGACGAGATGCCGAACAGCGTGCGCAGCACCTTGCTCTGCGAGGCGCCGGCGGCCATCCATTTGTCGGCCAGCCAGCCGCCGAACATTTCGCCGACGAAGCCCGAGAAGAACATGATGAACACCGCGCCGCCCATCTGCTTGATGTCGAAGCCGTGCACCTTCGACAGGTAGTTGGGCATCCACGTGAGCAGGCCGTAGAACAGCGCGTTGAAGCACATCCAGCCGAAGAACATGCCCCACACCGAGCGGTAGCGGAAGAAGTCGAGCACACGGCCGCTCGCATTGGCCGATTCCTTGGCGGCGTCGGCGGCGTGGCTGGCCTCGATGTAGCGCGCCTCGGCTTCGTTCACGTCGGGATGCTGGCGCGGATGGTTGCGGATGTAGCGCCAGGCGAAGTAGCCGGCGATGACGGTGCCGACGCCGGCGATGACGAAGGCCAGGCGCCACGAGCCGAGCACAGCGATCAGCGCCGAGATCAGGATCGCGCCCAGCGCCGCACCCAGGGGGGCGCCGCCGTCGAGCAAGGTGGCGCCGCGTCCGCGTTCGGTCTGCGTCATCCAGATGCCGTTGAGCTTGCCGCCCGCGGGATAGATCGGCGCTTCGGCTGCGCCCAGGCCCAGCCGCGTGAGCAGCAAAGGCATCCAGCCCGTGCAGACGGCAGCGATGGCCTGGAAGAAGCCCCAGCCCACGGTGGCGCCGGCAATGACGACGCGCGGGCCGAAGCGGTCGGCCAGCATGCCGCCCGGGATCTGCATCAGCGCATAGGTCCAGAAGAACGAGCTGAGCAGCAGGCCCTGCACGGCCGGGCCGATGTCGAATTCCTTGGCGATCAGCGGCATGGCCACCGAGAGCGAAGCCCGATCGATGTAGTTGATCGAGATCAGGAACAACATCATCAGGAAGATCTTCCAGCGCACCTTGGTGGGCTGGAGCGTGGCATCGGGTGCTGCGGCAGTCGCCTTGGCGCCGTCCGTCATGGTGTTTTGCATCGGTTTGTCTCCTTGCAGTGGCACGGATGCCAGCTTGCAAGGAAACGACCCGGCACGCTGGCGAACTTTGCAGTCGCGGGTCGGGCTGGTCCGGGCCAGTGCACCACCGAGGCTGTGGAGCGGAATTTAGGCTTTGTCGAAATCAACGTCAACAACAATGTCGACAATCTTGTTAACGATAATGGAAAGCACCTAGCCCGCAGCCCCTTCCCGAGGGATCACGCGGCGTGGACGGCCGGTGTTTCCGCAAAGTACGCCATGGCCGCCGCCACCCCGCTGGCGGCCATCGGCACGCCCGCCAGCTTGAAACCCATCTCGACGCCGGTCAAGGCGGCCATGAGTGTCAGGTCGTTGCAGTCGCCCAGGTGGCCGATGCGGAACATGCGGCCTTTGAGCTTGCCCAGGCCCGCGCCCAGCGACAGGTCGAAGCGCTGGTGGATGAGGCGGCGCAGCGCGTCGGCATCGACGCCCGCCGGCGTGATGACGCCGGTCAGCACGGGCGAGTGCACGCGCTCGTCGGCGCACTGCGTCGGCAGGCCCCAGGCCTGCACGGCGGCACGCACGCCGCGGCCCCAGCGCTGGTGGCGCGCGAAGATCACGGGCAGGCCCTGCTCGAGCACCATGTCCAGCGCCTCGCTGAGGCCGTACAGCAGGTTGGTGCTCGGCGTGTAGGGCCAGTAGCCGCCCGCGTTCATCTCGATGATCTCGTCCCAGGCCCAGAAGGCCTTGGGCAGGCGCGCCGTCTTCGCCACTTCGAGCGCCTTGGGCGACACCGCGTTGAAGCTGATGCCCGGCGGCAGCATGAGGCCCTTCTGCGAGCCGCTGATGGTGACGTCCACGCCCCACTCGTCGTGCCGGTAATCGGCGCTCGCGAGCCCCGAGATGGTGTCGACCATCAACAGCGCCGGATGGCCCGCCGCATCGATCGCGCGGCGCACCGACGCGATGTCGGAGGTGACGCCGGTCGAGGTCTCGTTGTGCACCACGCACACGGCCTTGATGTGGTGGGTGGTGTCCTGGCGCAGGCGCTGCTCGATGAGGTCGGCCTGCACGCCGTGGCGCCAGCTGCGCGGCAGGCCGGTTTCGTCGCTGCCTTCGAGCGCGAGGAACTCGGGCTCCAGCCCGAGCCGGCGCGCCATCTTCTGCCACAGCGTCGCGAAATGGCCGGTCTCGAACATCAGCACGTGGTCGCCGGGGCTCATCACATTGACGAGCGCGGCCTCCCACGCGCCGGTGCCCGACGCGGGATACACGACGACCGGGTGCCGGGTCTGGAACACCTGCTGCAGCCCGCTGATGACCTTCTTGCCCAGCGTGGCGAACTCGGGCCCGCGGTGGTCGATGGTCGGCAGGCTGATGGCCCGCAGGATGCGGTCGGGCACGGGGCTGGGGCCCGGAATCTGCAGGAAGTGGCGGCCGCTGGGGTGGTTGTCGAGGGCGATCATGGTGTTGTCTCCGTTCTGTGTTCTGGATGGGTGGATGAAAGAAAGGTCTAGAGCTGCACCGACGCGTGGCCGATGCCCGGGAATTCAGCGGTGACAAGGTCGCCCTCGCCCGCTTCGAGAATGCCGACCCACGTGCCGGTCGTGACCACCGTGCCGGCCGCGACGGTCTCGCCGTGGCGCGTGGCGTGGCGCAGCCACACGGGCAGCAGCCACGCGGGGTCGCCGAGCGAATGCGTGCCGCGGCGCATCACGGTCGCGCGCGTTCCGATGCGCACCTCGCACGCTTGCGCGGCCCAGTCGCGGGCCACGAACGGCACCCATTCGCCGAGCACCAGCGCGCCGTGCGATTGCAGGTCGGCCAGCTTGCACAGCGCGGGCGCGTCGATGGCCTCTTGCCAGCGAGAGTCGACGATCTCGATCGAGACCGTCATCGCATCGACCAGGGCGCGTGCGCCGTCGACAGCCAGCGTCAATGCCAACGCCGCATCGACATCGCGCCCGATCCGCAGCGCGATCTCGGCCTCGATGCCGCGGATGTGGAACGGCCAGTCGCGCGCCGTTGCCGGGCTGGTCCACACGCCGCGCGGCGGCAGCGGTGCATGGGTCAGCACCGCATCGCGCGACGCGCCGCCGGCTTTCCAGTACCGGGGCGGCGCAGTGCCGAACCAGCCGAACGCCTGCGCCACCTGCTGCTGCACGGCGTAGGCATCGTCCGCCTGTGTGAGCAGGTCGGCCATCGACGCCGCGGGACACGTGACGTGTGCGCCGCGCGCACGCACCAGCGCCTCGGCCACAGCGTCGATTCTTGAAAGGGACATAGCGGTTGCCTCCAGTGATCTCGGAAAAAACAAACAGGAAAAATTCAGAAGCTCGCGCGCAATGGCGCGAGCCCCTTCACCTCCACCCGCACGGCCGTGCCCTGCGAGGCGAACAACATGCCGGTGCACGAACCGGTCGTCACGACCTGGCCCGCGCGCAGGCCCTGGCCCCGGGCCGCGCCCTGGTTGGCCAGCCACACGAGCAGCGCACCGACGTCGGGGTGCGTGTGCTCCCCGACCGTGTGGGCGACAACCTGCTCGTCGAAATGCATCACGACCTCGGTCTGCGCCAGGTCGAGCCACGCGCGCTCGAAAGGCACGGGCTCGCCGAGCACCAGGCCGCCGTGGCACAGCAGGTCGGCCAGCAGCGCCGAGGGGCTGGCGTCGAGCCAGTCGATCAGGCGGGTTTCCGCCACCTCGATCACGGGCAGCACCGCCGCGATGGCACCGGCGACCTCGTCGCGCGTGTAGGGCGCCGCGCGCGGCGGCAGGTCGGTGCCGAGGCGGAACGCGAGCTCGGCCTCGACACCGCGCAGATGCCATGCGCCGCCGACCAGCGACGCGCCGCCGGGCACCAGCCCTTCGGCCGGCAGCGGCGCGCACACGGGCTCGCGGCCCGGCGCGCTCGCACCGACCTTCCAGCCGCCGACAGTGCCGAGCGCCGCCAGCGTCGCATCCTGGATGGCATAGGCCGTGTGCCGGTCGTGCAGCGGCAGCAGCGACGACATCACGCGCCGGCCGTCGCGCCGCGCGCGGCACAGCGCCTGCGCGGCTTCGGCCGGCAAGAGCTGCGGTGCGACGGCCTCGGCCAGCGTCACAACACGGGGAAGCGCTGCCACGGATGGGCCTGTTCGAACGAGCGCGCGAGCGCGAGCAAGGCGTCGTCCGCCCCTTCGCGCGCCACGAGCTGCACGCCGACCGGCAGCTGTCCCGCAAAGCCGCACGGCAGCGCGATGGCAGGCAGGCCGACGGCGTTCGCGAAGCCGGCGAACACCGCATGGCCGCGCGGGCCGACCTCGCGCCCGTCGATGCGCGTCGGATGCGTCTCGCTGGCCGGCCAGGGCAACGCAGCCGCGGCGGGCGTGAGCAGGAAGTCGTAGCGATCAAACAGCTGCGCGAGCGTGTTGCGCAAGCGCTCGGCCTCGTACAGCAGCTCGAACAGCTCCGACGCGCTGGCCTTGCGGCCGTTCTCGGCATTGGCCTGCATCGCGGGGCCGAACAGCGACGGATCGAAAGGCCGGTTCGACAGCTCCTGCGGATGCGCCACCAGCCAGGCCAGCCCGACCTGCGCCAGCAGCGGCCAGCGCTGGTTGACGGCTTCGACG
Source organism: Variovorax sp. RO1 (assembly GCF_002849325.1). Classification (NCBI taxonomy): domain Bacteria; kingdom Pseudomonadati; phylum Pseudomonadota; class Betaproteobacteria; order Burkholderiales; family Comamonadaceae; genus Variovorax; species Variovorax sp. RO1. Next base: position 20,861 of record NZ_PKMT01000011.1, read on the forward strand.
AGGCCGAAGTCCTGCGCTGTCGTGACCTCGTGGCCGAGTGCAGCCATGTGCCGCGCGGTCGCTTCGGTCAGCGCCGCGATCTGCGGATCGACCGGGTGATCGCCGAAGCGCGGAATGAAGAGAATGCGCGCGCGCTGCGGGCCCGCGCCCTCCTCCACCGGCCGGTCGCCGATCACCTGCATCACCGCCGCCACGTCGGCCACGCTGCGCGCGATCGGGCCCGCAACCTCGAAGCCCAGAAAGATCGGCGGCAGCCCGTCGCCACGCGGCACGCGTCCGCGCGAAGGCTTGAACCCGACGAGGTTGGTGTGCGAGGCCGGCCGGCGGATCGAGCCCCCGCCATCGGTGCCCAGCGCGATCGGGCAGCCACCCGCGGCCACCAGCGCCACCGCGCCGCCCGACGAACCGCCGGGCGTGAGCCTCGGGTCCCACGGGTTGCCGGTGGGGCCGAACACCGGGTTGTCGGTGTAGCCCTGCATCGTGAACTCGGGCACGTTGGTCTTGCCGAAGATCACGGCGCCGGCCTCGCGCAGCTTCGCCACCGGCAGCTCGTCGCGCGTGGCCACCACGCCGGCCAGCGCGCGGCTGCCCCAGTGCGTCGGCAGGCCGCGCACCTGCAGGTTGTCCTTGATGGTGACGGGCACGCCGTCGAGCGCGCCCAGCGCCCGGCCGTTGCGCCAGCGCGCCGTGCTTTGCTCGGCCGCGTGCGTGGCGCCTTCGCTGTCGAGCGTGATGAGCGCGTTGAGCCGCGGGTTGACCTCGGCGCTGCGCTGCAGGCAGGCATGCAGCGCGTCGGTCGGCGTGAACGCCGCATCGCGATAGCCGGCCGCGAGCTGCGCCGCATCGAGTTGCCAGAGCGGTGTGGTGCTGTGCATTGCTGCGTGCCTCACATGTGCGCCGGCAGCCACGTCACCAGCTGCGGCACGGCCATCAGCAGCAGCGTGAACAGGATCATGATCAGCGCGTACGGCAGCGCACCCCAGATCGCGTCCTGGATGCCGCCCTTGTCGGGACGGATGCCATGCACCACGAACAGGTTCATGCCCACCGGCGGCGTGATCAGGCCCAGCTCGCACATCAGCACGATGAAGATGCCGAACCAGATCGGGTCGACGCCCACAGCAATCGCGATCGGATAGGTGATCGGGATCGTCGCCACCTGCATCGACAGCACGTCCATGAACATGCCCAGGATCAGGTAGAACACGATGAGCGCCAGGATCAGCCCCGTGGCCGACAGACCCTGGCTCGCGACCCACTTCGTCATCGACTCGGCCACGCCCGTGAGGCTCACCGTCAGGTTGAGGATGAAGGCGGCCACGACGATCAGCAGGATCATCCCGCTCACGCGCGCCGTCGAGATGAAGCAGTTGCGCAGCAGCTCCCAGTTGAGCTTGCCCGACTGCCAGACGAAGCCCAGCGCCGCGAGCACGCCCAGCGCCGCGCTCTCGGCCGCCGTGGCGATGCCGAAGTACAGGCTCCCCATCACGATGCCGAACACCACCGCCGGCGGCACCAGGTGCACCAGCACGCGCAGCCGCTCGCGCATCGGCACCTTGGGCTCGCGCATCGCGTTGCCGCTGGCCAGGCTCGACACGGCAATCCAGACCATGAAGCTCAGCGTGAGCAGCAGGCCCGGGATGATGCCTGCGACGAACAGCTTGCCGATCGAGTTGTTGGTGAGCGAGCCGTACACGATCATGTTCACGCTCGGCGGGATCAGGATGCCCAGCGTGCCGCCCGCGGCCAGGCTGCCCAGCGACGCGCGCATCGGGTAGCCGCGCCGCTGCAGCGACGGCAGCGCCACCGTGCCGACCGTGGCCGCGGTGGCCACCGACGAGCCCGAGGTGGCCGCAAACAGCGCGCAGCTGCCGATGTTCGTGTGCAGCAGCCCGCCCGGCAGGCGGCCCAGCCACGCCGACAGCGCGATGTACATGCGGTCGGCAATGCCCGAGCGCAGCAGCAGCTCGCCCAGCAGCACGAACAGCGGCACCGACGTGAGCAGGCTCTCGTTCTGCACGCCCCACACGACCGGCGCGATCGAGTCCATGAAGGGCGCGCCGTAGGCGGCAATGCCGCCGATGATGCCGATGGCCGCCATCGACACCGCGATCGGCAAGCCGAGCAGCATCAACGCGAGCATCGCGAAGAATGCGAATCCGATCAGGGCGATGTTCATGGTGCGGCTCCTTCGGCGTGCTGCCGTGCCTTGAGGTCGTCGAGTTCTTCCTTCAGCTCTTCCTTCGCGCTCTTGGGATGGAAGTCGCTGTTCAGCGTCCGGATGTCGCCGCTGGCCAGCAGCCGCGTCGCGCGCCAGGCCAGCGCGCAGGCCACCAACGCGAAGATCACCAGGCCCGCGTACCACACGCCTTGCGGAATGATCAGCGGCGTGGCCCACGGCGTCTGCGCGGTGCTGCGGTAGGCCGTCGTGTCCTGGATCACCTTGAACGCGACCCAGGCGATGAACAGCGCGAACACCGCCAGCGAGACGATCGAGAGCCAGTTCAGCAGCGCCTGCACGCGCGGCGGAAACTTGTCGTGGAACACGTCCACGCGGATGTGGTTGCGCCCCAGCAGCGACAGGCTGAAGGCCAGCGTCGAGCCGACTGCCAGCGCGTAGCCGCCCAGCTCGTCCGCGCCCTGCAGCGAGACGTTGAACAGCTTGCGCGAGATCGTCTCGATGGCGACGATGAACGCCAGCCCCAGGAAGATCGCGCCGAAGGCCGTGGCCAGCACGGTCTCCATGCGGGCCCTGAAGTCGGCGCGCCGAGTGTGCGCAGAGGCGGCCTGGGCCGGTTGCCGGTCGCGGGTCATGGCGGCGCTGTTCATTGCAGGCCCAGCACCGGTGCCACCGTCGCCTGCCAGGTCTTCAGGCAGGTCGGGTTCGACTTGTTGCACACCTCGGCCCACACCGGCAGCGACACCTTGGTGACGGCGCCGCGCAGCAGCTCGGTGTCGGCGGGCGCGACGGGCACGTCGATCAGCTTGAACTTCTTGCCGGTGGTGCACGGGTCCTTGCCGGCGTTGCAGTTCAGCGCGTCCTTGAAGAGCTCTTCGGAGTACTTCCACATGTCGTCGCTCAGCGTGTCGAAGGCCTGCTTCATCTTGACCTTGGCCTCAGGCGCCAGTGCGTTCCACGACTTCATGGTCATGCCGTAGCCGTTCAGGGCCATCTGGAAGCCGATCGGCATCTGGTGCGTCGTCACCTCCGGCCAGCCGGCCGAGTTGGCCGAGCTGGGCCCGGTGATGGCGCAATCGACCACGCCCAGCGACAGCGACTGGTGCGTGTCGGCGAACGACACCGGCACCGGCGTGCCGCCCACCATCTCGATGAACTTGGCCAGGTTCTGGTCGTACACGCGGACCTTCAGGCCCTTGATGTCGGCCAGCTTGGCGATCGGCTTCTTGCAGAAAAGAATCTGCGGGCCGAAGGGCCACACGGCCAGCAGCTTCACGCCGAACTGCGCCTGCAGGCGCGCATCGACCGTGTCGAAGTAGGCCTTGGCCACCTTGCGGCCCGTGGCGTAGTCGGGCGCCGCGCCCACCAGGTCCAGGCCGAGGATCGTGGGCTCGTCGCGCGAGTTCTGCGACACGCGCAGCGAGACGAGGTCGAACAGGCCCGCCTTCATCACGCGCAGCTGCTCGGTGTCCTTGATGCCCAGCGTGTCGATGGGCTTGTAGTCGACATCGATCGGCAACCCGGTGCGGGCCGCGAAGTTCTCGAAGAAGGGCTGCTCCTTGTTCTTCTGGAGCAGGCCGGTGGCCAGCGGCTGGCCGATGGCTTTCATCTTGATGCGGTCTTGCGCGTGGGCCGCGGGCAACGCGAGCACCACGGCCAAGGCAACTGTGGCGAATGACTTGAAGCGAAGGTGAAACGGCATGAAAACTCCAGCAGAGGTGGGTAGGAGGGAACGGGGCGACATCGAAAGAAAGACGTGCCATTGAATCCCGCAGCGGCGCAGCGCAGCGGACTATCCCGCTGCGCGGGACAGCCGAAAAAACTGGTTTGGAATCAAGCACTTGGCGCGTTGCGCCAGTGGAAGACGCGCCGAAGACGAGGGGCCTTCAGCGACCGCCGTAAGCGGCAGTGATCTCGTCGGCGGCGGCGCGCACGGTGGCGCCCAGGTGCAGGAAGTCGGTGCTCTTGATGCGCTGCGTCGGGCCGACCAGCGAGATCGCGCCGAAGGGCTGGCCATGCTCGTCGCGGATGGCCGCGGCAATGCAGCGCAGGCCGACCGCGTTCTGCTCGTCGTCGATCGCATGGCCCGCGCGGCGCACCTCGCCCAGCGTTTCATGCAGCCGCGAGGCGCGCGCGATCGTGTTGTTCGTGAGCTTGGGCAGGCCGTAGGTGCGCAGGTACTGCAACACATCGTCCTCGGACATCGCCGCCAGGATCGCCTGCCCCATCGCGGTGCCATGCAATGGCGCACGGAAGCCCGGCTTGCCGATAGCGCGCATGAGTTCGCGGCTCTCGACCTGCGTGACGAACACGATGTCGCCCAAGTCGGCAATGCCCAGGTTGATGCTCTCGCCCGTGCTGTCGCGCAGCCGGCGCATCACCGGCAGCGCCAGGTGCGCGATGCGGCGGCGCCGCCCGAAGGCCGCGCCCACCGAGAAGCAGCGCACACCCACGTACCAGAGGTTCGTCTCGCGATCGAACTGCACGAAGCGCCGCTGCTCCAGCGTGGTGAGCAGCCGGTGCGCGGTCGACGACGACAGCCCCGTGTGCGCCGCGATGTCGACCAGCCGGAAGCCTTCGTCGTCCTCGGCAAGGAGTTCGAGCAACTGCATGGCGCGCGTGAGCGACTGCACGGTGCTGTCGTTGTCGCGGTCGATGCGGGTGACTTTGGGGGTCTTGGTGGAGGTGCGCGGCGAGCTGGCAGTCATGGCGGGCGTTGTGCAAATTGCGTGCCATCCGGCCTGCCCGTCCGGCACGCCATCCGGTCGCCGATGGTCTGCGACAACGCGCGCGTCAAAAACAGTGTTTACACTGATGTCGACATTTCAATGCAACCCCGCCACGATGGGCCGCCGCGCGCCGCCTGCAAGGGGCGGCCATGGCAGCGGTGGCTGGCCTTACGCCAGGGGCAATTCGCGCATGAGGTTGCTGCGCACCCACGTGAACGCGCCCGAAGCGAGGTTGCTGGCCTGCCAGCGGCGGAATTCGGGGTCGGCGGACAACAGGTCCGTGACCTTGGCATACGCCGTCGCGTTCTCGAACTGCACGGTCAGGACATAGTTGCCCAGTTCGCCTGCCGCCACGCTCCAGAACTGCGGGTTCGACGCGCCATGTTTTTTCCAGAGCGCCGCGCCCGCCTTCACGGCGTCGATGACGGCCCCGAGATCGGCGCCGGAATTGGGTCGCAGAACATATCGCGCTTCGTAGGCCATGGAAGTCTCCTTCGTCACCGCAAGAGACCGACATTGAAGCACCGGGGCGCGCGCGGGGCAAACGGCATGTGTGGCGCCCGCCGCTGCGCGCTGCCCCGGCCCGCGCGAAGCGGGCTTTTGCGGGCTGCTACTGCCCCAGCACCATCACCGAGGAGTAGTACTTGTAGCGGGTGTCGATGGGCGTCGCCTTCACATCGATCGAGCCGCCCAACGCGCCCGCAGTGACGGTGCCGATCACGCTCTTGTCGGTCTGCGAGGTGACCGACAAGGCCCTGTCGGTGCCGGCCGAGCCGACCGTCCACGTCACGGGAATGTTGGATTCCACTTCGACGGTGACACCCGCCGCGGCCACGAACTGCAGGGTCTGTCCGGAGGTCACGCTGGTGAAGCCGTTGTAGCCCGTCACCGGCACGCCGTTGATCTTCGCCCTGAGCGTGACATCGGGCTGGAACTCGAGGTTGTACGGAAACTCACCGCCCGTGACCTGGTACTCGGAGGCACACGCCGCATCCTTGCAGAGCTTCAGCTGCAGCTTGCCGGCGTACACGCCCGGCGTCGTCTGCACCTTCGGCGTGAGGAACACGGAGTAGGCGCCGTCCGCGCCCCGGGTCACCGCGAGGTTTCCGTACTGCGTGCTGAGCACCTGCTGCGCATCGACGATGACGGGGTACACGGTGCCACTCAGTTCGCGACTGAGCCGGGCCTTGACGAGCACCGGTGTCGGTGCGGCGTAGTTGCTGCCCGAGATGAACAGGCCGCTCAACGACCCCTCGAACGTGACCGCGACCGGCGCTTCACCTGGCGCGGCGGGGTCCGGAGAAGCCGGGACACCCGGCGCAGGCGTCCCCGTTCCCAACCCCAGGGGTGCCACGCCACCACCACCGCCGCCTCCACCACCTCCCCCGCAGGCGGCAATCGACAGGGCAAGGCAAGCCAGAAGGGCCGCAGGCCCTCCACGTTTGATCAGCATTTGAACTCCTCGGTTTTTTTATTTGCGCCTGCCGCACAGAGCGGCGGGCGTTCTGTGGGATGTCACTCCCGGAAACAATCTTCTCAGAAATGCGTGACGCGCATCGGACCGAGCCGCGGCGACGGCGGCGACGCCCCCGAGGTCTAAAGGGCTGTCGGCTACGCCACCGAGACGTTGCCCTCCTTGACCAGCCCGGCGAACTTGCAGCAGTCACCAGGAAAACTCGCGCCGGTCTGAGCGCAGGCGCGAGGTCTCGCCCGCCCTACGCGCTGCCCCAGCCCCCGCCGAGCGCCTTGTACAGGTTCACGGTGTTCACCGCCGCCTTCAACTGCAGTTCGATGAGCTGCTGCTGCCCGGTGTACAGCTCGCGCTGCGCATCCTGGCTCGAGAAGTAGTCTTCCATGCCGCTGCGATAACGCGTGCGCGAGATGCCGGCCACCTTCTCGAGCACCTGAACGCGCGCCTGTTGCGCCTCCAGCTGCGGTTGCAGGTGGTCGCCGGCGATCAGCGCGTGGGCCACCTCGCGAAAAGCCACCTGCGCCGCGGATTCGTACCCGGCCATCGCGGCGGCCAGCCGCTCCTGGTTGGCGCTGACATTGGCGGAGCGCCGGCCCCAGTCGAAGATCGGCAGCGACACGCCCAGCACGCCGGCCCAGCTGCTGTTGCTGCTGGCGAGCAAGGTCGACAGCTCCTTGCTGACACCGCCGGCCAGCGCCGTGAGCGAGATGGTCGGCAGCATGGCGGCCTTGGCCGCGCCCACGCCCGCGTTGGCGGCCTCGACGCGCGCATACGCCGCGAGCAGGTCCGGCCGGCGCTGCAGCAGGCTGGACGGCAACCCGGCCGCGACCTGCGCCGTCGAGTTCTCCGGCCAGGGCCGTGCGGTGCCCGTCTCGGGCGGCACGGGGCGGCCCACCAGCACGTTGAGCCATTGCAGGTCCTGCGCGACACGCATGCGGTATTCCTCCTGCCGCACGCGCGCGTTCTGCAGCAGCGACTGCACCCGGTACACGTCGAGCTGCGCGGCGCCGCCGACGGCGCGGGCGCGACCGATCATGTCGGCATTGGCGTTCAGCGCGGCCTCGTTGGCCATGGCCAGGGCGAGTAAGGCGCGGTCGGCGCGCAGCGTGAGGTAGGCGTTCGACACCTCGCCCACCAGGTTCATGCGCGCGGCGGCGTGGTCCTTGTCGCCGGCCTCGGCGAGCGCGCCGCTTTGTTGCGCGGCGCTTTGCTGGCGGCCGAAAAAGTCCAGCTCGTACGACATCACGCCCGCCTGGATGTCGAAGCTGTTCGACACGCGCCCGTCCGACGGCAGGTTGCCGACCGGGCTGAGCGAGCCCTGCGGCGTGGTCTGCGCCCGCTGGCCGTGCGCCGACAGGCCCACCTGCGGGAACAGCGAGGCGCGGCTGCCGGCATAGGTGGCGCGCGCCTCGCGGGCCTTCGCGGCATAGACGCGCAGGTCGCGGTTGTTGTCAAGCGCCGTGGCGATCAGGCCGCGCAGCTCCTCGTCCTGCACGAAGCTGCGCCAGTCCACGGGCTGCGCGCTGGGCGCCGTGGCGCCAGCCGGCCATTGCGTCGGCACCGTGAGGTCGGGCTCCTTGAGCGGCGGCGTGAGGTTGCAGCCGGTCGTCACCAGCACGATGCACACGGCCAGCACCGCGAGGAGCAGGCGCAGCGACAGGCGCGCAAAGCCCGCGCCCGGGGCGCGAATCCCCGCGCTCGCCATCAGGGCCGACGCCGCCTGCCAGGGCCGTACCTGCACCGCCACATGGCTCGGCGGCACGTTGAAGACGTGACGTACCAGGTGTTCGCGCTGCGCCTCGGTGGCAGCAAACTTCAACTCGGCGCCCGCCCTGCCGCGCGCGGCGAGGTGGGCCGACAGCCAGCCGATGGGCTCGACATGCACCTCCAGCGGCTGCCCGACGCGCAGGCGCTTCAGCAGGCCCCGGCCTTCGAGCAGTGCGCCGTCGGTCGCGATGTTGACGAAGCGCGACTCGCCCTCGCCCGCCGCCGTGCGCACCCGTGTCAGTGCGCGCCAGGGAAAGCGCTCTTCCTGCTGCGGGCGCGGCAGGTCGACGCAGGCCATGAGCGCGCCCAGGCACAGCACCAGCGCGATGCCGGTCCACACGAGGTTGAGCTGGTCGCCCGGCGTCAGCGCCGCGCCGCTCAGCGCCGCCATCGCGGCCGCGCCCTGCAGCGCGACGAGCAGGCCGCCGAAGACGCCCACCAGCTTCCAGTGCACCACCGTGCGCGAGCGATCGAGCCCCTTGGCCGTCACCTTGAACGGATGGCCGAAGGGCTTGAGCATCGCGCGGGCCAGCGTGCCGCTCACGGCCATCGCCGCCACCAGCTGGCTCACCTCGCTGAACACGGGCAGGCAGCGCCGCTGGCTGATCCAGTAGCTGTAGGCCCAGAACATCATGAGCGACGGCAGGCCGTAGGCCGCAAAGGCCTGCGGCGTGGCATGGAAGGCCGAGACGCCGGCATACCAGTACAGCGCCGGCGCCAGCAGGATCAGCACCATGAACGGCTTGCCCAGCCAGTGCAGCAGCCCGTGCACGAAGTGCAGCCGCGCCGGCAGGCTGTAGCCCCGGCCGAGCAAGGGCCCGTTGGGCAGCAGCGCGAGCTGCACGGTGCCCAGGCACCAGCGGCTGCGCTGGTTGATGTAGTCGACGATGCTTTCAGCCGACAAGCCGTTCGACAGCCGCTCGCCCAGCCAGCGCGTGATGCGGCCCCGGCGCAGCAGCAGGTAGGTGGTGTGGATGTCCTCGCACACGCTGCCGACCGGGAACCCGCCGGCCTCGGTGATCGCGTCGCGCCGCACGATGAACGAGGTGCCCACGCAGAAGGCGGAATCGACCGCGTCCTTCGCGGGCTGCAGCACGTCGAAGAACACGCGCTGCTCGTCGACCCAGCTGTCGGTGGCGCGCAGGTTGTGCTGGATGGGGTCGGCGTTGTAATAGAACTGCGGCGTCTGCACGAGCCCCACGCGCTGGTCCTCGAACAGGCCGAGCATGCGATAGACGATCTGGCGCTGCGGCGCGAAGTCGGCGTCGAGCACGAGGATGAACGGCGCATCGGTCACGCCCGCGGACAGGCGCAGGCCGTTGTTGAGGTTGCCGGCCTTGGCGTAGCTGTTGTCGGGCCGCCGCGCGTAGTGCACGCCGCGGCGCTCGCAGTAGTCGCGCAACCAGTCGCGCCGCGTGTCGTCGAGCACCCAGACGTTCAGCCGCGGGTAGTCGATGGCCTGCGCGGCGATGATGGTTTTCTCGAGCACGGCCAGCTCTTCGTTGTAGGTGCAGATGAAGACATCGACGGCCGGCACGTCGTCACCACGAGCGCGCAATGCGGCCTCGCCCCGGTCGGCCTGCGCGCGGTTGTCGCGGCGCCGCATGAGCATGTGGATCGACATCAGCGTGTAGACGATGGCCGTCAGCTCGAAGCACAGGAACACCCACGCGAACAGGGTTTCAAAGCCCAGGTCCGACGGCGGCATCGTCGCCACGATGCGCCAGACGGCGTAGCGCAACAGCAGCAGCGCCGTCAGCGCGCCGAACAGCACGCGGTGGGACATACGCTCGACTTTGGCCCAGGTCATGAGGAGCAAGGCAAGCCCCCCGACCAGTGCGTTGAGCTGGAATTCCGGAGTGGCGATCAGGCTGGACATGATGGAACGGCTCCTGAGGCAGTGGTCTTGCCGGTGAAGGGGTTGAAGCCCGTGGCGGCCAGGGCGATCCAGGCGGTCGCGCCGAGGTGCGGCCAGCGGTAGTAAAAGAAATCGGCACCGGTCGAATCGGGGCCGATGGCCAGGCCGGTGGAGATGCGCGCGCTCGGCGTCGCGTAGTACAGGCCGTTGCCGGCGCGCTGCGAAGCGAGCAGCTGCCACAGCGCCTCGGGCGCCGCACCCTTGCGCGCCACCAGCGTGGCAGCGGCCTGCGCACTGCCTTCGGTCCAGATGCCGTCGGGCTCGCGCGAGAAACCGTAGCCCGCGCCGGAGCGGTGGTGCTTCTCCACCCAGTCGAGGCTGCGACCCCACGCACACGAGCCCTCGGGCGCCGCGAGCAAGGGCCACAGCTGCGCGTCGAGGCCGGAGCCTTCGGTGGAGACGGTGGCGCCGTCCTCCTTGGTGCCGATGTGGAAGCGCTGTTCCGACGGGTTCCACATGCGGCCCACGAAATCGAGTGCGGTGCGCGCCTGTCGTTGCTCCGCCGCGTCGGGCTGGCCATCGGCCCGCGCCGCGCGCGCGGCCCATGCGGCGGCCATCGCGATGTCCAGGTTGTGCTCGGTGGACTTCCAGGTCTGCGCGCGCTGGGCGTTGTCCCAGCCGTGGCGCCCGCCGTTGTAGCCGTCGGGGCCGTTCTTGGCGCGCGTGTTCTGCTCGGTCCAGGCCAGCAGCCGACGCGCGGTCGCCAGGTAGGCGGGCGTCGGTTCGGCCTGGTGCAGGTTCAGCAGCAGCAGCGCGGCCCAGGCCACGTTGCCGGTGGCGGTGCTGACCTGGTAGGCGTCGGCGATCCACTGCTTGCGCCCGGCGTCCCAGCGGCCGGGCAGCGCGGGCTTTTCCTCGGTGACCGGCCCCGCGCGGTAGGCGTTGCGCACGCGGCCGTCGGGCATGGTCTGGTCGTGCGCCACGGCACGCACCACGGCATCGCCGATGCGCCGGGCGGCAGCGCGGTCGCCGCACGCCAGCAGCGCGATGCCGGCCAGCGCGTTGTCGTAGGTGAAGCCGGCGCCCGCCAGCGCGGGCTCGAACGGCGGCTCGCCGGGCGCATTCGCCGGGCGGTAGCTGGTCAGGAACAGCGGCCCCGAGGCCGCGCTGCCCTGGTCTTGTGCGACCGCACGCCGCAGCCCGTCGCAGCTGTCGCGTGCAAGGGCCTGCTGCGTGGCGCCGGGCGAAGGCGCAGCAGCAGCGACGCCAGCGAGCGCCATCGATGCGGCGGCGCACCGTGCCAAGGCGCGGAAAGAAGGAGGAATCGACATGGCGTTCTCAGTGGGCTGCGCAACATGTCCGCTCATGCTTTGGCCAAGCTGGCCGACACCACCTTGCCCGGCACGCACAAGGTCTGGCGGCTCCCGTCTGCGGACTGCGGCGGCTCGGCCGCCTCGATGCGCGCCACGGCGTAGATGGAGCCCTGCTCGGCAAAGGGGAAGGGCACGCTGTACGTGCTCTGCAGCGCATCCGAGGCCACGGGCAGCAGCTGCTCGACGCGCGCCGGCACCGCGACGTTTTCCGCCACCTTCACGTCGAGCATCGAGCCGACGCTCAGGCGCTTGGCCAGCCGCGCGGGAAACACGGCGACGACGCCGATCCGACTGCAGTCGGTCACGCGCACCAGCGACGCACCCGCGGTGACGTACGCGCCCTCGGGCGTCAGCACCGTGTGCACCATGCCGGGCTGGGTCGCCTTCACCTCGTAGGCTGCGAGCTTGTCGACGCGGCGGCGCTCTTCTTCCTCGAGCTGCGAGATCTCCTTGAGCTGCTTGTAGATCGCGGTGCCGTCCTGGCGTGCGCGGTCGGTGCTGTTGCGCAGCGCTTCGCGCCGGCTGGCGAGCGTCTGGAACATGCTGTTGCCGCCGGTGCCCACGAAGGCGCCCTGCCCTGCGCTCGCCACGGTCTGCGCCTGCCCCGCGAAGGCCTGCTCGGCCACCGCCGCGGCGGCGCGCGCGGTGCTCAACTGGGCCTCGGCCGCGTTCATCACCTGTTCGCTGATGGCGCCCTCTTTCAGCAGCGCTTCGTTGGTGCGCACCTTGTTCTCCTGCTCGGCCACCATGCTGTGTGCCACGTCGCGCTGGCGCTGCGCGATTTCCCACGCATCCCAGGTCTGCGCCAGCGAGGCCTGCCGTGTCACCTGCGCCTGCTGGCCGATGGAGCGCATCTCCTGGCTGTCGGTCTTGTACTGGTTGCCCAGCTGCGCCATCTGGCTCTGCAAGCCGAGGCGCTGCGTGGTCAGCGTGGTGAGGATCTCCTGGCTGACGGTCGGGTTGCGCACCGTGGCCACCAGCGTGCCGGGCGCTACCGCGTTGCCCGAGCGCACCGCCATCTGCGTCACCACACCGTTGATCGGCGAGGTGACGATGCCGACCGGCGCCTGCAGCACGGCCCGCGTGGCCTGCGAGGACATCAGCGGCTCAACCAGCGTGGCGACCATGAGCCACAGCACGAAGGCCAGCAGCACATAGCCCGCCAGCTTGGGAACGAGGGCGCCTCGCTGGCGCCGGCCGCGCCCGGCACGCGCATGCGGCCTGGCGGGCTGTCGGCCCGGTTTCGATGGAGAAGAATTGGATCTGAGCACTCGCATAGCCACCTCTTGAAAACGTCGATGGCCTGCCATGTCCGGCATGCCCTCAGATGAAGAAAAAAGTCTTGACGCACCCCTGCCCGATCGCAGGTCCGCGCCTTCGATTTCTCGTGCTGCGGTGCAATAAAGTTACGCCCAAAGCGCGGCGCGAGCTGCTTCCGGGAGAAACAATATGTGCGAACTTCACATCTACTTTTCGACCCCGGACCGGGCGAAGTCCTACATTGGTTTTGCTGCGTCGGGGGGTTGACACGGGCGGGAGGTGTCGGCACGCCGGAACGCCGCGGAATCGCGTTTGTCTCGGGAGACCGCAGGCGCGGCGGAACGCGCGAGCCGATGAAGCCATCCGCCGGCGCGTGGCGCCAAAAACGCGGCGTGTGCGCCGCGATCAACAGGCCGTAACGATATTGCCGCGAATGGTCACAGCCGCCGCCAGAACGTGTGGCGGGCGCGCATCAGCGCTTGCCATGCCCGCGACAGCAGCGTGGGCTCAACACGGCGGCGCCGTCCCCAGGCGTTGCCGCACGGCCCATTCCTGGATGAAATACTCCGCGCGAAACTTCAGTCGCTCGAGCGCGACTTCACGGCTGGGCTGCTGGGCAATGACGAGCACGCACCGCTGGGCGGGACCCTCGCGCAGTTCTGCCTTGCCCGCGTAGGCGCCCTCGGCGGTCTGCTGGAGTTCGAGCCAGCAACTCCAGCCTTCAGGCAGACCCAGGTTCGCAAGGGCAGCGGTCATGGCACTTCCAGAATAGTTCGCCGCCGGGCGTTACTCAAATGCCGGGGCATTGACCCTGCCAGTCGTGGGTCGGGGGTCGTGGCCGAGTGGCCTGGCCGTTCAATCCAGCGTCGCAAGGTAGGCCGCGATGTCGCGCGCGTCCGCTTCGCTCATGCCCATCTCGGGCATGAGCGAAGCGGATCTACGGTGAGTGTGGCGCAGCCATCGCACCATGTGTTCGGGCGTGTTGGCGAGCTTCCCGACGATGATGTCGCGCCGCGCGATACTGGCCAGCGACGGTCCCCCGTGCGGCGACGGGCCCGTGACGCCGGGGATGACGTGGCACGCATTGCAGGCTTACTGCGACAGCGCCCGCTGGCCACGCCGGACGCTGTCGTGGATGCTGTCGTTGGCGCGCGCTCCCCTCGACAGCACGCGGCCTCAGGCCACCGCGCCGAGTTCTTCCATGAGTTCTTCCTTGCGCTGCGCCAGCTGCTCGCGCATGGCCACGAGGTCAAGGCCGCGCGCGGCACGTGCCTTCACGAAGATCTCGTTGCGCTCTTCCTTCACGTGATGGTCGATGTACTCGCCCAGCACGATCACCTTGGCGTCGAACTTCTCGTCGATGTCGGTGGCGTCCAGGATCTGCGCGATGAGTTCCTTGGCGCTGGCGTGTTCCACCTCGGCTTCGTCGAGCAGGTCGGTCTCCTTGATGGCCTGGCGCAGCGCGGGGTAGAAGATTTCTTCCTCGATCTGCGTGTGGACCTTGAGCTCCATGCAGATCTCGTTGGCCAGCTCGCGCTTCTTCTGCGCGGTGGAGGCGGCGTGCGACTCGACCAGTTCGCCGTACGCCTTGAACATCTTCTTCACGTGGCGGTGGTCGGTGTCGAGAAAGCTGCAGGCATCGGGATCATTGCGTCGGGTCGTGGGCATCGTGGGGCTCCTTGGGTTGAAGGAATGATGAAAGGAACGGAGATCGCACGATGAAACGGCCGCAAGAAAAACGACGTAGGAAAGCTCCGTACCCGCATGGCGGCGCACGGCGCAGGCCGCAACAACTCGCAACAGCGGTGCCTGCCGCGTCCGCCACGTCCGACCCGCAGCCGGTGCGCGGCCTGACACCGTGGCGATGCCGGCGCGCTAGCGTTGAACCGACCCCACGGCGCCGACGAAGAAGAAAGAAGTTCGGCGCCATCCGTTCAACGAACCCTGCGAAAGGAGCTTTCCGATGATCCGCAAACTCGCTTCCGGCCAGTACCGCCTCTATGCCCGCAAGGTCGATCCGCAGACGGGCAAGCGCCGCAACCTGGGCACCTTCGATTCGCGCGAAGACGCCCAGCGACACGAGCGCGAGGTGCAGTACTTCAAGCATCACCACTGAACCACGGGGCGCCCGACATGAAGCGCTCGGACTGGACGCACGGCAACGCGGCGCGCCTGCTGGAGAACGGCGACGCGTTCTTTCCACGCGTCTTCGAAGCCCTGGGCCAGGCCCGGCACGTGGCTTTGCTGGAGACCTTCATCCTTGAGGAAGACAAGGTGGGCAACGCCCTGTGCGACGCGCTGTGCGCCTGCGCGGGGCGCGGCGTGCGCACGGTGCTCACCATCGACGGTTTCGGCTCGCCCGGGCTCTCGGAGCGCTTCCTCGGCCGGCTCACCGGCGCCGGCGTGCAGGTGCGCATCTTCGACCCCGGCCGCTCCCTGTTCGGCCAGCGGCTGAACCTGCTGCGGCGCATGCACCGCAAGCTCGTGGTGGTGGACGACGCCGTGGCCTTCGTGGGCGGCATCAACTTCTGCGCCGACCAGATGCTGGACTTCGGCGAGATGGCCAAGCAGGACTACGCGGTGGAACTGCAGGGGCCGATCGTCGCGCGGATTCGCGCGTTCATGGCGCGCACGGCGGACATCGACAGCAGCGCCGGCTCACCCCGTTCAGCCGCCGGCACCGCCGCCGTGCTGTTCGCGGCCCGCGACGACAAGGCCTCGCCCGACGGCATCGAGAAGATCTACCGGGAGGCCATTCGCACCGCACGCTCGCGCGTGTGCATCGCCAATGCCTACTTCTTTCCGGGCTACCGGCTCTTTCGCGACCTGTGCCGCGCGGCCGGGCGCGGCGTGGAGGTGAAGCTGTTCCTGCAGGGCATGCCCGACATGAAATCGGTGCGCTTTGCCGCGCGCCTGCTCTACGGCCACCTGCTGCGCGCGGGCGTCGAGGTGCATGAATACTGCGCCCGCCCGATGCACGGCAAGATCGCGATCGTGGACGACGGCTGGGCCACCGTCGGCTCGAGCAACCTCGACCCGTTGAGCCTGGCGCTCAACATGGAAGCCAACGTGGTCGTGGTCAGCCGGTCGTTCAATGCCGAAGTGGCCGCGCGGCTCGCGACACTGGAAACCCACTGCGAGCCCGTGCGCCGGGACACGCTGCCGCTGTGGAACCGATGGCCGCCGCTGGGCAGCTTCCTCGTCTTTCATGTGCTGCGCTGGGTGTCGCGCGTGGGCGCGTGGCTGCCGCGCCGGCGGCAGCGCGTGAAGGCCCTGGGCGACGGCGCCGGCCACCGCCCTCCTCACAGCAGCCCACCGCCGCTCAGATGAAGGGCACGCCGCCCGTCACGGCCACCGTCGCGCCCGAGATGTAGCTCGCCTGGTCGGAGGCCAGCAGCACGTACACCGCCTGCAACTCGGCCGGCTGACCGGGGCGCTTCATCGGCGTCTGCAGGCCGAAGTTCTTCACGCGGTCGGGCGGCAGCGTCGACGGAATCAGCGGCGTCCAGAACGGACCTGGCGCCACGCAGTTCACGCGGATGCCCTTTTCGGCCAGCAGCTGCGCCATGCCGCCCGACAGGTTCTGGATCGCGCCCTTGGTTGCGGCATAGGCCACGAGCGTGGCGTTGGGCTTGTCGGCGTTGACCGAGGCGGTACTGATGATTGCGCTGCCGGGCTTCATGTGCGCGACCGCAGCCTTGCACAGGAAGAAGTTCGCATACACGTTGGTGCGGAAGGTGCGGTCGAATTCTTCTGCCGTGATCTCGTCGAGGTTCTTGTGCGACATCTGGAACGCGGCGTTGTTCACGAGCACGTCGAGCCGACCGAAGCGCGCCATGGCGGTGTCGACCAGACGCACGCAATGCGCCTCCTCGCAGATGTCGCCCGGCACGGCCACGCAGGTGCGTCCGGTCTCCTCGACGAGCCGCACGGTGAACTGCGCATCGTCTTCCTCCTGCGGCAGGTACGAGATGAGCACATGGGCGCCCTCGCGCGCGAACGCGAGCGCCACGGCGCGGCCGATGCCGCTGTCTCCGCCGGTGATGAGCGCGGCCTTGTCCTTGAGCTTGCCGGAGCCGACATAGGAGGTCTCGCCGAAATCGGGACGCGGGTCCATGGCCGACTCCAGGCCCGGGGGCGTCTGTTCGGGGGTGTCGAAAGGCGGCCGGGGCCCGGCCTGCATGGGGTGTGTCATCGAAGGCTCCATTCATTCAACAGGAAGAAGGTGGGTAGCAAGGCTCATGGTCGGCCCCGCCCTTTTGCCCCTTTTTCGGCAGGCAGGCGGATGCGCGACCCCGGCGTGGTCGCGATGTCGAAGGTCAACTCGCACTGCGCGAGAAAGATCGCCTGGCGGCGCGCGGTCTGCGTGCCGATGCAGTCGCGCGGCAGCAGCACCTCGAGCTGGTGCATGCGCGCGTCGGTGGCGGTGCTGAGCACGCACTGGTCGCTGGCAACGCCCGTCACGATCAACCGCCGGATGCCCAGCACTCCCAGCAGTTGCGCCAGCGGCGTGGCAACAAACGCCGACTGCTGCGGCTTGAGCACGAAGTAGTCGTCGGCCTCCGGCAGGAGCTGGGCGGTGATGCGGGCCCCGGCCGCGCCGTTGCCCATCGACAGCTCGACCTGCGCGGCGAAATCGGAGCGCCACCGGCCGCGGTTGTCGTTCGCGTAGATCACCGGCACGCCCCGCGCCTTGCACCGCCGCCGCAGCGCCGCGATGCGCGGTGCGACGGCCAGCGCCGCAGGAAGCAGCTTGTCGGCGTCCGGAAAATCCCAGGCGCTGATCATGTCGACGATGAGCAGGCCCGTCGCCCCGTTGGCGGTTTCGACCGCCAGCGAAGAAGCCTTCGAGGGCTGACTGTCAGTTGCACCACCCGGTTCGCGCGCCGCAGCCATGCACGGCGACCTTACTTCGAGGGGGTGTCCGAGGTGGCCGGTGGCGCGTTTTGCGGCGCTTGCTGTTGCACCGCAGGCGGCGTGCCTTCGTGCGCCGGGCCTTCGCCGCGCCGATCGATCGCATAGAAAAACAGCAGCGCGCCGATGAACACCAACAGCGCGACGCCCGCGCCGTAGACGAACAGGTTCGAATTCTCCCGGTCGTCGTTCCTGGCTTGCCGTCTTGCAGAGCTTCTGTTCATGGCGTGTTTCCTTTCTTCGGCACCTGGAAAAGTGCATGCGCTAGGTGTCGCGCCATCGGCCGGGCCGCCGCATCGGTGGCCGCAGCAACGCGGTGTAGGAAAGCTCCGTTTTCTGGCCGGCTTCTAGGCGAACGTGTTGACGACGATGCGCAGCACCTCGACCCGCTCGGGCAGTTCGATCAGAAACTCCGGGTCGCGCGGCAGGTGGTGCACGACGTTCGGGTCGCCCCCGGTGAACGCGCTCATCGCGGCCACGTCAGGCCAGTAGGAGGTGGTGACGAACTCGGTCTCGGTGGCGCGGTCTTCGCGAAACAGCTGCACCGCGAGCGCCGTCTTGAGCAGCGGCGGAATGCCTTCCACCTGCAGATAGCGCTCGTAGGCGTCGGCGCGGTCCCGCGCGACGCGCCCGCGCCAGATGCGGGCAATCGTGGCGGTGCTCATACCGGCACGCCTTCGATCATCTTGTCCGGTGCAGCCCCGGAAGTGGGCAGGTGCCGCCCCAGGAAATCGCGCAGCCGCGGCACCACCTCGGCCAGGTGCGTCTCGAGCAGCCAGTGGCCGCCATCGTCGAACGCGTGGAACTCCGCATGGGGCAGATCGCGCAGGTAGGCACGCCCGGCCTCGATCGGCATGTAGCCGTCCTGCGGGCCCCACAGGATCAGCGTCGGCGGGCGGTAGGTGCGCAGGTACTCCTGGTAGCGGGGAAACCACCGCAGGTTCTCCTTCAACCCCCTCATGAGACCGAGCGCCACGCCGCGCCGGGCGGGCGTGTCCATCAACGCCCAGTGCAGCCGCCAGAGATCGGGCGCGAGCCGCGGCGCCACGCGCGGCGACACCTCGCCGATGAACTCTTCACGAAAGCCTTCTTCGCTCACGGCGCCCGCCAGCACCGCGAGATGCGCCGGGCTCGGGTCGTTCCAGTACGCCTTGATGGCCGCGTACTTCGGCCCCAGCGTGTCTTCGTAGATGTCGCCGTTCTGGATGATCAGCGCCGTGATCCGCCCCGACCGCCGCATCGCATGGCGCAGGCCGATCTGCGACCCGTAGTCGTGCAGGTACAGCGCGTAACGGCGCAGCGCGAGCGCGGCGGTGAAGCGATCGAGAAAGTCGGCGTAGCCGTCGAAATCGAAGGCGAAGCCTTCATCGGGCGTGCCGCTGTAGCCGAAGCCCGGAAAATCGGGCGCCACCACGCGCCAGCGGTCGGCCAACGCCGGCATCAGCGCGCGGAACTGGAACGAAGAACAGGGGTAGCCATGCGGCAGCAGCAGCACAGGGGCGCCCACCGGACCGGCCGCGCGGTAGAACACCTCGACGTCGTCGATCTGCACCGTGCGGTGCGTCACCGCCGTCGTGCCGGTGGTGGATGCCGCAGCAGAAGGCGCCTCTGTCGGCGCGCTCATGGCATCGAGCCGCCCCCCCGGCGGGACTGATGCTGGTTGCCGCTGCCGACCTGGCTTTCGCGGTCATGGCGGCTTTCGGGTGTGCGGCGCGGCTCGTTGCGCGGCGTGAGGGGTTGGTTGCCGGCCTTGTTGTGTTCGGTGTCGCGACCATCGTCGTCGGTCGCGTCGTTCTTTCGGGGGTTGGGATTCACCATGTCGACTCCTTGAAATCGTGAGACATACAAAGGAAGAGGCTTCTTTTTCGTCCCGTGCCGGAGGCGCGAATGTGGGAGGAGACCGACCCCGGATGTCGTCCTGGCCGCGCGGGCAAAGCGGCGCGCGCCCGCTGCGGGTACCGCGCTCCACATACTGCCACGTACTGCCATGTACTGCGTTTCCTACGCCGCAGGTCGTCCATCCCTGACAACACGTCACCCTGACCTGCCTAGTCTGCGAAAGGTCAGCCATGAGACTTGCAATCCGGCGCTCGGCAGCTGGCATCTTTCTTTGGAGACCCACCATGACCCTCTCACGTCTTTCCACGCTCCTGGCTTCCGGCACCCTCGTCCTCGCAGGCGTGGCCTTCGCCCAAGGCAATCCGCCGACCACCGCCCCCGCCAATCCCGCGACAGGGGCCGGGCAGCAAAGCCCCACCGGCGGCCCGATGGGCACCACCGGCACCACGCCGCAAAACACGCAAAGCGGCAGCACCATGTCGCCGGCGCCGAGCACCGGCAGCACGGGTTCGAGCACGATGAACACGCCGCCGCCGAGCACCGATACGTCGACCATGGCCGCCAACGATCCGCGGCCCGCACGTGCCGACCGCAACTGAGCCCGGCGGACGGCCTCCCGCATCGGCCCCTGTGCAGCGCGCGACCCGGTTCACGGTCGCGTCGTTCGCAGGGGTGATGCTGGTTGCGGCACTGGCGGGCCTGCCACCCCAACCCGCCAGCGCCGCCAGCGCCGGGCCGCTCCCTGCGGCTGAACAGTTCGCCCAGGCGGCCGTCGCCGCCGGGGACAACGCGTCGCAGCCGTTCGCCGTCCTCGACAAGACGGCCGCACGCCTGTACCTGTTCGACCGCGCCGGGCGCATGACCGCGTCATCCCCCGTGCTGCTCGGCTTGGCCCGGGGCGACGATTCGGTGCCCGGCATCGGCACGCGGCCCATGGCCGACATCCGCACCGAGGAGCGCACGACACCCGCGGGGCGCTTCAACGCGGAACCAGGCACCAACACCTCGGGCGAAGACATCACCTGGATCGACTACGACGCCGCGATCTCGATGCACCGCGTGCGGGCCACCAACCCCAGCGAGCAGCGGCTGCAGCGGCTGGCCTCCGCCACCGCGAGCGACAACCGCATCTCGTACGGATGCATCAACGTGCCGGCGGCGTTCTACGACCGGCACGTGAAGCCGATGTTCGCGAGCCGGGGACGCGCGGTGTATGTGCTGCCCGAAGTGGCCTCGCTCGACGCGCGGTTTCCGTTCTTGCGAGCGAGCGGGAACTGAGCGCGCCCGCCTTAGGGCGCTGACGGCGCCCTGGCGTCGGCCGGCTCGCGCGGCAACTCGTAGAGAAAGAACGGTGCCGCATCGGGCCGGCTGCGCTGCAGCAGCGGCTTGGCCACGTTGTAGACGGGCACGCCGCTGATCGTGCGTGCCCGCAGCGTGCCCCGGTGCGCGTGGCCGTGGAACACCGCATCGATCGGGTAACGCACCAGCGGGTCCTCCAGTCGGCTGCTGCCCAGGAACGGGAAGATTTCGACCGGCTCGCCCTCGACCGTGCCGACCACGGGCGCGTAATGCAGCAGCGCAATGCGCCGCCGCGTGCGCAGCTTGGCCAGCGCCGATTCGAGCTTCATCGCCTCGTTCAGCGCCTCCTGCACGAACAGCTTGATCGCAGGCTCACCCCACGCGCCCAGCGCACCACGCCCGAACCCGCCGCCGAAGCCCTTCACGCCCGCAATGCCCACGCCTTCGATCTCGCAGACCGAGCCGTCGAGCACCCGCACGCCGGCGTGCGCGAGCGTGCCGCTCACCACCTCGGGCGTGCCCGATTCGTAGTCATGGTTGCCCAGCACGGCGACGATGGGAATGTGCACCGCGCCCAGTTCCTCGGCGAGCACGCGGGCTTCCTCTTCGGTGCCGTAGTCGGTCAGGTCGCCGCACAGCAGCAGCGCGTCGGCTTCTTCGTTCGCCTGCGCGAACAGGCTGCGCAAGGTGCCGCCGGCGTCCTTCTGGACGTGGATGTCGCCGACGGCGGCGAAGCGGATGTGGGATGAGGATTTGGGCGTAGACATGGGTGATCCGGTCGGTTGCGCTTCAAACGTGGGAACCAGCCTGTACCCCGCCGCGCGCGGCCGTCATCGGCCTCTTCCCGCAGCGGCTGTAGGCGCCTGCCGACGCGCGATGGGGCCGTTGGCTTTGCCCTGTCGTCCCTTGACAGCGCGACCTTTCACACATGCCATCGCCCCCCACGCTCGCCCGCTCGCTCGAGGAAGAAGTCCCGCCCCGCGTGGCCGACTTCTATCGGCAGAGCCTGCGCGCCCTGCGCGATGCGGGCATTCCGTTCCTGGTGGGCGGCGCCTTTTCGCTGGCCTGCTACACCGGCATCCGCCGCGCGACGAAAGACCTGGATCTGTTCATCCTGCGCGAAGACTTCGAGCGCACTGCGCAACTCATGCAGCGGCACGGCTGGCGCACCGAGCTGACCTATCCGCACTGGCTGGCGAAGGTGTACGACGGCGACGCGTTCATCGACCTGATCTTCAACTCGGGCAATGGCGTGACGCCGGTCGATGCGCGCTGGTTCCACGGCAACTGCCGCGCCGACGTTCTGGGCGTGCCGGTGCTCGTGGCCAACGTCGAGGACTGCCTGCTGTCCAAGGCCTTCATCATGGAACGCGAGCGCTACGACGGCGGCGACATCGCCCACCTGCTGCTGGCCCGCGCCGAGCGGCTCGATTGGGCCAGCCTGCTGGTGCGCTTCGGTCCGCATTGGCGGGTGCTGCTGAGCCACCTCACGCTGTTCGGCTACATCTATCCCGGCGAGCGCCACCGCATTCCCGACTGGGTCATGGCCCGCCTGGTCGATCGCCTCACCGAGGAAATGCACGGCCCGCCCGCCCCCTCGGAGCGCCACGTGTGCGCAGGCACGCTGCTGTCGCGCGAGCAGTACCTGCACGATGTCGAACAGGCCGGCTACGTGGACGGGCGCCTCACGCCGGCCAGCGGCATGACGGAACGCGACGTGGCGGTGTGGACGCGGGACATCGCGCCCGCTCATGCACCGCCGCGCGCCCCCACCGATGAGAGGGAGCAACCCCCTGCAGGAGGTTCCCATGGACGATGACAACCTGTGGCGCATCGAAGAACAGTTCTGGTCTGCCGGCGCCGACTTCTACGAACAGCACCTGGCTGAACACGCGTTGATGGTGTTCCCCGCCCCCGTGGGCGTGCTGGACCGCGCGGCGACGCTGGACTCGATTCAATCCGGCAGCCGCTGGGTTCACGCCAACTTTGAAAAGCGAGAACTGCTCAGGCCGTCCGACCACGTGGCCCTGCTGGTCTATTCGGCGACGGCGTCACGGCATGAAGGCGTGGCCTATCGCGCCCTGTGCAGTACGACGTACGTGAAAGAGGGCGATGCGTGGCTGCTGGCCTTGCACCATCAAACGCCGCAATGAGGAGCGCGCGCAAGGCGGCGTCCACGCGTTCTTCCTTTGCACCACCGGCTTTTCGGTGGTTGTCCTACACCTGCGGCCGCAGAGAAGACTAGACCTGTATCTGCGCCGGCTCGCAGTTGTGCGCACCTTATTTCTTGCCGCAACCGCGGCCGCCCAACCTACTTTTCTTCAAAGGATTCCAGATGCGAAAAGTCAACGCTGTGATGACCCGCGATGTCGAGGTCATCAGTCCCGACGCCACCATCGCGGAGGCCGCCAAGCGCATGCGCGACGGCGACTTCGGGATGATGCCGGTGGGCGAGAACGACCGCATGATCGGCGCGATCTCGGACCGGGACATTGCGATCCGCGGCATCGCCGAGGGACACGACGGCAACGCCAAGGTGCGCGACGTCATGTCGGACGGCATCCGCTGGGCCTACGAGGACGACGCCGTCGATCATGCGGCGCAGCTCATGGCCGAGCACCAGGTGAGGCGCCTGCCCATCGTCGACCGCGACAAGCGGCTGGTGGGCATCCTGGCGCTGGCCGATGTCGCGGTGAAGGAGCCCAAGGCCAAGCCGGCCACGGAAGCGCTCTGCGGCATTTCGCAACCCGTCGAGGCCTGACCCGACGAAGCGCTGCCGATCGATTCATCACCCCCTTGTTGGAGGACTCGCCATGTACGTCGCACCTTCCCGCCTGCTTGCAGTCGCCGCCATCGCGGCGAGCCTCGCCGTGACCGGCTGCACGGTCACCCGCCCCACCGGAGCGGCGAGCGACGTCCCGGCTTCGTCGGCATCGGCCATCGACGCCCAGGTCGACGCGTCGTTGTCCCGGCTCTACGACACCGTCACCGGCTCGCGCGCACTCGTTGCGGGCGCGCAGGGCGTGCTGGTCTTCCCTTCCGTGGTCGGCGGCAGCCTGGGCGTAGGCGCTGAATATGGTCGCGGTGCCCTGCGCACCGCGGGCCGCACGCAGGCCTACTACAGCACGACCGCCGGCTCCATCGGCTTCCAGGCCGGTGCCCAGTCGAAGGCCGTCTTCTACGTGTTCACCTCCAAGGAGGCGCTGGACAAGTTCCGCCAGAGCCGCGGCTGGACCGTGGGCGCCGACGCGACGGTCGCGCTGGCACGCTACGGTGCCAACGGCGTGATCGACTCGAGCACCTTCCGGCAACCCGTGGTCGCCTTCGTGGTGACCAATGTGGGCCTGGAGGCGGGCGCGTCGGTGCAGGGTGCGAAGGTCACCGAAATTCGACCTTGACGCTGGATCACCGGCGATGAAGCCGAGCTGCTGCGGCAGCACGGCATCGGTTGAGAGGCCGCCAAGCACTGGCGCGGTTCAGGGTCAGCGTCAGGACGATGTGCGGGCGTGGAACGCCCCCCACGGCATGCACCGCAGCGCGTCGGCCAGGTCGATGCGCCCTTCTCCGGCCGTCAACGACTCACCGGTCAGCAGGCTCTCGAACGCCATCTCCCTCACGCCTTCGGGCAGGCGCACCGTCGTGCCTTTCCAGACCTGCGCATCGGGCAGCGCCGGCGCCACATCGTCGCCCGTACTGCGGCGCGACAACGCGGCGAACAGGCGCCCCGTCACGACCACGAGCATCTGCCCCTCGTGGCGGCGCGCGAAGGCCACGACATGCCGTGCCAACGGCCCTTCGACCTGCAGCGGCTCGTAGCTGCCCTCGCGAAACAGCAGCGGTTGGTCCCGCCGCAATGACAGCAGCCGCCAGATGAACCACAGCTTGGCGCGGCCGTCGTGCGGCGACGCCACCATCGCGCGCACCTGCACCGCCAGGTCGCCCTGCCCCGCCATCGCCTGCAGCGCGGCCAGCCGCTCCTGCCGCAGTGCGTAGTCCACCGGCCGCCGGTTGTCCGGATCGACCAGCCTCAGTTCGATGAGTTCGCTGCCCTGGTAGAGGTCGGGCACGCCCGGCGAGCCGTATTTCAGCAGCGTGAGCGTGAGGCCGTTCCAGGCGCCGAACCACGCCAGCGTGTCGGCCAGCCGCTGGATGTCGGCGAGGCAGTCGTTCGTGGCCGGATCGGCCAACAGCGCGCGCACGAAATGTTCGAGCCCGGCCTCGTAGTCCGCGTCGGGTTGCGACCATCGCGTGCGCAGCTTGGCCTCGCGCGCGGCCTTCTGCATGTACTGCCAGATGCGCTCGCTGAAGCCCGGCGCGGTGTCGGCGTCGAGGCCTCCCACGGGCAAGGTGCCCAGCAGCGTCTGGTACAGCAGGTACTCGTCGGCGCGCGACGGTGCCTCGCCGCCGGCCCGCTTCGTTCGCGCCCCACGGCACAGGCCATGCCAGCGCGCCAGCGCCTGCATCCATTCCTCGGGCATCTCGGACAGCACGTCGATGCGGTGGCGCACGTCTTCCGAGCGCTTGTTGTCGTGCGTCGAGGTCGCGAGCATCGTGTGCGGCCAGCGCTGCGCGCGGTCGGCGCTCGCCGCATGGAAGGCCTCGACCTCGATGCCGAAGCGGTCGGGCTCGCCGCCCACCTCGTTGAGCGCACTGAGCGGAAAGTAGCGGTAGAACGCCGTGTCCTCCACGCCCTTGGCCGCCACCGGCGCGCTGAACTGCTGGAAGCGCACGGCGAAGCGCCGCACCTGTTCGTCGAGCGCGGCCGGCGCCGAGGCGACGGCCTCGCCGCGCAGCGCGCTGCGCACGAAGTCGAAGACCGAGCGGTCGGCATCGCCGCTCTGCCGCACCGCCTCGTCCACGGCCTCGTCGATGAAGCGTGCGTCCTGTGCCGAGGGCCCGTCGACGATGTAGGTCCGGTACACGGGCATGCACGCGCCGACCTCGGCCAGCGCGCGGCGCAGTGCATTGAGCGTGTAGTCGCGCGTGCGGCGGTCGGCCCGCGCGATGCGCAGCAGCTCGGTGGAAAGCACGTTCAGCTCCGACGACAACGCATTGCGCATCACCTCGCGCCGCCCCGCGCGGCAGACCGCCGCGAAGTCGTCGGTCTCGCCCGTGAAGCGCTGCCAGGCATGCACCACGGCGGCCTCGGCCGTGGTGTCGACGAGCACGCCGTTGGCCACGTTCGCGAAGCGGTAGCCGGTGGTGCCGTGCACGTGCCAGCGGTCGGGCACCTCTTCGTGCGCGCCGGCGATCTTCTCGGCCACCACGTACAGCGGACGCGCGGGTCGGCCGTCGACATCGTGCGTGGGCAGCACGAGCCCGGCGCGGCGCGCATAGCCTTCCTGCAGCTTGCGGAAGTAGTCCGCCGGGTCGTACAGGCCGTCGGGGTGGTCGATGCGCAGGCCGTCCACCACGCCCGCCGCCGCGAGGTCGAGCGCGAACGACTGCGTGGCCTCGAACACCTCGTCGCGCTCCATGCGCACGGCCGCGAGGTCGTTGATGTCGAAGAAGCGGCGGTAGTTGATCTCGTCCGCCGCGACGCGCCAGTGCGCGAGCCGGAAGGCCTGCGCCTCGATGAGCCGGTGCAGCGCATCGCGCGCGTCGGGCTGGGCCAGGTTGAGCTCGGCCACCGACGCCGCAAGCGCCTGCGCGACCGCCGGATGGCGCTGCGCCAGCCGCGCGAGCCGGGCCTTGAGCAGCTCCTTGTCGCGCACGCGTTCGGCCTGCGCCTGCGGAGAAGTCGTGTCCCGCCGCGGCAGGTGGCCGAACGCGGTCGACAGGCTTGCGAGCCGGTCGACCGCCACCGCATCGCCCAGCCGCGCGAGCGCGCGTTCGAGCACGAAGGGATAGCTCTCGGGCGCCAGCGGAAAGCGGTGTTCGTAGTAACCGACGGCCAGGCTGCCCGTGTCGGCCTCGAAGCGCAGCACCAGCTCGCCATGGTCCAGCGCTTCGCCGTAGTGCACGCCCAGCACGGGCAGCAGCACCTTGCCGGTCAGCTCGACGTTGAGCGGGTGCCAGTCGATGTCGAAATACGGCGCGAACGGCGAGGCGGGGCCGTTCTCCAGCACGTCCATCCACCACGCGTTGTCGGCGCCGAACACGCCCATGTGGTTGGGCACCATGTCCAGCAGCTGGCCGAGGCCGTGGGCCTTCAGCGCGTCGACGAAGCGCGCAAAGCCTTCCTCGCCGCCGAGCTCGGGGTTGACCTGTGCGTGCGCGACCACGTCGTAGCCATGCATGCTGCCCGCGCGGGCCCGTTGGATCGGCGAGCAGTACACGTGACTCACGCCGAGCTGCGCGAGGTACGGCAACACGCGGATCGCGTCGTCGAAGCCGAAGCCCTTGTGGAACTGCAGCCGGTAGGTGGCGCGCGGCACGCGGGTCTGCAGGCCGGGTGATTCGATGTGGGTCTCGACCTTGTGAGGTCGCGCCGCGCGCAAGGCCTCGCCCAGCGCGCGCATGCGTTCGCCGCCCACCAGCGCCGCCACCGGCTCGGGCAGCTTGCGCCGCCAGTTCGGGTGCGTGTCGACGGTGCCGGGCAGGTTGGCCTGCGCGACCACGCCGGCCACGTCTTCGAGCTGCACCATCATCAGCGCCGAGGGTGTCGCCGCGAGAAAAGCGTGTGCCGCTTCCACGAGGCGCGCGGACGGCAGCGCGCGCCCCGCGGCCTGCGCCACCTCCTCGCGCGACAGCAAGCCCGCCTGCTGCAGCGCCTGCATCAGCGCGATGCGCTCCTGCGCGCGGTCCATGAGCTGCTGGTCGAACACCGCGGGGTCGGGGAACAGGTCGAGCGCGAGGCGTTCGCGCAGGTCGGCGGCGGTCCACCAGCCGGCAAAGGTCGCGAGGTCGTGCGTGCCGATCGCGACCAGCGCGGCGGCCGGGTAAGCCTCGGGCGGCTTGAAGCGGCCGATGTCGTGCTGCTTCTCGAAGTACAGCAGGCGGTACGAGAGCACGTCGGCCTGCGCGAGCGCGTCGCGCACCGCATCCTCGACCGTGCCGAGGTCTTCGCCCACGACCATGCAGCGGTTGCGGTGGCTTTCGATGGCCACGATGGCGAGCATCTCGTCGAGCGGGTAGGCCACATACGCGCCCTCGCGCGCGCTGGAGCCGCGCGGAATCCAGAACAGCCGCATCAGCCCCATCACATGGTCGATGCGCAGCGCGCCCGCGCCACGCATGCCGGCGCGCAGCGTCTCGATGAAGAAGCGATGACCTTCGGCGCGCAGGCGATCCGGGCGCAGCGGCGGCAGGCCCCAACCCTGGCCCGCGGGATTGAACTCGTCGGGCGGCGCGCCGACGCTGGCGCCCGGTGCGAACACCTGCTGCGCGCCCCAGGCGTCGGAGCCCGCGCGGTCCACCGACACCGCGAGGTCCATGTACAGGCCGATGCCCATGCCGAGCGCGTCGCAGCGCGCCGCCACGCGCGCCAGCTGCCGCGCCGCCACCCACTGCAGGTACTGGTGGAACTGCACGCGCGATGCATGCGCCACGGCAAACGCGGTCACCTTGGCCGAATCGGGATCGCGGTAGGCAGCAGGCCAGTCGTGCCAGTCCCACGCGCCGCCTTCGGTCGCGAGGAAGTGGGCCTGCAGCGTTTCGAACAGCGCGTGCTGCCGCAGCGCCTCGCCGCGCTCCGCGACGAAGGCCAGGAACGCGCGGCCCGTCTCGCTGGGCGCGCTGTCCACGGGCAGGTGCCGTGCGCAGAAATGCGTGAAGAGCAGCGTGAGCACCTCGAACTTCGCCGCCGCCACGCCGGCGTGGTCGACCAGCGGGCTCGCGCGCAACGCAGCGAGCCGCGCCTGGAAGTCGGGCGACTGCACGCGCGCGCGGGCTGCATCGCAGGCCTCGAAACCGTCGACCGCCTCCACGTCGATGCACAGCACGTTGAGCTGCTGGCGCGACGACGGGCTGTACGGGCTCGTGTGCAGCGGCGTGCTCGCGAACAGCGCATGCAGCGGGTTGAGCCCGATGACGTCGGCCCCCTGCGCCGCCATGCGCACGGCCAGGTCTTCGAGATCGCCGAAGTCGCCGATGCCCCAGTTGCGCGGCGAGCGCAGGCTGTAGAGCTGCACGGCCGGCCCCCAGACGCGCCCGCCGTCGCGCACCGCGGGCGGCCGGTAGCAGCGGCCCGGCGAGGCCAGCACGCAGGTCTCGCCACGCAGGCCATCGATGTGCAGCCGGTGGTAGCCGGCTTCGAGCGCCAGCGGTATCTGCAATGTGCGCTGGCACCAGGCAACACCGTCGATGTCGGTGCGGTCGGTCTCGGCAAAGGCGTGGGCGTCGGCCTCGCCTTCCACCTCGCGCCCGTGCTCGTCCGCGAGCTGCCAGCGCAGCCGGCTCAGCGACACCGGCATCCGCAGAGTCACCGACCACGCGACGCTTCCGGCCCGCACGACCTGCACCGGCGGCAGCGCCTGCGCCCAGCGCGCGCGATGCGCGGCGGCCAATGCGGGGCCCGCGTCGGCGGTGCTGTCGAGCCGCACGCCGAACTCGGCCAGCAGCGCGATCAGGCTGTCGGTGGAGGCTTCGCGCCGGACGCCGAAGGCATCGACGTAGCCGGGCGCGATGCTGAAATGCGCGCACAGCTGGCGGAAGGCGTTATCCACCATGCAGTGCTTCCAGCGTCACGTGGACCGCGCCGCGCGACAGGCTCAGCGTGCTGTCGCCGCGCGTCACGCCGTCGCTGTGGACCACCTCACCCGGCAGTTCGGCGAGCAACTCCACGGGTCGCGTTCCGAAGTGCGCCAGCAGATACAACCGCGCCGTGCCCAGGTCCCATTGCACCTGCAGCGTGCCGTTCTCGCACCGCCAGCTGCCCGCGCCCACCATGCCGCCAAGCTTGGGCACGATGAGGCGATGGCGCAGTGCCAGCAGCTGCTGCACCTCGCACAGCCGCGCAAAGTGCGCGCGCGTGCCGCGTTCGCGCCAGCGCAGCTTCGACGCGAGGAAAGTCGCCTCGGCATTCGGATCGGGAATGCGGGCGCGAGCGACTTCGTCCGCGAACGCGGCGAACCCGCCGAACTCCGCGCGCCGGCCCTCGGACACCGCGCTCGCCAGGTCCGGCCCGAAATCGCAGAAGAACTGGAACGGCGTGGAAGCCGCGAACTCGTCGCCCATGAACAGCATCGGCACGTGCGGCGACAACAGCAGGCAGGCCATGGCCGCGCGCACCAGCACCGGATCGCCCAGCGCGTGGATGCGCTCGCCGAAGGCGCGATTGCCCACCTGGTCATGCGTCTGCAGGAACGACACGAAGGCCGTCGAAGGCAGCCGCGTGCTCGGCTCGCCGCGCGCCTCGCCATGGCGGAAGGCGGACGGCTGTCCCTGGTAGATGAAGCCCTCGGCCAGCGCCTGCGCGAGCCGGCGCACCGGGTCGTCGGCATAGTCGGCGTAGTAGCCGTCGCGTTCGCCAGTGACCAGCACATGCACCGCGTGGTGCAGGTCGTCGTTCCACTGCGCCGTGCCGGCCACGGGCCGGCCGCGGCTGTCGCGCAGCAGCATCGAGGCCTGGTTGGCATCGTTCTCCAGCACCAGGTGCACATGACGTTCGCGAGCCGGTCCGTTGTTCAGCGCCTCGCGGATCTCATGCACGATGTGCGGCCGCGTCTCGTCGTGGATGGCGTGCACCGCGTCCAGGCGCAGGCCGTCGAAGCGGAACTCTTCCACCCAGTAGAGCGCGTTGTGAATGAAGAAATCGCGCACCGTGCGCGAGCGCGGTCCGTCGAAGTTGATGGCCGCGCCCCACGGCGTCTGCTTGCCGGCGTTGAAGAACTCGGGGCCGTAGGCATGCAGGTAGTTGCCCTCGGGCCCGAAGTGGTTGTAGACCACGTCGAGCAGCACCATGAGGCCGAGCGCATGCGCAGCATCGACCAGCGCCTTCAGGTCGTCGGGCGTGCCGTACGAGGCGTCGGGTGCGAACGGCAGCACGCCGTCGTAGCCCCAGTTGCGGCGGCCCGGAAAGTCGGCCAGCGGCATCAGCTCGACCGCGGTGATGCCCAGTTCAGCCAGCTCGCCGAGCCGTGCCGTCGCGGCGCGCAGCGTGCCTTCGTCGGTGAAGGTGCCGACGTGCAGCTCGTAGACCACGGCCTCCTCCCACGGCCGTCCGCGCCAGGCGTCGTCGGTCCAGGCGAAGCGGCGCGGATCGATCACCGCGCTCGGGCCATGCACGTCGTCGGGGTTGAAGCGCGAGGCCGGGTCGGGCACGCGCGTGCCGTCGGGCAGGCGGAAGCTGTAGCGGTCGCCGTGTTGGGCATCGAGCACCGTGAGGCGGTGCCAGCCCTTGGCGTCGCGCGTCATCGGCTGCGAGGCCAGGGGATGTTCGAGCACGACGGTCTGCGCCGAGGGTGCCCAGAGCGCGAACTCGACGCCCTTCTCCTGCACCGTGGCGCCGAAGGGCATGGCGTGGGAATGGCTGCTCATGGCCGCACGTCCGGCCGGCTCAGCACCACGAGCGAGCGGCATTGCAGCGGATAGGCGGGCTCGCTCCACGCGGGCGCGAGTGCGGCGGCGTCCTCGCCGGGAAGCGGCGGCGCCGTGCCGGCCGTGTCGACCAGAAGACGCCAGGCGCCGTGCGGGGCCGCCGGCAGCGTGAACGCGATCTCGTCGTGGTGCGCGTTCATCAGCACCAGAAAGTCGTCGTCGTGCTGCGCCTCGCCGCGCGGCCCGCGGTCGGCGATGCCGCCGCCGGGGATGTACATCGCGATGCAGCGCGCGTTGGTGTCGCTCCAGTCTTCGGGGCGCATCTCGGCGCCGTCGGGCTTGAGCCAGTGCACGTCGGTGAGCGTTTCGCCCTCGGCGGGCTTGCCTGCAAAGAAGTTGCGGCGCCGGAACGACGGGTGCGCGCGGCGCAGCGCCACCATGCGCTCGACGAAAGTCGTGAGCGCCAGCCGTTCGGGCGTGGGTGCCCAGTCGATCCAGCCGAGTTCGTTGTCCTGGCAGTAGACGTTGTTGTTGCCCTGCTGCGTGTGGCCGCGCTCGTCGCCGGCCAGCAGCATCGGCACGCCCTGCGACAGCAACAGCGTGGCCAGCAGGTTGCGCTTCTGGCGCTCGCGCAGGGCGAGCACCTCGGGGTCGTCGGTGGGGCCTTCGACGCCGCAGTTCCACGACACGTTGTGGCTGTTGCCGTCGCGGTTGTCTTCGCCGTTGGCCTCGTTGTGCTTGTCGTTGTACGACACCAGGTCGTGCAGGGTGAAGCCGTCGTGCGCGGTGATGAAGTTGATGCTCGCCGTGGGCCGCTTGCCCGACCAGCCGTACAGGTCTTCCGAGCCGGTGACGCGCTTGGCCACCTCGCCGATGAGGCCGCCGTCGCCTTTCCAGAAGCCGCGCAGGCCGTCGCGGTACTGGTCGTTCCACTCGGCCCAGCCGAGCGGGAAGTTGCCGACCTGGTAGCCGCCATGGCCCAGGTCCCACGGTTCGGCGATGAGCTTCACGCGGTTGAGCGTCGGGTCTTGCCGGATCGCATCGAAGAAGCCGCCGAGGTTCTCGACCTTGCCCGACTCGCGCGCCAGCGCCGAGGCCAGGTCGAAGCGGAAGCCGTCGACGTGCATCTCCTCGGCCCAGTAGCGCAGCGAATCCATCACCAGTTGCAGCGCGTGCGGCTGCTCGAGGTTGACGGTGTTGCCGCAGCCGGTGAAGTCGTCGTAGTAGCGGCGGTTGTCGGCGTTGGCGATGTAGTAGCTGGCGTTGTCCACGCCGCGCATCGAGAGCGTGGGCCCGAGCTGGTTGCCCTCGCAGGTGTGGTTGTAGACCACGTCGAGGATCACCTCGATGCCCGCGGAGTGCAGCGACTTGACCATGGTCTTGAACTCCTTCACCTTGCCCGAGGCGCTGTAGCGCATCTCGGGGGCGAAGAAGGCCAGCGTGTTGTAGCCCCAGTAGTTCTGCAGGCCCTTCTCGGCCAGGTGGCGGTCGTTGAGGAAGCTGTGCACGGGCAGCAGCTCGACCGTGGTCACGCCCAGGCGCTTGAGGTAGTCGACCACCGGCGCGCAGCCGAGTGCGGCGTAGGTGCCGCGCAGTTCGGGCGGCACGTCGGGGTGCGTCATGGTGAAGCCGCGCACGTGCATCTCGCAGATCACCATGTCCTGCCACGGCACCGAGGGGCGGCGGTCGTCGCCCCAGGTGAAGGCGGTTTCGAGCACGCGGCCCTTGGGCATGAGCGGCGCGCTGTCGCGCCGGTCGAACGACAGGTCTTCGCGCTTGCTGCCGACCGTGTAGCCGTAGAGCGCGTCGCCCCAGCGCAGCTCGCCCACGAGGTCTTTCGCATACGGATCGACCAGCAGCTTGTGCGGATTGAAGCGATGGCCCTCCTCGGGCTTGTAGGGCCCGTGCACGCGGTAGCCGTAGGCCTGGCCGGGGCGGGCCTCGGGCAGGTAGCAGTGCCACACACCGTCGGTGCGCTCGCGCAGGGGAATGCGCTGCAGCTCATGCCGGCCGCGCTCGTCGAACAGGCAGAGTTCGACCTTGTCGGAGTGCTGCGAAAAGAGCGCGAAATTGACGCCCTCCCCGTCCCAGGTGGCGCCGCGCGGGTAAGGTCGGCCGGGCCAGACGGCCGTGATCGTCGGATGGGTCTTGGATGTCATTCAGGGGCCGATGGGCGTAGGAAAGTCAGCGGGGCGGTCGGTCGGAGCTGTCGAAGCGCGGCGGTGTGCCCACGGGCGTCACGGCGGGCGGGGCCGTCTTGCTGCCGCTGACCTGCTTGGGCCACCAGCGCTCGATCTGCGCCTTCGCCCAGTCCTTGCCCGCCAGCCCGAAGGCCAGTGCCAATGCAAAAACCACGCCGGCCAGAATCACGAGGAAGCTCTCGCGCACGATGTCGCCGCCCACCTTCACCTGGTCCAGCGCAATGAGGATCACGAAGGCCATCACCGCGTACTGCGCCACCTTCCCGAAGAGCACGGCGTCCTGCATCTTCACGCTGCGGAAATAGCTGCCCACGGCCTCGCCCACGAAGCGCGCAAAGTAGGAGCCGAAGGCCAGCACCAGCAGCGCCACGAACACGTTGGGCACGAACCACACGATGCGCCCCAGCAGGTCGGCGATGTAGCTCAGCCCCATGCCGTTGAAGGCGATGAGCAGCGAGGCCAGGATCACCAGCCAGTACATCAGGACGCCGAACAGGCTGCTGGTGTCGCCCTGGAACCCGCCCTGGCGCAGGAAGTTGTCCAGCCCCGCGCGCTCGGTGAGCACATTGAAGTTGACGGCGCGCAGCGCCTTGGTCACGGCGAAGCGGGCCGCCTTGGCGACCAGCCAGCCGACGAGCACCACCACCAGCCCGATCAGCAGGCGCGGAATGAAGGCGCCGACCTGGTAGAGGATGGCGCGCAGCGGCTCCAGGTGAATGCCGAAGTTTTCCATGGTGTGTCTTCCGGTGAGGTGGCTGGAGAGGGGTGAGTCAGGCGCGCGGCGCGTTGATCAGCGCGAGCACGCCGTGCAGCGGCACCTGGGCCCAGTCGATGCGGTTGTCGAGTTCGTAGCGCAGCTCGTACAGGGCCTTGTCGAGTTCGAACAGCGCGAGCAGCTCGGCATCGATTGGTGCGCCGTCGACGCCGTAGCCGCCCAGGAACGCCTCGCGCGTGGCGCGCTCCCACGCGATGGCCGGTGCGGCCAGCCGCTGGGCTTCTTCGGGGCTTTGCGCCACGCGGCGCAGCGCCGTCCAGCGCGCGTAGTTGAACGAGCGCAGCATGCTCGCCACGTCGCGCAGCGGCGAGCTCTTGGTGCGGCGCTCCTCGAAGCTGCGCGCGGGCTCGCCCTCGAAGTCGATGATGACGAAGTCGTTGTCCTTCACCAGCACCTGGCCCAGGTGGTAGTCGCCGTGGTAGCGGCTCTTGATGCCGCCGCCTTCCACCGGATGGCGCGCCGCGATGCTCGCCTGCAGCGCATCGGCTGCGTCCAGCAAGGTGCGTGCGTCGGCCTGCGCGGCGCCGGGCACGAGATCAAGGCGTTCGCGCAGCAGCGCGAGCGTGGCGGTGGCGTCGCTCGCGGCCAGCGTCTTGAAGCTGGCGAAGTCGGCCGCCGCAAGCGGCTCGGGGTCGAAGGCCGCCGCGCCGGTGCGCACGGCGAGCGCCCGGTGCAGCTCGGCGGTGCGCCGCCCCAGCGTGGCCATGAGCGCCAGGAAGCCGCCGTGCACCGCGGCCACCTCGGCACCTTCGACCCGGCCTCGCGCCTCGCCGTCGGTGGTGGCCGCATCGCGCAAGAAGCGCTCCAGGTAGCCGAGCGTGTGGTCCCAGCCGTCGCCCTGGTTGGGCATGTAGCTCTGCACCATCGCCAGCGTCATGGTGCGGCCGTCGTTCGTCAGGTACTCGAGCGCGCCGAGCACGGGCACGCAGTGCGGGTAGTGCGCGTCTTCGGTCAGGAAGCGGCCCATCTCCAGCTCGGGGTTGATGCCCTCGCGCACATGGCGGTAGCCCTTGAGGAACAGCGTTTCGTCCAGCGTGATCACCGTGTTGCTGCTCACGCCGCTCGGGCGTCCGACGGCCAAGGCGTCGATGTCGACCTGCAGGCCCGCAAAGGCCGCCGTCGGCCGGAACACCAGCTTGCCGCCGGCGGTCGGCAGCTCGGCGCCGCTGGCGATGGTGCGCAGCAGCGCGCGGCAGAAGGCCTCGTCGTAGAAGGCGTCGCCCATGAGGCCGACCTGCGCCTGCTGGCGCACCTTGGCGAGCGCGGCCTGCGCCACGCCGGCCATGCGCTCCTCGTCGCGCTCTTCCCACGCCAGCGCCAGTGGCATGAAGTAGGTGGCGCCGCCGGCCGGGCCTTCGAGGTCGAGCAGCGCCAGCATCCAGCTCAGGCCGTCCACGTCCCACACGGCATGGTCGGCCACGCGCGCACGACGGATGGCCGTGCCCTTGGAGGCGTACCAGCGCTGGATCTCGATGTGGCGCGGCAGCGTCTCGGTTTCGAACTGGGCGCGCATGCGCTCCGACATGCCGATGCGCCACGGCATCACGCGCTCGCGGAAGAAGCTGGTCCAGCCGTCGAACAGCACGAGCGTGGGCCACTCCTGCAGCGCCACGCCTTCCTGGTGCCAGCTCGGCGCGTCGGCCTCGGCCGTGAGCTTGAACCAGTAGAAGCCGTACGACGACATCGTGAGCAGGTAAGGCAGCTCGCCGATGGGCGGGAACGGCGCGCGGCCCAGCATCTCGATGGGCACGAAGCCCTTGAACTCCGACAGGTCGAGTTCCACCGGCTGCGCTGCGCGCGAGAGGTTGAACACGGTGAGGATCACGTCGCCGTCGTACTCGCTCAGGTAGGCCAGGATCTTGCGGTTGCCCGGCTTCAGAAAGCGCCGTCGGCCGCGCCCGAACGCATAGCTGG
This sequence comes from Variovorax sp. RO1, assembly GCF_002849325.1. Taxonomy (NCBI): domain Bacteria; kingdom Pseudomonadati; phylum Pseudomonadota; class Betaproteobacteria; order Burkholderiales; family Comamonadaceae; genus Variovorax; species Variovorax sp. RO1. The sequence continues at coordinate 56,859 of NZ_PKMT01000011.1, forward strand.
TCTTGCGCACGGCGAGCATGCGCTTGGTCCAGTTGAGCAGCGAGCTGGCGTCGCGCGCCTGCGCTTCCACGTTGAGCGCTTCGTAGCCGAACATCGGGTCCATGATCGGCTGCAGGTACAGGCGCTGCGGGTCGGTGCGCGAGAAGCCGGCGTTGCGGTCGGGGCTCCACTGCATGGGCGTGCGCACGCCGTTGCGGTCGCCCACGAACACGTTGTCGCCCATGCCGATCTCGTCGCCGTAATAGATGATGGGCGAGCCCGGCATCGACAGCAGCATGCCGTTCATGAGCTTGACGCGGTCCATGTCGTTTTCCATCAGCGGCGCCAGCCGCCGGCGGATGCCCAGGTTGATGCGCGCGCGCATGTCGGCCGCGTACATGGTGTACATGTAGTCGCGCTCCTTGCTGGTCACCATCTCGAGCGTGAGCTCGTCGTGGTTGCGCAGGAAGATGGCCCACTGGCAGCCCTCGGGAATGTCGGGCGTCTGCGCCATGATCTCGACGATGGGGTGCCGGTCTTCCTGCGCGATGGCCATGTACATGCGCGGCATGAGCGGAAAGTGGTACGCCATGTGGCACTCGTCGCCGTCGCCGAAATACTCGCGCACGTCTTCGGGCCACATGTTGGCCTCGGCCAGAAGAAAGCGGTTCTTGTACTGCGCATCGATGGCGGCGCGCAGCTTCTTGATCACCGCGTGCGTCTCGGGCAGGTTCTCGTTGCTGGTGCCGTCGCGCTCCACCAGGTAGGGAATGGCGTCCAGGCGGAAGCCGTCCACGCCCATGTCGAGCCAGAAGCGCATGGTCTTGAAGATGGCCTCGAGCACCGCCGGGTTGTCGAAGTTCAGGTCGGGCTGGTGGCTGAAGAAGCGGTGCCAGAAGTACTGCTTGGCCACCGGGTCCCAGGTCCAGTTCGAGGTTTCGGTGTCGGTGAAGATGATCCGCGTGCCCTGGTAGATCTGGTCGGTGTCGCTCCACACGTAGAAGTCGCGCTCGGGCGAACCGGGCGGCGCCAGGCGCGCGGCCTTGAACCACGGGTGCTCGTTCGAGGTGTGGTTGATGACCAGCTCGGTGATCACGCGCAGGCCGCGCTTGTGCGCCTCGGCCAGCATTTCGCGGAAGTCGTCGAGCGTGCCGTACTGCGGGTGTACGTCTTCGTACCCGGAGATGTCGTAGCCGTCGTCGCGCAGGGGCGACGGGTAGAACGGCATGAGCCAGATGGTGTTGACGCCCAGCTCCTTCACATAGTCGAGCTTGGCGGTCACGCCCCGGAAGTCGCCCATGCCGTCGTTGTTGGAGTCGAAGAAGGCCTTGACGTTGAGCTGGTAGATCACCGCGTCGCGATACCACAGCGGATCGTCACTGGTGTCGATCTCGACGGTTTCGAGCGCGATGTGGGAGACGGGTGCGTTCATGGGCGATTCGCCTTCCTGATCTTGGAGAACTTAGAGAAAGTAGTCGAAGTCGCGCTCGTCGCCGTGGCGGCGACGCACCACGAAGATGTGCGCGGGCACGCTGCGGGGATCGAGACGGATGTAGTGCCAGTCGCCCTGCCAGGTGAAGCGCTGGTTGCTCAGCAGGTCGTGCATCTGGAACGCCTGCCCGTCCTTCACGCCCACGCTCGCGGGCTCCAGCCCGACCCAGCCGGTCTGCACGTGGTGGGGGTCGAGGTTGACCACGGTGACGATCACGTTCTCGCCGTCGGGCGATGCCTTGGCATAGGCCAGCAGCTGGTCGTTGTCGATGTGCAGAAAGCGCAGGCCCCGGTCGCGCTGCAATGCCGGGTTCTCGCGGCGGATGCGGTTGACCTGCGCGATGAAGGGCTCGAGGCTGTCCGGGTCGTCGTCGGCGCGGTGGCGCAGCTGGTACTTCTCGGAGTCGAGGTACTCCTCGCTGCCGGCGCTGCGCGGCAGGTGCTCGCGGCGTTCGTAGGCCGGCCCGTAGATGCCGTAGTTGGCCGCGAGCGTGGCAGCGAGCACGAGGCGCGACATGTAGACGGCGGTCTCCCCGGTCTGCAGCTGCTCGTGCAGGATGTCGGGCGTGTTGGGCCAGGCGTTGGGACGGAAGTAGTCGATGCCGGGCTCGGTCGAGAGCTCGGTGAAGTAGGCCTGCAGCTCCTCTTTGGTGTTGCGCCACGTGAAGTAGGTGTAGCTCTGCGAGAAGCCCAGCTTGGCGAGCCGGTGCATCACCTTCGGCCGCGTGAAGGCCTCGGCCAGAAAGATCACGTCGGGGTGCGCGCGCTTCACTTCGCCGATGACCCACTCCCAGAACGGGAAGGCCTTGGTGTGCGGGTTGTCGACACGGAAGATGCGCACGCCCTCCCCGATCCAGTGGTCGATCACGCGCTTGAGCTCGGCCCACAGGCCGCGCCAGTCCTCGCACTCGAAGTTGAAGGGGTAGATGTCCTGGTACTTCTTGGGCGGGTTCTCGGCGTACTGCACGGTGCCGTCGGGGCGCCAGCGGAACCAGCCGGGATGCGCCTTCACATACGGGTGGTCGGGCGCGCACTGGAAGGCGATGTCCAGGGCGATCTCCAGGCCGTGCGCGCCGGCGCGCGCCACCAGGTGGCGGAAGTCTTCGGCCGTGCCGAGCGCCGGCAGGATTGCCGTGTGCCCGCCTTCGGCCGCACCGATGGCCCAGGGGCTGCCCACGTCGTCGGGGCCGGCCTGCAGTGCGTTGTTGGGCCCCTTGCGCTGCTCGCGGCCGATGGGGTGGATCGGCGGAAAGTACAGCACGTCGAAGCCCATGGCGGCGATGGCCGGCAGGCGCGCCTCCACGTCCTTGAAGGTGCCGTGCACGCCGGGCGCGGGGCCGGTCGAACGCGGAAAGAGTTCGTACCAGGTGCTGAAGCGCGCGCGCTCGCGGTCGGCGAACAGCGGTAGCTCGGCCGAATGGCGCACCGCATGCTGGCGGTCGGGATGGCGTCGTGCCAGCTCGGCGTATTCGTCGTCCAGTGCCAGCGCCTTCAGCGACACCACGTCGGAGCCGGGGCTGGCGGCCACGGCATCGAGCTCGGTGGCCCAGCGCTGCAAGGCGAGGCGGTCGGCGCCCTCGGCGCGCGATGCGGCGGCCGCGATTTCGAGCGCCCCGACCTGCGCGGCAATGCGCACGTCGTCGGGGTCGACGCGCCGCGTCATCTCGCTGCGCCACGACTCGAAGGGGTCGACCCACGCGACGACGGTGTAGACATAACGGCCCGGCGACGGCGGCGAGAACGCGGCCTCCCACACGTCGTTGCCGAGCGGCTTCATCGGCACTTCGCGGAAGGCGGGCTGCTCGTGCGCGCGCCAGCACAGCTGAACGCGCACCACGTCGTGGCCGTCGGTGAAGCAATGGGCGCGCACCGGCACGCGCTCGCCGGCCACGCACTTCACCGGAAAGCGGCCGTGGTCCACGCTCGGCAGCACGGCATCGATGACCGCGCGGACCGCGCCGTGGTCCAGGGCGATGTCGGTGCCGTCGTTCGCTGCGGCGGCGGGCTTGGTCGAAAAGATGTTCTTCATCGGGCAACGTGCTCCAGGATCAGCGTGGACAGGGGCGGCAAGGTGAGGCACACCGATTGCCTGCGGCCGTGGGAGCGCACCGGCGCCGTGTCGACGCCGCCGAAGTTGCCCCAGCCCGAGCCGCCGAATTCCGTGGCGTCGGTGTTGATCACCTCCTGCCAGTGGCCGCCGAGCGGCACGCCCAGCAGGTAGTTGGTGCGCGGCACCGGCGTCATGTTGCTCACCACGAGCAGCGGCGGGCTGCCGTCGCCGGCCTTGCGCAGGAAGGCGAACACGCCGGTGTCGGCGTCCTCGGCCGCGACCCACTCGAAGCCCGCCGACGAGAAGTCGACCTGGTGCAACGCGGGCGCACCGCGGTACACGCGGTTGAGCTGGGCCACCAGGCGCTGCAGGCCGCCGTGGCCTTCCTGCTCGCAGACCCACCATTCGAGTTCGCCGTCGTGCGTCCACTCGCGGCGCTGGCCGAACTCGCCGCCCATGAAGAGCAGCTTCTTGCCCGGGTGCGCCCACATGAAGCCGTACAACGCACGCAGGTTGGCGAACTGCTGCCAGCTGTCGCCGGGCATCTTGTTCAGCAGCGAGCCCTTGCCGTGCACCACCTCGTCGTGCGACAGCGGCAGCACGAAGTTCTCGTGAAAGGCATACACCAGCGAAAAGGTCAGCTTGTGGTGGTGGTACTTGCGGTGCACCGGCTCTTCCTTCATGTAGGCGAGCGCGTCGTGCATCCAGCCCATGTTCCATTTCTCGCCGAAGCCCAGGCCGTCCATGTCGGTGGGGCGCGAGACGCGCGGCCACGCGGTCGACTCTTCGGCCACCGTGACGGTGTCGGGGTGCGCGCGGTACACGGCGCGGTTCAGCGTCTGCAGGAAGTCGATGGCCTCCAGGTTCTCGCGCCCGCCGTGGCGGTTGGGCACCCACTCGCCATGGTTGCGCGCGTAGTCGAGGTAGAGCATCGACGCCACGGCGTCCACGCGCAGGCCGTCGAGGTGGTACTTGTCGAGCCAGAACAGCCCCGACGACACGAGGAAGCTGCGCACCTCGGGCCGGCCGTAGTTGAAGATGCTGGAGTTCCACTCCGGATGAAAGCCCTGGCGCGGATCGGCGTGCTCGTACAGGTGCGTGCCGTCGAAGTACCCGAGCCCGTGCTCGTCGGTCGGAAAGTGCGAAGGCACCCAGTCGAGCAGCACGCCGATGCCCTGCTGGTGCAGGTGGTCGACGAGGTACATGAAGTCCTGCGGCGGGCCGAAGCGCGCGGTCGGTGCGAAGTAGCCGGTGGTCTGGTAGCCCCATGAGCCGTAGAACGGGTGCTCGGTCACGGGCATGAGCTCCACGTGCGTGAAGCCCATCTGGTTCACATAGGCGGCGAGCCGGTGCGCGACTTCGCGGTAGCCGAGAAACTGGCCGTCCTGGCGCTGCCACGAGCCCAGGTGCACCTCGTAGACCGACTGCGGCGCATCGAGCGCGTTGCGCTGGCCGCGTGTCGCCATCCATTCGTCGTCGCCCCAGGTGTAGGCCAGGTCGCAGATGCGCGAGGCGGTGGCCGGCGGTGGCTCCGCGCTGAACGCGACGGGGTCGGCCTTGTCGACCGTGTAGTTGCCGTGGTGCGAACGGATGCGGTACTTGTAGGCGTCGCCTGTCGCGGCAGCCGGTGCGTGCCCGTGCCAGATGCCCGAGCCGTCAGGGCTCGGCACGAGCGGATCGGCGTCGCCCGACCAGCCGTTCCAGTCGCCGACCACCGAGACCGACGCGGCGTTGGGTGCCCACACCGCGAAACCTGCACCGCCCTCTTCCTCGTCGAGGTGGCAGCCGAGCAGGTCGTACAGCCGGGCGTGGGTTCCTTCCCGAAAAAGGTAGACGTCGCGTTCGCCCTGGCGGGGATGGTTCGTTGTCGTTGGCACCGGCGCTCCCGTTGAAGGCCAGTGGAACGGTTGTTCGAGGACCGACTTCGGTTCGCCTCCAGCCTTTCCAGGTTATGCAAGCCCGATGCAGGCGGTGGGTAAGGCCTTGACCGCCTCGGCTTGTCGGAGAACAGCCCGTGCCCCGGGCTGCTGCATGCGCTCAGGCGTGCACGCCGAAGTCGTCGGGGGTCAATTCGATCGGTTGCCGGGGGGTTGCCCGGTAGCGCGCAACGGCGACGGCCATGAGCACGTCTAAATTCGCCTTGCACGCGTCGATCAGCGCGTCGCCGATCTCGCGCACGCCGAACGCATCGTGCAGCGTGTCTTCGGAAATCTGCGCGACGATGCGCGCGCCCTCCGGACCGTCGGGATACACCGCGAATCGCACCGACGCGGTGTCGAAACAATAGATGCCTTCGAAGTCCATGTCGCCTATCTCCTTGTGCCTGCCCGCAGGGCCGGTGAGCTTGAGAGGGGGCGCGCCCGAAGGCGCACCCGGCGACGGATTTTTCCGCTTGCGAAGGCAGGAAGCAAGCTACAGCTGCGACTGCCGACAAGCGCGCAGGGTATTGAGCAGCAGACGCACCTGCGCGTGACCGCGTTGCGCATCGTGGGCCTGCATCTGCAGGATCTGCCGGATACCCATGGGTAGGCGCAGCGCCAGCGCCTCGCGGTAGCGCGCCACGGCCGCATCGTCGGCGCGCTCGCAGGCGTCGAGCACCGACGACTCGCTGGCCGCCACGCCCACCGCCGCCTTCACGTGCGCCCAGCCGCGGTGCACCGCGCCCAGCGCCGTGCCGCCGCCCGCCGGCTGGCCGCCGCAGGTGATGACGAGCTCCACCAGCTGGCTGGCCGCGGCTTGGCATTGCGCGGCGCGCGCGGCGAGCACGTCCTTGTGGCGCCGCGCCCTCACCTCGTCCGCGCCGGCGCGGAATGCGTGTGCGTCGTCGCGGGCGCCTTCGAGCAGGTGGTTCAGTACGTGGACCACGTGGTCTGTGGACAGCGCATCGCCCGGGAGGGTGTCACGCGCCGGATCATCTGTGTCTGCATGAAACAGGTTCTGGTCCTTTGCCATGTCGGACTCCTTTTTTCAAAGTTGAGAGGACTGGCTTCATCCTGGCGCGCCTCGCGAGCGCGCTCGTCGGGTCGGGGCGCGGCTGCGTGTAGGTCTTGCCCGGCGGCGGATGATAAAAACATGTCTCATGAAGGAACCTGACGCCCCGGCGCTCGCGCTGATCGACACCTGCGCGCACGCATCGCTCGCGCTGCTGGAACGCAACCTGACGCCGCACGGCATCCTGGCCGCCAGCCGCACCGAGGCGGCCGAAGCGCGGCGCTACACGCGCATCTTCGGGCGCGACGCGGCCATCTGCGTGCTCGCGATGTGCGGCAGCGGCGTGCCCGCGCTGGAGCAAGGCGCGGTGGCCAGCCTCGACGCGCTCGCCGCCCACCAGGCGGCCAACGGGCAGATTCCCAAGTACGTCGACCCCGAGGGCCGCGACGCCGACTTCTGGTACCTGGGCTGCATCGATGCCACGCTGTGGTGGCTGATTGCCGTGGACCACGTGCGCCGCCACGGGCAGGTCGGTCCCTCGCACTGGGCCGGCGAGGTGGAACGCGCCATCGGCTGGCTGCTGGCGCAGGAGCACCAGCACTTCCGGCTGCTGCAGCAGAACGAGGCCAGCGACTGGGCCGACATCATGCCGCGCTCGGGCTACGTGCTGTACAGCAACGCGCTCTGGTACGAAGTGAAGCGGCGCTACGCGCTGGACCATGCCGAGGCCACGAAGCACCACTTCAACCATTTGTTCAACCCGTTCCAGCGCGACCTGCCCGAGTACCACCGCGCGCGGCTGCTGCAGCACTACGCGCGGCGCGGCCGGCGCGACCCGGGCCTGTATCTGAGCTTCGTCAACCTGGCCGTGGTCGGCGACGAGGGCGATGTGTTCGGCAACGTGCTGGCCCTCCAGGCCGGGCTGGCCGATGCGGCGATGGCGCAGCGCATCGTCCAGACGCTCACCGAGGCGCATGCCAGCGTGCCCTACCCCGTGCGCGTGGTGCTGCATCCGCTGTCGCGCCAGCATCCGCTGTGGCGGGCCTACATGGGCCGCCACCAGCAGAACATCGTGCACCAGTACCACAACGGCGGCCTGTGGCCCTTTGTCGGCGGGTTCTGGGTGATGGCGCTGGCCCAACTGGGCGCGCAGGACCTGGCGTGGTCGGAGCTGGTGCGACTGGCCGAGGTCAACGCGCTGGAGGACTGGCGCTTCACCGAGTGGTTCCACGGCCGCACGCTGGCGCCCATGGGCATGGCCGGGCAAAGCTGGAATGCCGCGACCTTCCTGCTCGCGCTGCGCGCCTTGCGAGAGCCACAGGCGCAGTGAGGTGCGGCCTTGCCGCCTCAGGCGGGCTTGTCGCGCATTCGCCTGAGTTCGGCGCGGCCCAGGGGCGTGATGCGCAGGACGACGCCCGGCCGTTCAGGCGCATCGGACTCGGTCGGCAGGTCGGCCTCAATAAGGCCCGCGGCCACGAGTACCGCTGCATTGCGGATGTCCACGGGATCGGTCACCGTCAAAGGGAAAGCCTCGTCTTCGATCCGCCGCAGGAAGTCCATCGGCATGGGTCGCTCCTTTTTTTGGAGCAGAAAGTGTAGGCCGAACGGCCTCGCCGTGTCCCGGGCAAACCCTCGACGCAGCGGGTCATCGACCCCGCTGAGCGCTACTTTCTTACAGGCCCAAAAATCCGGGCGCCTCGCAGGCGGCAACACCCTCCTTTCTCCTACTGCGCGTGCCGACCCGGCGTGATACCCCGCACGGTCAAGCCCACGATTCGAGAACTTCGACCCCAAGGAGCCGCCGACATGGACAGTCCCACGACCCCCTTGATCTCGCGCCGCAGCGCCCTCATCGCCGGCGCCGCCACCGCCGCGGCAGTTTCGACTGCCGTGCCTGCCACGGCAGCGGCGCAGGCCACGCCCCCAAGCGCCGCCGGGCCCCTGATGAAGCTGTCGCTGACCGTCAACGGGCAGGCGCATGCGCTGCAGCTCGACACGCGCACGACCCTGCTCGACGCGCTGCGCGAACACCTGAACCTCACCGGCACCAAGAAGGGCTGCGACCATGGCCAGTGCGGCGCCTGCACGGTGATTGCCGACGGCCGGCGCATCAATTCCTGCCTGACGCTCGCCGTGATGCACGACGGCGGCCAGGTGACGACCATCGAAGGGCTCGGCACGCCGCAGCACATGCACCCGCTGCAGGCGGCCTTCGTGAAGCACGACGGCTACCAGTGCGGCTACTGCACGCCGGGCCAGATCTGCTCGGCGGTGGGCGTCATCGACGAGGTCAAGCGCGGCATCCCGAGCCACGTGAGCGCCGACCTCAATGCCCGGCCGCTGCTGTCGGCCGACGAGCTGCGCGAGCGCATGAGCGGCAACATCTGCCGCTGCGGCGCGTACTCCAACATCGTCGATGCCATCACCGAAGTGGCCGGGAGCCGGGCATGAAACCCTTCACCTACGAGCGCGCGCAATCGCCCGCGCAGGCCGCAGCCGCCGTCGCACGCCAACCCGGCGCCAAGTTCATCGCGGGCGGCACCAACCTGCTCGACCTGATGAAGTTGCAGATCGAGGCGCCCACGCACCTCGTCGATGTGAACGGCCTGGCGCTCGACACCATCGCGCCCACGGCCGAAGGCGGCCTGCGCATCGGCGCGCTGGTGCGCAACACCGACCTGGCCGCCGACGCGCGGGTGCGGCGCGATTACGGCGTGCTGTCGCGCGCGCTGCTGGCCGGCGCCTCGGGCCAGTTGCGCAACAAGGCGACGACGGCGGGCAACCTGCTGCAGCGCACGCGCTGCCCCTACTTCTACGACACTGACCAGCCCTGCAACAAGCGCCAGCCCGGCAGCGGCTGCAGCGCCGTCGGCGGCATCACGCGCCAGCTGGCGGTGATCGGCAGCAGCGCCGCATGCATCGCGACGAACCCGAGCGACATGGCGGTGGCGATGCGCGTGCTCGACGCGGCGGTCGAAACCGTGCGCCCCGACGGGCAGGCCCGCGTGATCCCGATTGCCGATTTCCATCGCCTGCCTGGCGACACGCCGCACATCGAGACGGTGCTGCAGCGCGACGAGCTGATCACCGGCGTCACGCTGCCCCGGCCCGTCGGCGGCACGCACGTCTATCGCAAGGTCCGCGACCGGGCCTCGTATGCGTTTGCGCTGGTGTCGGTCGCGGCGATCGTGCAGCGCGACGGCTCGGGCCGCGTGGCGCTGGGCGGCGTGGCGCACAAGCCGTGGCGCGTCGAGGCCGCCGAGGCGGCCCTGCCGCAAGGCGCGAAGGCCGTGGCCGCGCAGCTGCTGGCCGGCGCGCAGCCGACCCACGACAACGCCTTCAAGGTGCCACTGGCCGAGCGCGCGCTGGCCGGGGCGCTGCTGCAAGCGAGGAGCTGAGCCATGAAATTCGACACCCCCGCCACCACCAACCCCATCGACCAGCTCAAGGTCATCGGCAAGCCGACCGACCGCATCGACGGCCCGGCCAAGACGACGGGCACCGCGCGCTACGCCTACGAACGCAACGCCGAGGCGCCCCAGGCGGCCTACGGCTATGTGGTCGGCGCCGGCATCGCCAAAGGCCGCATCGCGTCGATGGACCTGAATGCCGCGCGCGCGGCACCGGGCGTGCGCGCCATCGTCACCGCGCGCAATGCCGGCACGCTCGGCAAGGGCGACTTCAACACCGCCAAGCTGCTGGGCGGCCCCGAGATCGACCACTACCACCAGGCCGTCGCACTCGTGGTGGCCGACACCTTCGAGCAGGCGCGTGCCGCCGCGCAGCTGGTGCGCATCGACTACACGCGCGCACCCGGGCGCTTCGACCTCGCGGCGGAAATGGGCGCGGCAAAGCTGCCCGAGCCCTCGCCGTTCGCCGGCCCGCCGGAAACGAAGACGGGCGATTTTCCCGGCGCGTTCGCCGCCGCCCCCGTGCGGCTCGATGCCACGTACACCACGCCCGACGAGTCGCACGCGATGATGGAGCCGCACGCCTCCATTGCGCAGTGGCAGGGCGACAAGCTCACGATCTGGACGTCGAACCAGATGATTGCCTGGGGCGTCGGCGACGTCGCCAAGACGCTGGGCATTCCGAAGGCGAACGTGCGGCTGGTCTCGCCCTTCGTCGGCGGCGGCTTCGGCGGCAAGCTGTTCGTGCGCGCGGATGCGCTGCTGGCCGCACTGGGCGCGCGCGAGGCCGGACGGCCCGTGAAGGTGGCGCTGCAGCGGCCCTTGATGATGAACAACACCACGCACCGGCCCGCCACCCGCCAGCGCATCCGCATCGGTGCCACGCCCGACGGCAAGATCACCGCCATCGCGCACGAAGGCTGGTCGGGCGACCTGCCCGGCGGGCAGGCCGAGACGGCCGTCAACCAGACCCGCCTGCTGTACGCCGGCGCGAACCGCCTGACCACCACGCGGCTCGCCGTGCTCGACCTGCCCGAAAGCAACGCCATGCGCGCGCCCGGCGAGGCGCCCGGGATGATGGCGCTGGAGATCGCCATGGACGAGATGGCCGAACAACTGAAGCTCGACCCGATCGAATTTCGCGTGCGCAACGACACGCAGGTCGATCCGGAAAAGCCGGAGCGCCCCTACTCCCAACGCCGCTTGATCGAATGCCTGCGCACCGGCGCCGAGCGCTTCGGCTGGAACCGGCGCAGCGCAACACCGGCGCAGCAGCGCGACGGACGCTGGCTCGTGGGCATGGGCGTGGCCGCGGCCTTCCGCAACAACCTGCTGACGAAATCGGCCGCACGCGTGCGCCTGGACAGCCGCGGCATCGTCACGGTGGAAACCGACATGACCGACATCGGCACAGGCACCTACACCATCATTGCGCAGACCGCCGCCGAGACCATGGGCGTGTCGCTCGACAAGGTGCAGGTGCGGCTGGGCGATTCGGCGTACCCCGTGTCGGCCGGCTCCGGCGGGCAGTGGGGCGCGAACAACTCGACGGCGGGCGTCTATGCCGCGTGCATGAAGCTGCGCGAGGCCATCGCGGCCAAGCTGGGCGTGGCGGCGGCCGACGCGCAGTTCGCGAACGGCATGGTGCATGCCGGCGGGCGCCCCGTGCCGTTGGCCGAAGCCGCGGGCGCGAACGGCCTGGTCGCCGAAGACGGCATCGAGTACGGCGACCTCGACAAGAAGTACCAGCAGTCCACCTTCGGCGCGCACTTCGTGGAGGTGGGCGTCGATGCCGTCACCGGCGAAATCCGCGTGCGGCGCATGCTGGCCGTGTGCGCCGCAGGTCGCATCCTCAATCCCAAGTCGGCGCGCAGCCAGGTGATCGGCGCGATGACGATGGGCGTCGGCGGCGCGCTCATGGAAGAGCTGGCGCTCGACAAGCGCCATGGCTTCTTCGTCAACCACGACCTCGCGGGCTACGAGGTGCCGGTGCATGCCGACATTCCGCACCAGGACGTGATCTTCCTCGAAGAGACCGACCCGATCTCGTCGCCGATGAAGGCCAAGGGCGTGGGCGAACTCGGCATGTGCGGCGTGGCGGCCGCGGTGGCCAATGCGGTCTACCACGCGACCGGCGTGCGCGTGCGCGATTACCCGATCACGCTCGACAAACTGCTGGACCGCTTGCCGCCGGTGGCGTGAGGCGAGCGGTGAGGCAGCGGCTCAGAACCGCGTCCCCACGCGCAGCCTGAACTCCTCGTCCGCGCTGCCCTCGTCGTCCGCGCGTGCGAGTCTCATCCGCGCCTGTTCATGCCGCAGCGCCAGCTCGCAGCGCCGCTCGCGCGTGGTGGCGTCACCCGGTGTCTTGTCGTCGAAGTCCATCAGAAACTGCGACTCTTCATGGGTGAGCCCGTGAAGAACTTCCTGGCTGTGGGAGTTGATGGCGAGAAGCCCGTCCGCCAGAAGACGCGTCCGCCGATCGTTCGGGATGCGAAGTGCCTGCATGGAGAACTCCTTTCGGGAAAAGTCCTGTGCTGTCAGGTCACCATCGCGCGGCGGGCGAGCAGCCATGTAGGCAGGCACCGCGACTTGCGTGCGGTCAATGCAGCGATTGATTTGTCGGCGGGTGTGGGGGACAGACCCGGCGGCGGTGGCATCGCGCTGGCCTCTTCAGGAATTTCCTTCGCTGCAACCTCTTGTCTTCAAGAAGCTTCAGGGGTCACAAGGGACGCCGAGGAATGAGGGCTGGAGCGGGTGAAGGGAATCCAACTCATGCCTCTAAGCCCCGAAAATACTGAAGATAACCCCTTCAATTCAATAATTGTTCCCCTCTCCGTTCCCCTGAATTCGGGGTTCGAATCCCTTGGGGACTCCTGACCGATTGAATTTGTTGTCCTTCCGCGAACCGATGGCGCAGAAGTCAGTTTGCTTGCACATCACGGCATCCCGCGAATATAGCGAGGCATGCCCCGTCAACTCAAGGGCAAACGCCCTCGACCGACTAGACCGCACGGTCCACCGGATCGCTACGAAAATTCACGCGCTCCGTATTCTGGCAACCAAGATTGATACAGTTGACGGGAGGGCCCCACGCCCTCCCTTCGAGCAACCGAAAGGACGGAAGGCTACTTTTTCGAGAAGGTCCGGCGTGCAGAAGACTGACATCCAAATTCCCCCCGATGATCCTATCGATCTCTGGGATTTCACCCGGCTCATCGCCAAGTCCATCTGCCCCAGCATGCGAGAAGCCGAAGACTATGCCTGGCTCCAGAAAAAACTCGTAAAGCTGCCGACCTCGGATCTCGAGATTCAATCCGACATGACCGCGGCCGAACGCGCGACGCTGCTTCGAATCTTGCCAGGTCTGCCACCTCACGCCGGCATGTCCGCCGGAGAGCGAGAGGTGTTCATGGATGCCTATTTGAAGCATCCTGATCGCCCCTCTTGGAGGCCCGTGCTTGTGAGCGAAGAAACGGTTGCCGCCAACGGCCTCCAGATACTCGAGATCCAAGAGAAGCATCGCCTCGCACTTCAGCAAGAAATCGCATCCGGCCAGCTCATCGCATTCAATCAGCATCACATCGACGAAGCCCGTGCGGGAAAGAACATCTTCATCCGTCGCGAAGATGCGTTGAACTACCTCAAGGCACATCGGTTTCGCACGGTTGATGATCCGGGCTCTCGTTCCGTCCACTCGGTGTCGAAACCGAAAGCCTCGGCCGCAAAAACGGCAACATCATCCAAAACGCTGGAAGCCGATCACCAAGATGATTCGGTGAAACTAGGCTCCACCAGCGCCCCCGAAGGGACGACAGCACTCGTTGATCTCGCTGCTCCCACAACGACGCCAAGCTCGGTATCCCCGCGGCCAAAAATGAGGCCGCCATCCTCCCAACAGGACAGCAAGTTTCACCGGTCTCCGAGGGAGAGCATAGAAACTTCAGTGGAACCCACGCGGCACAGCACTGCCACAGTAATCTTGCGCCGACGCCAAGTCGAGGCCCGAACCTCGTTGTCCCGCTCGGCCATCTATGACCGGCTCGACGCAAACTCCCCGCGCTATGACGCCACCTTTCCCAAACAGGTGAAACTCGGCAGTTCAAGCGTTGGCTGGCTGGAAAGCGAAATTGAAAACTGGCTCGCAGCGAGAACCCGCGCGTCGCGCCAATGAGTATCGAAGGCGCCGCCACTCTACAAGTCCGACATACAACGGCCTCACCCCAAGGAAGCCATCGTTCGTAACGACCTTTCGCGCCCAAGCTTCTACGAGCGGCAAAACCCCAAGAGCGGCTACTTCGTCGACGCAGATTCCCCAGCGCAGTGAAAATTGGCCACAGCGCGATGGGCTACCGCGAAGATGAGCTTGATGCATGGATCGCTTCGCGTCCCGAGAAGAAAAGGCGAGGTGTTTCTCGGTTAAGCCATCAGGCTTTCTCAATTAAACCCAGAGCCCGAAAACGCGTGCACCCCACGTTCATTGACGGCCGGGCCTGCGCCAGGAGCACCAGCGGCGGTTGCGATCAGCGAGAGGTAGGACCATCGCCTCTATCACGCTGAGCATCGATTCGCTCGTCATCCTCTACGGACTCCTCCGGTCATAGCCCGGAGAAGCGCCACCGGGGCCTGTCCTCGCCCGAAGCATTTCCCGCCTTCCTTATGAAACGCCCAAAAATCCGCTTGCGTGATATGTCGCTCCAGGTCATGCACCAATGCCTTGCGCGCGCTCTCGCGAAACTCGTGTGCACGCAATCGATCCGCACCGAAATAGCTATATTGCGCCGAACGGGAGTTGTAGTGCCGGCCCCATCCCTTGGTGATGTGCTTTCGCCAATGCTCTTCCAGCAGCGGCATGACGCGATGGTTCATGCTCTTGATCGAGCAGTTTACGAAATAGACCACGCGAAAATGATAGCCTGACTGCAAGCCGTACTCACGCCAGTACAAGTGTCCGATCACTGGGTAGTGCTCCCGCAGAAAGCGGTCATATTGCGCAAGATGAGCCTTTACCTGCCGCAGAGTAAAAGGTGAGGTCCACGTCTGCGTATCCACACCCCCTTGCATACAGTAGCCCAGATTCAAATGAATCGAAAACACATCTGGGTATAAAGCAAAGATCTGATCAATATATTCCCGCGAAGAAGCAGTTCGTGCGCGCATACGCCTGCGCCACCCGTCCAGGGCGTTTTGCACTTCTCGTCCGCCCCCTTTCTTGCGTACAAGCTTGATAAGCTTGTTGAAATGTCGGACGAATTTCTCTGCCTCACCATCACGGAACGTGCGCCAATGATGAAGTGAAGGTTGAACGTGAGCAATCCGCTCCATGACTCTGCACAACAACTCAAAGTAAGGATTGAATCGATGCCCAGGTAAAAGTCTCCGTATCTCATCCGGACCAAGATCAAGCAATATAGCTAGATGTGCTGCCATTGGCTCAAGGAGCCTGACAGTTTTCACCTCACGAGGTCCTGATCCTTTCCTTGTGATGCGCCGACTTTTGAGGGAGCAGATATCGCCATCGGATTCAACAATCAACTTGATCATCAACGCGCCCGACCTAATCCCCCAAACTGCATCTTCCTCCTCAGTCAGCACCCGCTGTGTAACCACTTGATCGTCGCACGGGCTCTGACTGACAAACGAAATCCTTCCAGAAACCGGAAGCTTCCACAGCGCTTCCTCATAACGGCTGAAGTCATCGACACTTTTCATGAGCGTAAGCCTGCAGTCGAGGCATCCAAGCTGACTCCAGACCTCGCTAACTGGCTTCGACCAACTCCTCGCGCACCTGTTTTCTTGGCGATAGCAATCTCTCTCACTTCAACTCTCTCCCTTTCGGCACTCGATACTTCACGGCAAGGGCAACTTCTCGCGACAAAATCAATCTAAAAGATTCACGTTCCGGAAACATGAAATCTCTCGAATTTTCTGAAAGATGATTTCGAAGATCAACACTCATCACCAGAGAGGTTTCGAAAATGAAACGTAGAGCTCATGAGTAGCCCCGAAAACTGCCCATAGTTTTTTGACACGCACCCTTTCTTCCATAATCGGATCAACGATGGAGATTCTTAGGAGTTTGAGGAAAAAAATATGATGCTCCTCATTAGAAAATTTGTTGCGCTTCGAGTCAAAAATAGTCGAATATTTTCAATTATTCTCTTTTTTATAGGTCGAGATAGTTCCTGCATCGCATTTTGTCACCTTCTTCTTCGTTAAGGCAAGATAAACTTCGCATCGCCCGCCCTTTTTGACGCCCCTCTTAGAACGAGAGGTCGACATGCACGGGGGATATTCTGAAAAGTCACTACAGAGCTCGTGATGTACTCGCCCCAATTTGACGAACCGCTACCCATTTCCGCGTACGGAAAGCTCCTGGCCCCCGCGATCCAGGAGCACAGCAGCAACACCAAGATTCCAATGGAAATGATTGCGCCTGTTGCCTTGGCCGCAATGGCCAGTGCTGCCCAAAATCAGTACAACGTTGAACGGCCCGGGATGGCTCCCAGCTCCATCTCCTTAAACGTGATACTTATCGCCGGCTCCGGCGAAGGAAAGGATGCTTCGGCCAGTGCACTGCTGCGTCCATTTCATGATTTTGAACAGAAGGCCGCAGATGCGGCGCGCGAAGCCAGGGTCGACCTAGCAGTGGCGACGAAGCTTTGGGAAATGCAAAGAAAAACAGTGGAAGCCAAATATCGCGGGGATCTTGGCAATCGCAGAATAGCCGACCGGGCCGCGCGGGAACTTAAGAAGCTATATCTCGCACAACCCAAGGGCGCAACGATCCCGAAGCTTCTTTTCAACGATGCAACACCCTTGGCGGTGAAACAATCACTGTGCTTGCGTTGGCCGTCTGGACTGCTTTACTCGATGGAGGCCAGTAGTTTCTTCAAGGGCGGCTTGATGCGCGACATGGCCTTTTGGAATGATCTCTGGGGAGGGGCCCCCCTTCACTTGGATCGAGCCAATAACCATGAGCGCGTCTCTGTATCGGCACCGCGAATGTCCATGATCCTCGGCATCCAGCCGGGAATGCTGGAGCGCTTCATGCAACGTCGAGGCCGGGAAGCTGAAGACAGCGGCTTGGTCAATCGTTTTCTTTGGGCCAGCCCTCCCCCATCCAGCGGCAATCGTCGGATCGAGGAAGCTGAGCCCAAGAAAAAGCATCTGGCCGCTTATGCGAAGCGATGCGTCCAACTCCTCGACGATGGCGCGAAACTTACCGAGGGTATTGACGATAAGCGAACATCGCTGACTCTTTCTCTGGATGCGCAGAAAGTCTTTCGTAAGGCTTTCAATGCGGCGCAATGGGAAATCCGATGGGGACCCTTCCACGAAATGAGCGGCTTTGCGGCAAAACTAACGGAACAGGCGACCCGAGTTGCCGCAGTGCTGCATGTGGCAGATGGACCGGAAGGCCCGATCATGGCTGAGACACTGGAGCGTGCGATCCAGATCGTGCGCTGGCATACTAGACAGTATTTGCGCTTGGTCTCACCAGAAAATGCGCAAGATCGTCGTACCCAAGACAAAGTAGAAATGCAACAACGTTTGCATGATCTTAGGATGGCAGGTCAACCCTTGGTGACTCTGAAAGATCTGCAGTTTCTCTTTCTTGAGGCCAGCTGGACGCGTCTTCGCATCGAGCGCGCTTTGAACGCCTTAGCTCAAGAAGGGTGGGTGGTCCCGCATCCGATTGGTCGAACAACGCGCTATCGTCTGTTTGACAGCCCGATTCCTGCTTCTGCCTCGGAAACGCCTTCTGATTCAAAAGGCAAGGTCAGTGAAACGCTCTAGAAGAAAGTAAGAGAGCCGGTTACATTAAGCTGATCGACTGCAAGATCATTTCCTGTTCTTGCTCGAAAATCTATCACCATGACAAAAGAACGACTGAAGGCGTTGGCTGAAGAAACACAGAAGATTAAAGAAAGACTGGCGGAAATTGCAGTCGAAGAAGCTGAGCTGCGCCAGGAAGAGCTGCATCGCATCGTGGATGCTTTCAAGAACGCCTTGACGGACTATGGTCTGGACGCTGAGAAGGCGATGGCCTTGCTGCAGTCATCCATTTCAAGAAGAGGTCCGGGCAAGCGCCAGCCAAGCAGCGCCGCTCAAAAGCAGTCGCCTGTTGTATACAAGAAACCCCAAGGGTCTGAGACATGGGGCGGCATTGGCAGAAAGCCCAAGTGGGTGCTCGAGGCCGAAGCGCGAGGATTGACTTTGGAAGAGCTCAAGGCAACGTCTTGAGAGGCATGGCAGCCTTTCTTCATCGTGGGAGAAAGCAAATGATCTCATTTGAGAATTAGCTGTCGAGGCATGGCCGAAGGACGCCACGACGCTTGACCACGGCGCGGCCGTCCCTGGACTTTCTTCTCCTTGGGCTGACTCAAGGCGAAGGACCGATATTTGGGGCCGCTCTTGCGCGTGAGGTACTGATTGGCCTTGGCCATGTACCTCAGGATCTTGCGTAGCCCCGTCCGCGCTGCAAAGTCATCGTGGTCGATCTTGCCTGTCCCCAGCCCCGTACCTTGCTTCTTGGAACGCTGAATCCACCCGTCCCGATTCCCGTTCCAATACTTGCCCATGCCATCCGTTGCATGGACCCCCCAATACTCACCGAGTTCGCGTGCCACCGCGATGCCGTTATTGCGCCAGGTGTCATACGAAACCAGAAGGTGAGCATGCAGCCCCGTACGCCTGCCCTCCTCGATCCGCCATGCATAGTCCCAGATGCCCTTGAGCAAAGGATGCGAAGAAGCATCGAGCATCCGATCCAGATGGGTCTGGATCAGCTGCGGCGTCACGTGCATGCGGTGCCGTGGCTGATACCCGAGGTGCACCAAGACCATCAGATGGCGTGATCGGCTGCGGAACAATTCTGCTTCCCACATGAGGAAGCGCCCCACAGGACGCTTGCAGTTGTTTCGGTGCTTCCTTAGGCTCGCGCGGTACTTGTGCGTTCGGCAATGCGCTCGAATAGTCTCGAGCAGCTCGTTGAAAATGTCTGCGTAATACCACCCCGAGGACGGACAGACCTGCAGAGGCTGACCCAGTTCGAACGTTTTCAGATCGATGCCCAGCGATGGAGAGGACGCAAGAGAGTCGAAGAAGGCCTGCATCCTCGGGCTGTAGAAGTACCCCTCATCGTGCACATCCAAGACCGCCTTGGCGTCGTGGTAGTACCTCGAAAACGCCCTCTTCTCCAGCGTCAACTTGCCTCGTGCTGTTCGCATGATATTGAATGCCAGCTCGTTGGACAGCTGTAGTTCCTCTACCATTTTTTCGATTCGAGCGAAGGAGGTCAGCTTCGCATAGTCTTCATGGATCAGCAGCTTGGTCTGCTGATCCTTTTCCGCGAATTCGACGTGATGAGTGAGATCTAGAGTACTGTAGATTTCATGCAACTCTGAGAACTCAGAATCTGAACTGATTGACGATTTTTTCTTCGGATCTTTGGAGGAAGACGAAGGTGAATAGGTTACTTTTGATTCCATGGTAAGCAATAGTCGATGTATGGTTTCGATTGAAATCCCACATCGATATTGCAAGGAAACTTGAAATCTTCAGTGGGGCCTTTCATAGGAAGTTGTGAGTCGCATAAAAATACATTGACAACTTACTTCATCGAGTGGAAAAGCGACTGCATCTCGTGCATCGAATGCCGGCCAGCCTCGTTTATCGCTGGAGCAACGCAAGTGTTGCAGGAACACTAACGTTGTGTAGCATTACGCCTCCGTAGGAAGCCTCATGGCAATGACAGTTCAAGACTACGCGGCCGAGATCGGTGCAAAGCAGCTTGTGCACTTCCCCTAGGGTCAGAGATCGGTGGAAATCCAACACTTGGGGCTTGCCATGTCCGGGAGTGGTTTTTGCAAGACAAATTCCCCCTTCGTAACCCATGCCTCTTTCGACCGAACGCGGCAATCAGCGAGGACATCCCGAGGCAGCAGTCGGATCGCCAGTCAGATCAGACCGGGCAACAAGAGTACGTTCGTCCAGATATCCCAGCATGGGAATGAAGTCCGGGATCAAGTCGATCGGGCTGAGAGCGTAGCCGACGACGATTGCAGCGAGCGCTTTACGGGCCAAGTTTTTTTGGATGCCGATCGGCGAACCACAGTGTCACCGCACCCCGCTTGACACGCGGGTCCATTGTTAAATGCCTTGCAGAACTGACAGCGAAATTCCTTCGGTTGATTGCTGTGCATCGATGCTATCAAGCGAAGTCGCGCGTCGATATTCGACGGGAGACATGTTGCCCCGCAGGGGCTACTTTTCCAGCGCAGTGATCAATGGGCAGGATTCGCGCGTGCCATTCGCGCAGCAGTCGTCAATCAATGTCGACAAGGCCGCTTCGATACGATGAAGGTCCGCCAGTTTTGCACGCACATCG
The DNA here is from genome assembly GCF_002849325.1 of Variovorax sp. RO1. Taxonomy (NCBI): domain Bacteria; kingdom Pseudomonadati; phylum Pseudomonadota; class Betaproteobacteria; order Burkholderiales; family Comamonadaceae; genus Variovorax; species Variovorax sp. RO1. The sequence goes on from NZ_PKMT01000011.1 coordinate 77,110, forward strand.
GCAAGTTTTTTCTCCCCGAGTTGTCTCGCATCGCCGCAATGCGTGCCATCTTCCAATATCAACAATCCGGCCACTTCATCGAGGCGAAAACCCAGAGCCTGCGCGGACTTCACAAACCGGACCCTCGCCACATCATTCTGGCTGTATCGCCGGATGCTGCCGTAAGGCCGCTCCGGCTGCGCCAGCAAACCCTTGCGTTGATAGAAGCGGATGGTCTCCACACTGACCCCTGCGGCCTGGGCGAATACGCCGATGCTTAGTTGGTCCATCCCGCTTGACTCCGTACTTGACTACGGAAGTATTGTGGACTCCTCGAAAAACATGAATGCAGTCAATGGAATGGATCGCACGGATGGCCGACAAAGCCGGCGCCTTGGGCAGCATTGTCTCGGCCGCGGCGTGCCCAGCATGTTTCCCAGCTTTGGCAAGCTTGGGGGCAGCGGCGGGCCTTGGCATATTCAGCGGCAACGAAGGCCTGTTTCTCACCACCTTGCTGCCACTGTTCGCCGGCGTTGCCCTGGCGGCCAACGCCGTCGGCTGGTATCGCCATCGCCAGTGGCATCGCGGCTTGATGGGCGTGACCGGCCCGGCGATGGTGCTCGCGGCCATGCTGCTCTTCTTCGGTCGATGGTGGACCGCCGAGTTGCTGTACGCAGGGCTGGCATTGATGATCGGCGTATCGCTGTGGGATCTTCTGTCGCCGGCGTGCAGGAGATGCGGGGGGAATGGCTGCGTGGATGGGAGAGTGCGTCGATGACGACAGGCCAAGGCTTGCACGGCGCAGTCAGTTTCGAATCCGTGCTGACATGCCCACACTGCGGCCACGCGAAGCGTGAGGAGATGCCTGTGGACGCCTGCCAGTTCTTCTATGAGTGCGAGAACTGCAAAATCTTGCTTCGCCCCAAATCCCGCGACTGTTGTGTGTTCTGTTCGTTCGGTTCGGCGAAATCCCCCCCAATCCAAGCGCAGCAAGACTGCTGCAGTCCATAGCGCAGGCGTGCAACCTCCCGTTGCGCAGTCCCGCCGCGTCACTCTCCGGGCTCGTGGCGAGCCAGCGGGCAATCGATGTGGGCACCTGCTGAGGGGGCCGCCCTCCTCACTCCTTACTCAGCAGGTGCGCTTGCGACTATCTCTCGCCGGACGGAATGGTGCCGTCTCGCATCGCCTGAAGGGTCTCTTTTCGGACCTCGTCGCGCGTCTTCCCCGGACCGCTCTTGGCGACAGGCCATGGGGCGCCATAGCGGCTCGCCCATGTCCAGAACGGATGCTTCTGAGCGGCTTCGAGTTCTGCGGTGATCTGGGCTCGGGGTTTGGCCGGCCCTGCATGCTCGGGGTGGTAAACCACACCCGCTTCAGTTGGCGCGAAGTGGGACGGTTCCGCGTAGGTCGGGGGCGCGAGAACAGCTGCGCTAATGACCATGGCAAGCGCTGAACCTATACGTTTTGACGACATGACACTCTCCTTTGACCGTGTGAGTGCATGCCGGGCTAAAAAGCCATGACAGCCCGGATGCTCTCGGTAGGCCGTCGGTTGATCTCCCTGTCGTCAGTCTAGAAATCCAACCCGTCGATGGCCGCACAGGTGGATTACAAATTCTTCATCTGCCGTCGTACCCGTGTCCAGAGCGATCGAATGGCGGTATCGATTTCTCATGCGCTCAGGCACTTGAATGCACCCCTTCGCGCCCGATGGAACGCAGCACATCATCATCTTGCTGGGGTCAAAGTGAGAGGAGTCAGCATCCCGGAGATGTAGCGCGTCTTTTCAGCAAACGTGGCCCGCGTTTGCCGAAACTCGGCTTAAATTCCTCGGCTTGGTCGATAGCCGCGCTCTCCAACCTCACCCGTGCGACAAAACCACTCGACATGAAGCAACAGATTTTGAACAGACTGACTCCCCTTTGGCGCGTTGCGATGGCGAGCACCTTGCTCGCCTTGTCCGGCTGCCTCGGGTTACCACCGTCGCCGCCGTCGTCGCCCACTCACACACTTGCCGCCTCGGCAGACGCACCGCTGTCCCATGTCGTAGAAGCCTCACGCGCGGCGCAAGGAGCCAGTGGCTTTCGTTTGCTGCCCTCCGGGCCGGACGCACTGCAGGCACGCCTTGAGCTTGCGCGATTGGCCACGCGATCGTTGGACCTGCAGTACTTCATCTTTCAATCCGACGCCACGGGTCGCGAGATGATGCGGGCCTTGCGAGATGCCGCGGCGCGGGGTGTTCGAGTGCGGCTATTGATCGACGATCTATACACACAGGGTCAGGACGAACTGCTGGCCTGCCTGGCCGAGCACGAGCGCGTCGAGGTGCGGCTTTTCAACCCGTTCGCGTTGAGGGCTGGCGGCGTGTTCGCTCGATTCGCGGCATCGCCATTCTTCTTTGGGCGCTTGAATCATCGAATGCACAACAAGTTGTTCGTCGCCGATGCAGCCTGGGCGATCACGGGGGGGCGCAACATCGGCGATGAATACTTCACGCGCAATGACGCGGGCAACTTCATCGACCTGGATGTGCTGGCTGCAGGAGAAGTCGTCGGTGACATGTCTCGCCAGTTCGACCTCTACTGGAACAGCGCCGCCACTGTGCCCATCGAATACGTTGCCGCACGGTCGGCGCCCGCGCACGCGCTGCGCGATCGCTTCGAGGCGCTGACCCGGTCAGCATCGGCTCCGGCGCTGGCGGGCGCCGATGCACCAGACGCGCTGGGCCGCTCATCGGTGGCGAAGGAGTTCGCTGCCGGCCGTGTGCATCTGGCGTGGGGCGAGGGGGAATCCTACGCGGACCTGCCTGGCAAGGCGCTTTCCGCATCACAGACCCAGGGAAGACAAGAGCATGGCTCCAACCTCGTGAGACTCAACGCCTTGGAGCACATCCGTGCCGCATCGGGGGAGATATTGCTCACTTCACCCTATTTCATTCCGGGACGCGCCGGCGTAGACCTCCTCGCCGAAGCAGCTCGCAGGGGTGTCAAGGTCAGCGTGTTGACCAACTCACTCGCATCAACCGATCAGCCGCTCGTACACGGGGCCTATCGGCGCTATAGACCAGCACTCCTGACCGCCGGTGTTGCGCTGTTCGAGTTGAGCCCGCAGCGAGCCGGGCGCGAAGAGCAGCGCAAACTCTTTGGACTTTCTGTGGGGGGCCTACATACCAAGTCGTTGGTGATCGACAGAAAGGAGTTGTTCGTCGGATCGATGAATTTCGACCCTCGCTCCGATCGCATCAACACCGAAAGCGCGTTGGCGATCCATGTTGCAGAAGTTGCCGAAGACGCCGCTCGCCTGGCTGCATTGTCCAAGATTCAGGCGGCGCATCAACTGCGGCTGTCCAACGGACAGGCGCTCGAATGGATCACACCGGCCGGTGGCGAGGGTCCCGTTCATCCAGACGAACCCGAGTCGGAATTCTGGCAAAAAATCTGGCTGCTGCTCACCAACGAGTTCGCGCCGGAAGGCTGGCTGTAGTGCGCCGATGGTCGGCAATGTGCTATTCGATATAGCTCCCGTTCAGCTGAGGGTCACGAACGCGTTTGGCTTCGACCAACAGCGCTTGCACTTCGGCGCCCGGAAGACGCGGGCCTTCGCCGGGCGCTCAAAGCACTACGACGGCACGTTCTTGCACGTCTTCAGCTGTGCTTCGTACCGTGCCTTGCGCCAGCGGTTTTCGCCCGGCGTGGTCAGTGCGCGTGGACCGTAGTCCAGCGGTAGCACGAGGGGCGGCGGCGGGCAGTTCGGCGAGCCTTTGCCCGAGAGCATGTCGGTGCGCTGCGCGGCAGCCACCTGCTGGGCCTTGCGCGCCTTCTCGATGGCTTGAAAATCAGGGCCCGCCAAAGCGGGCAAGGTGACTCCCAAGGTCAGGGCGCTGACGAGAATGAGGAATGACTTTTTCATGATGAACTCCTGGAATTGATCGGAAGGAAGCAAACGCGAGCCGTGACGCTCGCTGTCGCCGATCAATCCAGCCACCGGCAGTACAGGATGCGCACTGGCAACCGTACGTGCCGACCTCCCGCGTCGAAATATTCCCCGTCAGGCACCGGCGCCACACGCACCGGCCACGCCGCGGCCTCATGTCCGCGGCACTCACCACCGAACGTGTGCAGCGATGGCGCCGGGGCGCTGTAGCACAGCGCGCAGGGCACGGCATCCATCGCCACAGGCATTGTGGCCAAACCCATGACTGCGGCGACAACAGGTGCCGTCGCGACCGGAGCGACCGCGCGTGCCGTCCACCCGTCGTCCTGGGAAACAGGCATCGACGCCTGCGCCGCCGTACCGAACAAGGCAAGAACCAGGTACAGGTGCACCGCAGCACCGAAAGTAGTGCGGCGTCGTTGCGGGCGATCAGGCTGGACCATGGCCTTTTCTCCAGAACGCGCGACGAGGTGCGTGCCGATCGCGAGGTTCTCGCGGCCGTCGCATCAGCAGGTAGGCCGCCGGGATCACGAACATCGACAGCAACGGGGCCGTGATCATCCCACCCACCATCGGCGCGGCAATGCGCTGCATCACCTCCGAGCCCGTGCCTGTTCCCCACATGATCGGGAACAAGCCCGCCAGGATGACCGCCACCGTCATGGCCTTGGGGCGCACGCGCAGCACCGCGCCTTCACGGATCGCGTCCAGCAGGTCCGCGGTGCTCGTCTTACCCTCGTCGATGCGCTCGTCCCAGGCATGCTTCAGGTACAGCAGCATGATCACGCCGAACTCCGCGGACACACCTGCCAGCGCGATGAACCCGACCGCTCCCGCGACGGACAGGTTGTAGTTCAGCAGGTAGAGCAGCCAGATACCCCCCACCAGCGCGAAGGGCAGCGCCGCCATGATCAACAGGGCTTCGTCGAAGCGCTTGAAAGTCAGGTACAGCAGCACGAAGATGATCAGCAGCGTGAATGGCACCACCACCTTCAGCTTCGCCGTGGCACGCTCCAGAAACTCGAACTGTCCGGACCAGGAGACGGAGTAGCCCGGCGGCAGCTTCACCTCCTTTGCGACCGCTCGCTGCATGTCCTGCACCGCCGAACGCAGGTCCCTGCCGCGAATGTCCACGTAGACCCAGCCCGACAGCCGCGCGTTCTCGCTGCGCAGCATTGGTGGCCCGTCGGTGACGCGGATGTCCGCCACATCGGAGAGCACGAGCCGCGCGCCGCGCTCGGTGACGATCGGCAGGGAGCGCAACTGCTCCAGGGAGCCGCGGATCTCGCGCGGGTAGCGCACATTGATTGGGAAACGCTGTAACCCTTCGACCGTCTCGCCGATGTTCTCGCCGCCCACCGCCGAGGCGATGACCGATTGCACGTCGGCGATGTTCATGCCAAACCGCGATGCCTCGTCGCGCTTGATGTTCACGTCCACGTACCGGCCGCCGGTGAGCCGCTCGGCCAAGGCGCTGGACACGCCCGGCACGTCTTTGAGGACGCGCTCGATCTCGCCGGTGATGCGGTCGATGGTGGCCAGGTCGGTGCCCGCCACCTTCACGCCCACCGGGCTCTTGATGCCCGTGGCCAGCATGTCGATGCGATTGCGGATCGGCGGCACCCAGATGTTGGTCAGGCCGGGCACCTTGACGATGCGGTCGAGTTCCTCGACCAGCTTGTCCTGCGTCATGCCGGCACGCCACTGTTCCTGCGGCTTGAACTGGATGGTGGTCTCGAACATCTCCATCGGCGCCGGATCGGTCGCTGACTCGGCGCGCCCGGCCTTGCCGTAGACGCTCGCCACTTCGGGAACCGTCTTGATCAGCCGGTCGGTCTGTTGCAGCAGCTCGCCGGCCTTGCCCGCTGACAGCCCCGGGAATGCCGATGGCATGTAGAGCAGGTCGCCCTCGTCCAGGCGTGGCATGAACTCGCCGCCGATGTGCTGCAGCGGCCAGAGGCTCAGCACGAGTATGACTGCGGCGCCCGCCAGCGTCAGTTTGGGCCGGCGCAGCACCGCGTTCAGCAGGGGCCGGTAGACCGCGATGAGCAGCCGGTTCAACGGGTTGGTCTTCTCATCGGGGATCCTGCCGCGGATCAGATAGCCCATCAGCACCGGAATCAATGTCACCGAGAGCCCCGCTGCGGCGGCCATCGCGTAGGTCTTGGTGAAGGCCAGCGGCGAGAACATGCGTCCTTCCTGGGCCTCCAGCGTGAAGACCGGAATGAACGACAGGGTGATGATCAGCAGCGAGAAGAAGAGCGCGGGGCCCACCTCGGCGGCCGAGTCTGCGATCACGCGCCAGTGGGTTTCCCCGCGCAGCGTCTGGTCCGGGTGGTCGTGCTTCCACTTTTCGATGTGCTTGTGGGCGTTTTCGATCATCACCACCGCGGCATCTACCATCGCGCCGATGGCGATGGCGATGCCACCGAGCGACATGATGTTGGCATTGACACCCTGGTAGCGCATCACGATGAAAGCCGCCAGGATGCCGATCGGCAGCGAGACGATCGCGACGAACGCGGAGCGCAGGTGGAACAGGAAGATGAAACACACCACCGCGACGACGATGAATTCCTCGAGCAGCTTGAAGCCGAGGTTGCGCACCGCGCGTTCGATCAGGTTGGACCGGTCGTAGGTCGGTACGATTTCCACGCCCTTGGGCAGGCTGGCCTGCAGGGTCTGCAGCTTCTCTTTGACGGCGGTGATGGTCTCCAGCGCGTTCTTTCCCGAGCGCATCACAATCACGCCGCCGACCGCTTCGCCTTCGCCATCGAGTTCGCCGATACCTCGGCGCATTTCCGGCCCGACCTGAATGCGCGCGACGTCGCCCAGGCGCACCGACACGCCCGCGTCGGTTGTCATCAGCGGGATCTTGCGGAAGTCCTCCACGCCCTGGAGGTAGCCCGAGGCGCGCACCATGTATTCCGCCTCACCGAGTTCGAGCACCGATCCGCCTGTTTCCTGATTGGCTTTCTGGATCGCCTCCACCGCCTTGGTGTGCGGGATCCGATAGGCGGCGAGTTTCTCGGGATCGAGCACGACTTGGTACTGACGCACCATGCCACCGATGGAAGCGACCTCGGCCACGTTGGGCACGGTTTTCAGCTCGTACTTGAGGAACCAGTCCTGCAAGGCGCGCAGTTGCGAGGCGTCCTGTGTGCCGCCGCGGTCGACCAGTGCGTACTGGTAGATCCACCCCACGCCAGTGGCGTCGGGCCCGAGCGAAGCCTTGGCAGCCGCCGGCAGACGTGACTGCACCTGGTTCAGATATTCCAGCACCCGCGAGCGCGCCCAATAGAGATCGGTGCCGTCCTCGAACAGCACGTAGACGAACGAGTCCCCGAAGAAGGAATAGCCGCGGACCGTCTTGGCGCCCGGCACCGACAGCATGGTGGTGGTCAGCGGATAGGTGATCTGGTTCTCGACGATGCGCGGTGCCTGGCCCGGGTAGGTGGTGCGGATGATCACCTGCACGTCGGAGAGGTCCGGCAGCGCGTCGAGCGGCGTACGCATTACGGAATACACGCCCCAGGCGCTGATCATCAGCGTCGTCAGCAGTACCAGGAAGCGATTGGCGATGGACCACCGAATGAGCTTGGCGATCATGGCTTGCTTCCCGGTGTTGCGGCCGGCACTGGCATAGCCGCTGAAGGGGCCTTGGGGTCCGCAGCGATGCCTGCCGAGGGAGCCGTCGCCGTGGGCGTCACCCGGGTGAGCTGAGGCAGATCGTCCGTGTCGATGAAGAACTCGAAGCTCGCGCGGTCGCCGGGCTTCAGGGTGCTCGGCGCGCCGCCGGGCGGCAGCTTGAACTCCATGGTCATAGCGCCCCACTTCATCGTCGGAATCGGCCCGTGCGAGAAGGTCATCGCGTCCTTGGTGATGCTTTCCACCTTGCCTTCGCCCACGTGTCTTGGAGCTCCTGCAGCCGGCGTGGCAGGAGCGGCCGTCGCCGCAGGCGCCGCTGTGCCGGGAGCGGCGTTCAGGCGCGCCTCGACCCCCTTGAGGCTGGCCTCCGAGTCGATCAGGAACTGCGAGGACACCACGACGCGTTGGCCGGCCTGCAACCCGCGCTTGATCTCGGTCTGGCCGCCGGTTTCGATTCCGATCTCGACGTCGACCGGCCGGAACCGGCCGTTGTCCTCCGCCAGCATGACAACCGCGCGCTTGCCCGTCTGGATGACGGCTTCGGTCGGGATCAGCAGCGCCTTGTCGGCACGCATGTCCGTGAACTGCATCGACACGAACATGCCGGGCACCAGCCTGCCGGTCGGATTGGCCAGCTCCAGCCGTGCCTTCAGGGTGCGCGTCGCCGGATTCACATCGGGAAGAATGGCCTGCACCTTGCCCTCGAAGGTCTCGCCGGGCGCGGCAGGCGTTCTGGCCTGCACCCGGGCGCCCAGTCGCAGCAGTGCCGATTGGCTCTCGGGCACTTCGGCATTGGCCCAGACCGTGGTCAGGCCGTTGATGCGAAACAGCGTGGTGCCGGCGCTCACCGTCATGCCTTCGCGAGCGGCCAACTCCGTGACGACACCGCCGATGGGCGCGACCAGCGTGATGCGCGGCTGCGTGCGACCGCTGCGGGCGACGAGCTCGATCTGCCCCTCGTTCATGCCGACCTGGCGCATGCGCTGGCGCGCGCCGTCCACCAGTGAGGCCAGGTCCGTGCCGCGCATGCGCTGCACCGAAAGGAACTCCTCCTGCGCCGCGATCCATTCCGGCACATAGAGCTCGGCCAGTGGCTGGCCTTTTTTCACCGGATCGAGCGTGGCGCGCACGTTCAGGCGTTCGACGTACCCGGTCGCCCGGGCCTGCACGATGACCTGGTCGCGCTCGTTGAAGGCGATGCTGCCGACGGTGGTCACTTGCGGCGATACGGTGCCTTCGGACACAACAGCGGTTCGCACGCCCAGGTTCTGCTGCACGCGCGCGCTCACCGTCACGCTGTTCTGGTCGCCGTCACCACCTGCGTAGACAGGCGACATCATCATGTCCATGAAGGGCGACTTGGCGGGCTTGTCGAATCTGTTCCCCGGCACCATGGGGTCGTGGTAGTAGAGGATCTTCTTGCCGTTGGTCGGGTCAGTGTCGCCGGCCTTCAGGCCTGCTGCGATGTGGCGTCGTGTTGCGTCTTCGCCGGTTTCATTGGGGGAGGCTGTGGGAGCAGCCGTTGTGCTCGCTGACGGTGTGGCCATCGACGACGGGTTCCCGGAGGAGGCGGACGACGGTCCGAGGCTCCTGCCGCGTTGTACCCCGAAGGTGTAGGCGCCGAAGGCTGCCACAGCAAGGACTGCTGCCGCGATCAAGCCAAGGAAGAGAGGTCTTGTTTTCATTTCTGCGGCTCCTTGGTCTCGCCCGTGGCCGCAGACGGGCCGGTATCGAGCATCGGATGGGTGGCGGGAATCAGGAACTCGAGCTGGGCCCACAGCGCAGCGGTCTCCATCTCGAGGCGAAGGCGTTCCAGGCGCGTGTCGACTTCCATGCGTCGTGTCTCGAGTGCGGCGCTCAAGGTGGCCGCACCGCCGCGGTAGGCAGCCAGCACCGCCTGCGTGCGTTCGGCGGCGAGCGGGATGAGCGAGCTGTCATACAGGACGAGCCGCTTGCGATTGCTCTGCCACTGCTGTAACCATGAGAGAGCTTCGGCGGCGCTCTCTCGCGTCGCTTCCTCACGCTGAGCCTGCAACTGCTCGACCGCCGCCAGCTTGGCCGCGAGTTCCCGATCCTGGCGCTTCTTCGGGTCCAGCTGCAGCGGGATCGACAGGTTCAGGGACACCATGTTCGAGTAGGCCGCCCCCCGCTGGCTGTACATCAGCTCGACGCTCCAGTCGGAGCGCTTGTTGCTTTGCGCGATGTCGGCTTCCGCGCGCGCCACGGCTTCCTGTCGCGCCATCAGCGCGATCTGCGGGTGTTCACCGATCTGGGCCTGCAGATTGCGAGCGTCCAGGCGCACGGAGCCCAGTTCCGGGAGCATCGTCGAGGGCTGGTGGGTGCCCGGCCCGACCCAGCGCGCCAGACGCGTCTGGGCCGTGGCGATCCGGCGCTCCTGGGCAAGGATGCGCTCGTCCAGTTGCGCCAGCGCGGAACGCGCCGCGAACACGTCAGCCTGCGTGCCGCGGCCGCCGCGGTAGGCGGCGTCGGCGCCCTCGATCTGCAGGTTCAGCTCGGCGCGTTGGGTTTGCAGCAGTTCCCGCATCCGCCCTTGGTAGTAGCGATCGAGCCAGGCGATCGCGGTGTCGCGACGCAGGTTGGCCAAGGCCACGGCGCGGCCTGCTTCCGCGACCTCGGCTTCTCGGTCATAGCGCGCGGCGCGGGCCTGGCGCTTGTCGGCGCGGGTGAATTCCTGCATCACGCCGATCGAGCGCATGGTCATGAAATCGCGCGTGAGGCTGAAACGGTCGCTTCCGTTGACGGGCAAATTGCTGATGCCGGCCTTGAGCACGGGATCGGGCAATTGCCCGGCGGCCACGGCCATGGCGCGTGCAGCGCCGGCGGCCGCATCCTGCGCGACGAGTTGCCGCGAACGCTCCTCTGCGAGCCGCAGCGCCGCGTCGAGGGAAAGCGTCTGTTGTGCGCGGGCGTTCAGGCCGATGGCGCTGGCGCACAGCGCCAGCGCTACCGCCAGAAGGCGAACGGGGCGGCGTGCGGATCGCACGATCGGTGCAGCCGGAAAAGGAATGGGGAACATGGAATCTCCTGACGAACCTGCGAGTAGGTTGTCGGGCCACACCGGCGCGCCGAGCACAGCTCGACGAACACGGCAAGGCACGACCGATGCGCCGTAGCGGCCCACAACGGGCCCTCGGCACAAGGTCGGTCAGGCGATCAAGTTCGGTAGACGCAGTGCAGGATGGCGTGCGGCGGAGATGCCGCAACCAGTGCACTCAAGGAAGCCGCCGCAGGATGCAGCGGGGATGCCGTCTCAGGCACCCAGGGGGTCATGGGGTAGAGGGCCGACAGCAACACCGCGGGGACCGTCAGTGTGGACGCATGGTCGCTTTGCTGGCCATACTTGCAGTGCTCGGCGCACAGGTTGCCGGAAGCCGTGTCCGTCGCGCCGACCATGTCAGCACAGGGCGATCCTTGCATGGCCGAGTCACGGGCGTCGTCTGTTGCAGCGACAGCATCTTGCGCCATCGATATCTCGGTGGACGAACCACCCGCCAGACCCGCGGAGAGCGCGGGGCAGGCGTAAGCGGCAATTGCCAACTGCGAGAACAGCAGCAAGCCGATCAGTCCGCGGGCCACCATCCGCACGAGTCCGCGTGTCATCGCTGCACCTGCGGAAATATCGACACGACCACATTCCCAACGCGTGGTGCGCCGGTGAGCCGTGTGAGGAGGTTTGCAGTGACGAGCATGGGAGGACGCGTGGAACGCTGCTGATGGAGTCAGTGCTTGGGAAGTGGTTCCGCGAATTCTAGGCCTGTTGCTCAGGAAACGGGGCAAGCCGCAGCGACATGTGCGGCTTGCGGTGGACGTTGTGATCGGCGCTCAGTTGCCCAGCCGTCGCCCGACGGCCGGGTCGCTCAGCGGCGCATGGTCGCGGATGCGTCCGGCAGTTGACCCTGCTGGGTGAGGCGCTCCACCGGCGTGCCGAACTCCGGCTGCTCACCGCGCAGGCGTGCATACGCAGCAGCGGCTTGTCGATAGGCAGGGCGAGTCGTGTCCGCACCCGCTTCACCGTTGGTGGCGGCGGCCAGACCCGAGCGCATCCAGGCCAGCGTGTCCGCCTGGACCGTCGCACGGGTGTTGGAGGACACGCTCACGACGGCGCGTGGATTGCCTTCGGGGTAGCCCTGGTCCACCGAGCTTTGCAGCCAGCTTTGCGTGTCCGCAGCCACTGCTGCGCGGCTGGTGCTCGACGTCAGCGGCGCCGGGCGAGGATCGCCTTCGGCATAGTTACCAGCCAGTGCGGGTCCGGCGATCGCGCCGAGCAATGCGGCCAGCGTCAGGGAGGTCTTGAGAGAAGTCTTCATGTTCGGTCCTTTGGCAGTGGAAGGGTTGGCATCTGCGGAAATGAGCAGCGCTGTGGCTTGTCTTTTTCCGATGCATCAACTTTAGGCCGCGGGTCCGCGAGTTTCCGCACGCGCAGATTACAGCTTTGTCATCTGCATGGCTGTGCTCGGCCGATCTCACGATCGAATCAGCTTTTATCTGACAGACGGCACTCGCCAGTGGCCAATCATTCGAGCAATCAATCGGGTCGGCCCCTCGACCAGATCACCAAGGCCGCTACTGCATGTCCTGCATTCGGGTTTTGCTCCTCTGGGCACTCATACTTGCCGTACCTTTCCAAGGGTACGCAGCAGTGACCATGGCGTTCTGTGACGCCGAGCATGTGGAGTCCGCAGTCGCCGTGCAAGCAGATCCGCACCAACACTCGAAGGCCTCGGTGCCGGATTCCGTCGACTCGCACGACATGGACGCTGAGGACATGGCGCACCATGACGTCGATTCAGGCAGTGCCCACAAATGCGGCACCTGCGGAGCGTGCCACGCGGTAGCGTTGGTGCCAAATACCGCTATCGTCCGCGTCCAATATCTGCCGGCAGCGGACTTGGCAGAGCCTCGCTTCATGCCCACCGCCTTCTTCCCGCCTCTCCTCGAACGCCCGCCTCGGGCCTGAAGTGCCTGTTCGCCTTCGACCTCGTGGTCTGAGGCTGAGCGCTTCGCGTTGCCGGTAGTCGCCCTTCCGTTCTCGGGTAGTCGCGACGCATCCCAGCTATGAATCTTCGAGGATCACATGCTCAATTCATCAAATCGCACCAGGACCGAGTCCACGCGCGCGGGTACTCCTTCAAGCGGAATCCCCATCCAACGAAGGCCTGGTATCAGGCCCCGCCGTTGGCGCCTCTCAGCCAAGCCAAGTGATCCTCGCGCCGTTGCTGGTTTCGGGGGAATTAAATCGAGGGAGGACGCGCCATGAAGCCACAGCAAAGCGGCATCGATCGCCGCAAATTCTTGATGGACCTGGGCTCTCGCAGCGTGATCGGAGGATTGGCACTTCCACCCTCGCTGACTTGGGCTGCCGCTGCTGCGCCTATCGAACGCACGGAACTGCGCGGGACTGAATTCGACCTTGAGATCGCAGAGACACCTGTCAACCTGACAGGACAGGCACGCATTGCGACAACGGTCAACGGTCAGATCCCGGCGCCGACGCTCAGATGGCGCGAAGGCGACACGGTCACACTGCGCGTGACCAACCGACTACCGGTCGCAAGTTCGATCCACTGGCACGGGATCTTGGTTCCCGCGGAAATGGATGGCGTGCCCGGCTTGAGCTTCAACGGTATCGCGCCCGGCGAGACCTTCGTCTATCGCTTTCCGGTCAAGCAGACCGGCACCTACTGGTATCACAGCCATTCCCGATTCCAGGAGCAAACGGGCCTGTACGGGCCTATCGTGATCGACGCCCGAGATGGCACTCGCTTCAGAACAGACCGCGAGCATGTGGTGCTGCTTTCGGACTGGACGGATGGCGTACCGGAAGAACTCTTCAGGAAGCTGAAGGTCATGAGCGGGTTCTTCAACTTCAACCAACCCACGCTTGGCGACTTCAAGCGAGACATCGCCGAGATGGGTCTTCAAGGGGCGCTAGAAAAGCGAAAGATGTGGAACCGCATGCGCATGGTCCCGACCGACCTCGGGGATCTCACCGGTACGACCGAACTGCGCAGCGCTGCACGCTACCTTCTCAACGGCAAGACTGCCGATCACAACTGGACCGGCATCGTCAAATCTCGCGAGAAGGTGCGCCTGCGGTTCATCAACGGATCAGCCACGACCATCTTCGACGTTCGCATACCGGGGCTGAAGATGAGCGTGGTCGCCGCGGACGGCCAGGACGTTCATCCCGTGACAGTGGATGAGTTTCGGATCTCTGTGGCCGAGACATATGACGTGATTGTTGAGCCGTCCGACGACAAGGCCTATACCCTCTTCGCCCAATCGATCGACCGGACCAATTTTGTGCGCGGCACGCTTGCGCCTCGCGTCGGAATGCAGGCTCCTGTCCCCGAGGTGGACAAGCCAAGCTGGCTGACGATGACCGACATGATGGGCGCCATGGGCTCGGTGGGAGCGATGGATTCGGCCCAGGGCCCGGGCGGGATGGCCGGCATGCAGGAGATGGGGGATATGCAGGGCATGGACCATTCAAGCATGGCGGGAATGAATATGGGTGGCGACGCGAAACCTGCAATGAAGCCACCCCGCGTGCGCCACGCCCGTACAGAGTACGGCCCGGGCGTGGACATGCACGTGGACATGCCGCGAACGAATCTCGATGACCCAGGTATCAACCTTCGCAACAACGGTCGGCGAGTATTGACCTATGCCGACCTTCGCACGATCGGAGGACCGATCGACAGCCGTGAGCCCGGCCGCGACGTCGAACTTCATCTCACCGGCAACATGGAGCGATTCATGTGGTCGTTCGATGGACAGAAGTTTTCCGAATCAAAGCCTGTGCACTTCCGTTTCGGCGAGCGGCTCCGATTGGTTCTTGTCAACGACACGATGATGAATCACCCGATTCATTTGCATGGAATGTGGGGCGAACTGGAATCTCCCACCGGCGAGTTTCTGGCTCGCAAGCACACGATCAATGTCCAGCCCGCGCAACGCGTGACCTACCGTGTGACCGCGGACGCCATGGGGCGTTGGGCTTATCACTGTCATCTGCTGTACCACATGGAAGCAGGCATGTTTCGCGAGGTGCACGTGTCATGAACCCGCTTCAGATCAAACTCGCGCGCAGCAGCATCCCCGCTGCAATCGCATCATCGCTTCTCTGCTTCACCGTTTCCGCAATTGCACAGAGCGATGCGTCCAAGCGCATGGACGACATGCCTGGGATGGGGGCGAACATGTCCGATCCCAAGCCAAAGGAAGGTGCATCCAACAAGGCTGAGTCGACGACGCCGCCAAAAGAGCGCACCAAGAAGAAAGAGCCTCAATCCACCGCAGTGCCGATGGATCATGGACAGATGCAGGACATGCCCGGAATGAAGGGCGGCAGCTCCGACATGAAGGACATGCCTGGAATGAAGCACGACGGCTCCGGCATGAAGGACATGCCTGGAACGAACATGGGGTCCATGCCCGGCATGGGCCCGATGCAAGGCGGCAGCCCCCCTCCTGATGCTCGCGACCCGGACGCCTACGCAGAGGGAATGCCCAAAATGGCCATGCCTGGGATGGACATGGCGGATGACGAGCGCTACGGGCAGATGCTGGTCAACGAGTTGGAGTATGCAAAAGGTCGGGATGCCCGAGGCCAGAACCTCAACGTCGAGGCCTGGTACGGGGGCGACTACAACAAGCTTTGGATCAAAGCTGAGGGAGAGCGCCGTGCAGGCCGCCTTGATGCCTTCCGCACGGAAGCGCTCTGGGATCATGCCATTGCGACGTTCTGGAGCACGCAGCTGGGTGTGCGGCACGACAACGGCGGTGGAGGCCGCTCGCGCAGCTGGCTTGCGTTCGGTGTGCAAGGCCTGGCTCCGTACTGGTTCGAGACCGAGGCGACCGCGTACGTGGGGTCAGGTGGAGCCCTTGCGGCGCGCCTCGAACTGCGCTACGAGTTGCTTCTGACTCAGAAATGGATTCTCCAGCCCAAGCTCGAGGCCAACTTCTATGGCAAGAACGATCCGCAGCGGGGCATCGGCTCCGGACTGTCCGACATGGAGCTGGGGCTGCGTCTGCGCTACGAGATGACAAGACAGTTCGCTCCCTACATTGGGGTGACCTGGACGAGGAAGTTCGGCAATACAGCGGCTTATGCAAGACAAGCTGGTGAACGCGTTCGAGACACGCAAATCGTGGCCGGCGTGAGGTTTTGGTTTTGACTGGAGCAAACCATGCCGAAACTGATAGCAGCGATTCTTGTCGGGCTGGCTGTTGCCATCTTGATCGCCGTTGTAGGGTTTGCGGGTGTGTGGTGGACAGGCAGCTACAACGTCGCCGCGGATGAGCCGCACTCGCGGCTCGTCGCCTCGGCCTTGACTTCAATTCGTGAACGTTCCATCACTGGGCACGCGCAAGGAATCCCCGTGCCAGACATCAGCGCACCGCAGATGGTGGCGGCCGGCGCTAAACAGTACGCGCAGATGTGCGTTCAATGCCACTTGGCGCCCGGCAAGGACGACTCCGATCTGCGCAAGGGCCTGAACCCGCAGCCACCTAACCTCTACTTGCATGGCGTCCATGATCCCGCGAGGGCGTTCTGGACGATCAAGCATGGCGTCAAGATGACCGGCATGCCAGCCTGGGGAGGCACGCACGACGACCAAGCGCTGTGGTCGATGGTGGCTTTCTTGCGACGGCTACCAGAGCTTTCTCCAGCGGAGTACGAGCGACTCACCGAGCAGCCACCGGCCTCTCACCAGGAGGCGCAATGACCTGCTTCCCGCGTGAAGGCGCCGGCGCGCCCACCACATCCACTTCGAAATTTCCAATTCGCAGTGCTTTTGTTCCATGGCGCACGACGCCCGGCTTTTGTCCTGTTGAGAAAGATCGAAGTAGCAGGAATGAAGGAAACCATCAGTGTTGCAGCGAGAAAGGAGAACCTTGGATGCGTCCTCCCTGAACCTCGAAGGACCGCGCGATCTTTTCTCCGGCAATCGCTGGAGCGAGCGGGCTACGCGACTGAATTGCTCGCGGACGGCTTTCGCAAAAACTTCATCCAGGTGTCGACTCCCCAAAAAGCTCGAAGGAGCGACAGATGTTTCATTTGCCCCAATGCCGGCAACGACTACAGGAGATTTTCATGTCAAACCAAGACCCATCCCCTCAAGGCAAGCACTCGATTCTGAAAGGAACGCTCATCGGATTCGGCGCCGCCATTCTGCTTTCGGGCACTGCCTATGCGCAAGACCACACCTCCGAAGCTGTTCCGCAAACGAACACGAAGCCACAGGTGGCCGCCGAAGCCAAGAAGAACACGAAGCCGATGGGGACCAAGCCGATCAAGGATGGCAGCACTGCCGAGGGCCAAGGATCAGGTGTGAAGAATACGACCAAGCCAGAGGCAGCGGGCCAAGGAAAAGCGGCGGCTCGCGAGGCACGCCCGCACAAGGACCCTGGTCAGGGCGGCACACCGAAATAGCCACGATCCAACTCCATGCGGCCAGGTCGCAACTGCGAAGGATGCGAGGACCGACCGCACATTCCCAGGCCGCTGAGTTTCGGCGGCCTATCTTGTAGCCGGGTCACCGGCGTTCACTTTGAAGGAGTTCCAAATGTCACATGAGACCTATGCCGCCTGCATCGAAGCCTGCAACGGGTGTGCTACAGCCTGCAATCATTGCGCGTCGTCCTGTTTGAAAGAAGATAACGTCAAGATGATGGCAAGGTGCATCGCGCTTGACTTGGACTGCGCTGCCGCCTGCCATTTCGCTGCGGCCGCGATGGCCCGAGGCAGCGAACTTGCCAAGGAGATATGCGCACTCTGCGCGGATATATGCGACGCATGCGGCGAAGAGTGCGCGAAGCACAAGGAAGAACACTGCAAGGCTTGCGCCAGAGCCTGCAAGGAATGTGCTGCTGCTTGCAGAGCGATGTCGCAATGAAGGGGTGTGGCTGGCTGAGTCATGCAGGAGCCTTCCCGCAGGATTCAGTCGGTTCGATGCCCGCTTCATTGCTGCGGCACGGAAGGGGGCGCCGTCCGCCACTCGGGAAGCCCGGAGACCAGGTCGGCGCGCCCCATGGTCTTTGAAAGCGCTCGCCAACAATGGGCCTCAATCCGGATCACAGCAAGTGAGAGATCTCGTTCAACGGCCTCAGGCCCGAGCCGAACCGTCCGATCGCTTCACGATGCGTCCCGAGCTCGCTGTAGGGCAGATATCGGATGCCGAGTTCGGCGACGCGCGAGAACGCCGGGCGGCGCAGCTGGAGCCGGACATCCTCGCGACGCGCATCGGGCGCCACCAGGAACATCGAAACGCCGGTGCCCAGCGCAGTGCCCAGTGCGAGGTCCAGCATTCGCACGATGCCCGAGTAAATGGAAGTCGAGTGCTCCACCTCGAAGGCTGCAGCGATTTTCGAACCGTCTGGCTCTACCCAGATGACGTCGATCAGGCGTACCGAGTCCAGGCCTGGCTGGGCGCCCGCGGGTAATTGCGTCAAGCAACCGTCGCCGAGCCGCCCCCCCGCGTACCCGCGTCCCTGGTCGTTCGAGGCGATCCAGACGCCGAAGCCGAGCGACTTGCCCAGATCGCGCAGCCATCCCTGGATTTGCGTGTGGGTTGCCTCGCTCTCGCGGTCCGCGGCCCAGCGCTTGTGAGCGGCCGCTGAATCTTCACGGACCTTCTCGAGGTCGGCCTCCCAGCCCTGAACGGCCGCGACGTCGTCGCTGCGCGGCGGCGCCGTGTACCGGCCCGAGCCGATGTCGAAGAGCAATCCGGCAAGCGCCCCCATGTCGTTGGACAACTGTTGACGGTGCTGTGTGTTCAGCCGGATGCAGCCCTCGCGCATGGATAGGTAGTGGTCCCACTTGCCGAGCTTGACGTTGCTGCCCGTGACGGCGTTGTAGCCTTTCACGATCGCGGTGTTGAACGGCATCACGATCGTGGGATGGACGAAGTACAGCAGGTTCGCCACGGCTGGCCCGAGGCCCTTGATCCGGTGCGCGTCGATGCGGCGGATGGCCTCGACCACCTCCTCGGCGTTGTCGCAGCAGTCGCAGGCATGCAGCAGTCGGGCGAAGGCTTGCTGATTGGCCGCGTTCTCGTAGATGTCGGGGATCCGCAGCTTGGGCTTCCAGAGAAACGCGTGGTCGGCGCCCTTGAAGATCTGGCGTTGCTCCGCCACCGACGCGACGACGGTTTCGAGCGAGGAGCCGCGAAACGCGCTGCCGAAGGTCCCTGCATCGATGTCCTTGACCACCTGGGCCAGACCCCGTCGGATGGAGCGGAAATTCTTCAGCCGCTCGTCCCACAGAAACCACGAGTTGTAGGTGCTCAATGAATCGGACTTCCAGTGACCGATGAGAACTTCAAGACCAAGGGACATGGGCGTGGAGGAGCGAAATGCGCAAGGCGCGACACCGTCAATTGAAGCACGGCCCGATCCGGTCAGGTCAGCGTTTCTCGCGGGATTCTCCGGCAGCCGTGTCGCAGCCTAATCCCGCAATGGGGTCTCATGAGGGCACAGGCGGCCCTGGTTCAGTGAAGCGCGCCGCATGCCGGGCAGCGCACATCAACTTTCTGGCGCTATCGAAAAGCCGATCTCGGTGACACCCGAGCGGGATGTAGCGCGGGTCTGGCCGCCATGCATTCGTGCGATGGCAGCCACGATCGCCAAGCCGAGCCCGTGATGTTCCGATGAATCGGTGCGGGACCGCTCTGCCCGGAAGAACCGCTTGAAAAGATTGGGCAACACCTCGGCGGCGACCGGTTCACCGCGATTGGCAACCTTGATCCATATCCCGTCGGGCTGGGTGTCGATCACCACCGCGATCGTGGAGCCGGGCGTCGCATAGCGGCTCGCGTTGCTCAATAGATTCGACAGCGCACGGCGCACCAGCCCGGCATCAATCCCGATGCGCGCGTCGCCGCTCACATGCACCTTCAAACCTGCGTCTTCCAACGTGGCTTCGTGAAAATCCAGCACCGTTCGCACCTGGTCGGCCAGACTCACCGGCGCGGATCGGCGCGCCACCGTACCGCGGTCCGCCTTCGACAGGAAGAGCATGTCGATCACGATCGCGGAGACCCGTCTCGCTTCTTCCAGCGCCGACAGCAAGGCGTCTCGCAGTTCCTCGATCGATCGCGGCCGGGCCAACTCGACTTCGACCATCCCGATCAGGTTGGCCAGCGGCGTGCGCAGTTCGTGCGCCACATCCGCATTGAAGGATTCGAGTTGCTGGTAGGCCTGTTCGGCGCGATCAAGCACTGCATTGAACTGCGCCACCCACGGCGTGATTTCGGAGGCATACGGGGCGGGGTCGATGCGTCGCCCCGGATGCTCCGGTCCGGTCGCTGCGGTCTGCTGAACGAGCTTCTTCAATGGCTGCATCCCCCGACGCACCAGCAAGGCGCCGGTCAGCGAAATGACTGCCGAGCCGAGGACGACCGCCCCGACGAGCGTCCAAGCCAGCCGAGCCAGAATCTTGGCGTCCTCCAGGACATCGATGCCAAGCTGTAGTTGCATTGCAGCGTCGCCTGACGGCATTGCTTGCTCCTGCATGGGCATCCAAATCCAGCGACCCGAGGTCCGAGCCGGCGTGGACGAATAGACGATCTCATCGCCACGGCGCAACACCAGGCTGATCTCAGCATGGGTCGAAAAGAAGTCGTCCAGCTTGTGGCGCAGTCCGTCGCGACCTGGGTCATCGCGCGATTCCTGGATCAGGTGCTTGATCAGTTCGGACTGGCGCTCGAATTCGCTAGCCTGCTTGACTTGGAAGCTCCACGCGGTGACGGCATAGATCGCCAGACACACCAGACTCAGACCGATCAAGGCTTGGGCTGCAAACCAGCGCGACAGTGCGGTCTGGATGGACCCGGTGCCCTGCGCGCGCCGCTGCGGCGGCACTGCCACGGCGTCGGTGGCCTGGCACAGTCCTTGCGCCTCGGTCTTGGCGGCGCTCACGGGATGCCGCCTTGCCGACTCTCCAGCACATATCCCATGCCGCGTACCGTGTGCAGCAGCTTCTCCTCGAAAGGATCGTCGATCTTGCTGCGCAGCCGCCGGATGGCCACTTCCACGATGTTGGTGTCGCTGTCGAAATTGATGTCCCACACCTGCTCGGCCAACTGGGTGCGCGACAGCACGTTGCCCTGGCGGCGCATGAGCAAGGTCAACAGTGCGAACTCCTTGGCCGTGAGGTCAAGCCGTTGCCCGTTGCGGGAAGCCCTGCGTGCGACCACGTCGAGGTGCAGGTCCTTCAACGCGTAGTTGGACACCTCATGCAACTTCCCGCGGCGCAGCAGTGCCTGGATCCGGGCGAGCAGCTCCGAGAACGCGAAGGGCTTTGCAAGGTAGTCGTCCGCACCGCTTTGAAGTCCGCGCACGCGGTCCGCCACTTCGTCGCGCGCCGTGAGCATCAGCACCGGCATGGATTTGATCTTGCGCACGGCCTCCAGCACGGCGAATCCGTCGATTCCCGGCAGCATCACGTCGAGTACCACCAAGTCGTAGTCGCCGTCGAGCGCCAGGGCGCGGCCCTCGAGACCAGAGCGCGCCAAGTCCACCACGAAGCCGCTCTCAGTGAGGCCTTTGACAAGGTAGTCGCCGAGCTTGTGCTCGTCTTCAATGACCAGTATGCGCATTGCCAAATGCTACGGCGTGGGGTCACACGTGTGGATTACTTCTTTGTAATCCACGTGGCGGGTGATTGGCGGACTGCCTTCCTAGAGTCATTGCATGCCAGCCAGTTGACTGGCATCGCCGGCTCGGTGGTCGATGCCGACGCGTTCAGTGCAGCTCGCGAAGTCGAGCAATTCGTTGAAGGAGACCTATCATGAAGAACCGTCAGATCCTCTCGCTCGCACTTGCCGTTGGCGCAGGCGCTGCATTCGTTGCGCCGTTTGCAGCCTACGCGGAAGGCCCGTCCCACTTTGCGCCCAACGAAGCTGGCGTGGTCTATCACCCGAGTGAAGCGGGACAGGCCAAATCTCAGGCCCAGGTATCGGCTGAACTCGCGGACGCGCAGAAAACCCCTGCCGGGGCCAGCATGCTGCGCTGGGGGGCGATGAGTACGCCGAAGGTCGGAGCCGCCAAGTCGCGCGCCGACGTGGTGGCCGAACTGGAAGCCGCGCAGAAGCAACCCAACTGGGATGCCGCAGCAAGGCTCGGTGCGCCCCTGCCGGCGCCCAGAGGTGATGCGAGCAAGGCTCGCGCACAAGCGCAACCCTAAGTATTGCGCACAAACCTGGATGTCCATACAGGCCACCTGACACACTGCTCCATTTAGAATTCGCCGCATGCACCGGGTTCGCCTGTTCGTCCTTTGGATCATGATGTTCGCCGTGCCCTTCCAGGGGTACGCGGCGGCAGCCATGGTCTTTTGCGGACCTGGCCACGCCGGTGCGGCGGCCGAAGTGTCGCTCGCACAGCCCGGCGCGCACGACCATGCCCGGCACCCTCATGCGGACGGGCACGGCGATCACGAGCACAAGGCGGCTCAGGCCGCCAAGCCTCCTGCGAAGGACGGCACCGCCAAGACGGCGAGTGCCGAGCCTGATGCGATGCACAAGTGCGGCACCTGCGGCGCGTGCCATGCCACGGCGCTGACCAGCACGCTGGACGTGGCCGTTTTCCACGACCTTCCCAATGCCGACCTGGCGGAGCCTGCCATCACGGTGGCCACGCTCGCTCCGCGCGTTCTCGACAAACCTCCTCGCGTTTAACGCGTTCGTGCGCCTGTGACGCTCGTCACGGGTCGCCGCGAACGCTCATGTATCGCCTGCGTCATGCCTTTTCGGGCAGCTCTGACGTACTCCGTTCATGAACTTGCGAGGACTCCATGTTCCATTCATCGCCGACCCGTTGGTTGGCAGCTTTTCCCGCCCTGGCTGCGTTCGCCGCTTTGGGGGGCCTGAGTGCCGCCGTCGCGGTGGCTCAGCCCGCGTCCGCGAAATCCGCTGAGGCTGCGGCGCCCACAGTCCTGACCTACAAGTCCGCACTCGAGGGCTATCAGCCTTTTGCCGACGAAAAGCCAATTCCCTGGAAAGAAGCCAACGAGACGGTGTACCGCCGCGGTGGCTGGCAGGCCTACGCCAAGGAGGCCTCAGGCTCCGGCGCGGGCGAGGCCGATTCGCCCAAGGGCGCAGCCCCTGCGCCGGCTGCGCAGCCAGGCCATTCGATGCCCATGCCTGCGAAGAAGGAGAAGCCATGAAGCGCGTCCTTCGTTTGACAGCCATTGCCGTTGCGACGGCCGTCCTCGCCGGATGCGCGTCCGTCAGCATCGACGACGCCCTGAGCGACACCAATACCAATGCCCAGCAGTTCACTGGCGGAAAACTCGAACTCAGCCGGACCCAGGAGCAGCGCGACCGCCGCGCGGCGCTGTCACAGGAACTGCTCGCCAAACCGCTGTCGCAGAGTGACGCGGTGCAGCTCGCGCTGGCCAATAGCCCATCTGTCCAGGCCCTGATCGCCCAGAGCTGGGGCGACATCGCAGCGACCAACCAGAGCAGCAGGCTACCGAACCCGATCCTCTCGTTCGCACGAACCCGCCTGAACAGCGAGCTCGAGCTCGAACGCCTGTTGTCGTTCGGGCTGGTGGACCTCATCCTGCTGCCGCAACGCCTGTCGATCTCCAGGAGCCAGGCGGCCCAAGCCAAAGTCCAACTGACCGGCGCCGTGGTCGACCAGGTCACGCAGGTCAAACAGGCTTGGGTCCGTGCAGTCGCTGCACAGCAGTCGCTGAAGTATGCCGAGCAGGTCAACAAGTCGGCCCAGGCCAGCGCCGAACTCGCGCGCCGCATGCAGCTCATCGGGAATTTCTCCAAGCTGCAACGTGCACGCCAACAGGTTTTCTACGCCGACGCCACGACCCAACTCGCCTCGGCACAGCACGCCACCACCGCTGCGCGCGAAGAGTTGGTTCGTGTCCTGGGGTTGAACGATGAGCAGGCCGCCAAACTGACCTTGCCCGAACGTTTGCCTGACCTGCCCAAGACCCCTCGCGAGGCGAAGGAAGTCGCTGCAACCGCGACCGAACAGCGACTGGATGTCCAGCTGGCACGCGCCCAACTGGATGTCGCGGGCAAATCGCAAGGCATCAACCTGCTGTCGACCTTCATCGATGTCGAGGTGGGCGGCCGGCGGGACACCGTGTTCGACAACGCGGAAAACACAAAGAGCACCCGCCGGGGCTTCGAGCTCGACATCCGGTTGCCGTTGTTCGACTGGGGATCGGCGCAGCGCGACATGTTGAATGCGCAGTCGCTGGCCGCGGCCAACCGCTACGACGCCACCGTGCGCGGCGCCTCTTCGCAATTGCGTGAGGGGTACTCGGCTTACCGCACGGCCTACGACATCGCGCGGCACTACCGCGACGAAATCGTCCCATTGCGCCAAGCGATGGCCGACGAGAACGTGCTTCGCTACAACGGCATGCTGATCGGCGTCTTCGAGCTGTTGGCCGAAGCGCGCGACCAGATCGCCAGCGTGACCAATGCCATCAATGCCCAGCAGCAGTTCTGGTTGGCCGATGCCGCGCTGGCGGCTTCGGTGATGGGCAAGCCCACATCCATGGGCGCCCCGATGGCCAGCTCGGGTGGCGAAGGCGCTTCCGCTGGCGCGGCCCACTGAGCCAATGCCGAGCTCTCCAACCCATTTGAACAACATGACAAACAGACGCAATTTCCTGAGCGGTGCGGGTGCCATCACGGGCGCCATCGCCGCGGCCAGCGTGAGCAAGGTGGCAATGGCTGCCTTGCCGGAGCCCGTGCTCCAGACGACGCCCAACACCATGCCGCCGCTGATGCCTTCGAGCGGACGCCCCTACAACCCCGTGGTCACCCTCAACGGCTGGACGCTGCCCTGGCGCATGAACAACGGCGTCAAGGAATTCCACCTGGTGGCCGAGCCCGTGGTGCGCGAGATGGCGCCCGGCTTCAAGGCCAACCTGTGGGGCTACAACGGCCAGTCGCCCGGCCCGACTATCGAGGTCGTGGAAGGCGATCGGGTGCGCATCTTCGTGACCAACAAACTGCCCGAGCACACTAGCATCCACTGGCACGGCCAGCGCCTGCCCAACGGCATGGACGGCGTCGTGGGCCTGAACCAGCCCCCGATCAACCCAGGCAAGACCTTCGTCTACGAGTTCGTCGCGCGCCGCCCTGGCACCTTCATGTACCACCCGCATGCGGACGAGATGACGCAGATGGCGATGGGCATGATGGGTTTCTGGGTGACGCACCCCAAGGCCGAGCATCCGCTGATCGAGAAGGTCGACCGCGACTTCGTGTTCCTGCTCAACGCCTACGACGTCGAGCCTGGCAGCGCCACGCCCAAGATCATGACCATGCTGGACTTCAACCTGTGGTCCTGGAACAGCCGGATCTTTCCTGGCATCGACTCGCTCAATGTGCGGCTCAACGACAAGGTGCGCATTCGCATCGGCAACCTGACGATGACGAATCACCCGATGCACTTGCACGGGCACGAGTTCCTCGTCACCGGCACCGATGGCGGGCCGACGCCCAAGAGCACGCGCCAGTACGAGGTGACCACTGACGTGGCGGTCGGACAGATGCGCCAGATCGAGTTCCTTGCCGATGAGGAAGGCGACTGGGCCTTCCACTGCCACAAGAGCCATCACACGATGAACGCGATGGGCCATGACGTACCGACCATGATTGGCCTGGACCACAAGGATGTGGCCAAGCAGATCACAAGCCTGGTGCCCGACTACATGGTCATGGGCGAGCGCGGCATGGCTGACATGGCCGAGATGGAAATGCCGATTCCCGACAACACCGCGCGAATGATGACCGGCGAAGGCCCGTTCGGCTCGGTCGAGATGGGCGGCATGTTCAGCATGGTCAAGGTGCGCAAAAACCAGAAGGCCGGCGATTACTCGAACCCGGGCTGGTTCAAGCACCCGAAGGGCACGGTCGCCTACGAACTCAATGGACCACCGCCTGAGACCACGCGCCAACGTGGTGCCGGCGCAGCCGCGATGCCAGCCCAGAACATGCCCGCAAAGAACATCGAAGTTCAGATTCGAAAGCCCGGCAGCGGCCATTCGAATCACTAGTTTTCTCACCCTCCGTTTCAACCTCCAACTCTCAAAGGAAAACCCATGAAACACACCTTCCGCAACACCGCTCTCGCAGCACTCGTGGCCTTGGCCGCCGCTGGCGCTTCGGCATCCGGCACCCATGCCGGTGGTCACGGCCACGATGCCGACGAGGCAATCGGCAAGCCCGGTGTGGCCAGCAAGGCCACCCGCACCATCAACGTCGACATGACCGACGGCATGCGCTTCACTCCCGCCGACATCAAGGTGAAGCAGGGTGAGACCGTGCGCTTCGTCGTCAAGAACTCCGGCCAACTCAAACACGAGCTCGTGATCGGAACCGAGAAGGAGCTCAAGGAGCACTACGAAGTCATGAAGAAGAACCCGGAGATGGAGCACTCCGATCCGAACATGGTGACGCTGGCCGCGGGCAAGACCGGCGAGATCGTCTGGCAGTTCACCAAGGCCGGAAAAGTCGACTTCGCGTGTCTGCAGCCCGGCCACTACGACGCCGGCATGAAGGGCGCCGTGAACGTGAGCAAGACTGGCAAGTAAGCAACACGCTCCGCCGCACACTTCCATCGGAACGCGGCGGGACTCCAAATTCATTCATAGCACAGGAGATCCTCATGTCAAACATCCGCATCGCACTCTTGGCATTCGTTGCCGCACTCTCGTTCGCCGGCGCAGCCGGTGCGCAGTCCTCCAAGTCCATGGCCGACATGCCGGGCATGTCCGAGAAGGCCCCTGCGGCCGGCGGATCGGACGCCGCAGCCTCTGAGCTCGCCGAAGGCGAGATCCGCAAGGTCGACAAAGACAACAAGAAGCTCACGATCAAGCACGGCCCGCTCAAGAACCTCGACATGCCTGGCATGACGATGGTGTTCGGGGTCAAGGACGACGCCATGCTCGACAAGCTCGAGACTGGTGCCAAAGTCCGTTTCCAGGCGGAAAAGATCGACGGCAAAATCGTCGTCACGAAGATCGAATTAGCCCGCTGAGCGCATAGAAACAAGCGAGCGGCGACTACCAACAGGACGGAGGAAAGAATGGCTTACTCGAGTGCTTCGCAAGTCGTTCGGCAGATCCTGGAGGGGCCGGTCACCCGGCCAGCGCTGCAGCGCTGGCGACGCCAGCAGTTCTTCTCCGAGGCTGGGTTCGGCGGTTACTTCGGCGTGTTCAACAACTTTGCCGAAGCGCGGGATTGGCTGCCTGACGGTCCGGAATTCGACCACGCGGCCTTGGCGGAAGAGTACGTGAATGTCCGCACGAAGAAGGTGTTTGCATACGACTACCCCGTGATGTGGTGGCTCGAACGCGCGTTCAGAGACGGCGCCACCAAGGTGCTCGATATCGGCGGCTCGGTGGGAGTTCACTTCTACGCCTACCGCCGCTATTTCGAGATGCCGCAGGACCTGTCCTGGCGCGTCGTCGAAGTACCTGCGATCGCGACCATCGGGAGGGAAATCGCCAGCCAGGCCGATGCCACTGGACTGAGCTTCGCGGAGGATCTGTCGCAGGTGCTTCACGGCAACGACATCTGGCTGTCGGCCGGTGCTCTGCACTATGTCGAGAATGCGCGTCCCGGTGATCTGCTTCAGCGGTGCGACACGCGGCCACGGCATGTCCTGCTGAACAAGCTTCCGCTCTACGACGGCGAGGACTACGTCACGGCACAGAACATCGGCGCTGGCTGCTTTGCTCCGATGCACGTCTACAACCGCCAACGCTTCATCAACGAGATCGAGGAGCTGGGCTACACCCTGCGCGAACAGTGGCAGGTTCCTGAGCGTTCGCTCTACCTGCCGGGATTTCCCGAGCGATGCTTCCCGACGTTCAGTGGCCTTTACTTTGCCATTTGAACAGCGCCAGCCAGGGCGTCGACAGGCCCAGGCCAGTCCCGACGGGTCCCAGCGCACGCCATCTGCAGTCGAGATGGAAAAGATGAGCCATCGCACGACCGTGACGGCGCGTGCTGCAGTGATCGGGATTCTCGGTGTGGCGATCTGCGCCAGTCTGACGGGCTGCGCCGATTTCTACCGGCAGCATCGCGAATTCCAGGACGGCTGGCGCACAGGCGAGATTGTCGAGATCGGCCGCGCAAACGAGATTCAGCGCGGCGGGCGCACAGATTGCAGGAAGGCAGCCAGCGCCGAGGATCTTGCAGTACTGCACTTCGCCGTCCTGGTCGATCGTTCCACGGGGCAGCGCCACGCGCACACTGTGATGCTGGATCTTGCGGCATCCATCGAGTTGGGCGACATCGTCTCGACCAACGTCGTCAGGTGCGGCACACCCATTCGCGTGCTGTTGCCTGCACGAGCGTCCGGTGGCTGACGCGGCCGCCACACGACCTCCAGCCATCTTTGCAGGCAGCCCACCAAAAACCTGAGCACCTCATGAAATTGTTTGCGTCCCTTCTTCTCTTCACCTTCGGTGGACTCGCTTCAGGTTTTTCGTTCGCGGCCGATCCTGCCGCACCGGCGCCGATCGACAGGGTCTCCGCCAAATCGAAACCCGACATTGCAAACGGCGAAGTCGTTTTCAATGGCAAGTCGTGCGCCGCGTGCCACAGCGCGGATGGGAACTCGGCCATACCCGCCAACCCCAAGCTGGCTCAACAGCATCCTGAGTACCTGGTCAAGCAACTCCAGGAATTCAAATCCGGCAAACGTAAGAGTCCGATCATGAGTGGCATGGCCGCAATGCTGTCCGAGAAGGAAATGCGCGACGTCGCCTGGTTCCTTGGTTCCAAGCCCATCAAGCCCGGGTTTGCGAAAGACAAGGATCTGGTGGCTCTGGGCGAACGAATCTATCGCGGCGGCATCGGGGAGCGCAGTGTCCCGGCCTGCGCAGGCTGTCACAGCCCCAATGGCGCCGGCCTCCCGATCCAGTACCCGCGACTGGGGGGGCAGCACGCCGAGTACACCGCCGCTCAGCTGACCGCATTTCGCGATGGGGGGCGACTCAACAGCGTGCCCATGAGCGGCGTTGCAGCCAAGCTCAACGATCGCGAGATCAAGGCCGTGTCCGACTACATCGCGGGGTTGCATTGAACGGCACCATGCGTCGAGGGCTGGCGGCACCCTAGGAGGCAGGCATGTATGTGACGGGGAGATGGGTTTCAACCAATGTTGTCGGCACGATGTTCATCGCCTGGGTCGTTGTCGTGGTCATCTTCCTGGGCGTCCTCGGGTGGCAACTGCGAAAGCGTCGAAAGGGAAATTCCATTGACAACAGACACCGAGGATCGGCTCGACCGAGCAGTTCGAAGAAGACCAAACGCCGCCGGCGAGGTATTCAATGACCGTGCCGGATTCTGGTAGAGCCGACGTCTGACAGACACCGCGTACACCACGCGCCAGTCTGAGCGGTCGACGGCGCCCTTGTTCTCGCGCACTCAGTCTCGTTCTCTCCCGACAAAAAGCCACGAGGCGCTGACCACTGCTCTGCGAACTGCTTCGGCCGGCCTCTTGAAGGAAATCTCATGCTCATTCAGCCCATTGATTACTTTCTCGCTGTCTGGTTTGTGCTGGCGGCCTTGTCGACGGCCTACGTCGCCTGGGACCAGTTGCGCCATAACCCCGAGCCGCTGGTGATGAAGTGGGGGTTCATCCTCGTCACCCTCTACCTGGGGCCTTTGGGTCTTCTGCTGTACGTGATGGCGGACAAGGAGCCAGCTCCCGGAGCGCACGAAGAATTCGTCAAACCACTGTGGAAGCAAGGCGTCGGCTCGACGATCCACTGCGTTGCAGGTGATGCGACCGGGATCATCCTGGCCGCCGTCGTGACCGCGATGCTGGGTCTTCCGATGTGGGTCGACCTGATCGTGGAGTACGTCGCAGGCTTCGCGTTCGGCCTTTTCATCTTTCAATCCCTCTTCATGAAGAACATGATGGGTGGCACGTATCTGGAGAACGTCAAGAAGTCCTTCATGCCGGAATTCATCAGCATGAACGCGATGATGGCGGGCATGGCGCCGACGATGGCGCTGCTGATGATGGGCCGGGACATGCGCGCCATGGATCCGACCGAACTCGTCTTCTGGGGCGTGATGTCCCTGGGTGTGGCCGTTGGGTTTGCGGTGGCCTATCCGGTGAACGTCTGGATGGTGTCGCGCAAGATGAAGCACGGATTGATGACCGAACGTCGGCCCGAGAAGGCAACCGGCGGCCCATCGGACATGCCCGCGAAAGGCGATCATGGGATCGCCGCAATGGCTACGGCGGCGCACGGCACGCCAACCAATACGGGGCACGGTGGTCATGGTGCTCACGCGGGGCATGAAGAAGGCTCGCTCCCGGAAAAAGCGCCAACTGACGCTCCAGTCGGTCACGCGCACGGCACGCAGCCCGGCCAAGATGGACAAGGCGGCCGCAATGGTCACGGCATGCGCCCCAATGTGACGCGGCCACAATTGGCCGCAGTGACCATGACGAC
Organism: Variovorax sp. RO1; assembly: GCF_002849325.1. NCBI lineage: Bacteria > Pseudomonadati > Pseudomonadota > Betaproteobacteria > Burkholderiales > Comamonadaceae > Variovorax > Variovorax sp. RO1. The sequence continues at coordinate 107,156 of NZ_PKMT01000011.1, forward strand.
CACGCTCATGCTGCTCGCCGGCATGACGATGCCAGCGATGTTCGTGAACATGCGCCTGTCGAACCGGGACGTGCGCGGTGCCATCATGCCGCCGTCGATGATCATGGGCTGGGACACTCCGGGCGACGCGATGCGCGACATGTCGGCCATCCACCCGCGTCTGGTCACACAGGCTGCCGCAGCGCAGGCCCGTGGCGACGTGGACCTGGTCCCGACGCTGGACAACGGGGTCAAGGTCTTCAATCTCGAGACCAGCGTCATCCGTTGGAACATCCTCCCGGATGTGACGGTCGAAGGCTATGCGTTCAATGCGACGATTCCTGGCCCGAGGATTCGGGTCACGGAAGGTGATCGCGTGCGCATCAAGGTGACCAACCGCCTGCCCGAAAGCACCACGGTGCACTGGCACGGCTTGATCTTGCCGAACGAAATGGACGGTCCCGCCAAGATCACACAGAAGCCGATCCAGCCCGGAGACTCGTACACCTATGAATTCACGACAGAGCAGGCTGGAACTTTTTTCTATCACACACACGACCATGTCGATCGACAGCAGGCCTTCGGCCTGTACGGTGCACTGATCATCGATCCCAGGAGCCCGCAGGAGGCCCCCAAGGCCGACCATGAGTACGTGTTGCAGTTGCAGGAGTGGCTCAAGCGCGAAGGCCTGACCTATCCGGCCATGCTGATGGAGGGCGGCCTTCCCAACTACTTCACTATCAATGGCAAGGCATTCCCCGCAACCGACACGGTGAAGATGAAAGTCGGCGAGACGATCAAACTCAGGTTCGTGGGCAGCAACAACAACTTCGTGCACCCCATGCACGTCCATGGCGGCCCGTTCACTGTCGTCGCCAGGGACGGGTACGTCTTGCCGGAGTCGGCGCGCTTCCAGGCCGACACCGTCAATGTCGGACCCGGTCAGCGCTACGACGTGATCTGGAAGGCTTTGCGGCCCGGAAAATGGCTGGTCCACTGCCATATCCCGCACCACACGACCAACAACAATGTCGAGCAGGACGGAGGCGGCGGCCTGATGATGGTCCTGGAGGTGGAAGCCTGAATGCAGGGAGCCACACGGTTGGAGGATCTGGCGCCAGTCGCTTGACCTTCACACGATGTCAAGCTTGATACTGGGATCACTTTCATCAAGGAGTCTCTCATGCAAGAGTTCGTCATCCAGTCAATGTCCTGTGGCGGCTGCGCGAGCCGGATCGCTCAGGCCGTCAAGAATCTGGACGCCACGGCGAAGGTCGAAGTCGATCTGCCGACCAAAACGTTGCGCGTCGACAGCGCCGAGGACCGTGAGTCTGTGACCGCGGCCCTGACGAAAGCCGGCTACCCGCCGAAGTGATCCGCTCGCACGGGACAGCGGCCTCAATCGGCTGATGTGGTCTCGCGCGGGCCTGTGTGGACTGAATGCGCCGCCGTGCGGGGTGCACCCTGGCAATTTTCATTGGAGAACTCGAATGAGCCCTACGCCTTCCAACCTGCATGAACACCACCAGGGGCATCACAGGGCGCACCCGCCCGCCTCTGGAGAACCTTCGCCTGAGACCGATGCGACGCTGAAGGATCCTGTTTGCGGGATGACGGTGACCACGCAATCCAAACACGTCTTGCAGCACGAGGGTGGGTCGGTCTATTTCTGTAGTGCGGGGTGCAAATCCAAGTTCGAGGCCGACCCGACAAAGTATGCAAAGCGCAGCGCACAGGCGGCAGCCCCGCTCGTTCTCGCGCCTGCAGACTCCGCGCAGACTAACCCCGTGGGCACAATCTACACCTGCCCCATGCACCCGGAAATCCGGCAGGACCACCCAGGCAATTGCCCCAAGTGCGGCATGTCGCTGGAGCCCGAGATGCCGACACTCGAGGAGGGGGAAGACCCGGAACTGAAAGATTTCAAGCGGCGCTTCTTCTGGACGCTGCCGCTCACCGTCGTTGTCACCGTGCTCGCCATGGCCGGCCATCGATTCCAGTGGTTCGAGATGGGCATGCAGAGTTGGATTGAGCTCGTGCTCACCGTGCCGATCGTGCTGTGGGCCGGCTGGCCGTTCTTCGAGCGCGCGGTGCAATCCGTGGCGAACCGCAGCCCGAACATGTGGACCCTGATCGGTCTGGGCACGGCCGCCGCCTTTGTCTACAGCGTCGTGGCCACCGTGGCGCCCGGCGTGTTTCCTGCGTCGTTCGTCTCGATGGGGCGCGTGGCGGTGTATTTCGAAGCGGCCGCGGTGATCATTTCCTTGACTTTGCTGGGTCAGATCCTCGAGCTCAAGGCACGGTCGCAGACCTCCGCAGCCATCAAGTCACTGCTGGGCCTCGCTCCAAAAACCGCGCGCCGCATCGGCCCTGACGGCGCCGAGGAGGACGTACCGATCGGCCATGTGCATGTGGGCGACAAGCTGCGCGTGCGCCCTGGAGAGAAAGTGCCCGTGGACGGCGTGGTGATCGAAGGCAGCAGCGCCGTCGACGAGTCCATGCTGACAGGTGAGCCCTTGCCCGTGACCAAGCGCGTGGGCGACAAGCTCATCGGCGCGACGATGAACACCAACGGCGCACTCGTCATGCAGTCGGAGAAAGTCGGCTCGCAGACCGTGCTCGCGAGCATCGTGCAGATGGTCGCGCAGGCCCAGCGCTCCAGGGCGCCGATGCAGCGGATGGCCGACCAGGTCGCCGGCTACTTCGTCATGACCGTCATCGCCATCGCGGTGCTGACCTTCTTCGCCTGGGGATTCTTCGGGCCGCAGCCCAGCTGGGTCTACGGCCTGATCAACGCCGTGGCGGTGCTCATCATTGCCTGCCCCTGTGCACTCGGCCTCGCCACGCCAATGTCGATCATGGTGGCCACGGGCAAGGCGGCCACGCAGGGCGTGCTGTTCCGCGATGCGGCCGCGATCGAAAACTTCCGCAAGGTCGATGCGCTCATCGTCGACAAGACCGGCACTCTGACGGAAGGCCGGCCGCAGTTCGAGCGCGCGGTGCCTGCGCCAGGCTTCACTGAAGACGAGGTGCTGCGCCTCGCGGCCAGCCTGGACCAAGGAAGCGAACACCCCCTGGCCGACGCCATCGTGCGCGCGGCGCGCGAGCGCAACCTGGCTCTTGTCACGCCCGACGGTTTCGAATCCAGCAGCGGCATTGGCGTGAGCGGCGGCGTGGGCGGCCGGAAGCTGGCGCTCGGCAATACGGCGCTCATGGAACAGCTGCGCGTGCGGGTCGACGACCTCAAGCCGCAGGCCGAGGCCATGCGGGCCGAAGGCGCCAGTGTCATGTTCCTGGCGGTGGACGGCCAGCCGGCCGGCCTGCTCGCGGTCTCGGACCCGATCAAGCCCACCACCTTGGAGGCGCTGGCCGCACTCAAGGCCTCGGGCCTGCGGGTCATCATGGCCACCGGAGACGGCTTGACCACCGCTCGTGCCGTCGCCGCGAAGCTGGGGATCGACGAGGTGCACGGCGAGGTCAAGCCAGCCGACAAGCTCGCGCTGGTCGATAAGCTGCAGCGCGAAGGCCGCATCGTCGCGATGGCGGGCGACGGCATCAACGACGCGCCTGCGCTTGCCAAGGCCGACGTCGGCGTGGCGATGGGCACCGGCACCGATGTCGCGATGAACAGCGCCCAGGTGACGCTGGTCAAGGGCGACCTGCGCGGCATTGCGCAGGCGCGCGTCATCTCCGAGCAGACGATCGCCAACATGAAGCAGAACCTCGGTTTCGCCTTCCTCTACAACGCACTGGGCGTGCCACTGGCCGCAGGGGTGCTGTTTCCGTTCACCGGATGGCTGCTCTCGCCGATGATCGCGGCGCTGGCGATGAGCCTGAGTTCGGCCTCGGTCATTACCAACGCCTTGCGCTTGCGTGGAGCCAAGAGCGATGCTCATGCGTCCCACGTCGGCGAAAGATCAACCTAGGGGTGTGCGGCCCCGGGCGGCTTCGCTGCGCGCGAAGGAGTTCCCATGAAGAGACCCAAGCCACTCGAGCTGCACTTGCTGGAGATCTACCAGGAGGCCCTGCGACAGCGAAACTGGGCGGTTGCCGAGCACTTGCTGTGCGCCATCGAGGCCTGCGCCCCTGCCGATGCCCCGGTCAGCGAGACAGTGGCCAAGGCCTACGGGGTTCTGGCCGCCGAGGCGCAAAAGCCTCGTTGCTGCGGAACGCGAACGAAGCGTCACTGAGGCTTGGCGGTCAAGCTTTGGCGCGGGGTTTGAGAAGATTGGCCAGGGCCTTCTGGTCTTCGGCCAGTTGCATGCGCATGAGCTGAAGCACTCGCGAGGCGAGGCCGGACAGCGGCTGCCCCGGGGGCAGTACCAGCACCCCCGCGAAGGAGACTTCCAGAGACAGTGGACGGATGACCAGGCCACGTTGGGCGTACTCCATGGCGGTGACCGGATTGACAAAGCCGATGCCCATGCCGCTCAGAGCCATCTCGCACACGCTTGCAGCGTAGGGGGTTTCGACCAGCACGCTCAACCCGACGTTGAACTCCGCCAAAGCCCGCTCCAGGCGCCGCCGCGACGCGTCCTCGGGGTTGAGCGCCAGGAACGGCTCTTCCGCGAGCTGATGCGGCTGGATCGTCCTGGCCTTGGTCAGCCGGTGCTTCGCATGCATCACCACCACCCCCGGAAAACGTGCGAACTCGGAATGCTCCAGGCCGGTCGTCGGCATCTCGTCGGCCATCAATCCGAAGTCGACCTGGCGCCCCAGCACGGCCTCGTGCACCTCCCGCGAACTGAGCACCTGCAGCGAGATCTGGGGACGGTCTTCGGAATCGCGGCGCTCGGACACGAGCCGCGACAGCACGCGGGGGACGAAGGTCAGGCCGAAGGCCGGGTAGACCGCCATGCGCAGCGTGTTCACGCCGAAGCGCTTGAGGCTGCGCATGCGGTGCTCGATGCTGCTGAGACCCACGAAGACACGCTCGACCTCGACCAGCAGGGCTTGCGCTTCGGGCGTGGGCTGCAGGCGGCCTCGCAGCCGGCGAAACAACGGGAATCCAGCCGCTTCCTCGAGCCTGCGCAGCGACTGGCTGATGGCGGGCTGCGTGACGCCCAGCAGCGCGGCGGCCTTGCTCGCAGAGCCCACGGACATCACGGAACGGAACACCTCGATCTCTCGGAGCAACATATAACAACCGCTTATGGAGAAAGAATTTCGAGCGCGATCCGGATTATCTCCATCGTCCTAGAGTTGGCGTCTTCAGCCACCTTCCGGAGAAGCGACATGAAACTTCAGACAGTTCTTGCAGTGACCGTCCTGGCATGTGCCGCACCTGCGTGGGCGCACGATTTTTCCGGCGACATCGCCAAATTCCAGACCATCGCCGCCACCAAGAAGCCGGACAGCCAGCAAGCGCTTGCAGCGAAGCTCGCCCTGGAGCGCGCGCAGGGCGAGATGGAGCAGTCGGATGTGAAGATGGTGTTGCGCATCCGCTCGATGACCAACGCCGGCCTGCGCGCCATCGGCGAACAACCGGCCTTTCTCACCAGCGAGTACAAGCGCCTGGAGGCGGCACTGGCCAACCCCAAGACCAACGACCCGGCCAAGATCGCCGTGGCCAAGGAAACCTTCGCCCGCCTGTCGGTGGAGATGAAGGTCTACACCGATCTCGAGAACATGGCCGTCGATCAGATGAAGCAAGCGCTGCAGCTCATCGAATCCGCACCCGCCAACTGATCGCACTTCCAACGAACAGCTCCGTCTTCCATCGTGAACTCTCCCATCCCCAATCTCGACACCTCTCCTCGGGGCGCATTCGCCAGCCTCGTCCCGCCGGTGTGGCGTGCCTCCACCGTCGTCTTCGATTCACTCGACGATTTCGTCAACCGCCGCACCCGCCTGCCGGATGGCTTCAGCTACGGCACGACGGGCACGCCGACGCAGCGTGCCCTGGAGACGCGCATCGCCGAACTGGACGGTGCCGCACATTGCGTCGTCTTTCCCTCCGGGCAGGCGGCCATCTGCAGCGCGCTCCTGGCGCTGCTCAAGAAGGGTGATCACCTGCTGATGACCGACGCCGCCTACGGCTTGGCCAAGTCCTTCGCCGTCGAGCGGTTGCAGGCGCTCGGCATCGAAGTCGAGTTTTATCCGCCGCGTATCGGCGCCGGCATCGAGCGCCTTGTGCGCCCGAACACGCGGCTCATCTGGCTGGAATCTCCCGGCACCGCGACGATGGAAGTGGAGGATGTGCCGGCGATCACCGCCGTGGCGCGCGCTCACGGCGTGCTGACGGCCATCGACAACACCTGGGCCAGTCCATTGGGCTTCGCGGCGCTGGCGCACGGCGTCGACCTGTGCATTCACGCATGCACCAAGTACATGGGCGGCCACTCCGACGTGCTGATGGGCAGCATCGCCACGAACGACGAAGGCCTGTACCGGTCCCTGCGTGGCCTGCAGTCGCTGATGGGGCTGGCCGTGAGCCCGGAGGACTGCTTCCTGGTCGCCCGAGGTCTCGACACGATGCAGGTGCGCATGGAGCGCCAGGCCACCAGCGCACAGTTGATCGCCGAGCGACTCGCAGCGCACCCGCTGGTGCGCCGGATGCTCTTTCCCGCGCTGCCCGGCGCGCCGGACCACGCACTCTGGGCGCGTGACTTCAGGCAATCCGGCTGCGTGATGTCGCTGCAACTCGTGGACGGCCCCTACGACGCCTACCGGGCACTGTTCGGGCACCTGAAGCTGTTCTCGATCGGCGCGAGCTGGGGCGGCGTGCGCAGCATCGCCGCCTTTTACCCCGCGGAAGAACTCGCCAAGCGCAATTTCTGCGACGTTCAAGGCCCTGTCATTCGCCTGTCGATCGGTCTGGATGACCCCCAGGCGCTGCTTGACGAGTTGCTGGGCGCCTTGAGCGCCTGCGAAACGAGTTTCAACCTCTGATCCACGCTACTGGAGCCCGCGATGACCTTCAAGCCAACCATTCACTCTGCCTTGCTTCGTCCCTTCCTTGTCGTCGCCGGACTCGCGTTGTGCGCCGGTGTCGCCGCGCAATCCGCGCCGCCGCTGGAGGGCACGCTCAAGAAGATCAAGGACACCGGGGTGATCACGGTGGCCACGCGCGGCGCTTCGATCCCGTTCAATTACCTTGACGACAACAACAAGCAGGCCGGCTTTGCCTGGGAGATTGCGCAGAGCGTGGTCGACCAGGTCAAGAAGGAGCTCAAGCTTGCGAAGTTGGAAGTGAAGACCCTGGAGGTCACGCCGCAGACGCGCATTCCGCTGGTTGCCAACCAGACCGTCGATCTGGAGTGCAGCTCGACGACGAACAACGCGGAGCGGCAGAACCAGGTGTCGTTCTCCACGACCTTCTTCGTCGTTGGCGCGCGGCTTCTGGTGCGCAAGAACTCCGGCATCAAGCACTGGTCCGACCTCGTCAGCAAGAACGTCGTGGTCAGTGCGGGCACCACGGCCGAGCGCATGCTGCGGCAGCTCAACGAGAAGAACAAGTGGGGCATCAACATCATCCTGGCCAAGGACATCAACGAGAACTTCCTGACCGTGGAGACGGGGCGCGCTGTTGCGGCGACGCAGGACGACATCATTCTCTTCAGCAACATTGCCCGCGCCAGGAACCCGTCGGACTGGGAGGTGGTCGGCGTGCCGCAGCAGAAGGAAGCCTATGGCTGCATGCTGCGCAAGGGTGACGTGGCTTTCAAGAAGCTGGTAGACGGCGTGATCACCGGGATGATGCGCTCCGGCGAGTTTGCCGCGCTGTACGAGAAGTACTTCCTCAAGCCCATCGCGGTGAAGGGCAGCGTGACGGTCAACTTCCCGATGTCGCCCGACATGCAAGAGCTCCTGCGTCATCCGAACGACCAGCCGCTGTAAGCCGCTGTCGCTCCACATTTGACGACCGTCCTCACGAACCATCTAAACACTCTTCACGATGCACTACAGCTGGGATTGGCTGATCTTCTTCAGGCCCTCGGTCACAGGCGAGGGCCTGTACGGCATGATGCTGCTGCGCGGATTGCTGTGGACGGTGGCACTGTCTTTGCTGGCATGGACACTGGCACTGGGCATTGGTCTGATCGCTGGCGTCGCCAGGACGCTGACCAACCGCACAGCGCGGTACTTGTCGACGGTGTACATCCACTGTTTTCGCAATACGCCGTTGCTTGTGCAGCTGTTTCTCTGGTACTTCGTGGTGCCCGAACTGTTGCCCCTCGAATGGGGCAATGCGCTCAAGCAGATGAACCCGACGGCGAACCAGTTCCTGACCGTGCTGGTCGGTCTCACCCTGTACACGGCGGCGAAGGCGGCTGAGCAGGTGCGTGCAGGCATCGAGTCTGTGCCGCGCAGCCAGAAGCAGGCAGCCATGGCGATGGGCCTGGGAACCGTGGCGGCCTACCGGTACGTGATCCTGCCGCAGGCCCTGCGCATCGTCATCCCGCCGCTGACCTCGGACTTCTTGAATGTCTTCAAGAACTCGGCCGTCGCGCTCACGATCGGGCTCATGGAGTTGACGGGGCAGACCCGCCAGCTCAGTGAGTTCAGCGCCCATCCGTTCGAGGCTTTCATTGCGGCGACGCTCATCTACATGGCGATCACCTACGGCGTGATTGTGCTCATGCGTCACATCGAACGCCGGGTTCGGGTGCCCGGACTGCTGGGAGCCGCGTGATGGGCTACGACTTCGATTGGGCCTCTCTCCAGCGCGCCTGGCCCTACCTGCTGCAGGGCCTGCAGATGACCGCCTTTCTGGTCGCCGCCTCCATGGCGGCCGGAATCGGCCTTGGAACGCTGCTGGCGATCACCCGCATCTTCGCGCCGCGACCGGTGGCCGCCCTCGTGGCGGGGTATGTGAACCTGTTCCGCTCGATCCCGCTGATCCTCACGATCCTGTGGATCTATTTCCTGATGCCGGTGGTGCTGCGCAGCGTGACCGGTGATCCCAACCTCAGCGTCGGTCCGATCTATGCCGCCCTCGTGGCGTTCGTGCTCGCGGAGTCCGCCTACTACTGCGAGATCATCCGCGCCGGCATCGGCAGCGTGCGCGCAGGCCAGATGCAGGCAGCCCAGTCCTTGGGGATGTCTCCATGGCAGGCTATGCGACACGTGATCCTGCCGCAGGCGTTTCGCAACATGACGCCCTCGCTCATCAACCAGACCATTGCCCTGCTCAAGGACACCTCGCTGGTCTACGTGATCAGCCTGAACGACTTTCTCGGCGCGGCCAGCAAGGTGGGGCAACGCGACGGGCGCGTGGTCGAGGTCTACATCCTGGTCGCCGTCGTCTACCTGGTGCTGTGCACGGCGGGCGCCTGGTGGGTCACCTGGCTGCAGCGGCGCAAGGCCGCAGCGGCGCTCTGAATGAACGCAATGATCGAAATCAACGACGTCTCCAAGTGGTATGGCCAGTTCGCGGTGCTCACGGATTGCAGCACCCATGTTCGCGAGGGCGAGGTGGTCGTGGTCTGCGGCCCGTCCGGCTCCGGCAAATCCACGCTCATCAAGACGGTCAACGCACTGGAGCCCATCCAACGCGGCAGCATCACGGTCAATGGCATCCAGGTCTCCGATCCCAAGACCGATCTGCCGAAGCTCCGCTCCCGGGTCGGCATGGTGTTCCAGCACTTCGAGCTCTTTCCGCATCTGAGCGTGACGGACAACCTCGTTCTGGCCCAAGTTCAGGTGCTCAAGCGCTCGCGCGCAGAAGCGGTCGAGCGTGGGCTGCGCATGCTCGATCGCGTGGGCTTGTCGATCCACAAGGACAAGTTCCCAGGCCAGCTCTCTGGAGGCCAGCAACAGCGCGTCGCCATTGCGCGGGCGCTGTCGATGGATCCGATCGTCATGCTGTTCGACGAGCCGACCTCGGCGCTCGACCCGGAGATGGTGGGCGAGGTGCTCGACGTCATGGTGAAGCTCGCGCGCGAAGGCATGACGATGATGGTAGTGACCCACGAGATGGGCTTCGCCCGGCAGGTCAGCGACCGGGTGATCTTCATGGACCAGGGGCGCATCGTTGAGGACTGCTCGAGCGAAGAGTTCTTCGGCCGGCCCGAGAGCCGTCCGACGCGCGCACAGGACTTCCTCTCCAAGATCCTCGTGCACTGAGGTTAGAAGAGCCATCGAACCCGTTTCCAGACAAGCCCACCCACCTCCCAAGGAATCACATGAAATCGATCAAGACATTGGTGCTCACTAGCACCCTGGCGTTCTCGGGCCTGGCCCTTGCACACGGCGACGAGGATCACAGCGTATCGAGCGGACCGGTACGCAAGGAACAAAAGAACTGGGGCATCGCGGGCGATGCGAGTGCGGCCAAGCGAACGCTGGAATTCAAGATGAGTGACAGCATGCGCTTCACACCCGATCGCATCCAGGTCAAGCAGGGCGAGACCATCCGGCTGTCCATTCGCAATGAAGGACAGGTCATGCACGAATTCGTCCTGGGCACGAAGAAGGAACTCGACGACCATGCTGCACTCATGATGAAGTTCCCGGGCATGGAGCATTCCGAACCGTACATGGCACATGTGGCTCCTGGCAAGACCGGCGAGATCGTCTGGACCTTCAATCGTGCGGGAGAATTCGATTTCGCGTGCCTCATCGCCGGTCACTACCAAGCCGGCATGGCGGGAAAACTCAAGGTCGTCGCTTCTGGGGTCTGACGCTTCCTCGAGCTTTTCTCCGGGCTGTTCCGTGCGTTGCCTGCACTGAAACGATCGACTCGACCGCGTCGACCAAATCCAGCGTGCATATCGGCCATTCAGGCATGGTCGCTCCGATGAGGGCGAGTTGCTTCGAGAGCAGCGCAGCGACCGTCAAGACCCAGCCTCGCGCCAAGCAAGAAAATGCACCTACTGAGAAAACACTCCTTGCCGCTCGCTGCTCTGAGCGCCCGACTCCGACTATCTCTCGCCGGACGGAATCGTGCCCTCGCGCACGCCTGAAGGGTCTCTTTCCGAACCTCTTCGCGCGTCTTCCCTGGACCGTTCTTGACGACACGCCACGGCGCACCATATCGATTCGACAACCATGGGCCATCCATTCGGTATGTCGGGCTCGCGGCTCGTGGGCCACGCGTTGATCGCCGGCAAGGCGTTGGGCGTGCGCCACGTGGTCGTCACGATGTGCGTAGGCGGCGGAATGGGGGCAGCGGGATTGTTCGAAGTTGTTTGAGCAGCGCCACATGCTTGTGCAACAGCACCAGAACGGGCGATCGGTCGTTGCAATCGCGGAAGCCTTTGGTGTTTGCCACGTCGCTGAGAACAATCAAAGCGGCTGTGGGCACCTCGATGGCACGCAGGGACGCGCACCCTGGACATGACATTCTGTCAGGCCCGCCGAACTCCAAAAAAGAGAAGCGCAGACCCGCGAGCGATCTCTCGATCGCCCGCATGGTCTGCGCCACCTCTTGGATGCCCGCCCTCAGCGCCTGAAGAACTGCCGCGCATTGGCCTGCCGCTCAGCCTCCTGAACGGCCTCTTGCAAGAAGCGCAGCAATGCACGCAGTTCCATCACCAACTGCGAATCGTCGCCGCGCTGGCGCGCAATGACAGGTGGGACCGCCTTGCCCGTATCGCTGAAGTCGACGATTGCCTTGCTCAGGATCGCGATCTCGCCCAGGATGGCCCAGGCCCGCTCAGCTCTTCCGGCATCTTGAAGGCACTGCTCCAGATAGCCGAAGTACGCCGCTGCGTTTTCGCGATCGATGAAGTTCTCCCCCAGCTGAAACTCGAACTTCTGGATCTTCTCGCACAGGTCCAGGAACTCGCGCTTGGCCATGTCGTACATGCTGCGGTACTGCGACAACGAGTCAGCGTCCTCCTGCGACGTGCCGCGATGCTGGCCGGATTGCGGCCCTGGCCGCGCCTGGCTGCGAAGCTGCAGGAACGCTTGCAATCCGCTGACTAGGTGCGCCACCTCGCCCTCGTTGACGGCCAGGCAGTCGATGAGCTTGTGGCCGTTGATGTAGATCCCGGTCTTTTCCGCCTCGATGGACCGAATGTCAGGCCACCGCCAGATCCCCAGGCCTGAGCCCAGGTCCTTTAGGCGAATCTGATTTTCGGTGAGCATGACTCCGTCCTTCGCGCCGCCGAATACGGTGGTGTCCATGAGTGCCACCACCTCCTCGGCCTGGATGCCGCGGCCATAGCTTTGCAGGGCGTTGCTGAGTTTCTTCAGCGGAATGTCGGGTGCGAAGTAGGTTCGCGAGAACCGGCGGTCCGATGCGAAGCGTTGACGCAGAAAATTCTGCAGTGACGCTGTCGCTGGCGCTGGTGCATCTCTCCGATTCGCCGCTGGTTCGTCGGCAGCGACGTCGTCGCTACTCTGGGGGCTGAGCGCGTCGAACCGCGCCCGCCGCTGCGCATCCGAGAGCACCGCGTAGGCCTCATTGACCTCCTGCATCCGGGCCGTTGCCCACTGCAGCGTTTGCGCATCGCTGCCTTGATACTTGTCGGGGTGGTACTGCGTCCGGCGCCCCTTGTAGGCCAGCGCGATCTCGGCTTCAGCGGCGCTGCGGCGAACTCCGAGGACCTCGTAGTGATCTTTCATGGTTCATCGCGTCAATCACGCAGGCAAATCACCGTGGCTTGGGTCATGTGCTGACCCAGCCCTTCCACCTGCTCGCCGGCATGCATCTGCCGCAGGTCCGGCTCGATCTTGCCGAAGATGCATTTGCAGATCGACTTCGAGATGCCGCCCTGGACGCATCCCTCCATGAAGTCGACCTTCACTTCGTCGCGGCCACAGCCTGCCAAAGCAATCACCAGGCCGACGGCTGCAAATCGACGCAGGAGCTTGATGTTCATGACATCAGCACCAGGCCAACGAACAGCGCCAGGATGCCCGCGCCGAGGATCTTGCCCAGCCCTGGGAACAGCATGATGGGCCAAACGATTCCGGTGCCCAAGTTGTAGGCAAAGGTCTTGTACGAGTTGTCTCCGAACAGCCATCCGTAAAGGGCGAACAACACCCCGATGGCAAGGTAAATGCAGATGATCTTGGCTTTCTTGGACATGTGATTCGATGTATGGGTCGCCTTGGTCCAGACCGCTTGAGGCAGGCAGGACCAAGACGGTGTCTGAGTAGGGAAATGACGGGTAGACAGGAACGAGAAGGGCCAACGCCCGCTCATCCCAGGTTGCACTGGAAGCCCTTCTTGCCGTACGCTGGCAGGACCTGGGCAGCGTTGCTCTTGGCGAAGGTGATCGTCTTGCCGCCGTAGCTGACGACAGCCTCGCCCTTGCGAAGGCCGTCCAACAACGCGACGAAATTGTTCTCGCCCACGCGGCTATCGGCCTCGAAGGGACCTTCGAAGGTATGCCCGCCGACTTTGACGGCGAACTTCTTTACCTCCTGGGACGAAGTCACCGCCATCAGGGTGACGCTGGAGGCCGCGTCGGCGCTGCCTTCCTGCGTTGGGCAGCCGATGAGCAGCCGCATGCCCTGGGCGTCGATGAAGTACTCGAGGTTGCCCTGGCCGTAGCCCTGAGTCCATTGCCCCGGCGCAGCTTGTGCGGCGGGCGTGGCCAGAACCAATGTCGTCAGCAGCGCGCTCAGCGCGAGACGGGTCTTTCGGATGTGTGTATTGATCATTGTTTTCCTCTAGTTAGTGTTGATGGAGACGTCTACGCAGATTTGCTCTCAAGCAATCCGCGCCGCCACACGAAGCAGACACCCGCCTCTCAAAAAGCTCAGGCAAGTCATGCCCTGTTTGAAGACTTCTGGAATCACTGTTCGGAGCTTTTGGAGTGAAGTTCTTATAGATTTTTAAATCTACCCCTTGCATAGTTTGCCAGATATAGATTCATCGTCTATGGATTTCTAGATCTAGTGTTTTCAGACTCGGAGCAATGCCGAAGTCGACCTCCAAACTAGCCAGCAAGGAGGATGTTCAGTTGCGATTTGGGGTTGCTGTTCGTGCATTTCGGGATGCACGCAAGCTGACTCAGGAGCAACTCGCAGAGTTCAGCGATATGCACGTGACGTACATCAGCCAGATTGAACGTGGACTGAAGAACGTCTCTCTGTTCAACATTCATCGCCTCGCCCACGCGCTGGGCGTTGCACCCGCCGAGTTGCTAGGCAGTGTTTCGCACATGCAGGGCTTCGGGGCACGGCCCCAATGACAGAGAGATCGGCGACACCCCAATCCCAGTAGAACGCCACGCTCAGCGGAGGGTGGTACGGACAGGTGCGTCATCCAGCAACTGAAGTTGTCGCAACCTGGCCTCCTCTTCGGTGGCGCGCCAAGCCACGTCCTGTTGGAACGGATCGGTTTGCTTACGCTGCAGCATCACGCGATCCACCCGCTGAAAAAACTCCTCGTTGAGCGGGAACACCTCCTTCTGACTGGCCACGCCCGGTGCGGGGATCGCGGTAGGTGTGCTTCTCATGAGGGCCGTCCCTTGAAGAAGATTGCCTGCACGCGCTGGGCGCCCGCGCCGTGGGCCGGGAAGCCCACGATGGCGGCGCGATCGCGCTGCTGACAGATGCCGCAGTTCAGGCAGTCAGTGTTGCCCAGGCTCGCTGGACACACAACGACCTGACGGCCTGCTGGCGTGCGCACTGGCCTGATGGTGCCCTGCGGCAAAACGACGACGACAGGTGCAATCCCCAAGCTGGCATGGCTATCGGCCTGAGCCAGCGTCTGTGCACTCAGGTTGACCGTGAAACCGAGTTGATTCGCCTGCTGAATGGCTGCGCCGTTCGCTGGCGTGGGCGAGTAGTGGGTGTAGGTGAACCCGCGTCGCCCCCTGTTCGCCCTCGCGAGCCTGACGAGCAACCCAGCATCGATCACGCCGGGCGACGATGGTGTCAGGTCCCCTGCCTGGTTGTGGCGCCACAACGCACGGCGACGCAGCGTGCTGATCTCCTGCAGCAGTTCGTCGAAAGTCGAGCCGCGTAAGCCTTCTGAGACGGCTCTCCAATGAATCGCCAACGGCCCGCTCTCGGCATAGCAGCCGTTGCGCCGCAGCCCACAATTCGGAGGGCACGTGTTCGCGCTCGTCGTCGTGACCGCCATGGGCCCGGTCTTCGCGTTGCGGCTGATGCGGGTGAAGTGATACGTGTACGGTTCGGCGGGTGCAGTCGACGCAGCGGGCAGCGTCAGACCCCCTCGCGAGATCGTGGTGACCAAGGTGTTCTCCTTTGAGAGTCAATGCCGCAGCGCACCGCCCTCGCCTACCCACTGCATGGGCTCGAGAAGAAGTCCGGGCCTGCGGGATGGAAGGGGTGGTTCGGGCTCGCGGAGCCCAAGAAGGAACGAAGGGGACTAGCTACCGAAGCGCTGTTTGAGCTCTCGTTGGATTTCGAGGGCGCAGCCGTGCCAGGCATGGCCACTGACCATCCCGGTATCCAGTGCTTCTGGATCCGCTGCAGCCACCTTCTGCGCGTAGTACGTCAATGCCTGCAGTACGAAGGCCTGGATCAACGCCCCATGCGCGCTGAACTCCATCAGGTCCGTGACGAACTCGACGTTGGTCGGAGGTAGCGGTCGCTTCATGCGCCACCGCCATCTGCTTCGCACACAGAGTGCCGGATTTCGAAGCCCGCACCGGGGATCGCGCCCGGATCGAGCAGCATGATCAGGTCGCTCGCAACGCCTTGGCGCAGGGACGCCCAGCCCTCTTCGGTGAGCCCTTCCTCGGAAGCCTGCGCGCAGGCCGCACGGCGCAAGGCTTCTTCGTCGAAGACATCGATGTCCGCCGTGAACGCGAAGGACAGGCCGCTCATGGCACCTTCTCCTTCGATGTGACAGGAGAGATCTCAGCGCCAAAGGCTAGCGCTGAATTCTCGAGGCTGGGCGGTCCGTTCTGGCGCACCCACCAGGGCGGCGGTTCGTGGGGCATGGACATCACGCCGAGGTAGCCGTCCAGCGTGGCGTAGCCCACAACCTTGGCGCGGCCGATGTTGTTGATGCGAATCAGAATGTCGGCGCCGATCGCGGGCACCTCGAACTCGGCCGACCACTTGAGCTGGTCGGTCGCCGCGAGGTTGCGGGTGTAGGGCGGCACCGTCTCGTGCCGCTGGAAATCGTTGTTCATCGTCGGGATTCCAGAGAGGGCAGCACCGTGGCGCGGCCAAGTTGTCGGGATTTGAGGCGGAAGACGAGACCGTCGCTCTCGCGCGCGACATCCCAGCCCCGCCGTCCGAGGCTGCTGCGCAGCACATAGGTGTGGTCGCCGTACGCGACGCGCAGGCCGGGCCGAGTCGCCGCCCGCCTGGCCATCCGGTTCGCGTGGAAGGCACGCACTTGCTCGCGCCAGGCACCGGCATACGTACCCATGGGCGCATCCGCCTGCTCGAGGAAAGCGAGCGGGCAGTCGTAGTAGCAAGGTCCGACGGACTCGTCCATGCTCTTGACGGCCGCCTCGCCATGCCGGCAGTCGATGAGCGTGAGGCCGATCCACTTGCGTCCGGCGTTGTCGCCGGTGCGGGTCTGGGCCAGGAACCACAACCGGTTGCCGATCACGCGGTGCGCCAGCACCGTGCCATGGGTGCCAACGCTGGCCAGCTCGTCATGGACGGCCTGGTCCTTGGTAGCGCGGTAGACGATGGTGCCCACGTCAGGCCTCCGCGTCGGACACAGGCACCAGCGCGAAATCAGTGCCGTTCAGATCGCGAGGTCGAGGGAGGACGCCCTGGAGCGGGAAGATGAAGTGAGAGAGAAGGTGATGCATCGGTTGGACGTAAAAAAGCCCGCGCAAGGCGGGCTGGGGAAGAAGAAAAGAGTTAGGAAGAGAAGAAAGAGCCACAGTGCCCACCTGCACGCGCAGATGGTCCTCCGGCAGCAAGGTCCGACGGCACAATCTCGGCATGACGACACAGCAGGAGCTGCCCGACGAGGTGCTGAGCACGATGGCGACCGAGTGGCGCAGGAAGGCCCTTGCGGGAGACCTTCACGCCCGTGGTATCGCGCACGAACTCGAGACGGAATTGCGTCGGCGTGCCGGTGCGCCGCTCACGAACTACGACACCCTGGACCTGCGGCCGCTCGAGGCGAGGACCGCGCGGCGCCGGCGCTGGTGGCCGTTCGGGCGGGCACGCTGACGTCGCAGGGCGCTCGCAGCGCTCATCCGTCGCCGTCCAATGGGGAAGGCGCCTGGTCGTGCTCCACATGTCGCCAGAAAGCCCGCTCTTGCCGGATGAGCCGCGCGATCTCGAACTCGTGGCGTTCGATGCGGTAAACCTGCAGGTCCTGACCGCCTAGCAGCACAACCACATCGGCGGCCTGCGCGCCTGTAACGGCGAGTTGATGCAGGACCCGAAGCCGTATGTACTCGGGAACACCCAGGGCCCACAGCGGGGCCATCTGCATGCCGACCGACAGACACTCGAGCAGTTGGACCTCGGAGGATCCGACGACTTCGCGAACGACGGTGGCGGACATCCAGGGATGTTCGGGATGCCGCCAGGTGGTGTTGACGCAGCGTACCTTGCGCCCCGTCCGCAGGGTGTAGTGCGCCGCCACGATCGGCTCGAGCAACCGGCTCCAGTACGCGCTGCTGTCGTTATCCAGTCGCACGGGGTGCAGCAGGTCCCGTCGGCCGGTCTTTTCCATCCAGAGGCGGACCTGGGACTTGAAGGGATCCTGGCCGAGGGCCGCGGCGGCGTCGAGGTTGCCGAGGCCGGCCTCATGCAGGCCGAGCCCATGATCACGGCCGAGCTCCCACGTCGGCGGAGACTCGACCAACTGGAGCAGCGGGCGGGCCGTCGAACGCGGTGTTCTCAGACGCTGCGCACGTGTATTCACCATGTTTTTCTCCTTGGAGGGTTCTGATGTCCGTCCAGCAAAAAGCCCCTCTCCTGCGAAGGAGAGAGGCTTCTTTTTGGGGGGACGGGGGGTAATAACGGCCCCTGTTAGAGGGCTTCAGGACGTGAGCTGAAGTGCGCGGTCAAGGGCGCGTTGCTTGATCGCCGCACCTTGACCGAACCAGGCGCTGTCGAGCCGGTATTCCGGGCTGCGAGCCCGGCGTTCGTGGTCGACGAACTCGGTCACCGCGTTGAGCAGGCCCCACACCGTGCCCTTCGCGGCTGCGAGTTCGGCGCCTCGTCCCCTGCCCTCGTAGAGGGCTTGCACTGTCTTCAAGGCACGGTCATGCGGCAGGCCCGGCTGTCCGGTGTTGCCCTGCTTGCGGATGGCCTCATGGGCGTTCGGTCCGCACAGCACGTGCAGGAAGTAGTCCAGCGACTCCTTCCCCTTGACCTTGCATTCGGACAGCTGCTTCATGCGGTGCATGAAGTGGTCCCACTGGGAGACGGCGATTCCCAGCTTCTGCTTGATGGCGTCGGCATCGAAGCGGGTGTTATGAGGCACGCGGATGGCATGGCTGGTGCCGTCCAGCGCGATGGACAGGGTGTTGTTGCAGACCACCCGGACGGTGGTCGGGGTGACGGTAGTGGCGAGGGTGCCGTCGCAGGAGGTGGCGAGCAACAGGTAGCCATCGACGACGTCCGAGCCCTTGAGGACGGCCTGCTTGCCGGTGCGCGCCAGTGCCCAGAACTTGCGTCCGGCCTTGAGCACGCCGGCGGTTTCCATCTCGTAGCCGCCGATCTCGGTGAGGTCGCGATAGAACTCAAGCACCGCCCGGGGCTGCACGACCTGGTAGCGGCTGCTCACGACGGACAGGGGGGCCTGGGTGTCGCTGCGGTAGAGGACCTTGTGGTCCTGGAAAGACTCCAGGGTCTGGAGCGACGGGACTGTCTCCGGACCTTCGCTCATGTAGCGCACGGGGGTTTCTCGGATGGTCCAGTCCATGCCGGCACTGCGGGCCCAGACGTCGATCGGTTGCTTGGGCGGGAGCCGGTGGCCGAGCAGGTGCCAGGGAGTGTCGCCGGTGAAGGCCATTGTTTCGATGAGATGTGCCATAGGGATTTCTTGGGTAGAAGACGCGCGCGACGAGGCCTCTGCAGATGCAGTCGCATCGCCGGGGCGCGTGCGTGTGTGAGGGAGAAGAGAACGCGAGCCGAAGGCTCAGGAAGAAGGCAATGGCCGATGCCGGGATGAAGACGGCATGGATGCGCGGGCGCGCGGATCAGAGTTGATCGAAATCCGGATCGTGATCGTCATCGAAGCCCGCATGCTCGGGTCCCATGCCGGACGATGATCCGGACGGTTCCGAAGACATCGGAGGCGATGGCGAAAACGAAGGCTCGGACGCACCACGCCGGCCGCTGAAGCTGTGGCCACAGCTCATGCAGCGGCAGTTGTTCAGGACACGGTCGTCGACAACACGGCCGAAAATAGCGCCGACCTCGGTGCCGAGGGCACCGCCGCCCAGGCCGCCGAGGACGACACCGATCACCGTGCCGACGCTCCCGCCGATGGGACCCGCGGCCATGCCGAGGGTGAAGCCGGCGCGACCGCCACGCAGGGCCCCTGCGATGCCGCCGGCCGCGCCGGCGAGACCGCCCAGGGTGCCGCCGGTGCGCTGGGCGACGTCTCGAGTTTCGATGCGGTCCGAGCCGCATTGGGGACATTGAACGTAGGACAAGGGGAAAGATCCTTTGAAGCAAGTGGGTGGAAGTGACGCCGCAACACAGACGGCAAAAAGCCCGGCCGACCGCGAGGTCGTACCGGGCTGTTCTGGGGCAGGGAAATCTCAGTCGACGATGCGACCTGCGAGCCGCGCCAGGCGCGCGTACTCGCTCAGAGGCTTGTTCGCCTTCCAATGCAGGTCACGCTCGATGCCCAGGGTGCCGCGCATCAACCGGATGGACATCAGTTCGCGCACCGACACGTGGCCAAGTTCAGGGGTGCCCGTGCCAAGATCGCCGAGCCCATAGGCGGTGTCTTCATCATTGGGGTCCAGCTCGGTGATGAGCCAGGTGGCGGCACCGCAGGGGTTGAACCACTTGACCACGGGATGCGGATCGAAGCGAGGGTTGTCGCGCGAGGCTTCGCCGTTGGCCAACAACCGTTCGCGCAGCTCAGGGGTGATGAGTTCCATGGAAGACTCCAAGTCTTTGCCCGAGCGGTGCGGGCAATCTGGTGTATGGGAAGGGTCTGGCCACACTGCCCAGGTGAGCAGGCGGCATAGCGCCCGGCCAAATGGCCGGGCACGGCCGGGCGATATGGGGACTCGGAAACGAAAAAGCCGCCCGAAGGCGGCTTGAGGAGGGTTGGAAGATCGAGGAGGAACGGCGGCTTCAGCCCGGGCGCTTACCGCCGCGGCATTCGGCCTCCCATTCACCGAGCTGATCGACGGTAATCACTTCATCCTCACCGTGCTGAACGCGGAAGGCGACGATCTGCGTATCCACGCAGCCCTGCACATTGGATGTAGCGCCTGGCGGCACAACCGTCACTGTCGACGTCGCTGTCGGCGCCAACGGCACCTCCACGCCGTTGTCGTACCTGGCCACGACTTTGAGCTCGTCCGTTGTGTTCCTGTCGCTGTCCTGGGTCGCAGCGACAACGTCGCCGTGCAGCTTGCCCATCTTCCATCCGCTGCGATCCCTGAGCTTGCCGGAGAAGACGTCGTAGTTTTCCTCGATGCCGTCCTTGATCCCGTCGACCATCCTGACGCGATACTCCAGCCGGTCGGTTCCGCGTGAATAGCGTACGAGTTCGCCGTCGACCAGGCCCTTGGAGTACGTAGCCCGGAAGACAGGCTTGCCAGTCTCGTCGTCGACGATTTCCTGTTTGCCGTGCACCTTGCCCTGCTTGAAGCTCACCTGCAGGATCTTGCGCCCCGACTCGGGCCCGTACATCGTCATGTCGCCATCCAGGACGCCGTTGTCGAACTGCGCTGCTGCTGCGAGCTTGCCGCCGTTGCGAGGAAAGTAGGTCTTGATGCGTCCATCCAGCGCTCCCTTGTCAAAACTCATCTCGTCGGACAGCAGTTGATCCGCAGTGGCGCGGCAGATTGCCTTTCCATCCAGAACACCTCGATCGACATCGACGTCGCAGACGGCAGCACCGGTGTAGATGCCCGCCTGGACGCCCAGCGACGTGTAGACGTTGGAAAGGGTCTGTTGGTAAGCCGCGTAATCCTTGCGGCCCATGATCGCGATACGTGCGGGCACGTTGGTGAGGTGCCCGGAGTACGGCTTGTCGGCACCAGCCCGGAATATCTTGCCGTTGACGACCTCGGCATTGCGGAAGTCCAGAGTCGAGGGCCCGCAGCCGGCCAGCAGGAACGCGACGGCCACGGACATGCACGGCGCGAGAAGCGCCTTGATGATGGTTTTCATGGGGTATGGAAAGGAAAGAAGTGGTTGACCGCTCGGCTCACTTACGGATCGACAAGCCGATGGCGCCGCCGATGATGGTCATGCCGGCGAAGCCTTGGAAGGCCTCGTCATCGCCCGCCAGGGCGATCAGCAGCAGCGCGGTGATCACCGTCATGATGATCTTGGCGCTCTTCGGGAAGGTCTTGATGGTGGTGCCTGCCAAGTAGTAGATCTCGCCGCTCCAGGCGACGACAACCGCTGCTGGAGCGAAGACCAGGAACATGCAGACCAAGGCCCAGCGCTGGCGGAACCAGGGGATGGAACCGTAAGGGCCAAGAGTTCCAGCCAATGGCGCATGGGTGGTGGATGCAAGCTGCGATGCGACAGCTTGAGGCGCGCCGCATTTGGGGCACGTCGGGGCGGTTTCGTGGATCTGGTGGCCGCAGCCGCGGCAGTGGACGAAGTTGGTCATGAGTTCTCCTTAGTTTTTTGACTGAACTGAAAGGTCACGGAAGGCACAAGTGAGCGCCGGACGTAGAGCCCTCACGTGCCTCTGCGGATCCGAAAGCAACAGCAAGCTCCCAAGGCGCCCCGAGGCTCCTTGAAACTTTTTTGCTCAAATGGTAACCATATACCGCGCAATTTTATCCCGTGGAGCTTTATGCAGGAGGGAAAGACCATTGGCGGATGGTCAAAACTAGTTCATCGGACAAGCAGAAAGCCTCAGAGTTAGTGGCTTTCGGAGAAGCCGTTCGTCGCCGTAGGAAAGACCTTGGCTACTCGCAAGAGGCGTTTGGGGATGCTTGCGGGATAGACCGCAGCTATATGGGCGGCATTGAACGCGGCGAGCACAATCTCGCGCTCATCAATATCCTCAAAATCATTGAAGGCCTCGGCGTCCAACCATCAGAGTTTTTCAAGGACATGGACAAACCCATTGGCCATGCACGCAAGCCAACACGAAAGAGCTGAGTTCTCCTACGTGCTCACCTCAGTCATATAGGTCTGAAAGTTTCTGGATTCCAGAAATTCGGCAAGATTTCCGGCATCAGGCCTCGTCCAGCGTCGCATCAGCAGCTTCGCCGCCCTTCAGCTACGGTGCTGATGGCCGCAGCATCCTTCTTACCGATGGCAGAGGAAGCGGCAGGCGGAGCAAGTGGTGTCGGAAGGGACGTTGCCTTCTCTTGATTGAACCGGCAGAAATTTCGGACTACGCTGGTCGTATGTTCGACGTCGTCCGTGGTGCCAACGCCTTGTATTTCCCGACATCCCGGCAACGAAAATCGGGTGGCGCGTGGGAGGGGGTTGTCCAAATCGTCTCGGCAGACGGGACTGAAATCCACGTGTGCACTGCCTGTCGGGACAATGCAGATGAAGCCACCAGAGATGCCGCCTTGGACGCGATTCTTTTGGCTTGCGACAAGCCCGCCTTCGACGATTAGGCGCCGTTTCGAGAACGTCTACCCCGAAGATCGCACCACGATCTTTCGCTCCGTCTCGCTTCGGAAGCGTTCGAGATGTGTCGCGACGCGCACCTTCATCTCTCTCAAGTACTCTGCACTCGCGGGGCCACCTTTACCGGTGCGATGCGTGTCAGCTCCAGGAGGCGATCTATGCGTGCGGTGAACTCCGGCAGCTTGTCCAAGTAGTTGTCCGCGAATAGGTCTTCAAGCAAGAAGCGCAAGGAGGTGAGTCGGGCCGATTGCTCGAATTGCTCCTCGAAGATGGATTGCAAGCTCGCGTCTAGCAGAACCAGCACGTCTTCTCTGTCCATTTTTCGCTCCTCGTGGGGGCAGTGTTGGGGTGATCGCACTTTAATGGTCTGCGGCGCTCGACGACGTTGCCAGGGTAGCCGCTACGATGGCGCACCAACTACGAGGAGAGAGACATGGCCGGAACAGGCTTCAGTGCGACAGTCTTCCTGGTGATGATGTTGTTCGCCTTCCTAGTGGCGATCCTGTGGGTTCTGATGCCGTTCGCGATCTTCGGCACCAAGGATCTGCTTCGAGCCCTTATCAGAGAGCAGAAGAAGACGAACGAATTGCTGCAGACTCAAGTGAACCTGCAGCAGGCCCAAGCCGATCGGGCGCGCGAGATCCGCGATCAGACGGCCGCATTGCGAACCGCTGAAATGGCGGCAAGGAGTTGACATGCAGGCACTCCTAGACGAGCTTCTGGCCCTCAAGAAGCGTGCCGATGCCTTATTGCGGCTGGGCGATGAAGTAGCAAACAAGCGGGCCGATGAAGACAGCGCCAAGGCAGAGTACAAGGCCCTCAAGGACGGCCTCACAGCACGGCTGAAGGAGTTCGAACGCCGGCCTCCTGCGGGCACCGAGGACTGGATCGTGTCGACTTTCAGTGCTGCGCTCAGAGCGGCTCACATCGGCATGCGCTCGCCGACTAACGCCAGCCCGAAAAACAGCGGCTGGCGCAACTCAGTAGACGACCTCGTGCTGGAGCTGAGTTACTACTCCAACACGCTGGCCAAAGGGCTCGGGGAGTAGTTGGCTGCTGCCTGAGCCTCACCATGTCAGCCTACACGCCGCGCCAATGCTCACATCGTCGGCGCAATGTTGGTCTGACGCCCCCGCTTTTTTCCCCCGCCCCCCCCAAATCGGCGAGAGGGTATGCCCGCTCTAGGGGAAGCACAACAGCCGTGGGCACCATGTGCCGGCGCAATTTGGCGCGGAGGAGAAAACAATGCTTTCGGTCTGATGCGGACGAATACGAAGGACGGCTTCGCAGCGAAAACGGTCTTTGGCATCTGTTCACCCGATGTCCGTTCTGGGTAGGGAAGCCGTCCTCCCAGTTATTTGGGCGGATCGCCGATGGCTGGCGTTGAGAAGGCAAGCACTTCTCCCCGATTACCTGCCGTACCTGTGGCTCAAGCAAGACCGCTCCGCTTGGTTGCTTGTGCCAGCCGGGATCCGCCTGGCACTGTCGCCTGGCTGCTTTCCCTGCACCCGGCGGCGGCTGGTCGCGTGTATGCCGCCTACGACGGGGATTACATCGGCGTGGCGATATCCTGTAGCTTTGGTCGGTGGACGGAATTCGGCTCTGGGCCTTTTCTCATCCCATCTCGATCGCCAATCCACCAATTCCCCGCCACTTGGATTACAAAGAGGCAATTCCCGCGTGAGCGATGCGCCATGGCCCGGCGGTCTGTCACCGCACCCTGGGCCAATGAGGTCGAACAGTGAAGCCCTCGAAACTTCAAGCGCTGGAGATCGGTCTTGGGGGCGCGATTCTCGTTGCCGTGGTCGTTTTGACAGGCATTGTTTACGAGCGCGTCGGCCAATACCGCGCCGCCCTGGACTTCCCCCCGCCCGGAAAAATGGTCGATATCGGTGGTCGAAGTGTCCAGCTAAATTGCCAAGGCTCCGGCGTGCCCACAGTCGTGTTCGAAGCAGGATTGAGC
>NZ_PKMT01000012.1:0-33793 GCF_002849325.1 Variovorax sp. RO1
AGCCGCGGCTGCGGTCGTTCAGGCCGAGCACGTCGTCGTACTCCAGGCGCGGGGCGTTCTTGCCGCCAACCGGAAAGCGCGCCGGCGCGCTGCCTGTGAGCTGGCGCTTGCCGTCGACGTTCCAGGCGCTCAGGTGCACCTGCGCGACCGACTGGCGCATGCGGCGCACCAGTGCCTGCACGGCATCGCTGCGCTCCTGCGAGCTCTTGCGGTGAAAGCGAACGGGCGAGCCGGCATCGGCGGGCTGGGTGTCGTTCGACGAAAAGATCACGAGCTTGTGGCCCATCGGCGCCTTGGCGTCTTCCTCGATGCGCCAAGCCAGGCCTTCTTCGGCCAGCAGGCGCGAGAAGAAGTCGAAGTCGCTCTCTCGGTACTGGGTGCAGTAGGTGCGCACGGGCGCATCGGCGAGGAAGCCGTTCACTTCAGAGGAGAAGGCCCAGCTGCCCGCATCCGCATACGGGGCGAGCACGCGTTCGATGATGTCTGCGACGCTGCGCTGCTGGAAGACCTGGCTGCGGCCTTGCTGAGTGGCCAGCCAGAGCCAGGGCACGAGCGTCAGGCGGTAGCGGGCCAGGCCGCCGTCGGAGCCCAGCGACTCGACGGCGCGGATCAATCCGGTGCGTCGGCTGAGAGAGCCATCGGCCAGCACAGTGATCAATGTGAGCGGCTGGTCGATCAGCGAAGACAGCGCCAGGTCCGCGCGCAGGCTCAGGCACACGATGCGCAGCTCGAACAGCTGCGACACCGCCTCGCGCTGCACCCAGCCTTCCACGCGCAGAGCGTCGATGCTCTCGCGCGCGGTCGACGAAGAAGATGAAGCAGCGCTCGGCGCTTCGAGGCGGTAGAGCCGCGCCGTCTGGCTCAGCTCGGCCCACAGGGCGCTGCGGTCAGCGGAAGGCATCGGGAATTCGCTCAGGGTCGGATGCTCAAGGTTTGCAAGGTGCGCCCGGCTTGCAGTCCGCCGTTGCGGCGGTGGCCTGCGCCGACGGTGCGGGGTCGGACGTCTTGCTGCGCTTGAGCAGTGCGGTCAGCAGATCGGTGTCGGGATCGGGCCCCTTCGGCCGTGCCGCTGTTTGGGTGAGGTTGGCACGCGTCGCGGACTTGGTTGCCTTGCTGCTATTGGCGGCGGTCTTGACGACGGGCTTGCCGTTCGCCGCCGTGCGCACGGGCTTCTTCGAACCCGACGCGATGCGCTCCGGCTGCTTCTTCGCGGCGACGTTGGTCTTGCTGTCAGCACCTGATTTTTTCGCAGGCGACGCAGCTGCCACGCGCGCGGGCTTCGTGGTCGGCGGCACGGCCATGGGCTGCGCACCGATCGCCGCGAACGGCGTGGAGGCCGGTTGCTGTTGTTGTGGCTGCTGCAATGGCTGCGGTGCGCTGTCGCCTTCGATGATGCGCGCAGGCGTCGGCTCTGGCGCAGCGGCTGCGACGGGTGCGTCGGGCTTCGGTGGTTCCACCGCGACGGGCGCGGCCACCGGCGCAGGCGCCACTGTCGCAACGGCCGTAGATGCATCCGCACGCTTCGATTGCAGGTGGTAAGTCGTGGCACCCGCCACGCCGACCAGCACCGCGACCGAAGCCCACACGCCAGGCCGTGCAAAGAAGGAACGCGCGCCACTCTCGCGGCCACCGAACTGTGCGAGCACACGCGTGGACTCGCCTCCAGGTGCGGCAGTCGATGTGGCCGTGGTGGGTGCGTTCGAACCGAGCAGGCTCGGTCGGTCCTTGTGGGCGTCTGACGCGCCCATCATGGATGGGTGGTCCGGCTGGCTGCGGGCATGTGATTTCTCCCCTCGGCTTTATGTGGCGCGATCAACGCGATATCGCAATTGGGATGCAACAAGGCGTTGCGTGCGATGGGTTCAAATTTTGGAGCGACTCATACAATTGAGTCGCTCTCATTGAACACCGTTGATCTTCTTCACTCTCTTTTGTTATTTTGCCTTGATGGTGGCAGCACTTGCCATCTTCTTGTTCCCTTCTTTTCGTGACCGTGTGTTGCGAGCGACGGTCGCGGTTTTTACTGCAATTGCATTCTTTTTTATTGGAATAGGACACCGCCTCGGTTTTGTGTCCGAAGCAAGTTTTCAGTTGATGCGCGACAGCGGCTCAGGAGTGCGTACTTTTGCCGTAAGGCATCGCTACTTGTTGCTGTCGGGCATGGGTCTGCTTATCGTGCCGGTGTTGTTAAGTGTGACTTTCGGAAGTGGCCGTGTGCTCTTCTTCGACGACTGGGCCGCCACAAGCGATCCGAAAATCGAGGCGTTGCTGCAGGGCGAGCAGCTGGTGCCGCCGCAGCCGTTGCCGCCCGAGGTGTTTGCCACTGCAGAGGTCGAGCAGATTCGTCCGCTCACGAAAGAAGGCAGTCGGGACTGGGCTGCTCTCGATGTGGACTTTCGTAATCGTTTGCTGCTCGTCTACAAGATCATGAAAGAAAAGCACGGCTACGACCTCGCATTGCTCGAGGGTTATCGCAGCCCCGAACGACAAGCCAAACTCGCTGCATTGGGCAATACAGTGACCATGGCGAAGGCGAATCAAAGCTATCATCAGTATGGACTTGCGGCAGACAACGCGTTCTATCGCAATGGCAAGCTGGTGATCTCTGAAAAAGATCCATGGGCCATGGAAGGCTATCGCCTCTATGGCGAAGCGGCCGAGTCCGTGGGCTTGGTCTGGGGTGGTCGATGGTCCTTCAGGGACTACGGTCACGTGGAGTACCGCAAGCCGGGATTTAAATTGTCACGCAACTGAATGCCGAGGCGACACCTGTCGCATCAGCACACCACGAGGCAATCAAGGGGGGAGTTCAAATGGGTGAGGATCAACCCGACGCCGACAACGATCGGCCGTGGATCGTTCTGCATGACAAGACCGACCACGGCGGCTTCGTGATCACTGCGTCCGAAAACACAAGCATCGACGACCGGCGCGTGGCGCGCATCGGCGACATGGTGTCGTGCCCACGGCCCGGCCATGGCATCAACCCCATCGTGACAGGCAGCGACTGCGTCACGCTCGACGGCCGCCGCGTGGCGCGCCACGGCGACCGGGCGGCCTGCGGCTGCAGGTTGCTGTCCAGCCAGATCGCATCCGCGTCCGAATGACGGCGGCGCTCGCTTCTACGGCTGCAGGCATGGCATGCGGTCGCGCGACCGCGTGGGCCATCGCCGTCGCGTGACCCAGGCGTTCGCAAACTCCTGATGCTGTCGCGACTGATCAAGCCCGTGCTCCTGGCCTGCGCCGTGTTCATCACGGTGTGGGTGCTCGTGATCGTCTATTGGCAGTACACGGCGCGCATGCCGAGCACGAGCGACATCGTGCTGTACCTCGTGGTGCTGCCGCTCGCGTTGATGCTCTTCTATATCGTGCTGCGCCGCATCTTCACGGCCGCACCCACTGCTGCGCTGCCCGTGGCTGGCGCAACAGTGGCCGCAGGCGGCGCCGCCTCATCGAATGCCGCAGCGCCCGACGCCTCGCAAGAGCGCCTACAGATGGCGGTGCTCGCCTTCGCCCTTCGCACACCCCGCGGCAGCGATGCCGACACGGTGGCCACAGCGATCGGCCAGGCGCAGACGCCCGAGCTGGTGCCCGAACTGCGCGACGGTGAAGGCTTCCCTGTCATCGCGGGCCGCATCGAAGGCATCGACGAGAACGAACTGCGCGAGCACCTGCGCGAAAGCCTGCAACCCGCGGGCGAAGCTTTCGATGTCGATGCGCTGCCCGACGACCGGCTGCGCGCCATCCAGCTCATGTCGGATGTGCTGCAGGAGCTGCTGGGTTCCGCGGCCGAGGCGATCGCGAACGCCGGCGATGCGCTCTCGGTGCGCGCACCCGGGCGCTTCGTGTCCAGCGGCGGCGTCATTCCGGGGCCGGCGGCGGCGCCGCAACTGAGCCTCTCGCTGCTGTTGCCAGGCGCATGGAGCGAGAGCGAACGCGTGATCGCCACGCAGTGGGTGCAGCAGCGCGTGCGCGAGGGCGATGCGTCGCAGCGCTGGCATGTCGACTGCTTCAAGAGTGAAGACGGCGTGTCCGCCATGGCGCTGCTCGACCGCATCAGCCTGTCGCTGCATCGCGAGCAGCGGCCCGCACTGTGGATCGCGCTGGCGGCCGACTCCTCGGTGTCCGAGGCCAGCATCGCGCGATGGGAGGCTGAAGGCCTGCTGTACACCGCCACGCGCCGCAAGGGCCGCGTGCCCGGCGAAGCCGCCGCGGGCCTGCTGCTCGTGCGCGCCGACGATGCACTGCTGGCACCGGCCCAGGCCGTGCGGCTGTCGCGCAGCGCCAGCGGCCAGCGCGAAGCATCCGCCGACACGGCGCGCACGCCCGATGCGAGCCTGCTCGATCTGTTCGCGCAGCGCCTGCTGGCGAGCGCGGCCCTCGAGACCGCCCAGATCGACTGGGTCGTGAGCGATGCCGACCACCGCACCAGCCGCGTCACCGAAGTGGCCAGCCTCGTGCAGGAGCGCCTGCCCCATGTGCCGTTTGAAAACAACCTGTCCGTTTGCGCCACCCTGGGTCATCTGGGGGCCGCGGCCGACATGAGCGCCGTCGTGCTCGCGTGCCACCTGGCCGCGCGCGAAGTCCGGCATGTGCTCGCCATTTCCGTGCAGGACGCGCACGCCCGAACGGCCTTGCTGGCCGGCCCGGCGAGCCCCGCGTCACCCGCTACTTAAACAGGACCGATTCCAGAAACTTCTATGCGGCGATTCTTCAGTTTCCTGGCCGATCCGCGCACCTTGTCGGTGATCGGCGCCATCGCGCTCGGCGCGTTCCTGCTGCTCGGGGCACAGACGCTCGAAGTCGGCGCGATCTGGGCTGTCGGCATCTTCGTGGTGCTGCTGTTGTTGTGGCTGCTCGTGTGGTTCGTGCGGCGCATGCGCACGCGCGCGGCCAACCGCAAGCTCGGCGACATGCTCGAGGACCAGGCCGACGCGGCCGTGCGCGACAGCGACCCCGAGCGCAAGGCCGAGATCGACGAGCTGCGCGGGCGCATGGTCGAGGCCGTCAAGACCATCAAGACCTCGAAGATCGGGCAGATGTCGGGCAGCGAAGCGCTGTACGAGCTGCCCTGGTACATGGTCATCGGCAACCCGGCGGCGGGCAAGAGCAGCGCCATCCTGAACTCGGGCCTGCAGTTTCCGTTCGCCGACAAGGGCAATGCGGTGATCCAGGGCATCGGCGGCACACGCAACTGCGACTGGTTCTTCACCACCGAAGGCATCGTGCTCGACACCGCGGGCCGTTATTCCATTCACCAGGAAGACCGCAAGGAGTGGTTCGGCTTTCTGGACCTGCTCAAGAAGTACCGGCCGAAGGCGCCCATCAACGGCATCATCATCACGGCCAGCATTCCCGAGCTGATCGGCAGCCGGCCCGACTTCGCTATTCAGCTTGCGAAGAACCTGCGCCAGCGCATGCAGGAACTCACCGAGCGGCTCGAGGTGTTCGCGCCGGTGTACGTGATGTTCACCAAGGCCGACCTGATCACCGGCTTTGCCGAGTTTTTCGGCGACAGCGACAAGATGGAGCGCGACCGCGTGTGGGGCGCCTCGCTGCCCTACGACGGCGACGAGAAGCAGGACGCCGTGGCGCTGTTCGACAAGCGCTTCGACGAGCTCTACATGGGCCTGAAGGAAATCAGCGTCTCGCACTTCGCGAACCACCGCAGCAGCGACCCGTCGCCCGAGTTGCTGATCTTTCCGCTCGAGTTCGCGGCCATCAAGCCCGCGCTGCGCGCCTTCCTGGCCACGCTGTTCGAGAGCAACCCCTTCCAGCACAAGCCGGTGTTCCGCGGCTTCTACTTCACCAGCGCCTTGCAAGAGGGCACGATGCGCAGCCTGTCGACCGAGCGCATCGCCAAGCGCTTCGGGCTCACGCTGAGCAACGCGGCCACCAAGTCGAAGGAAATCTATTCCCAGAACGGGTTCTTCCTGCGCGACCTGTTCTCCAAGGTGATCTTTGCCGACAAGAAGACGGTGCGGCAGTTCTCCAGCCCCGTGAAGGCGCGCGTGCGCTACGTGAGCTTCTTTGCGTTCGTCGCCGTGCTGGGCCTCCTGCTCGGTGGTTGGACCTGGTCGTACCTCGGCAACCGGCAGTTGGTGGAGAACGTGCAGGCCGACCTGGACAAGGTGGTCAAGCTGCAGGCCAGCGACAACGGCCTGCGCACGCGCTTCGAGGCGCTGAACATCCTGCAGGATCGCATTGAGCAGCTCGAGAAATTTCGCAACGACCGGCCGCTGTCGCTGTCGCTGGGCCTGTACCAGGGCAACCAGCTCGAAGACAAGCTCGTCGCCGAGTATTACGGCGGCGTGAAGCAACTCATGCTCGCGCCGGTGTCGGACAACCTGCAGGCCTTTCTGCGCGACGTCAACGCGCACCCCGACCGCCTGAAGCGCGCTGATGCGGTGGCCGCGCTGACGGGCGGCACGGCGCCCGCGCCGTTGCCGGTCGCCGGTGCTGCGACCACCACCGCACCCGCCGCAGCGCCGGAAGGCGGCGGCCTGTATGCCGGCTCTTCGCCGGCCGACGTGCAGGACGCCTACAACGCGCTCAAGACCTACCTCATGCTGTCCGACAAGCGGCAGGTGGAAACGGCGCACCTCACCGACCAGATCTCGCGCTTCTGGCGCGGCTGGCTCGAGAGCAACCGCGGCGACATGCCGCGCGCGGCGGTCATCCGTGACGCCGAGCGCATGATCACTTTCTACCTGCGCCGCGTGGGCGACGACAACTGGCCCGCGCTGGCCGACACCAACCTGGCGCTGGTCGAGCAGACGCGCGACAACCTGCGCCGCGTGGTGCGCGGCATGCCGGCGCGCGAACGCGTGTACGCCGAGATCAAGGCGCGCGCCTCGACGCGCTTCGCGCCGATGACCGTGGCACGCATCCTCGGGGCCACGGCGAGCAGTGCCGAGAGCGAAGGCACGCTCGCCGGCAGCGTCGCCATCTCGGGCGCGTTCACGCGCGAGGCCTGGCAGCAGTACGTGGACGACGCGATCCGCGACGCCGCGAACAAGGAAACCTCGAGCAAGGACTGGGTGCTCAACGTTGCCGGCAACGACGACCTGACGCTCGAAGGCAGCCCGGAGCAGATCCGCAAGACGCTGGCCACCATGTACAAGCTGGAGTACGCCAAGGAGTGGCAGCGCTTCCTGCAGGGCATCGCGGTGAAGGACATGGGCAGCTTCGAGCAGGCCGTGGTGGCGATGAACCAGCTCGGCGATCCGCAGAACTCGCCGATCCGCAAGGTCTTCGACACGGTGTACGACCAGACCTCGTGGGACAACCCCTCGCTGGTCAACGCCGGCCTGCAGCAGGCGCGCACCGGGGCCTTCAACTGGTTCAAGCGCCTCTTCAGCCGCGCCACGCCGTCGCAGGTCAACGTGAACGTCGACCTCAACGGTGGCGCCACGGAAATCCCGATGGGCCCGATCGGCCGCGAGTTCGCAGGCGTGGCGCGCCTGGTGGTCGAGCGCGACAACACCTCGCTGCTGCGCGGCTACCTGGGCACGCTGTCCAAGTTGCGCGGGCGCTTCAACCAGATCAAGAACCAGGGCGACCCCGGACCGGGCGCGCGCCAGCTCATGCAGCAGACGCTGGAGGGCAATGGCTCCGAACTGGCCGACGCGCTCAAGTACGTCGACGAGCAGATGCTCACCGGCATGGACGCCGCGCAGCGCCAGGCGCTGCGCCCGCTGCTCGTGCGGCCGCTGCTGCAGGCGTACGCGGTGACGGTGCAGCCGACGGCGGTGGAGGTCAACAAGATCTGGAGCGCGCAGGTGCACCAGCCGTTCCAGCAGTCGCTGGCCACCAAGTACCCGTTCTCGGCGAGCGCGAAGATCGAAGCCTCGCCGGCGGAGATCGCGCAGTTCTTCGGACCTGAAGGCGCCATCGGCAAGTTCGTGACGACCACGCTGGGCTCGCTGGTGATCCGCCGCGGCGACCTGTTGTCGCCGCGCGCCTGGGGCGACCAGGGCCTCACGCTGAGCCCCGATTTCGTGAACGGCTTTGCGCAGTGGGTGGCGCCGCTGTCGGGCGGTGCCGCGGCCGGGGCTGGTGGCAGCGCGCAGCCGCAGACGCTGTTCCAGATCCTGCCGCAGCCCGTATCGGGCCTGACGGAATACATGGTCGAAATCGACGGCCAGCAGCTGCGCTACCGCAACACGCCGCCGCAGTGGTCCAACTTCGTCTGGCCCAACGCGCAGGGAACGCCGGGCGCGAAGATCACGGCCGTCACCTTCGACGGGCGCACGGTCGAGCTGATCAACGAGCCGGGCAACTTCGGCCTGGAGCGGCTGCTCAGCACCGCGCAGCGCACGAAGTTGCCCGACGGCAGTTTCGAGCTCACGTGGGCGCGCGACAACGCGAGCGTGACCGTCAAGCTGCGTGTGATCCAGAACACGCAGTCGGCCGGTTCGGGCGGCGATTCGCCGCAAGGCAAGGGGCTGCGCGGCACGGTGTTGCCGCCGACGGTCGCAGAGATTGGTGTGCCGCGCGCAGCAGCGGCAGTTCAGGCGCCGGCGCAAGTGCCGGTGCAGGCAGGGGGAGCAGCAAGATGAGCGCGCCACAACAGCTGTGCTACTTCGGCAAGTTGCCCGGTCGCGGCGACTTCGTGAAGGGCCTGTACAACCCGCAGCTCATCAAGGTGTTCGACCACTGGCTGTCGCAGACCATGGAGATGCTGTCGGAAGACCCGCGCTGGAAGCTGATCTACGACAACGCGGCCCCGATGCACTTCGTGTGCCTGGGCTCGCGCAGCCGCGTGGCCATTGCGGGGCACCTGCGCGCCAGCCGCGACGAATCGTCGCGCCGCTACCCGTTCCTGGCGGCCACCTCGGTGGACGTCGACGAGGCGCTCGACTTCATGCGCGGTGCGCCGATGCTGGTCGGCCCCTACTGGGACCGCATGGCGGTGCAGGTGCAGTCGCTGGCGGCCGGCACCGACCTGGACAGCGAGCTGAAGAAGTTCGAGGCCATCGACCCGGCCATCGAGACCGGCTTCAAGAAGTCGGCCTCGCGCGCCACCTATGCGGCCTTCACGCGCGACACCAGCCTGCTGCGCATCGAGCAGATGCTCAACTTCGACGGCCACAAGGTGTCGCTGCGCCGCGCCATCCTGGCGCTGGGTTTGCTGCTGCAGCCGGTGATGGCCAGCGCCGTGTCGCACCTGGACAAGGGGCTCACGCTGCCGCTGCCGCGCGACCCGGTCGATCGCTCGCTGATTGCCACCTTCTGGCTCGAGATGGTGTCGCAGTTCTTGGCCAAGGCTGACTTCGAGCTGGTGCTGCTGGTCACCGAGATCGACGGCCGCTCGCGGCTGGTGATCGGCTTCAACGGCCTGTCGCCGCGCAGCCTGCAGAGCGTGCTGCATCCGCAGGTCTACACCGAGCACAACATCGACATCGACAACCCGGAGTGGGTCGAGGACACCATCCACAGCAACTACGCGATGTTCAAGCTGGTGAGCTACCTCGACCAGCCGCAGCTGCCGCTGGACATCGTGCTCACCGCCTTTCGCGAAGTCTTCATCGGGGAATGACACGGTCATGAATTGTTCTTTGCGCGTTCTCGTGCTGTCCATGGCCTGCGGGCTCGCGCTCGTGCCGGCCGTGCAGGCCCAGCAACCACAGCAACAACCGGCCGCAGGCGCCACCGCCGCGCGCGTCGAGACCACGGCCGCGGCCGTCGGGAAGGGCGAGCCGGTCGTGGCCGGGGGGCAGGTGCCCGACGAAGCCACGCGCGCCGCCGTCATCGAGGCGCTGCGCCGCATCTACGGGCCCAGCGGCGTGATCGACAAGATCGAGGTGGTGAGCACCGTCAGCATGCCGGCCAACTGGGCCGCCAACGTGCAGCGGCTGATCACGCCTTCGCTCAAGGACATCCACCGCGGCCAGTTCCAGATCGAGGGCACGCAGATGGCGCTGAGCGGCGAGGTCGGCAACGAGGCGCTGCGCCAGAAGATCGTGAGCGACATGGCGAACGCGCTCAACCCGACCTACACCATCAAGAACAGCCTGCGCGTGCCCGTGTCGGAGCAGATCGCGGTCGACCAGGTGCTGGGCAACCGCACCATCGAGTTCGAGCTGGGCAGCGCCACGCTCACCAGCAAGGGCCGCGCCATCCTCGACGAGATGGCGCCCATCCTGCAGAAGCTCACGAACAAGTCGGTGGCGGTGGTGGGGCACACCGACAACGCCGGCAATCGCACGTCGAACCTGGCGCTGAGCCAGTCGCGCGCCGAATCGGTCAAGGGCTACCTGGTGGGCAAGGGCATCGATCCGATGACGCTCACGACCTCGGGCGTGGGCCCTGATCAGCCCGTGGCGAGCAACGCGACCGACGAGGGGCGTTCGCGCAACCGGCGCATCGAGTTCCGGGTGGGACGCTAACGAAAAAGGCCCGCGACGCGGGCCTCTCTTCTGTCGCTCAGCGCGCCGTCATGCGCCGTCATGCGCCGTCAGCGCGACTCGTCGTCGCCCTTCGGCAGATCGAGCAGGTCCACCAGCTGGGCCAGCTCCTGCTCGTTCTTGATCACGTTGCGCAGCCAGGCATGCAGCGGCATGTCGGCCCAGCGCGCGGCCTTGTTCGCCATGTAGGCGGCCGGGCTCGAAGGCTCGGTCTGCTCGAAATACGCCGCCACTTCCTTGAGCTGCGCAATGGCCTGCGCGCGGCTGTGGATGCCGGGCGGCTGCGCGGCGGGCGCGTGCGCGACCGCGTGGTAGATCGGGGGCGAATGGGGCATGGCGGCGTCGAAGACGGGTTCGATGCGGGACGGGGCCGTCGGTGCACTGGCGGCCGGTGCAGCGGCAGTGGTCGGCTGCGGCGCGCCGTTGTCGATCGGCACGCCGGCCTCGCGCGCAAAGCGCTCGACGGTCTGGCGGATGGCCGTGGCCGCGTCCTTGGCGGCGCGAAAGCTCGGGCCGTTGGAGGCGGTGCGTTCGTCGAACACGGCCTCGAACTCGGCCAGTGCCTGCTCGCAGGCGTGCACGTCGCGGTGCGTCTTCTGCAAGAACTTCGCGGGCGTGGCGCGGCGCAGGCGGTCGAACTGGTCGACCGTCACCTTGTTGCGCTGCAGTTCGTCGGCCTGCGCCGGCGTGCGGCGGATGGCCTGGTCGAGCGCCAGTGCGGTCTCCCAGACCAGCGCACTGTGGCCGGTGCTGCCGTCGCTCACGATGGGTGCGCGCTGCAGCAGCTCGACCGAACGCGAGATCAGCCAGGTGACGGTGCCGATCCGCATCTCGATGTCGCCGCCCTCGGGCTGCGGATGCAGTTCGTCCCAGTACTGGCGGCACAGGCCGATGAGCAGGCGATAACCGTCGGCCAGCCCTTCGAAGCCGCGCTGGCTGGCCAGTGCATCGGTGAGCCACACGGTCAGCCGCAGGTCTTTGGTGGATGCGCGCAGCAGCTTGTCGCACTCGGCGATCACGAAGGGCCAGTTGGCCTCCTTCAGCTCGATGACCCATTCGCCTTGTTCGAGCGAGGGGTCGTCGTGCTTGCGCGCCTCCTGGATGGCGTCGAACTCGCGCGAGAACAGCATGTCCTCGCCGCAAGGCTGGGCCTCCGAGATCGGGGCCAGCAGGGCCGCGAGGTCGAGGCGGTTCGTCGCGGCCGTCATGGCAGCGAGATCGTCAGGTTGGCCTGGCGCGGGCCGAGCTTCACGATGTCCTGGTAGCTCGCGAGCGCGCCCTGCGTGGTGCTGCCCAGGTGCGCCGAGAGGCCGACGAAGCCCAGCAGGCCGATGAGCGCGAACAGCGCGGCCACCACCCACTGCGGCGCCTCGCGCTTGAGCGAGTGCGAGATGAGGTCGGGCAGCGGCCAGTGCGGCGCGAACGGCGTGCGCTTGCCGCGCGCGTTGGCAATCTCGTCGCCCACGCGCGCCGTGAGGTAGGCCAGCTTCTCGGTGCCGTCGATGGCGTACTTGCCCTGGAAGCCCAGCAGCAGGCACATGTAGAACACCTCGAGCGTCTGGATGCGCGCGGCGCCGTGCGCCCGCTCGACCTCGAGCATGTTGAAGAAGTTCTCGCCTGCGAGCTGGTCGCCGAACAGCGTGAGCTGCAGCGGCCGGCGCTCCCACTCGGAGCGAATCGCGAACTCGGGCGCCGAGAGCACGAACTCGTCGACCGTGGCGCAGAAGGCGTACTTGGCCGCGTGGATCTGCTCGGCCGTGGCGTCGAGCTTGCGCGCGTTGCGCTCGAACTCGCCCAGGTAGTTGCGGATGCCCGTGAGGAACTGCTCGGTGGTGGCGGGCTGCTGCTTTTTCTTCAGCAGGAACAGCATCACGAAGCCGTCGTACAGCAGGTCGAGCAGGCTCGAGTCGGCGTCGGGCGCCACGCCCGCGGGCGTGAACGACGCGGGCGGCGCGTCGCCGCCCAGCAGGGAAGGGGCCTTGTTCAGGGTGGTGGTGTTCATACGATCAGGCGGATCAGCCGGTCACGGCGATCAGTTCGAGTTGCATGTCGGGGATGCCGGCCGGCGCGTAGATGGTGACGCTCTGCGCCTGCAGCATGCGGTCGTACAGCTGGCTCTTGCTGTCGATGGAAAAGTAGCAGGCGCCCGCGCGGATCGGAATGGCCGGCGGCACCTGCGGCGCATAGACGATGCGCACGCCCGGCATGGCCGAGAGCACGAGCTTGTCGACGTCTTCGGGTGCGCCGATCTTGAAGCGCTGCGGCACCACCTCGGCCAGTTCGGCGGCCGGCATGCTGGCGGTGACCGACATGTAGAACACGGTCTTCTCGTCGATCTTTCCGGAATCGAGGCGGCCCAGGTAGAAGGCGTTGCGCGTCTCGGTGAGCGCAATGGCGAAGTAGCGCGTGGAGATGACGGTGTCGAGCAGGTCGCGCACGATGCGGTCGAGCTCGGCGAAGGCCGGGCCCGGCTTCTCGTGGTCGTACACCGGCAGGTCGTTCAGCGAGTAGGTCTTGGCAAACGTCATCAGCGCGCCGGCCAGGCTCAGCAGCTCCTGGAACAGCCGCTCCGGGTGCAGCGACGGGTGATGGAACAGGTGCGAGAGCGACGCGAAGGCCGAGTTGGCCGTGTGCAGCAGCCAGAACGAGGCGATGTCGCCCGAGCGGAACTCGATGATGTTCTTGCTCGGCTCACGGTGAATGCCGTACAGCGAATTGACCTTGGCCTGCAGCACGTCGAGCAGCCGGCGCAGCTGCTGGAACACGGTGGGCGAGGCGTCGATGCTGGTGCACGGCGGCACGAAGCTGCGGTCGATTTCAAAGCCGCCTGCGGCGGTGCGACGGATGCGGATCACCGGGATCGACACGAACTGCTCGCGCGGCTCGGTGTCGGCCAGCAGCTTCACGCTCTTGCGCAGGAACACCACCTCGGCGCTGACGGCGTTGGTGTACAGGTCGAGCGACTGCGTCGCGTCGCTGGTGTAGCGCGCGGCAAAGCCTTCCTCGTTGGGGTCGGTGTAGTTCTTGCCGAGTTCCTTCACCGGGTGCAGCACCAGGTAGAAGGTGATCTCGTTCTGGCCCGGGCTCAGCGTGTCCAGCGAGATGGGCGGCGGCAGCGCATCGGCCTGCGGCGCCGCGTAGGGTTCGCCGTCGGGGAACACCAGCGACAGCTGCGAAGCGCGCAGCATGCCGCTGGCCAGCGCATCGAGGTCGAAGCTGATGGAGCGCACGCCCCAGAAGTACGGATGCAGCGTCTGCGCCGTGGCGCGCAGGCGCGCCTCGTGGTACGCGTCTTGGCGCTGGAAGTGCTGGGGGCGTAGAAACAAGCCCTCTCCCCAGAGGACCTTGGCTGCATAGCTCACGTCGGATCAACTCCCCTCAATTTTTTTGGAATGTATCGCATCGTCATGTCGACTTGACAGGCCCGCCGTCGGTGCAGATCAGGCGGGCGAGGGCCGGCAAGTTACCGGCCCCAACAGGTTGAGCGCGCCCGTGGGGGCCGCGCCTTGCGCGTTCTGCTGGCCCACCACCGCGCCTGTCGTGACGGTGAGCGCGCAGGCATGCGCGCCCATCACGATGCCGGTCTTTTCGGCGTCGGCGGCGTTGAAGGCGAAGCGCCAGCGCTGTGCGTCGGGCGAGTGGAACAGCACCACCACGGCCACCGCGTTGGCAGTGCGCGGAACCATCTCGGTCCAGGTGTATTGCTGGTCGGGAATGAGCGTGATCTCGCGGCTCTCGACGAGGTCGTCGCCCAGTTGCGTCTTGTCGCGCCCCGGCGTGACGAAGGCATCGAAGGACGACTGGTAGAAGCCCGTCGTTTCCTTCAGCTTGTAGATGCGCATCACCACGGACAGCGGGCGGTTGCGGCCGTCGGCGTTGAGGTTCTTGCCCGCGGCGATCGACATCGTCACCTTGCGCGGCGGCTTCTGCGACTCGGGCAGCTCGGGCTTCTTCAGTCCGCTCGCCTCGAGCGCGATGTTGGCGATCGTGAGCGCCGGCGAACTGCACCCGCCGAGCATCAACGCGGCCAGCAGCGCGCCAGATGTAATTAATATTTTCATTAAAAGCGAGTCGTAACAATATTTTGATGGACCAAATAGGATTAACCGATTTCGAAAATGACTTTCGATTAGGAAATTAGCATTAATCCGCTCCCGTCATTTGCCATCCACGCGGCTGTAGTATCGTGTATTGTTATTGTCAACGGTCGCAATTTAATGAATGATTGCGGCCAGCTAAAAAGTCAGATCAGGGGGGAATGTGTCGATTCGAAAAATCATGTCTCGCACGATGATTGCCGGTGCCATTGCGAGCACCGTCTTTTTGTCGGCCTGTACCACCACGCCGGACGCGGCCGTTGCCCAGGCCACCGCGGCCTACAACAAGAGCCTTGCCGAGGTCGATGCCAGCGCGGCAGCGGCCACCGGCGACAAGGCGCCCGTCATCCGCCAGTACCAGCAGCTCGCCACCGACAACCCGACCCGCGGTGAGCCGTGGTCGCGCATCGCGCAGATCTACTTCAACGAAGGCCGCTACAGCCTGGCCATCTCGGCTGCCGAAGAGTCGCTGCGCCGCGACCCGTCCAGCCGCCAGGCCAAGAGCATCACCGCCGTGGGCGGCCTGCGCCTTGCGGCCCGCTCCATCGAGGACCTGGGCAAGGACAGCAGCCTGAGCGGCGACGCCAACGCCGACGCCTACCGCCTGGCCGCCCTGCTGCGCGAAACCCTGGGCCTGTCGGTCCTGGTGCCCGCCGGCCCCGAAGCCCGGCCGGCGCCCACGCGCCGCGCCGCAGCGTCCAACCCGGCGCCCGCGCCTTCGACGTCATCCGCCGCGCCGACCCCGGTCGCCGCCGCACGGCCCGCTCCGGTCGCTGCGCCGCGCCCGGCACCTGCCGCGCCCGCCCCGCGCGCCGGCGGCGGCAATCCATTTGACGCCCTCAAGTAATTATTTTGTTTTTGAAATTGGTTTTTAAACCAATGTATTAACGAATGGGCGTGCGGTTTTAGGAATAGGCCGTACAACTTTTTAATTCGTTTCTCAGTCCTATTGCGAAGGTATCGAAACTTATGGCGACCAAAAGACAGAGCGTGCAGAAGCGGCTTCAAAAAGTGCGCCCGCCGCGCGTGCAACTCACGTACGACGTGGAACTCGGTGACGCCATCGAGAAAAAGGAATTGCCTTTCGTCGTCGGCGTGATCGCCGACCTGGCGGGCCAGTCCGAGGTGGAGCAGCCCAAGCTCAAGGACCGCAAGTTCGTCAGCATCGACCGCGACAACATGGACGACGTCATGAAGGGCGTGGCCCCGCGTGCCGCGTTCCAGGTGCCGAACAAGCTCGACGGGCGCGGCGGCAGCTTCGGTGTCGACCTCACCTTCAACTCGATGGACGCCTTCTCGCCCGAAGCCGTCGTCGAGCAGATCGAGCCGCTCAAGCGTCTGCTCGACGCGCGCACCAAGCTGGCCGACCTGCGCAACAAGATGGCCGGCAACAGCAAGCTCGAAGACCTGCTGGCCGACGTGCTGAACAACACCGAGCAACTCCAGCGCCTGGGACAGGGCGTTGGCAAGAAGGACGAAAGCTGACCATGACCGCGCAAGCACTATCGGCATCGAGCGGTGCCGCTTCATCGGAAGCCACGGTCGACCTGCTCGACCAGATCGTCGAGAAGAGCAAGGTCGCCAAGTCCGACGTGGAACACACGCGCACCAAGGACCTGATCGGCGAACTCGTGAGCCAGGTCCTCGAGGGCTCGGTGATCGTCTCCGACAACGTGTCGGCCATGATCGACGCCCGCGTGGCCGACCTCGACGCGCTCATCTCCGCGCAGCTCAGCGCCGTGATGCACGCGCCCGAGTTCCAGAAGCTCGAGAGCACGTGGCGCGGCCTGGAGTACCTGGTCAAGGAAACGCCGACCGGCACGATGCTCAAGATCAAGGTCATCAACGCCACCAAGCGCGACCTGATCCGCGACTTCAAGGCCGCCGTCGAGTTCGACCAGAGTGCGATGTTCAAGAAGGTCTACGAAGAAGAGTTCGGCACCTTCGGCGGTGCGCCGTTCGGCGCGCTGGTGGGCGACTTCGACGTCACGCGCCAGCCGGAAGACATGTACTTCCTGGACCAGATGGCGCACGTGGCGGCTGCCGCCCACGCGCCCTTCATCGGCGCGGCCTCGCCCGAGCTTCTGGGCCTGGAGAGCTTCTCCGACCTGGGCAAGCCGCGCGATATGGCCAAGGTGTTCGACACCGTCGAATACGCCAAGTGGAAGTCGTTCCGCGATTCGGAAGACTCGCGCTACGTCGGCCTCACACTG
Source organism: Variovorax sp. RO1 (assembly GCF_002849325.1). Lineage (NCBI taxonomy): Bacteria > Pseudomonadati > Pseudomonadota > Betaproteobacteria > Burkholderiales > Comamonadaceae > Variovorax > Variovorax sp. RO1. Next base: position 16,720 of record NZ_PKMT01000012.1, read on the forward strand.
CCGCGCTTCCTCGGCCGCCTGCCGTATCACCCGCGTGACGGCACAGTGGTCGACAGCTTCAACTTCGTCGAAGACGTCGACGGCACCGACCACGCCAAGTACCTCTGGTGCAACGCCGCCTGGGCCTTCGCCACGCGCCTCACGGCCGCGTTCGACGACTTCGGCTGGTGCGCGGCCATCCGCGGCGTCGAAGGTGGCGGCCTGGTCGAAGACCTGCCCACGCACACCTTCAAGACCGACGAAGGCGAGATCGCTCTCAAGTGCCCGACCGAGATCGCCATCACCGACCGGCGCGAAAAAGAGCTCAGCGACCTGGGCTTCATTCCGCTTGTGCACTGCAAGAACTCCGACTACGCGGCGTTCTTCGGCGCGCAGTCGCTGCAGAAGGCCAAGAAGTACAACACCGACAGTGCCAACGCCAACGCCGTGTTGTCGGCGCAGCTGCAGTACATCTTCTCGGTGTCCCGCATCGCGCACTACCTCAAGGCCATGATGCGCGACAAGATCGGCAGCTTTGCCTCGGCGCACAACGTCGAACAGTTCCTGAACCGCTGGATCGCGCAGTACGTGCTGCTCGACGACAACGCGACGCAGGAACAGAAAGCCCAATTCCCGCTGCGCGAAGCCGCCATCCAGGTCGGCGAAGTGCCCGGTCGGCCCGGCGTGTACCGCGCGGTCGCGTTCCTGCGCCCGCACTTCCAGCTGGATGAACTGTCTATTTCACTGCGCTTGGTCGCCGATCTGCCGAAGTCAGTGAATAAGTAAGGAGGCAGATCGGGGCGCGCGGCCGAGGGGCCGTGCTTCAACACGTTAACTGTCAGTAATCAATCAAGAAGGGGAAGAAACATGAAAGATATCTACGTCAAGTTCGGCAGCCCGGCCATCAACGGCGAGTCGCAGGACAAGGACCACAAGGACTGGATCGAAGTCAGCTCGTGGCAGCACAGCATCGTGCAACCGCGCTCGGCCACCGCGTCGACCGCCGGCGGCCACACCGCCGAGCGCTGCGAGCACGGCGAGATGATCTTCACGAAGGACATGGACGTCGTCAGCCCGCTGCTGTACCAGCACGCGTCGGGCGGCACCACCTTCGACGAAGTCACGGTGCAGTTCTACCGTGCCGACGGCGAAGGCAAGCGCGTGCAGTACATGGAGATCAAGCTCAAGTACGTGCTGATCGCCAGCGTGAACCCGAAGGTCGTGAGCACCGACGTGGCCAGCGTGCCGAGCGAGACCTTCTCGCTGAAGTACGCCGCCGTGCAGTGGAAGTACACGCAACAGAAGATCGGCGGCAACCAGGGCGGCAATTCGCAAGGCGCCTGGAGCCTCACGAAGAACGACAAGACCTACTCGGTCTGACACCAGTCGGGCAACGTGGACCGCGGCGCAGGCCGCGGTTTCTTTTTGGCGCCGCGCCCCCGCGCGGCGCCTTGCGTGCCCGCTGTCCGACGCGAGAGACAGGGAGTGACCCATGACAGGATTCGAACCGGGCCTGCTCGACAAGCTGTTCGATGACGACTGGCGCGGTCCGGCTTCGCCGGTGCTGCGCCATTTGTCGCTTGACGAGGTCAAGAACGTGGTCGCACGCGACCTCGAATCCCTGCTCAACACGCGCATGGTCTTCGACGACGCCAAGCTCGAGGCCTACCCCGAGTGCCGGCGTTCCGTCATGACCTACGGGCTGAGCGATTTTTCGGGCCTGAGCCTGGCCAGCCACTACGACCGCTCGTTCATCTGCCGCTCGCTGGAGCAGGCCATTGCCCGCCACGAGTCGCGCCTGCGCGATGTCTCGGTGTCGCTCGAGGTCGACGGCCAGGCCAGCACCCACATGCTCTATTTCGGAATCACCGCCTTGCTCGTGCTGCCCGAGTTGGCCGAGCCGGTGAACTTCGACGCCATGCTGCAGCCCACGACGCTGCAGTACTCCATCACCCGCGGCACCGGCAAGAGTCGGTACGCCTAGCGCCACGATCCGCGCACACGACGCACACCATGGACGAGTTGCTGCCCTTCTACGAACGCGAGCTGGCCTTCCTGCGCGGCTACTCGCAGGAGTTCGCCAAGGGCTACCCGAAGATCGCGGCGCGCCTGGCCATCTCGGCCGACGCCAGCGAAGACCCGCACGTCGAACGCATGATCCAGTCGTTCGCACTGCTCACGGCCCGCATCAGCAAGAAGCTCGACGACGACTACCCCGAGCTCACCGAAGCGCTGCTCGAGGTGATGTACCCGCACTACCTGCGGCCCTTTCCGTCGTGCTCCATTGCGCAGTTCGATGCCGGCGGCGCGGCGCTCGCCAAGCTCAGCAAGCCCATCACCATCGCGCGCGGCACCGAGCTCACCTCGCAGCCGGTGCGCGGCGGCGCCTGCCGTTTTCGCAGCGTGTACGACGTCACGCTGGCAGCAGTGCAGGTGTCGAACGTGGTCTACCACTCGGTGGTCAACGCGCCCGCGCAGGCCTCGCTGCCGCGCAACGCCACGGGCTGCCTGTCGGTCACGCTGGAGGCCACCGGCGAGCAGAAGTCGCTCGGCACCCTGGCGCTCACGCTGGCGCGCCTGCGCACCTTCATCGATGCCGAGCCCTCGCTGGCCACGGCGCTGGCCGACGCCATCTTTCTGAAGACGGCCGCCGTCTTCGTGGAGCCCGAGCGCAGCGGCAAGTGGACGCTGGTGCAGGGCGAGGCGCTGCACCCCGTCGGCTTCGACGAGGCCGATGCGCTCATCGAACTGCCGGCGCGCTCGCACCCGGCCTACCGCCTGCTCAGCGAGTACTTCGCGTTTCCCGAAAAGTTCAACTTCGTCGACATCGACCTGGCGAACGCGCTGCGCCACATCGGCTCGTGCCGCTCGATCACGCTGCACCTGGTGATGACCGACGTGCGCGCCGACTCGCCCACGGCGCGTCTGCTCGAAGGCGTGTCGAGCCGCAACCTGCGCCTGGGCTGCACGCCCGTCATCAACCTCTTCAAGCAGCGCAGCGACCCCATTCGCGTCACGCACGCTGCGGCCGCGTACCCGGTGGTGGCCGATGCGCGCCGCGCCTTCGGTTTCGAGGTCTACAGCATCGACTCGGTCAAGCTCGTGAAGCAGACCGCCGAGGGCGACGCCTACATCGAGTTCCGGCCCTTCTATTCGCTGCACCACGGCGAGCATCCGAAGGAGGCCGAGCACTACTGGTTTGCGCGCCGCAACGAACTCGTGGCGCAGCGCAGCCCGGGCTACGAGACCGAGCTTTCGATCGTCGACATCGACTTCCAGCCCTCGCTGCCGCAGACCGAAACGCTGAGCATCGACCTCACCTGCACCAACCGCGACCTGCCGCATTCGCTGGCCTTCGGCCTGCCCGGCGGCGACCTGTTCATCGAGGGCAACTCGGTGGCGCGCTCGATCCGCATGCTGCGCCGCCCGACGCAGACGCTGCGCATGCCGCGCGGCAAGGGCGTGCAGTGGCGGCTGGTGTCGCACCTGTCGCTCAACCATCTGTCGCTGGCCACCAGCGGGTTGCCGGCGTTGAAAGAGATGCTGCGGCTGTACGACCTGGGCCGTTCGGCCGTGTCGGCGCGGCAGATCGAGGCCATCACCGCGATCGAGCAGCAGGCCACCACCCAGTGGTTGCCCGGCAAGCCCTTCGCGACCTTCGTGCGCGGCATCGAGCTCAAGCTCACGGTCGACGAGACCGGCTTCGTGGGCAGCAGCCTGCAGGCCTTTGCCCGCGTGATGGACCATTTCTTCGGTCTCTATGTGCACCTGAACAGCTTCACCCAACTGGTGATCGTTTCGGCGCGCGACAAGGAGGAGCTGGTGCGATGCAAGCCCCGCAGCGGCGAATCGATCCTCCTGTAGCCGAAAGGCTGCTGCGCGAACCCTACCGCTTCGAGTTTTTCCAGGCGGTGCGGTTGATCGAGCTCATGCTGCTCAAGCGGCAGGAGCGCGACGTGCACCAGCGCCTGGTACCCGGCGAGCGCATGGTGCCGCGCTGGGTGCGCTTTCGCAGCTCCACGAGCCTGAACTTCCCGCCCAGCGAGATCGAGGCGCTGGCGGTGCGCGACGCCGTGGGCGAGCTGATGTCGGGTGCGCAGCTGTGCGAGCCGCCACTGCCGCATGAGGACGAGCACGGCCTGAGCCGCATCGAACTCACGCCCGCGTCGTTCGGCATGCTGGGCGTGTCGGGCGCCTTGCCCATCGTCTACACCGAGATGCTGATGCGCCGCGAGCAGCATCTGCGCGACAGCTCGGCGCGCGCCTTTCTCGACGTGTTCAGCAACCGCGCCGCCGCGCTGTTCTATGCGGCCTGGCGCAAGTACCGCCTGCCGCTGCACTACGAGCACGAGCGCAGCCGCGCCTACCTGCCGGTGCTGCTGTCGATGGCGGGGCTGGAGCACACGGCCCAACGCGATCCGCTGACCGATGGCACGGGCACCGTGTTCGACGAAACCGTGGCCGGCTACGCCGCCGCCGTGCGTCACCGGCCAATGTCGGCGGCCTACCTGCAGCGCGTGCTGTCCGATTACTTCCGCAGCCACATCCGCATCGAGCAGTTCCTCGGCAAGTGGTACGACATGCCCGTGCAGCAGCGCTCCAAACTGGGCGAGGGCAACGTGAGCCTGGGCCAGAACGCGATGGCGGGCGAACGCATCTGGCAGCGCGACCTGCGCATCCGCCTGTGGATCGGCCCACTCAAGCGCAGCGCGCTGCGCGAGTTCTTTCCGGGCCGCGCGCATGCGAAGGCGCTCGAAAAAATGCTGGCGCTGCTCGCCGGCGTGACCTGCGAATACGAAGTGCGCCTGATCCTGGCGCGCGAAGAAGTGGCCGCCGTGCAGCTCAGCGACAGCGGCGGCAGCCACCTCGGCTGGGACAGCTTCATCACCACCTGCGAGGCCGAGAGCGATCGCAGCGACACGCAGTACGAGCTTCAGCCCCTGCAGTGACCTTTCAACGAACACGACCGACAGAAGAACACCACCGCTCATGAGCACCTCGCTGAAGACACTGATCACCAAGCTCAACGCCAGCGCACGCATGGCCACGCAGCGCGCCGCCAACCTGTGCCTGGCCCACGGCCACTACGAGGTGGACCTGGAGCACCTGTTCCTGGCGCTGCTGGAGCAGACCGACAACGACCTCGCGCGCGTGCTGCACGCCAACCGCATCAGCGCCAGCGCGATCCAGTCGGACCTGGAGCGCGAGATCCAGACCTTCAAGAACGGCAACACGCGCACGCCCGTGTTCTCGCAGCATCTGCAGCAGCTGTTCCAGCAGGCATGGCTGCTGGCCTCGCTCGATGCGCACGCGGCGCAGATCCGCTCGGGCCACCTGCTGCTCGCGCTACTGACCCAGCCCGATCTCGCGCAGCTCGCGCAGCGCGGCTCGCCGCTGTTCGCGAAGATCCGCCTCGAAGACCTGAAGCACGACTTCGACAAGCTCACCGACGGGTCGAGCGAAGCGGCCGAAGCCGGCGCCTCGGGCGCGGCGGCCGAAGGCGATGCGCAGCAAGCGCCGGCCGACCCGCTGGCCGCGGGCGTGCCCGGCAAGACGCCCGCGCTCGACCAGTTCACCACCAACCTCACGCAGCGCGCGCGCGACGGCGCGCTCGATCCGGTGATCGGCCGTGACACCGAGATCCGCCAGGTCATCGACATCCTGATGCGCCGTCGCCAGAACAACCCCATCCTCACGGGCGAGGCCGGCGTCGGCAAGACGGCCGTGGTCGAGGGGCTGGCACTGCGCATCGCGGCGCAGGACGTGCCCGAGTCGCTGCGCGCCGTGGCGCTGCACACGCTCGACATGGGCCTCCTGCAAGCCGGCGCGAGCGTGAAGGGCGAGTTCGAGAACCGCCTGAAGAACGTGATTGCCGAAGTGAAGAAGAGTCCGCACCCGATCGTTCTCTTCATCGACGAGGCCCACACCATGATCGGCGCGGGCGGCCAGGCCGGGCAGAGCGATGCGGCCAACCTGCTCAAGCCCGCGCTGGCACGCGGCGAGCTGCGCACCATCGCCGCCACCACCTGGGGCGAGTACAAGAAATACTTCGAGAAGGACGCGGCGCTCGCGCGGCGCTTCCAGGTCGTGAAGGTCGAGGAGCCCAGCGAGACACTGGCCGCCGCCATGCTGCGCGGCATGGTGCCGCTGATGGAGAAGCACTTCAACATCCGCGTGCTCGACGAAGCCATCACCGAGGCCGTGCGCCTGTCGCACCGCTACATCAGCGGACGGCAGCTGCCCGACAAGGCGGTGAGCGTGCTCGACACCGCGTGCGCGAAAGTGGCGCTGGGGCAGAGCGCGACGCCGGCGCTGATCGAGGAAGCGAATCGCGGCCTCGAACGCATCGAGGCCGAGAGCGCCGCGCTGGTGCGCGACACCGCGGCTGGCGGGCGCCATGAAGCGCGTCTTGCCGAACTGGCGGAACAGAAGAGTGCGCTGCAGGCCGAGCTGGCCGCGAGCCAGCAACGCCTGGCCGAAGAGAACGCACTGGTCGAACGCATCCGTGCGCTGCGCGCGCAACGCGATGAATCGGCGGCGCTGCCCGAGGCCGCACCCGCAGTTGCGGAGAAAGCCCCCGCCCGCGCCGCCAGCCGCAAGAAGACCGCCGCCATCGCAGACCCCGCGCGCGACCAGCTCGATGCCCTGCTCGCCGAACTGCGCGCGCTGCAAGGCACCACGCCGATGGTGCCGCTGCAGGTCGACGGCCATGTCGTCGCCGAGATCGTCTCCGCCTGGACCGGCGTGCCGCTGGGCCGCATGGTCAAGGACGAGATCAAGACCGTGCGCGCCCTCGACACCCTGCTCGCCGAGCGCGTGATCGGCCAGGACCACGCGCTGGCCGCCGTGGCCCAGCGCGTGCGCACTGCGAGCGCGCGCCTGGAAGACCCCAACAAGCCGCGCGGCGTGTTCATGTTCGTCGGCCCCTCGGGCGTCGGAAAGACCGAGACCGCGCTCGCGCTGGCCGACATCCTGTACGGCGGCGAGAAGAAGCTCATCACCATCAACATGAGCGAGTACCAGGAGGCGCACAGCGTCTCGGGCCTGAAGGGCTCGCCGCCCGGCTACGTGGGCTATGGCGAAGGCGGCGTGCTCACCGAAGCCGTGCGCCGCCAGCCCTACAGCGTGGTGCTGCTCGACGAGGTCGAGAAGGCCCACCCCGACGTGCTCGAGATGTTCTTCCAGGTGTTCGACAAGGGCATGATGGACGACGCCGAGGGCCGCGAGATCGACTTCCGCAACACGCTGATCATCCTCACGTCGAACATCGGTTCGTCACAGATCATGCAGGCCTGCCTCAACAAGGCCGATGAAGAACGCCCCGCGCCCGACGCGCTGGCCGACGCGCTGCGCCCCGTGCTCATGAAGGCCTTCAAGCCGGCCTTTCTCGGCCGCATGAAGGTGGCGCCGTTCTATCCGATCACCGACGCGGTGCTCGAGCAGATCATCGCGCTCAAGCTCGGCCGCATCCGCGACCGCATCGCGACGAACCACAAGGCCGTGTTCGAGTGGGACGATGCGCTGGTCGAGGCCGTGCTCGCACGCTGCACCGAGGTCGACTCGGGCGCGCGCAACGTCGACCACATCCTCAACGGCACCTTGCTGCCCGAGATTGCCGAGGCCGTGCTCACGCGCATGGCCGACGAGACGCCGCTCGCGAAGATCAAGGCCAGCTGCGGCAAGAGCGGCGAGTTCCGCTACCGGATCACCTAGGCGCGGCAACGGCGCGTGCCCACGGGAGAACCAGAACAATGACGACGAACTTCACATCGGCCTCACTCGGCGGGCTCATGCGCGCGGGCATCACGCAGCGCGAGCGCCTGCTGGTGCTGCACACGCCGCTGGGCGAGAACAAGCTGCTGGCCGAGCGGCTGGACGGCGTGGAAAGCATCGACGGCGGCGGCTTTCGCTTCGAACTCACCGCACTGAGTGACGACGCGCAGATCGAACTCAAGACCCTCATCGGCCAGGGCGTGCGCCTCGATCTGCAGACCTCACAGAGCCGCACCGAACTGCGCCCCTTCCACGGCCATGTGAGCGAGGCCGAGTGCGTGTCGAGCAACGGTGGCATGGCGCGCTACCGCATCGTCATCGAACCCTGGATGGCCTTCCTGAGGTATCGCCAGGACAGCTGCCTGTTCCAGCACCAGAACGTGTTCGACATCGTCGATGCCGTGTTCGGTCGCTACCAGAGCCAGGGCCAGCTCGTGCCCCAGTGGCGCTGGGAGATCGCCCAGCGCGACATCTACCCCGTGCGCGGCATCACCACCCAGTACCAGGAGAGCGACTTCGACTTCGTCGCGCGCCTGCTCGCCGAAGAGGGGCTGTACTACTGGTTCGAGCACGCCACCGGCAAAGACGGCGCCCTGGGCAGCCACACCCTCGTCATCGCCGACCACGCCGGCGCCTTCCGCGCCAACGCGCAAGCCGCCATCCGTTTTCACCGCGCCGATGCCAGCGAGCGCGAAGACACCATCCAGCAGTGGCGCGGCCACCGCCAGCTGCAGACCAACAGCCTCGCGCAGCAAAGCTGGGACTACAAGAGCGTGAGCGCACGCCCCGTTCAACAGCAAAGCCGCGCCGCGGGCCAGCGCACCTTGCACTGGAGCGACGACCCCGGCGCCTACGGCTGGGAGACCAGTGCACAAGGCGAACGCCTGCTGGCCAACGCCCTGCAGGCACTGGAGCTGCGCAACAAGCGCTTCGAAGGCCGCAGCGCCGTGCGCACATTGGCACCCGCCACCACCTTCACCCTGAGCGGCCACGAGCAGCACGACAAGGACAGTGAACAGGAGCGCCGCTTCGCCGTGCTCGCCGTGCGCCACATCGCGCGCAACAACTTCGACGAAGACCTGAAGACCGGCATCGGCGAGCGACTGGGCCTGCCCGACATCGCCACGGTGTTCGACAGCGGCAACGGCGACAAGACAGCAGACGCCGTCACCCACTACCGCAACGAATTCACCACCGTGCGCGCGACCATCCCTTATCGGCCCCTGAGCCTGGACGGCCACGGCCAACGCATCCACCCCAAGCCCAGTGTGCACGGCAGCCAGAGCGCCATCGTCATCGGCGTGGGTGGTGGCGATGCCCCGGTTCACACCGACCGCGACCACCGCATCAAGGTGCAATTCCACTGGCAACGTGGCAGTGCGTCCAGCGCACGCCAGTCGCGCACCGACGGCCAGGACAACGCGCCCGCCACCGACCGCCTCGGCGCCTGGGTGCGCGTGGCCGCCAGCGCCGCCGGCGACAACTGGGGCCAGATGAGTTTGCCGCGCGTCGGCCAGGAAGTGCTGGTGGAATTCCACCACGGCGACATCGACCGCCCCGTCGTCGTCGCCGCGCTGTACAACGGCGCCGGCCAGGTCGACGCCCAACACAACCAGAAATCAGCAGGCGCCGCCCAGTCCACCGGCAACGCGCCCGCATGGTTCGCCGGCGAAGGCAAGGGCGCCAAGGAACATGCGCACAACGCCGTCTTCAGCGGCATCAAGACCCAGGAACTCAGCACCAGCCAGAGCGGCGACGGGGGCTACAACCAGCTCGTCTTCGACGACACCCCGGGGCAGGGCAGCACCAGCCTGGCCACCACCCAGGCCAGCAGCCGCCTGCACCTGGGCCACCACAAGCAGCAGGACGACAACGCGCGCGGCAAGGGCCGCGGCCACGGCGCCGAGCTGGCGACCACCGCGCAAGGCGCGATCCGCGCGGGCTCAGGGCTGCTCGTGAGCGCCTACGCGCAGCCGAACGCCAAGGGCGCGTTCATGGCGAGTCGCGAAGCACAGCAGCAGACCAAGCAGGCTGAAGAACTTGCCACGTCGCTTGCGCAGAGCGCGCAGACGCAGAAGGCGCAGATCAAGGGCGAAGGTGCTCCGAATGATCTGCCGGCCATCGCGGCGTTGAAGCATGTGGCTGAAGTGCTGGAGGCCAAGCAGGAAGGCGGCGGACCCTCGGGCAGCAACGGATCAAGCAACAGCGACATCAAGGCCACCGAAGGCGGCCACGGCAGCGTCACCGCGTACAGCGAGCCGCACCTGCAGTTCAGCGCGCCGATGGGCATCGGCTTCGTCACGCCCAAGGAAGTGATCGCCGTGAGCGGCCAGCACACCGCTATCGTCGCGAGCCAGGACATCGACCTGCCCGCGCAGGGCCAGATCGCTCTGAGCGTGGCCAAGGGGGTGAGCCTGTACACCGTGGGCGCGAAGGCGGGAGAAGGCGGCGAACCGAACCAGGAGCGCGGCATTGCACTGCACGCGGCCAGCGGCAAGGTGAGCCTGCAGAGCCAGACTGGGGCCACCAAGATCGCGGCGGACAAGAAAGTGACGATCGCCAGCACGGCGAAGACCGTCGATGTCGAAGCACCCAAGCACGTGCTGCTGACCAGCGCGGGGGCGTACATCAAGCTGGAAGGGTCGAGCATCAAGATCCATGCGCCGGGGAAGGTGACGTTCAGGGGGATGCATAACTTCGTCGGGCCGATGGGGGACAAGACCAATGAGGCGGTGAAGGCTGGAAATCTGGCCGACTGCGAGTGGAAGAAATGACGAATTCGGATCAAGCACCCGGGCCCGATGCCGACGAACTGCGCGCGCAGCTTCGAGCGAAGTTTTTCCAGTGGCGCGAGGTGTATCCCCACGCTCACATCTATGCGTTGCTCGACCTCAATTGTCCTGTTGCGCCGTACGACGAACTGCATCCCTCGCACCTGAGCCAGCGACCGATGGAGCGGCACATCGAGCCGGTGCACAGGCCCGATCTGGCACATGAAATCGAACTTCTGCCGCAGCTCTTGCAGTTGTACGTGGCTGGTGAGCATGGCTACGCGGACGAGGCGCTGATCGATCTCATGCTGGACAGTGCGGTTGCGCGTTGCCGCAGCGTAAACGGCGCCTATGTGGCAGGCTGGCTGTGCAGTGATGCATCGCCCGCCGCCGTGGCGCGCCACTTGTCCAAGGCGGGGGTGGTGTTCGACAAGAGCCAGGCACGCCAGCGCTATCTGCCCTTTTTCGAACCCTATCGACTGGCCTTGCTGGCAGACGATCCGGCTGCGGCAGGATTCTTGCGGCGCTGGTTGGGGCCGGTCAGGCATTGGGTGCTTGTCGACACGGCGGGGGCTCTCAAGATCGTATCGGCATCGTCGCCAGACGATGCCGAAAGCGCCGTGTCGCTGGGTCTCGAACAGTTCGCGTCGCAGGCGCGCATTGCCACCGCACGCTTTGTCGTGATGGCGCTGACGCGCTCAGGCATCACCATCGCCACGCAGCCTGAGTTGCGCATCGACGCCGCGATACGCAGCGCCACGCACAGCGGCCTCTCCCGCACAGAAGACATCGTCTTCTACGCGCTCAACGTCTTCACGCTGGGTTCCCGATGGGCCGAGCATCCGCAGGCCGCGCAGTTGATTCGTCAGGTGGCCGGTGCGCCCGATGACCAGGTGGGGCTGGCGCAGCTCGTTGCCGCCTTGCCCGACGTTGTGCTCGACGAGATTGCCGCGAGTGCGCACGAGTAGCCATCGCATCAGACAAAAAAACGGGGGAACGCAAGCTCATGGGAACCGAACAAACCAAGGCAAGGACGGCAACGGGCGCACAGACCATTCGCGCGAACGGCCAGGCTGCCGAAGCGTGTGCGTTGGGCGCCGACGGAAAGTGCGCGTTCTGCGGTCGGGTGGGCCTGCCGGTCTTGCCACTGCGCTATGCGGTCACGCCATCGTTCCTGCCCGGTGGGGTGGCCGATCCGACCACATGGGCCAAGCTTGGAACGGGTTTGAAGGGCAAGCCGCCCGAGGGGCTCAAAGGTCATCGCTATGCCTTGCGCACCCTGCGCAAAGGCTTTGTCATGGTCTATTTTGGATCGGGCCTTTGGCATACCTATGCCGTGACCGCGAGCGGGCTGCTTCGCAAGCTGGCAGACCCCGACGACCCCGACTTCAAGACCGACCGTGAAATGACGCCGGCCTGCCTGCGCGAAGGACACAACGTTCCCGCGAGCTTCATCACGATCCCGTTGATTCCGGTGGGTGCAACGCGCGCACTGCCCACCAAGTTCTGGATCGCTTTCAGCGACGTGCCATGGACGCGCCGCGTGCGCCAGAAGTACGAGGGTGCCGGTGCCGCCGGCGCGCGAACCGGGCGCATGCAGGAATTCAGTACAGACCCTCTCGGCAAACAAGCCGATACCGTGGCCGATGCGTTCCAGCTTCACCCGGACGAGGACAGCACGACGAAACGCCTGAACCGCCTGGTTCTTGAATATGCCGAAAACGATGCCCAGGCGCGTTCGCGTACCGAGTACGACGCCATCGACCCCTACGACCCGAAGAAGCGCAACCACATTGAATGGGAGAGTGCGCACGGCGTGAGCATGCGCACCGGTGGGGCGCCGGCGGTGGCCAAGTTTTCCGTCAAGCCGAGCGAGTTCAACGGCCAGCAATTCATGGCCAGCGCCATTGTGCTCAACGATCCCCTGGGCATGGTGCAAGAGCTGAACGTGACGCGACTCAAGGTCATGGACTCTCGCCAGCGCTACCTGAGTGATGTCCGCATTGCAAGGCCGTTGTTGATTTCCCAATCGATCCTGGGTCTGAAGCACCTGATCGGCGAACAAGTCGCTGCGACCTTGCTGGAGGAGGAAACGAGCAAGGGCCTGCCCGACGTGCAGACCGAGAGGCAGGTCTTCGTGGACGATCTGCCGCGCTATGCCCAGACGGTCACCACGACGACCACGCGCAAGGACCGTGTCGATGCCAAGGTGACGAGCCTGTGGTCTTCATTGCAAAAATACTATCGCGAAAAAGAGCGCGATGCCTTCGATACCACGCTGAACGCCACGCTCAAGCGCTTTCAGGACTGGCTCGTGCGCAACGATGCCGACTACGCGTACTGGCTCGCGCAACCCGAATGGGTGCTGCGTCGCCGCGACTTCGACAACGAATCACCTGCGCAGCAGGATGTGTTGATCGAGGCTTTCGCCCTCGCGCTCAGCGGGGGACCCAGCGCAAGCCCTTCTCAGGGCCAGGGGGCGCCGCAGGACAGCCGTGTCTACGAAGTCTGGAAAGACTTCATTGCCAAGAAGCCCACCGACGAGGCCAACCCGATCTACGCGGCCATTTTTGGCGACCAGGAAGGACTGCTCGAGTTCCTTCTGCCCGAAGGGGCCGATCCGACGGAGGACAAGCTGCACAAGGGCAGCAAGCTGTTCAAGGCGGTGAAGAACATCATCGGCACCAAGGAGTTGACCAGCACCACGCTCAAGGGTGTGCGCGAAGAAGGCTTCAGCCTCACGCGCGAAGCGACGGACAAAGTCCCCAATCCGATTCGCGCCCAAGGCGCGGCTGTCCTGGACCGGATTCGCCGCGGCTGGATTCCCAAGGCCACCGGTGCCGTGGCGAACAGCCTGTTCACTGTCGGAAGTGCGCTGTCGCGCATGGCTGCCCATGCGGTCAGCGAGATCGCCCAAGCCACCGTTCTGCGTGCGATTCAGGGCGCGGTGCTCTTGTATGAGCGGCGAGAGATCATCCTCGTCACCTCCCGCATCAAAGTGCGCGAGTACCTTGCGTACCTCAACGACGTGGCCTTTCGCGCCTCCGATATGGTTTTCGACGCCGCGGCCAGGGGCGTACGCCGTGTGGCCCAGGCGGGCAAGAATACGGTGCGCTCGATGTCCGTTGCCGGTGTGCTGCGCATCAGCGACAAGAAGACGCGCGACGGCTTCATCGAGGTCATGAGCTGGGCTTTCAACGAGTTGGACGACGTGACGAAAGCGATCGACGCGTTGCCTCCTGCACAAGACGCCGCGCGCTCGGCGCGCCAGGCCGCCCAGGCTGCCACCGCAGCCGAAACCGCTGCGATGGCCACGGTCATGCGCGTACACCCACTGACCATCAGCCCCGGTGCGCAGAAGTTCGTGGATGCGGTGGTAGCGCGCGCGAGCGCCGCGAAGGCCGGGACGGCCAACGTGCTGGAGGCCGTGACACGGGCCAGCCTGAGGTTGAGCAGTACCGGTTCGGGCATCCTGGCCGTGGCCTCGGTGCTGGTTCAAGGGTGGTCGCTCAAGGACAGCTACAACAAGGCGGACAAGACCTTCCTGGGAAACAACGAAGCGCGCGTTCTGCTCGTAGCGGGCGGCACCGCATTCATCGGGGCATTTGCCGAAGCCATTGGCCTGGGGCGAAAGCTGATAGGTGCGACGACATGGGGAACCTCGCTCGGGCGTCTGGGAGGGGCGGTTGGCGGGCTGGCCTCGATCGTGGAGGGAGTGCAGGCCGGGATGGCTTCTCTCAGGACGGCTCGCCGCGGCGATACCGATGCCAGCGTGCTCTATGCGCTTTCAGGTGCCGCGATGGTCGTGGGGGGGGCCGTTGGCATCTATGGCGCGCTCACCGGTGCGGCCCTGCTCGGCCCGATCGGATGGGCGCTGCTCTTGGTCGTGGCTGGCGTGTTCTTGCTGTACTTCGCGATGAAAGCCGAGGACAGCCCGGCCGCCATCTGGCTTGACCGTTGCTATTGGGGCAAGGGGTCGCGCTATGCGAACGCGAAGAACCCGGCCGACCGTCCCTGGACGGACAAGGAAATTGACGACGAGCTGAGCCAGCTCAACGCCATCATCATGGGGCTTGCCGGTGAAACCGGCTTCAACGACGACGGCTGGGGCTTTACCGACCTCCGGTGGGATACGGTCAAGGCCAAGATCACGTTTCCAAACTATGACTCGGCAGACTCGGCTTTCGAGTGGACGCTGCGTGCGGTCAAGGGCCACAAGGCAAAGAGCGTGACGCTTGCAAGCGGAAAGCACAACACGCTCCCGGTCGACCCGGGCGCTGTCGTCCTTGCGGGCCGTGCCGCTCCCCGCCAGAACGACAATATTCAATACTTCCGCAACCTCGTGGGGCCGACCTACAGGCTGGAGGGCAAGAATAAGGACGTTCTTGTCGCCGAGGTCAGCGTGGAGGTGGCGGTGGCGCTCTTTCAGGACGTCGAGTTGACGGCCGAGTACGTGCCAGACACCTCAGACCCGCACGGCCGAGCGAGCCTGGTGCTCAACGAAGAAGACTGAGCATGCCCACTGACACAACGCGGTTGCGAGCGCCCCGCATCATTCCCGCCCACCCTCAGTGGGCCCAAGACCTGGCGTTGCGGGATGCACCGCCCTCGGGCAAGGCCGACAGCTGGGACGAGTTGAACCATCTGGACGAGGTCTATCTGGAGTTCTCGATGGCCTCGGATATTCCCAGGGGCTTCATGCTGTGGGGCGGCGTAGCCTGCGTGGCGGTAGGGCTGGGGCTCAGCTATCTTCTGTTCAAGGTGACGACCTGGGAGGGGGTTGCCAACTGGATGGTGGGTTTGTTGATCGTGATGTGGTTTGTGGCCCTCAGCCACGGCATCTTCTTCCTGCGCTTCGACCTGTGCCTGCCCAAGGACCGGCCTGTGCGCTTCAATCGCTCCCAAGGCAAGGTCTACGCCAACAGCTATGTCTGGAATCACAACCCCTTTGGCCGTTGGGGAGGGCGCGTGAAGGTATTCGAATGGTCCACGCTCCAGGCCGAGATCACCAAGCAGATCGGCGCCAGTGGCGAAGTGGTGACGCAGCGCTACGCGCTCGAACTTGTGGCTTGCAAGGCGGTCTCGTTCGAAGCGGTGGATCGATTCCGTCTGCAGCATGGTGCTCAAACGACGCTAGAGTACGAAGAGCAGTGGGAGTTTTTGCGCCGCTACATGAACGAAGGCCTTGTGGGCCTGCCCCTGCAGAACCTGCGCAACCAGAACCCGAGCTTCATCGATTGCCTGTTGTTCGCCATGCCGTGGTTTGCCCCCACAGAGATGGGGCGACGCGCGCGGCAGCGCATGCGTGGCGTCCTCGGCGTGCTGACGATGGTGCTGATGTCGTTGCTGTTTCCTCTGTGGCTGTTGTTCGGCATCGGCAATTTCATTGTGATGCGCCTCGCTCCAGAAGCGAGCTGGCCTGCCGGCGTGGACGAAGCCTCGAAGTCGTCCTCGTGACCACACCACCGTTCCTCGCCCATCGCCTGCGATAGACGCCTGCGTGTTGTCCCTCTGTTCTCTTTTTCCATGAATCGATTCGCTCTACTCGTCGCATCCGTTGTCGCAGTCCTCGTCGCATCGGCGGTGGCCTATCGCGGCTATAGGGTGAACACGAGCACCTCCGATACATCCACCGCGGTATCGAGCGACGAGAGCCGGGCCGAGGGAAGGCTGTTGGCGAAGCTTCGTTTCGATGCACCGTCCTTTGGCGATTGCTCGGTCCATGACGCGTGGCTGGAAAAGTCCTCCACGTTCGTGACGCGCAGCTGGTTCGGAATCCGTCTTGGCAACGAGACCATTCCGACTGCCGCCATCCATGTGGTCCTCAACATTCCCAAGGACCCATTCCCGTCTGCGGAAAGCTTGAGCTTCGACGAGACGAATCCGACCGCCTCCGACCTGGGGCTGACGGGCTCGTTCACCCAGACCGTCACGATCAACGCGAAGCGCTACTGGCTGTTCGGATCGAACACCGTGTTTCCGCCGCCTGCGGTCATGAAATTCAGCTGTGGCACAGCAAACGCACATGCAACGTTGGCGAACTAGGATTTTTCCGGTCCACGCGATGTCGATCGGCCAGCCCCTGAACCGACAGGGCGGGAAGATCGCGCGCGGCCATGCATCGAACGAAGACCGGTACGACCGGCACTGACACCAGGGAGGTGGATAAGCATGTCATCAGACACATCAAGCAGCGTCATGTCGACCTATGGCGCAGCGCCATGGAAGCTCGAAGGCCTGAACGTCGCGCGGCTCTCCGAGCAGGCGCGGCTCATCAAGCTGCAGCTGCCCGCCTCGGCGCCGCAGAACGCCGTCGTCGTCGAGCGCTTCACCGGCACCGAAGGCATCAACGAGCTCTTCGAGTTCACCGTCGACACGCTCGCCACGTCGAGCGAGTTCGACCCGTTCGCGATGATCGGTGAAGAGCTGAGCCTGCGCCTGCTGCTGGCCAATGGCAGCTTTCGCACCTGGCACGGCTACCTCACGGCCGTTGATGCGCTGGGCGGTGATGGGGGCCTTGCGCGCTACCGCCTGCACCTGCAGCCCTGGCT
>NZ_PKMT01000013.1:0-13055 GCF_002849325.1 Variovorax sp. RO1
CCTGAAGACCCTCAAGGTCAGCGAGCCGCCGAAGCGCGGTGCCGGCATCAAGGTGCCTGACGTTGCCACCCTGGTGGACAAGCTCAAGAACGAAGCCAAAGTGATCTGAGGAAGAAACGAACATGACCGCACTCGTCATTGCCGAACACGACCACGCCAGCATCAAGCCGGCCACCCTCAACACCGTGACCGCCGCCCTGGCTTGCGGTGGCGACGTCCACATCCTCGTGGCCGGTGCCAACGCCGCCGAAGCCGCCAAGGCCGCCGCGCAGATCGCCGGCGTGTCCAAGGTGATCGCTGCCGACAGCGCCAGCCTCGCTGAAAACCTCGCCGAGAACGTTGCAGCGCAAGTGCTCGCGATCGCCGGCAACTACAGCCACATCCTGTTCCCCTCGACCGCCAACGGCAAGAACGTCGCCCCGCGCGTGGCCGCCAAGCTCGATGTGGCTCAGATCAGCGACATCACGAAGGTCGACAGCCCCGACACGTTCGAGCGTCCGATCTACGCCGGCAACGCGATTGCCACCGTGCAGAGCACCGACGCCACCAAGGTGATCACGGTGCGCACGACCGGCTTCGATGCCGCAGCCGCCACCGGTGGCAGCGCAGCGATCGAAACGGCTGAAGGCGTTGCAGACAGCGGCAAGAGCAGCTTCGTCGGCCGCGAAGTCACGAAGAGCGAACGCCCTGAACTGACCGCCGCAAAGATCATCGTCTCGGGCGGTCGCGCCCTGGGCAGCGCCGAGAAGTTCACCGAAGTGATGGCCCCGCTGGCCGACAAGCTCAACGCAGGCCTGGGCGCCAGCCGCGCAGCCGTCGACGCAGGCTACGCGCCGAACGACTGGCAAGTGGGCCAGACCGGCAAGATCGTCGCGCCGCAGCTGTACATCGCCGCAGGCATCTCGGGCGCCATCCAGCATCTGGCCGGCATGAAGGACTCGAAGGTCATCGTCGCGATCAACAAGGACGAAGAAGCACCGATCTTCTCGGTGGCCGACTACGGCCTCGTGGCCGACCTGTTCGTGGCCGTGCCGGAACTCGTGAAGGCGCTCTGATCGCTTCAGCGCATTGAGCCAGAAGGCATCGTTCGCGATGCCTTTTTTACATCTGCCGCGTCCGCCGCGGCCCCTGGAGAGAAGAGACATGAGCTACACCGCCCCCCTCAAGGACATGCTGTTCGACATCGAGCACCTGGCCAACATCGGCGAGATCGCCAAGCTGCCCGGCTTTGAAGACGCCGGCCTCGAAACCGCACAGGCCGTGCTCGAAGAGTGCGCGCGCTTCAACCAGGACGTGGTGGCGCCGCTCAACGTCGAAGGCGACCGCAACCCCTCGTCCTTCAAGGACGGCGAAGTCACCACCAGCAAGGGCTTCAAGGACGCCTTCGCGCAGTACGTGTCGGGCGGTTGGCAGGGCCTGCAGCATCCGGCGGACTTCGGCGGCCAAGGCCTGCCCAAGACCATCGGCGCGGCCTGCGGCGAAATGCTCAACTCGGCCAACATGAGCTTCGCGCTGTGCCCGCTCTTGAGCGACGGTGCCATCGAGGCACTGCTCACCGCCGGCTCCGACGAGCTCAAGGCCATCTACCTCGAGAAGCTCGTGAGCGGCCAGTGGACCGGCACGATGAACCTCACCGAGCCGCAGGCCGGCAGCGACCTGGCCATGGTGCGCAGCCGCGCCGAGCCCCAGCCCGACGGCACCTACAAGGTGTTTGGCACCAAGATCTTCATCACCTACGGTGAGCACGACATGGCCGAGAACATCGTCCACCTCGTGCTCGCGCGCGTGACTGGCGCGCCCGAAGGCGTGAAGGGCATCAGCCTGTTCGTGGTGCCGAAGTTCATGGTCAACGCCGACGGTTCGCTCGGTGCGCGCAACGACGTGCACTGCGTGAGCATCGAGCACAAGATGGGCATCAAGGCCTCGCCGACCGCGGTGCTGCAGTACGGCGACCACGGCGGCGCCGTCGGCTACCTCGTGGGGCAGGAGAACCGCGGCCTCGAGTACATGTTCATCATGATGAACTCGGCCCGCTACGCCGTGGGCATGCAGGGCATCGCTATTGCCGAGCGGGCGTATCAACACGCCGTGGCCTACGCGAAAGACCGCGTGCAGAGCCGCCCGGTCGACGGCTCGATCAACGCCAGCGCGCCCATCATTCATCACCCCGACGTCAAGCGCATGCTGATGACGATGCGCGCTTACACCGAAGGCTGCCGCGCGATGGCCTCCGTGGCCGCTGCCGCCTACGACGCCGCGCACCATCACCCCGATGCCGACGCGCGCAAGCAGAACCGGGCCTTCTACGAATTCATGGTGCCGCTGGTCAAGGGCTACAGCACCGAGATGAGCCTCGAAGTGACCTCGCTCGGCGTGCAGGTGCATGGCGGCATGGGCTTCATCGAGGAGACCGGCGCAGCGCAGTACTACCGCGACGCCAAGATCCTCACGATCTACGAAGGCACCACCGCGATCCAGGCCAACGACCTCGTGGGCCGCAAGACCGCACGCGACGGCGGTCAAACGGCCAAGGCGATTGCCGCGCAGATCGAGAAGACCGAGGCCGAGCTCGCCAAGAGCGACAGCGCTGCAGCCGCAGCCGTCCTCAAGCGCCTGACCGCCGCGCGCCTGGCGTTCATCGACGTGGTCGACTTCGTCGCCGGCCAGACCAAGGCTTCGCCGAACGCCGTGTTCTCGGGCAGCGTGCCGTACCTCATGCTCGCGGGCAACCTCGTGGCCGGCTGGCAGCTCGCGCGTTCGCTCATCGTGGCGCAGGACCAGGCCTCGCACAACGTCGACGTCGCCTTCATGCAGGCCAAGATCGCCACCGCGCGCTTCTACGCCGAGCACATCCTGAACAAGGTGCCGGGCATTCGCGACAGCATCGTCGAAGGCGCCGAGAGCGTCACGGCGCTGGCGCTCGAAGCGTTCTGACGCGCGTGCCGCTGTCGCCCATCTGACGGGCGGCAGCGGCCCCTTGCTCTTATAAAACCGAACCCCTTTCCGGAGACGACATGTCCAAGCTGCCTTCTGTTCTCGCGAACCTCCCGTTGCCGATCATCGGCTCGCCGCTGTTCATCATCAGCAACCCCAAGCTCGTGATTGCGCAATGCAAGGCCGGCGTGGTCGGCTCGATGCCGGCGCTCAACGCACGCCCCGCGGCACAGCTCGAAGAGTGGCTGATCGAGATCACCGAAGAGCTCGCGGCCTACAACAAGGCCAACCCGGACAAGCCGGCCGCGCCGTTCGCCATCAACCAGATCGTGCACAAGAGCAACGACCGCCTGGAGCACGACATGGAGATGGTCGTGAAGTACAAGGTGCCGATCGTGATCACCTCGCTGGGCGCGCGCACCGACGTGAACGACGCGGTGCACAGCTACGGCGGCGTGACCTTGCACGACATCATCAACAACAAGTTCGCGCAGAAGGCGATCGAGAAGGGCGCCGACGGCATCATCGCCGTGGCAGCCGGTGCCGGCGGCCACGCGGGCGTGAAGAGCCCGTTCGCGCTGGTGCAGGAAATCCGCCAGTGGTTCGACGGCCCGATCGCGCTGTCGGGCTCCATCGCCTCGGGCGGCGCGGTGCTCGCGGCGCAGGCCATGGGCGCCGACTTCGCCTACATCGGCACCGCCTTCATCGCGACCGAAGAAGCGCGTGCGAGCGACGACTACAAGCAGGCCATCGTGGACGGCAACTCGGACGACATCGTCTACTCGAGCCTGTTCACCGGCGTGCACGGCAACTACCTGGCGCCCAGCATCGTCAAGGCCGGCATGGACCCGGCCAACCTGCCCGAAGGCGACGTGACGACCATGAACTTCGGCGGCGGCGAAGGCAGCAAGGCCAAGGCCTGGAAAGACATCTGGGGCTCGGGTCAGGGCATCGGCGCGATCACCGAAGTGGCGAGCGCGGGCGCCTTCATCGAGAAGCTCAAGCGCGAGTACCAGGAAGCACGACAGCGATTGGCACTTTGAACAGTTCGCACGCACCGGCCGCGACCGTCGCCACAAGCGGCGTCGGAGCGGTCGTGCCTGCGCGGCAGGGGCGCATGCCTTTGCTCGATGTGGTCAAGGGCCTGGCCTGTGCGTTGATCGTCGGGCACCACCTCGCGCGCTACGGCCCGATGCCGGCCGGTGCGCAGGTGCTTGCGCCCGATTTCTTCGGCTGGCTGGCGGACGACGGCCGGCTCGCGGTGCAGGTGTTCCTCGTGATCGCCGGTTTTCTTGCCACGGCGAGCCTCGCACCCGACGGTGTGCTGCGCGTCGACCGGCCGTTCTTGCGGATCTTCCAGCGCTATGGCCGGCTGGTCATGCCGTACCTCGCGGCGCTCACGGTGTGCGTGCTGGTGGCCGAGGTGGCGCGGCCGTGGCTCGGTGAAGAGGTCGTGCCGGCCGAGCCGAGCCTCGGCCAGATGCTGGCCCACGGCCTGTTGCTGCAGGACTTGCTGAACTACGAGTCGCTGTCGACCGGCGTCTGGTACGTGGCCATCGACTTCCAGCTGTTTGCGCTGGCGCTCGCGCTGGTCGGGTTGCCCGCCGTGCTGCGGCAGCCCACCTCTGCCGCGCGTTGGGCGCCGGTGGCGCTGGTGTTCATCGTGGCCGTGGCTTCGCTCGCGCTGTTCAACCGGCAGGCGCGGCTCGACGACACGGCGTTCTATTTCTTCGGCGCCTACGGGCTCGGCATGCTGGCGTTCTGGGTCGGCCGCGTCACGCGCGCCAGCACCTGGCACGGCGCCGTCGCGCTGTTGGCGCTGGTCGGAGTGGGCGCGCTCATGATCGACTGGCGCAGTCGCATCGCCATCGCGCTGGTCACCGCGCTGCTCATTGCGGTGGCGCAACGCCGGCAGTGGCTGTCGCCCGCGCACTGGCCCGTAGCCGCCGTGCCGCTGCAGCAGCTGGGGCGCATTTCGTATTCGCTGTTCCTGATCCACTTCCCGGTGCTGCTTGCCGTGAATGCGCTGGTGGCAGGCCTGGGGCCGCACGGGCCGTGGGTCGATCTGCTCGGCCTGGTCGCGACCTTCGGTCTGTCGGTGGGCGCCGCGGTGCTGCTGTACCGGGGGGTCGAAGCCCGGCCGGCCTCGGTGCGCAGCGTATGCACACTTTTTGCCGCATTGCTCGTCAGCGGCCTCATCGTGTCGTACTGAAGCGCGCCGCGCCCGCTCGGGCGCGGACCTTTTTCTCCCCGATTCTTTGCAAATCTGTTGCCTCGGGGCTTCCGAGCGGGCAGTCTCCGTGTTTCGTCACCTGTGTGTATGATTGTGAATCTTTCAGGAAATACTGAAAATACACAAACTCAAGGAATGACAGAACAAACGCCGCCACGATCGCCGCTGAAGGCTTTCACTTCGCCCGACATCGGCAGCGTGGTGCAAGGCGCCGCCGCGCTTGCGTGGTTGCCGCAGGCGGCGTTGCTGGCGATGGCGGTCCAGGGGCTGGCAAGCGGTGAGGGCATGGCGGCCGTGCTGTGGCCGGCGCTGGGCATCCTGTTGTGGGGCCTGCTGCGCGCGGGCTGCGAAGCCTGGGGCGTGCGCCGCACCTTCGGGCGCGCGCGGGCGCAACTGACCACCTTGCGCGCGCAGACCGCGTCGGCATTGGCGGCGGGCTCGCCGCTCGACCGCGAACGTGCGCCCTCCGGCCTCGCGGCCAGCGTGCTCGCCGAACAGGCCGAGGCGCTGGTGCCGTACCTCGTGCGCTACCAGCCCGCGCGTTGGCGTGCGACGGTGGTGCCGCTTTTCCTGCTTGCTGCCGTCGGCTGGTTCTCGTGGGCTGCCGCGCTGGTGCTGCTGGTGGCGGCGCCGCTGATCCCGATCTTCATGGCCATCGTCGGCTGGCGCGCCAAGGCGGCCAGCGAGGCGCAGATGGTCGAGATGGGCGGCATGAACGCCTTCCTGCTCGACCGCCTGCGCGGCCTCGCCACGCTGCGCGCGCTCGACGCCGTCGATGCCACGGCCGACCGGCTCGGCGCCTCCGCGCAGTCGCTGCGCCAACGCACGATGGCGGTGCTGCGCATCGCGTTCCTGTCGTCCGCGGTGCTGGAGCTGTTCTCCGCGCTGGGTGTGGCGCTGGTGGCGGTCTACATCGGTTTTCATCTGCTGGGCTCGCTCGGCTTCGGCGCGTGGGGCCAGCAGCTCAGCTTGGGCGAAGGCCTGTTCGTGCTGTTGCTGGCGCCGGCGTTCTTCGAGCCCTTGCGCGAGCTGTCGGCGGTGTGGCACGACCGCGCAGCGGGCGAGGCGGCGTTGAAGGTGCTCGACGACCTGCAACGCGGCGCACTGCCGTTGCCCGGCGCGGGCGTCGCGGTCACGCGCGCGGCCACCGGTGCCGCCGGCGCGGGCGCCGCACCGACCGTGACGGTCCATGCGCTGCATTTCTCGTGGCCCGGCGAGGCGACGGCGCTCTTCGACGGGTACGAACTGCGCATCGGCGCGGGCGAGCACATCGCGCTGACCGGCCCCAGCGGATCGGGCAAGACCGCGCTGCTCTCGCTGCTTGCGGGGCTGATGCCGGCCACACGCGGCGAGATCGCCATCGGTGGCGTGCCGCTCACCGAGCACACGGCCGCCGCGCTGCGCCAGCGCACGGCGTGGATGGGGCAGAAGCCCCACGTCTTCGCCGGATCGGTCGAAGCCAACGTGGCGCTGGGCCGTGCCGACATCGGCGCGCCCGAGGTGGCCGAGGCGATGCGTTTCGCGGCGCTTGATGACGTGGCGCAGGCCCATCCCGGCACCGCGCTGGGCGAGGGCGGCAGCGGCCTGTCGGGCGGCGAGGCCGTGCGGCTGGCGCTGGCGCGCGTCGCGGTGCATCCGCAGGCCGACCTGATCCTGGCCGACGAGCCCACGGCCCACCTCGACACCGCCACCGCCGCGCGCGTGGCCGACGCGCTGGTGACGCTCGCCCGTGGTCGGACATTGATCGTCTCGACCCACGACCCGGTGCTGGCCGCACGCATGGACCGCGCCGTGAACCTCGGGCCGCAATCGCTGGTGGAGAAGGCCGCATGAGCAGCAGCGCGACCCGTACCCCTCGTTGGCGCGACCTGCGCCTCGTGCTGCGTCCCTTCCTCGCGACGCAGCCGCGTGCCTTGCTGCTGGGCTGTCTGTTGGCTGCTGTCACCGTGCTCGCGGGCATGGCGCTGCTGGGCCTCTCGGGCTGGTTCATCACCGCGACCGCGCTCGCGGGCCTGCATGCGGCCACGGCTTTCACCTTTGATGTCTTCATGCCGTCGGCCGGCATCCGGCTGCTCGCACTCGGACGCACGGGCTCACGCTACGGCGAGCGGCTCGTCACGCACGACGCCACCTTCGCCGTGCTCGCCGAGCTGCGCGTGCGGCTGTTCCGTGGCTGGGCTCGGCCCGAGGCCGCGCGCGATTTGTTGATGCGGCCGGCGCGGCTGCTGTTCCGCCTCACGTCCGACATCGACGCGCTCGAGTCGCTCTACCTGCGCTTGTTCGTGCCCGCCGCTGCGGCGTTGGGCGCGGCGCTGTTGGCGGGCATCGTGCTCGGGTTCATGCATGTGGGGATGGGCGTGGCGATCGCGCTCTGGCTCTGCGCCATCGGCTGGGGGTTGGCGTTCCTCATCGCGCGGCGTGCGCGGCAGCCGGCGCGGCAACGCGCGCATGCCGTCGAGGCACTGCGCGCGCGGGCCGTCGATCTGGTCGCAGGCCAGGCCGACCTCGCGATGGCCGGCCGGCTCGACGCCCAGCGCGCCGCGCTGATGAATGCCGACGCGCACCTCGCGCAAGCCGACCTCGCACTGAACAAGCTCGAAGCCGCTGCTGGTTTCGCCTACGGCAGCGCCGGCACCCTGACGCTGGTCGGCGTGTTGCTGGCCGTGGGTGCGCTGGTGAGCGAAGGCGTCATCGGCGCACCCGGCGCGGCGCTCGCGTTGCTCATCGCACTGACCGCCACCGAACCGTTTGCGGCGCTGCGGCGTGGCGCGCTCGACGCAGGTCGCACGTGGCTGGCGGTGCGTCGGCTGGCACCGCGCCTGGACCCCGCAGTGGAGGAGGGCGCGCGCCCATTCCACACCGAGCAAACCGCAGCGGTGCAGGTCGACCAGCTCACCGTCATGCACCCCGGCAGCCTTGTCGAAGTGCTCAGCGGCGTGTCGCTGCATCTGAATGCCGGCGAGCGCGTTGCATTGGTCGGCGCCAGCGGCGCAGGCAAGTCCACGCTGCTCTCCGTGATCGCCGGCGACCTCACACCGCGTGCCGGCCAGGTGCAGGCGCAACCGGCCTGCCTGCTGACCCAGCGCACCGAACTTTTCCAGGACAGCCTGCGCGACAACCTGCGCCTTGCTGATCCGCAAGCCAGCGACGAGCGCCTCTGGGCCGTGCTGCACGCCGCCGGCCTTGACACCGACGTGCGCGCGCTGGCCACCGGCCTCGACACGCGCCTGGGCGAAGGCGGCCTCGGCCTCTCGGGCGGGCAGTCGCGCCGGCTCGCGCTCGCGCGGCTGCTGCTGCGGCCCGTGCCGCTGTGGCTGCTCGACGAACCCACCGAGGCGCTCGACGCCGCCACCGCGCACGACGTGCTGCAGCGCCTGGCGCTGCAGGCCGGCCCGCGCACGCTGCTGATCGCCACGCACCTGCGCCGCGAAGCCGCGCTGGCCGACCGCCTCGTGTGCATGGCGCAGGGTCGCATCGTGGCCGACCTGCATCGTGGCACCGAGGCCTTCGAGGCCGCACTGCGCGGCCTGCGCCCTGATTGATTGACCGATCGACCGACCGAGCAACGAACGAACAGAACACATAAAGGAAGCCCCCCATGGACCTTGACATCGTCGCGCTCTCGCGCCTGCAGTTCGCCGTGACGGCGCTGTACCACTTCCTGTTCGTGCCGCTCACGCTCGGACTGTCGATCATCCTGGCCATCATGGAGACGGTCTACGTGATGACCGGGCGCGTCATCTGGCGCGACATGACCAAGTTCTGGGGCGTGCTGTTCGGCATCAACTTCGCGATGGGCGTGGCCACCGGCATCGTGATGGAGTTCCAGTTCGGCATGAACTGGAGCTACTACAGCCACTACGTCGGCGACATCTTCGGTGCGCCGCTGGCCATCGAAGGGCTCATGGCCTTCTTCATGGAAGCGACCTTCGTGGGCCTGTTCTTCTTCGGCTGGGACAAGCTCTCGAAGGTGGGCCACCTCACGGCAACGTGGGCCGTGGCCATCGGCTCCAACTTCTCGGCGCTGTGGATTCTCATTGCCAACGGCTGGATGCAGAACCCCGTGGGCGCGGCCTTCAATCCGGCGACCATGCGCATGGAAGTGACAGACTTCGCCGCCGTGCTGACCAACCCGGTGGCACAGGCCAAGTTCGTGCACACCGTGTCGGCCGGTTATGTGTGCGCCGCGGTGTTCGTGCTCGGCGTGTCGGCGTGGTACCTGCTCAAGGGCCGGCACATCGAACTGGCGAAGCGTTCGATGACCGTGGCCGCATCGTTCGGCCTGGCCGCCGCGCTGTCGGTGGCGGTGCTCGGCGACGAGAGCGGTTACCTCTCGGGCGAACACCAGAAGATGAAGCTGGCCGCCATCGAAGGCATGTGGGAGACGCAGCCCGCGCCCGCTGCCTTCACCGTGATCGGCTTCCCCGACCAGAAGGCGCGCGAGACGCACTACGCCATTCACATCCCGGCGGTGATGGGCCTCATCGGCACGCGCTCGCTCAACACGGTGATGCCTGGCATCGACGAGCTCGTGAAGCGCGCCGAGGCCCGCATCCGCGAGGGCCTGAAGGCCTACGACGCGCTGCAGAAGATCCGCGAGGCCGGCGGTGCCGACAAGGTGACGCAGGGCGTGCGCGGCGACTTCGAAGAGAACGGCATCAACATGGGCTACGCGCTGCTGCTCAAGCGCTACGTGGACGATCCGCGCCAGGCCACCGACGAGCAGATCGCCAAGGCCGCGTGGGACACCGTGCCGCAGGTGGCGCCGCTGTTCTGGCTGTTCCGCGTGATGGTGGGCATCGGCATGCTGCTGATTCTGCTGACCGGCACCTTCTTCGTGCTGTCGGCGCGCCGCGCGCTCGACCGCCACCGCTGGTTGCTCAAGGTCGCGGTGTGGGCGATTCCTCTGCCGTGGATCGCCATTGAATCCGGCTGGCTGGTGGCCGAGTACGGTCGCCAACCCTGGGTGATCGAAGGTGTGCTTCCGACCGCAGTGGCCGTGTCGAACCTGGGCGTGACGACCTTGCTGATCACGCTCGCGGGCTTCATCGCGATCTACACCACGCTGCTCATCATCGAGATGAAGCTGATGCTCAAGGCCATCCGCAAGGGGCCCGAGGTCGAGCATGCGCCCACCGAGGGTGATGCGCGCTCGCACATTCCGCCGGCGCGTGCCGCCACGTCTTCCTCTTCTGCCTCGACCGGGAGCGCCGCATGATCCTCCACACACTCCTCGACTACGACACCCTGCGCTTCATCTGGTGGCTGCTCATCGGCGTGCTGCTCGTCGGCTTCGCGGTGACCGACGGCTTCGACCTGGGCGCCGGCATGCTGCTGCCTTTTGCCGCGCGCAACGACATCGAGCGTCGCGTCGTCATCAACAGCGTGGGCCCGGTGTGGGAAGGCAACCAGGTCTGGCTGATCCTGGGCGGCGGCGCCGTCTTCGCGGCCTGGCCGCAGCTGTACGCCGTGTCGTTCTCGGGCTTCTACCTGGCGATGTTCGT
Source organism: Variovorax sp. RO1 (assembly GCF_002849325.1). NCBI lineage: Bacteria > Pseudomonadati > Pseudomonadota > Betaproteobacteria > Burkholderiales > Comamonadaceae > Variovorax > Variovorax sp. RO1. Next base: position 10,672 of record NZ_PKMT01000013.1, read on the forward strand.
GATTCTGTCGGCGCTCATCTTGCGGCCGGTGGCCTTCAAGTTCCGCAGCAAGCGCGAGTCGCCGCAGTGGCGCGCGCGCTGGGACGGCGTGCTGTTCTTCAGTGGCTTCGTGCCCGCGCTGATCAGCGGCGTGGCCGTGGGCAACGTGCTGCAGGGCGTGCCGTTCCGCTTCGGCGCCGACATGCACATCTTTTACGACGGCGGTTTCTTCGGCCTGCTGAACCCCTTCGCCATCCTCTGCGGGCTGGTGTCGGTGGCGATGCTGGTGATGCATGGCGCGGCCTGGCTGCTGCTCAAGACCGAAGGCCCGGTGGCCGAGCGCGCGCGCAGCTACGGCATGGTCGCGGCCGTGCTCACGCTCGTGTTCTACGCGCTGGCCGGTGTGTGGCTGGCGATGGGCGTCGGGGGCTTTCGCATCAGCAGCGTGGTCGACACCGTGGGCCCGTCGAACCCGATGCTGAAGACCGTCGAGCTGCATGCCGGCGCCTGGATGGGCAACTACGCGGCGCACCCCTGGACCATTGCCGCACCGGCAGCAGGCTTCGTCGGCACGCTGGGTGCGCTGCTCGGGCTGGTGCTGCGCCGGCCCGTGCTGGCGCTGCTCACCGCGGCGCTGGGCATTGCCGGCATCATCCTCAGCGTGGGCGCGTCGATGTTCCCGTTCATCCTGCCCTCGTCGATCGACCCGCGCGCCAGCCTCACGGTGTGGGATTCGTCGTCGAGCCACCTGACGCTGTTCATCATGCTGGTGGTCACCGTGATCTTCATTCCGATCATCATTGCCTACACCACCTGGGTCTACCACGTGCTGTGGGGCAAGGTCGACGAACAAGCCATCCGCGACGACAGCGGACACGCCTACTGAAACGGGAAGGAAAAAGAGATGTGGTACTTCGCCTGGATCCTCGGCCTGCCGCTGGCAGCCGCCTTCGCCGTGCTCAACGCCATGTGGTACGAACTCATGGACGACGAGGCCATCCGCAAGGAAAAGCTCGGCGTGCCGGAAGCCCCGCAGGGGCAGGAACGGCTGTGAGGGCGTAGCGTCCTCTTTGCCTCGCGGTGCGGCTCAGTCTTCGCCCGCGGGGCCCTTGCTCTTCTTTGACGCACCGCCCGTGAGGCGGTCCTTGAGCGTCAGCACCTTCGTCACCGTCGCGCCCATGCCCATGAGCTGCATCGCAGTCTCGGGCGCCAGGCGCTGCACGTCGTCGAACCACTTCATCAGCCGGTCGATCAGGTCGTGCATCTCGCGCATGCGGGCCTGCGCGTGGCGCTCGGCGTCGCTCGTGGGCGATTCGAGCAGCGCGTTGCGCAGCATCGAGAGCGTGGGCTCGATCTCGCGGCGGCGGCGCTCCTCGGCCAGCACGCGGAAGATTTCCCACACGTCCTTCGGCGCCTCGAAGTACTCGCGGCGGTCGCCCGCGTGGTGGCGCAGGTGCACGAGGCGCCAGGCCTGCAACTCTTTCAAACCCATGCTCACGTTGGAGCGCGAGAACTCCAGCAACTCGGCGATCTCGTCGGCATTGAGCGCGCGCTCCGACAGAAAGATCAGCGCGTAGATCTGCCCGACGGTGCGGTTGATGCCCCACTTGCTGCCCATCTCGCCGAAGTGGGCGACGAACTGGCGGTTGAGGGGAGGGAGTTCGGGTGCGGTGGCCATGCGGCGGATTGTCGCGCCGGATTGCTGGACGTTCGGAAGTTTCCGAAAACCCAGCAAGGCGGTGGGGTGCATGAATAACCAGTTCTGGTGATAGGTCGGAAACAATTTATTTACAAAAATAAACGTTTCCTGACGATTCGCCCATTTTTGGTGCGGTCGGCCTCTCTTTTCAAGGTTTTTCTCCCCATGAACAAAGCACATCGCAGCCTCTGGAACTCGTCGCTGGGGGCCTGGGTGGCCGCACCTGAAACCGCGCGTGCCTCGGGCAAGTCGGGCGCGGGCTCGACGGTGCGTGCGGCTGTCCTGGCCGCGGGCCTGACCGTGGCCGGCGCTGCCGCACTGGCTGCCGGGGGCGCAGGCGGGGCAGGGGATTTTGAGAGTGGTGGCGCGGGCGGCGATGTGGGGCAGGCTGGTGCTTCGACGTTCTTTGGCGCTGGTGGTGCGGCCGGTGCGTTGCCGGGCGCCAACGGAGCCGATGGTGTACTCAACCCTACGCCGACGGCGGCCGGCGGAGGTGGCGGTGGCGCGTCCGGTACCTCGCAGTCGCCGATCGGTGGCAATGGCGGCAATGGCGGCGAAACAACAGCCGGCGGAATCGAGAGCTACGGCGGCGGCGGTGGCGGTGCGGGTGGCCATGGCTACGTGGCATCCACCGATGTCGTCAACGCGCTGGCAGCCCAAGGCGGGAATGGCGGCAACGGCAGCGTCGGACTCACTGGTGGTACCG
>NZ_PKMT01000014.1:0-1745 GCF_002849325.1 Variovorax sp. RO1
TGAGCACCACGAACAGCAACGTCAGTAGCCTGTCGACCTCGACGTCGTCGGGTCTGAGCACGGCCACGAGCAGCATCGACAGCCTGTCGACGTCTACATCGAGTGGGTTGAGCACGGCGACCAGCGGTATCTCGAGCTTGTCTACCGGCCTGAGCACGACCAACAGCAACGTCAGCAGCTTGTCGACATCGACCTCGTCCGGTCTGAGCACGGCCACAAGCAGCATCGACAGTTTGTCGACGTCTACGTCGAGCGGTCTGAGCACTGCGACCAGTGGCATCTCCAGTCTGTCCACGGGTCTCAGCACCACGAACAGCAATGTGAGCAGCTTGTCGACCTCGACGTCGTCGGGTCTGAGCACGGCTACAAGCAACATCGATAGTCTCTCGACCTCTACGTCCTCGGGCCTGAGCACGGCGACCAGCGGTATCTCGAGCTTGTCCACCGGTCTGAGCACGACGAACAGCAATGTGAGCAGCCTGTCGACCTCGACATCGTCAGGCCTGAGCACCGCTACCAGCAGCATCGACAGTCTTTCGACTTCTACGTCGTCTGGTTTGAGCACGGCGACGAGCAGCATCGACAGTCTTTCGACGTCCACATCGAGTGGCCTGAGCACCGCAACGAGTGGTATCTCTAGCCTTTCCACGGGCCTGAGCACGACGAACAGCAACGTCAGCAGCCTGTCGACCTCGACGTCCTCCGGTCTGAGCACGGCCGCGAGCAGCATCGACAGTCTCTCGACTTCGACCTCGAGTGGCTTGAGCACCGCGACCAGTGGCATCTCGAGCTTGTCGACTGGTCTGAGCACCACGAACAGCAATGTCAGTAGCCTGTCGACTTCTACGTCCTCGGGTCTGAGCACGGCCACGAGCAGCATCGACAGCCTGTCGACGTCCACTTCGAGCGGCCTGAGCACGGCGACCAGCGGTATCTCCAGCCTGTCCACGGGTTTGAGCACCACGAACAGCAACGTCAGCAGCTTGTCGACTTCGACGTCCTCTGGTCTGAGCACGGCTACGAGCAGCATCGACAGTCTGTCGACGTCCACTTCGAGTGGCCTGAGCACGGCGACCAGCGGTATCTCGAGCCTGTCGACCGGTCTGAGCACCACGAACAGCAATGTGAGCAGCCTGTCGACTTCGACGTCGTCGGGCCTGAGCACTGCGACCAGTGGCATCTCCAGCCTGTCTACCGGCCTGAGCTCGACCAACAGCAACCTGGACAGCCTGTCGACGTCCACGTCATCGGGCTTGAGCACGGCGACCAGCGGTATCTCCAGCCTCTCGACTGGTCTGAGCACCACGAACAGCAATGTCAGCAGCCTGTCGACTTCTACGTCCTCGGGTCTGAGCACGGCCACGAGCAGCATCGACAGCCTGTCGACGTCTACATCGACTGGTCTGAGCACGGCGACCAGCGGCATCTCCAGCTTGTCCACTGGTCTGAGCACCACGAACAGCAACGTCAGTAGCCTGTCGACCTCGACGTCGTCGGGTCTGAGCACGGCCACGAGCAGCATCGACAGCCTGTCGACGTCTACATCGAGTGGGTTGAGCACGGCGACCAGCGGTATCTCGAGCTTGTCTACCGGCCTGAGCACGACCAACAGCAACGTCAGCAGCTTGTCGACATCGACCTCGTCCGGTCTGAGCACGGCCACAAGCAGCATCGACAGTTTGTCGACGTCTACGTCGAGCGGTCTGAGCACTGCGACCAGTGGCATCTCCAGTCTGTCCACGGGT
>NZ_PKMT01000003.1:0-720813 GCF_002849325.1 Variovorax sp. RO1
GAGCACACCAGGATGGCGCCGTCCATTTGAGCGGCGCCCGTGATCATGTTCTTCACATAGTCGGCGTGACCGGGGCAGTCGACGTGTGCGTAGTGGCGGTTGGCCGTTTCGTACTCGACGTGCGCGGTGTTGATCGTGATGCCGCGGGCCTTTTCTTCGGGCGCTGCGTCGATCTGGTCGTAAGCCTTGGCTTCGCCGCCGAACTTGGCCGACAGAACGGTTGCGATCGCAGCCGTCAGCGTCGTCTTGCCGTGGTCAACGTGACCGATCGTGCCCACGTTCACGTGCGGCTTGGTGCGGGTGAATTTACCTTTTGCCATTTTTCAATCCTTGAAAGAGCATGTCCCGTGTGTTGGTTTTATGTCTGCATCCGATTGCTGGTTCGCCCCGCACGGGAACAGGGCGGCACCGGATCGCAGACAAGAAGGGCCGCGCACTGCGCGGTCCCACATTCTTTTTAATCAGTTGGGGACAGAGCAAATTTGCTTCGCAAATCTTGGCCTGTCCCGCAATGACATTATTTGGAACGCGCAGCCACGATGGCTTCGGCAACGTTACGCGGAGCTTCAGCGTAGTGCTTGAACTCCATCGTGTACGTGGCGCGGCCTTGCGTGGCCGAGCGCAGCGTGGTCGAGTAGCCGAACATTTCCGACAGCGGGACTTCAGCCTTGATGAGCTTGCCGCCACCGATCATGTCGTCCATGCCTTGCACCATGCCGCGACGCGAGGACAGGTCGCCCATCACGTTGCCGGCGTAGTCTTCAGGCGTTTCGACTTCCACGGCCATCATCGGCTCGAGGATCACCGGGCTGGCCTTGCGAGCACCTTCCTTGAAGCCGAAGATGGCGGCCATCTTGAACGCCATTTCGTTCGAGTCCACGTCGTGGTACGAACCGAAGTGCAGCGTGACCTTGACGTCGACGACGGGGTAGCCCGCCAGCACGCCTTGGGTCAGTGCTTCCACAACGCCCTTTTCCACTGCGGGGATGTATTCGCGAGGAACCACACCGCCCTTGATGGCGTCGACGAACTCGAAGCCCTTGCCGGCTTCCTGCGGCTCGATCTTCAGGATGACGTGACCGTACTGGCCCTTACCACCCGACTGGCGAACGAACTTGCCTTCGGCGTCTTCGACGGTCTTGCGGATCGTTTCGCGGTAAGCCACTTGCGGCTTGCCCACGTTGGCTTCCACGCCGAATTCGCGCTTCATGCGGTCCACGATGATTTCGAGGTGCAGTTCGCCCATGCCCGAAATGATGGTCTGGCCGGATTCTTCGTCGCTGCGCACGCGGAACGACGGATCTTCCGACGCCAGGCGCTGAAGGGCGATGCCCATCTTTTCCTGGTCAGCCTTGGTCTTGGGCTCGACGGCCTGCGAGATCACGGGCTCGGGGAATTCCATGCGCTCCAGCGTGATCATGGCGTTCGGGTCGCACAGGGTTTCGCCCGTGGTGACGTCCTTCAGGCCCACGCAAGCGGCGATGTCGCCGGCACGGATTTCTTCGATTTCGAGACGTTCGTTGGCGTGCATCTGCACGATACGGCCGATGCGCTCTTTCCTGCCCTTGATCGGGTTGTAGACGGTGTCGCCCTTGCTCAGAACGCCCGAGTACACGCGCACGAAAGTCAGCTGGCCGACGTACGGGTCGGTCATGAGCTTGAATGCCAGCGCCGAGAACTTCTCGCCGTCGTCGGCCTTGCGGGTGACGTCCTTCTCGTCGTCGTCCAAGCCATGCACCGGCGGAATGTCCAGCGGCGAAGGCATCAGTTCGATCACGGCGTCGAGCATGCGTTGCACGCCCTTGTTCTTGAACGCGCTGCCGCACAGCATCGGCTGGATTTCGCCGGCGATCGTGCGCGTGCGCAGACCGTGGGTGATTTCCTCGAGCGTCAGGTCACCTTCTTCAAGGTACTTGTTCATCAGCTCTTCCGACGCTTCGGCCGCGCTTTCAACCATCTTCTCGCGCCATTCCTTGGCCAGCTCGAGCAGGTCGGCGGGGATCTCGCGCGTTTCGAACTTCATGCCTTGCGAGGCTTCGTCCCAGAAGATTGCCTTCATCAGACGCAGGTCGACCACGCCCTGGAACTTGTCTTCGGCACCGATCGGAATCACGATCGGCACGGGGTTGGCCTTCAGGCGGTCGACCATCATCTGGCGAACGCGGAAGAAGTTGGCGCCGACGCGGTCCATCTTGTTGACGAACGCCAGACGCGGCACCTTGTACTTGTTGGCTTGGCGCCAAACGGTTTCCGATTGGGGCTGCACGCCGCCGACCGAGTCGTACACCATGACGGCGCCGTCCAGCACGCGCATCGAGCGCTCGACTTCAATGGTGAAGTCCACGTGGCCGGGGGTGTCGATGATGTTGATGCGGTGCTCGGGCAGCGAGTGGTCCATGCCCTTCCAGAAGCAGGTCACGGCAGCCGAGGTGATCGTGATGCCACGCTCTTGTTCCTGCTCCATCCAGTCGGTCGTTGCCGCGCCATCGTGCACTTCGCCGAGCTTGTGGGTCACGCCCGTGTAGAACAGGATACGTTCGGTGGTGGTGGTCTTGCCGGCGTCGATGTGCGCGGAGATACCGATGTTGCGGTAGCGCTCGATGGGGGTCTTGCGGGACATGGTGTACTTTCGGGTTTAAATGCGTTGAGCGCTGGGCGTCGAGCACGGGCGATTCGCCCGGCACTCAACCCCCAACGCTCAAGAGACGTGTGATTTTTAGAAGCGGAAGTGGCTGAAGGCGCGGTTGGCTTCTGCCATGCGGTGCACTTCGTCACGCTTCTTCATGGCACCGCCACGGCCTTCCGTGGCTTCCATCAGTTCGTTGGCCAGACGCAGGGCCATCGACTTCTCACCGCGCTTGCGGGCAGCTTCCTTGATCCAGCGCATCGACAGGGCGAGGCGACGGACAGGACGGACTTCGACCGGCACCTGGTAGTTCGCACCACCGACGCGGCGCGACTTCACTTCGACCATCGGCTTCACGTTGTTGATGGCAACGGTGAAAGCTTCGAGCGGGTCCTTGTCCGGGTTCTTCTTTTCGATGAATTCGAGTGCACCGTAAATGATGCGCTCGGCAACAGCCTTCTTGCCGCCTTCCATGATCACGTTCATGAACTTCGACAGCTCGACATTGCCGTACTTGGGATCCGGCAGGATTTCACGTTTGGGGACTTCGCGACGACGTGGCATTTTTCTAACCTCTTTGCTTCAGTTGGCATCGTTTCCGATACCGCGAGAGTCAGTCAGGACTCTCACTTACTCGACCCGACATTGGGTCACTTCGTTCGACAAGCCAGCCAAGGCCATCGAACACCGCTTGTTTTTTGACGACAGGAAGGCTTAAGCCTTCTTGGGACGCTTCGCGCCGTACTTGGAACGCGACTGCTTGCGGTCTTTCACGCCTTGCAAGTCGAGCGAACCGCGCACGATGTGGTAACGCACACCGGGCAAGTCCTTGACACGACCGCCGCGAACCAGCACGACGCTGTGTTCCTGCAGGTTGTGGCCTTCGCCGCCGATGTAGGAGATGACTTCGAAGCCATTGGTCAGACGGACCTTGGCAACTTTACGAAGCGCCGAGTTGGGCTTCTTGGGCGTCGTGGTGTAGACGCGGGTGCAGACACCGCGACGTTGCGGCGAGTTCTGCATGGCAGGGCTCTTCGAATTGATCTTTTCGACCGTTCGACCCTGACGCACCAGTTGATTGATGGTTGGCATGAATGAATTAGTCCCAAAACAACCCGGCCCTGGTTGCGAAACCGCCCCTGGTCGTGACTCAGGGAAGCCGGGAATAACGAAAACGTGAAACCCTTCGGAAAATTCCGAAAAGCCCACGAGTATAGCAGGCAGGTCTGAAATGGCAATGTCAGGCGCCTGGAGCGCCCGCCACCACCTGTTTCAAGGCCTCTTTTTCCCGCCTCTTACTTGATCCAGAGACGCACAGCGTCCCAGGCGCGGCCGAAGACGCCGGCCTGCTCGACCGGCTCCAGGGCCACCAGCGGCACGTCGGCCAGGGGCTGGTCGTCCAGCGTGACCTTGAGCGAGCCGACGGCCTGGTACTTGGTGAACGGCGCGACCAGCGGGTCGGGGCGCGACACCTGCGTCTTGATCTTGCTGGCGGAACCGGCCGGCACCGCGACCACGATGGCTTCGGGGCGGCCCAGCTTCAGCACGTTGGCCTTGCCCTTCCAGACGGCGGGCGTGGCGGCGGGCTGGCCGGCTTCGAACAGGCGCACGGCGTCGTAGGCCGTGTAACCCCAGTTCAGCAGCTTCTGCGACTCGTTGGCGCGCACGGCCTCGCTGCTGGCGCCCAGCACGATCGAGAGCAGGCGGCGGCCGCCGGTCAGGTTGGGGAAGTCGCGCTTGGCGGTGGCAATCATGCAGTAGCCCGCAGCGTCGGTGTGGCCGGTCTTCAAGCCGTCGACGGTCGGGTCGCGGAACAGCAGCAGGTTGCGGTTGGTGTCGTTGGTCGACGGCGTGCCCGGGTAGCGGTACTTCTTGATGGCGTAGTACTTGGCTTCTTCAGGGAAGTCGCGCACCAGGCGCGTGGCCAGGATGCTCAGGTCGCGCGCCGTGGTGGTGTGGCCGGGCGCCGTGAGGCCTTCGGGGTTCTTGTAGGTGGTGCTCTTCATGCCCAGCACCTTGGCCTGGGCGTTCATCATCTCGACGAAGTGCTCCACCGTGCCGCCCACGCCTTCGGCCAGCGCCACCGTGGCGTCGTTGCCCGACTGCACGATCACGCCCTTGATGAGGTCTTCCACCGGCACCTGCATCTTGGGGTCGATGAACATGCGCGAGCCGGGCATCTTCCAGGCACGCGGGCTCACCGGCAGGGTCTGGGTCAGCGTGATCTTCTTGGCGCGCAGCGCATCGAACGCGACGTACGCGGTCATCAACTTGGTGAGCGAAGCCGGCTCGATGGGGCTGTCGATGTCCTTCTGCGCCAGGATCTGGTTCGCGGTCACGTCGAGCAGCAGGTAGCTGCGCGCGGCGATTTCAGGTGGGGCCGGCATCTGGGCGGCGGCGATCACGCCAACCGAGGCAGCGGCGGTCAGCACCAGTGCGCGAAGCGCAGTGAAAAAACGATTCATGGGGAAGATAAGAAGAGACGAGGACAAGCCTGCAAGGCTTTCATTCGGTGCCCGCGCGCAGATGGCGGGCGACCAGGCTTTTGAGCAGCGGCAATTGTCCGTGAAAGAAATGGCCGCCCCCGGGAATTACCGTGACAGGGAGTGACTGGGGGCGCGCCCAGTCCATCACGGCGGCGAGAGGCACGGTGTCGTCGGCTTCGCCATGGACCACCAGCGCGCGCTCGTGCGCGTCGGCCGGCAGCGTGGCCACCGAGAAGCGCGAGGCGGCCGTGCCCACCAGCACCAGTTGCCGCACGTCGCGTGCGGCCCAGAGCTTCTCGGCCGCGCAGCTGGCCACGAAGGCGCCGAAGGAAAAGCCGGCGATGGCCAGCTGGCCCTCGGGCGCGAGCTGGCCGACGACATGCAGCATGTCCTCGAGCTCGCCGCGCCCTTCATCGTGAGCACCTTCGCTGGCGCCGACGCCGCGGAAGTTGAAGCGCACGGCCGTCCATCCGCAGGACACGAAGGCGCGAGCCAGGGTCTGCACGACCTTGTTGTCCATCGTGCCGCCGAACAGCGGGTGCGGATGGGCGATCACCGCGATGCCGCGCGCTTCGCCGGAGGGCAAATCGCGCTGCACCTCGATCACGCCCGCGGCGCCCTGGAGGCTGATTTTTTCGGTCTGGGAGTTCATGGCGCTGGGGTTGGCTGGGCCGGCGATGCCGGCAACGTGCACGGTACGAGCACGGGGTCCGCAGGAAAGTTCAGCGGCCGACGTCGGGCGGCAACACCAGCCGCTCGACGACCTGGCCGTTCTTCAGATGGGACTCGACGATCTCGTCGATGTCTTCCGCGTCCACGAAGGTGTACCAGACGGCCTCCGGATAGACCACGGCCACGGGCCCGCCCGCGCAGCGGTCGAGGCAGCCGGCCTTGTTGACGCGCACCTTGCCGGGCCCGGCGAGCCCCTGCTCCTTCACCTTGGCCTTGCAGCGGTCGAAGCCTTCCTGCGCGTTGTGCAGGGCGCAGGAGTCTTCGCCGTTCTTGCGTTCGTTCAGGCAGAAGAAGATGTGGCGGCCGTAGTAGCCGGACGGTGCGGCGGGAGTGGTGCTGGGCATCGATCGATTTTATGAGCGTGCTCAGGGCGGCGCTGGCCGGCGGCGCCGCGAGAGCGCAGCCAGCACGTAGACCAGCACCGCGAACGGCCAGCCCCAGCCCAGCCACTGGGCCAGGCCATGGAAGCGGATGAAGCGGCCCTGCTCCCAGGTGGCGAGGGTCTGCGCGAAGTACGCGCTCTCGGGCGCCTGGTTCAGCAGGCTCAGCTGGAGCACGAGCCCCATGAGCAGCAGCGCCCCGCACAAGCGACGCGGCGCAAACAGCAGCAGCACGCCCGCGAACACCGCCGCGGCCAGCCCGACCTGCACCGGCAGATCGAGCCACGCCCAGGCGTGCTCGGGGCCGTAGCTCATGGCCGCCGACAAGGCTGAGGCCGCAACGCCTGCGAGCAGGATCAGCGGCAGCAGCACCGCGCGCTGCACCACGTTGCGCGCCACCAGGTAGCCCAGCAGGCACGGCACGAGCGCCCCGAGCATCACGCACAGCAGCTCCACGGCCGGCACCAGCGGCTCCAGCTCGAACTGGCGCACGGGCAGCCAGTCGATGAAGGGCGTGTCGAGCAGCCACTCGGAAATCGTCGTCTCCAGCCGCTCGAAGACCTGTCCGAGACCGAAGGTGACGGCCGCAGGGAACAGCAGGGCAAAGGGCCAGAGCGCGAGCAGCACAAGCCCGCCGCGCGCGTCCTCGACGAACCACTGCGAGCGCGCGCGGCCCCAGTGAGCGACCGCGCCCAGCCGCTCCAGCGCCGCTGCCAGCACGGCGCCGAGCACCGTCCCGGCGGTGTTCAGCCCCAGGTCGACATTGGAAGGAATGCGCGCCGGCAGGTAGCTTTGCAGCGTCTCCATGGCAAAGGCGATCGCCGCGCCCGCCACCGTGGCGCGCAACAACGCACGCCACACACTGTGACTGCTGCCCGTGCGCAGCACGCTCAGCGCGCACAGGAAACCGAAGGGCACGTAGCCCGCCACGTTCACCCCGAAGTCGAAGCCCGTCCAATACTTGGGCCAGGGCGCCGAGAGGTAGGCCCAGGGCGCGATCCCCTGGTCACGCCAGTCGGCGAAGGGATACAGGCTGGCATAGACGATCAGCGCCGCATAGGCCAGCGCCAGGGGGAGCGCGGCAGACTTGTGCGGCATGTCTACCGTCGACACGGCATCAGAAGGGCTTCACCACCACCAGGATCACGATGCCCAGCAGCAGCAGCACGGGCAGTTCGTTGAACCAGCGGTACCAGCGGTCGCTGCGGCGGTTGCCGCCGGCCGCGAAGCGGCGCAGCAGCACGCCGCAGCCGTGGTGATAGCCGATGGCCACCAGCACCAGCGCCAATTTGGCGTGCATCCAGCCGTTGCCCGGGCCGCGACCGATGCCGTAGCCCAGCCAGAGCCAGACACCGAACACCAGCGCCGGCACCGCCAGGAAGGTCGTGAATCGCAGCAGCTTGCGCGCCATCAGCAGCAGGCGTTCGCGCTCCGCGACCGACTCGGGCGGCACCATCGCCAGGTTGACGAAGATCCGCGGCAGATAGAACAGTCCGGCAAACCAGCTGGCAATGAAAACAATGTGAAGAGATTTGACCCAGAGCATGGGGGCAGTTTAGTGGTGGCTGCACACTGACCCCTTTTGGGGCCCTTTGCCAAGGTTTCGGGCAAAAAAAAGCCCGACGTCTTCACGTCGGGCTGGGAAGCCCTTTTGCTGTCACACATCAAGGCACCCGCTCAGGGAGGAAAAGCGGGGAGCGGCAAGCCGCCCGCTTCAGAATTTAACAAAGACGAAACAAGGTTTCAAGCGATTGAGGCAGTTTCTTTGACTTTTACAACAAAAATCTAGAACTTAAGTTCTATTAATTTCCGTAGTTGTCAGACAACTTGCTTCTAACCCTCCTGAGGCGCCGTCTGAGGCTTCAGGCACAATTTTAGATATATGACGTCATCATTTTCCCCGCTCGCCATGTTCCCCGCCAGCCGGCCGCGCCGACTGCGCCGCGACGCCTTCACCCGCAACCTGGTGCGCGAGCATGCGCTGACGACGAACGACCTGATCTACCCGGTGTTCGTGCAGGAAGGCGAGAAGCGCCGCGACGCCGTGGCCTCGATGCCCGGCGTGGAGCGCCTGAGCCTCGATCTGCTGCTGCCCGTGGCCGAGCAGTGCGTGCAGGCCGGCATTCCGGTGATGGCGCTATTCCCGGTGATCGACGCCAGCCTCAAGACGCCCGCCGGCGACGAGGCCTTCAACCCCGACGGGCTGATTCCCCGCGTGGTGGCTGCGCTCAAGGCGCGCTTCCCCGAGCTGGGCATCATGACCGACGTGGCGCTCGACCCCTACACCAGCCACGGCCAGGACGGCCTGCTCGACGACACCGGCTACATCCTCAACGACGCCACCGTTGAAGTGCTGGTGAAGCAGGCACTCACACAATCGCAAGCCGGCGTCGATATTGTGGCCCCCAGCGACATGATGGACGGCCGCATCGGCGCGATCCGCACCGCGCTCGAAGCCCGCGGCGACGTGCACACGCGCATCATGGCCTACAGCGCCAAGTACGCCAGCGCCTTCTACGGCCCCTTCCGCGACGCCGTCGGCTCCTCCGCCACGCTCGGCAAGAGCAACAAGAAGGTCTACCAGATGGACCCGGGCAACAGCGACGAGGCCCTGCGCGAGGTCGCCATCGACATCGCCGAAGGCGCCGACATGGTCATGGTGAAGCCCGGCATGCCCTACCTGGACATCGTGCGCCGCGTGAAGGACGAATTCCACGTGCCCACTTTCGCTTACCAGGTGAGTGGCGAGTACGCCATGCTGAAGGCGGCCGCCCAGAACGGCTGGCTCGACCACGACGCCGTGGTGCTCGAAAGCCTGCTGGCCTTCAAGCGCGCGGGCGCCGATGGCGTGCTGACCTACTTCGCGCTTGACGCCGCCCGACTGCTACAAAAATAATAGCTGCCGCGGCATGTCCGTCGCGCTTCCACTGCATTTTCGGCATGGAAGAAGAATCACCAGGGGCGAGTGTCCATGCGCATCTTCGAAATCAGCCGCTCGCAGGTCAGCGAGCACGCCTCGCTGGCGCCGCTGGCCGTGCCGGGCGCCTGCAGCGCCGCCAGCTACCTCTGGATTTCGCTGACGCGCGACGAATTCCGCGCCGCCCAGCCCGAGGTGCAGCAGATCCTGCAGACGCTGTGCCAGACCCAGCTCGTCGACCTGCACGTGGCCGACCTGCTCAACGACCAGCTGCCCTCGCACTACGACTACACCTCGAAGTACGACGTGCTGGTGTTCCGCCGCCTGGCCACGGGCAACGGCGCTGAAACCAACAACACCAGCGAGCCTTCGGTGCCGCAACGCCCGTCGCGCGGCGGCCCACCGGTGCTGCGCCGCATCGACACCCGCCCGGTCGGCTTCGCGGTGTTCGACCGCGTGCTGCTCTCGGTCCACCCCGAAGACGGCACCGTGCGCGACGCCTTCGCCGCCCGGCTGCTGGCGGCCGCCTCGTCCGATGACCGCGGCACGCCCGCGCTCGACGTGCGCGCCACCTCGGCCCGCCTGCCCACCAGCCCGGCCGACCTGATGCTGCGCATCGTCAACCTGATCGTCGACGGCTACCTCGACATGCGGCGCGAGCTCACGAAGCAGCTCGACCACTGGCAGACCGAGCTCATCGACCCGCGCAGCCGCTTCACCAACTGGAGCGCCCTGATGGAGGCGCGCCAGTCGCTGCACCGCCTGGACGAGATCTGCGAAGACCAGCGCGCCGCCATGCAGGACTGGATCGATTCGCTCGAAACCCTGCCCACGCCGCAGGGAGAAGGGGCGCAGCGCGAGCGCGAACTGATCATGGTGCGCAGCCGCGACGTGCTGGAACACATCCAGCGCGTGGTGCACCACGTGCACCGGCTCGAGCAGAACGCCGAGACCGCCGTGCAGATGCACTTCAGCGTCCAGGGCCACCGGGCCAACGACATCATGCGGGTGCTGACCGCGCTCACCGCCATCTTCCTGCCGCTGAATCTGATCGCGGGCATCTTCGGCATGAACTTCGAGTTCATCCCGCTGGTGCACAAGGCCGACGGCTTCTGGATCGCGATGTCGGCCATGCTGGTCATCGCGGTGGTGCTGGTGGTGGTGTTCTGGCGCAAGCGCTACCTCGCGCGCACGCGATGAGCGCCCTCCCCGCTTCCGGGCGCCCATGAAAAAAGCCACGCGATTGCGTGGCTTTTTTGTGTCAGCCCGGGCCGCCCCGGAAGGCGGCTGGCTTCATGGCCAATTACTTGGCGACGGCGCCCGAACCTTGCTGGGCTTGAACGCGTGCGTCCATCGGGTTCACCATGGTCGAGACGACCTTGCTGTTGACGCGCGAGCCCGAGGTCACGTTCTGGTCCGGAGCGTAGGCGGTGCGGATGGCTTCGGCTTCGACGATCGAACGGTCCTTCGACACGGCCACGGTTTCCGCGCCGCGCGAACCGCGCACGACGTTCTGGTTCGGGGCTGCGGCGGTGCGCTGGGCTTCGGCGTTGACTTCGTCGCGGCTCTTGGACGAGATCACTTGGGTCACGCCTTGGTACGTCTCGGCTTGGACGCCGGTGGCGGCCAGGAGGGTCAGGGCGGCGGCTGCGAAAATGTGCGAGGTCTTCATGTCTGTTCCTTGTGTTCGGCTAGATGGGATGTCCACCAGGCTTGCACGTTGGCTCGCCTGTGCGGCGAGTGTCAGCCGGAATTCCTTCGGGAAAACACTCGGTTCAGAGACACGGTGTTTCCTGTAGCGAAACAATCAGTCAACAAAGTTGTGCACGCAAAAAGCCGGGTATTCACCGCTTGACTGCTTCCGGCGTACACCAAGAGCGCGCGCCGGACCTGTTCGGCAAAACCCCCTGAAAATCGGCGCACCGCGCTCCCTCGCGAAAAACAACGGGTTTCACTGACATGGACAGTCTCGATCTGATCAAAACCTTCCGGGAAGTTGCCTCGCACGGCAGCTTCTCCCAGGCCGCCAAGCGGCTCGACATGTCGAAGGCCACGGTCAGCAAATACGTCGCCGAACTCGAAACCCGTTTCGGCGTGCGCCTGCTCAACCGCTCCACGCGTTCCGTGAGCCTCACCGACGCCGGCCAGCTGCTGCTCGAACGCAGCACGCCGATGCTCGAAATGATCGAGCTCACCCAGGCCGAACTGCAGGAGCGCGCCAGCCAGCCGGGCGGCCGGCTGCGCATCTCGGCGCCGCACGGCATGGGCAACGGCGAGTTTCCCGACCTGTTGGCCGACTTCATGCGCCACTACCCCGACGTGAGCATCAGCCTGCAGCTGACCAACCGCACCGTCGACCTCGCCGAAGAAGGCATCGACGTCGACATCCGCAGCGGCCCGGTCGAAGACGCCAACCTCATCGTGCGCAAGCTGCGGCTCATTCCCATGGTGGTCTGCGCCTCGCCGGTCTACTGGAAGAAGCACGGCAAGCCCGCGCACCCCCAAGACCTGGCCAACCACGACGCGCTGACCCATTCGTTGCTGGGCACGCAGCCCGTGTGGCGCTTCGATGACAACGGCCAGCCGCTGGACGTGCAGGTCAAGAGCCGCATGGACTGCACCGAAGGCGCGCCGCTGATCCGCGTCGCGATGCGCGGCTTCGGCGTGATCTACCTGCCCTCGCTGCTCGTGCAGTCGCACATCGACAGCGGCGAGTTGGTGCCGGTGCTCGAAGGCTATGCGCGCAAGGACATGTGGCTGTCGGCCGCCTACCTGCAACGGCGCCACAACAGCGCGGCACTGCGCGCGCTGCTCGACTTCCTGCAGACCCGCGTCGGCGCCAAGAAATAGAAGCAATGAAAAAGCCCGGCACTGCCGGGCTTTTTCTTGGAGCGTGGCGGTCGGATCAGCCGACGTGCTTGGCAAAGAACGCCAGCACGCGTTCACGCGCCGGCTTCGCCGCTTCGGCGTTGTACGAGCCGCGCTGGTCGCAGTTGAAACCGTGGTCGGCCTCGTAGACATGCACTTCCACCTCGGGGTGCGCCTTCTTGAAGGCCTCGATGGTGTCCAGCGGAATCCAGTGGTCACGGTTGCCGAACTGCGCGAGCACCGGCACCTTCGGCTGGCGCGCGCTTTCTTCGGGCGTCGTCATGCCGCCGCCGTAGTACGGCGCGGCGGCAGCCAGGCCCGGCAGCAGGGCCGCGGCGCGCCAGACCAGCAGGCCGCCCCAGCAGTAGCCGACGATGCCGACCTTGCCCGCCTTCGAGGCGTAGGCAATCGCGGCTTCGAGGTCCTGCAGCACGCCGGGCGCGGGCAACGCCTCGACGGCCGTCTTGTAGCCGAAGCCAGTCTTCATGTCGTCGTCGCTGTAGCCCAGTTCGACGTCGGGCTTCACGCGGTGGAAGGTCGACGGCGCCACGGCCAGGTAGCCGTCGGCCGCATAACCGTCGGCCACCGAGCGGATGTGCGAGTTCACGCCGAAGATTTCCGGCACCACCACCACGGCACCGCGCGGCGTGCCCACGGGCTCGGCCACGTAGGCGGGAAAAGTGAAGCCATCCTTGGCGGTGAGATCGATGAATTGGCCCATGGGGTCCTCCTGAAAACGATGGAATGAAAAAAACGGGTGGGCTTGCGCGTGCCGTTACGTTACGCGCGCAATGCGCGTTCGACGAAATCGAGCCGGTCCTGGCCCCAGAAGATCTCGCCGTCGATCACGTAGCTCGGCGCGCCGAACACCTGGATGTCGATCGCTTCCTGCGTGTAAGCCTCGTAACGCTCCTGCACCGCCTGGCTCTGCGATTGCTCGGCGCGCTTGGCCGGCAGGCCGCATTCCGCGACCAGGGCTTCGAGCAGGTTCGGGTCGCCGATGTTCCGCTCCTGCACCCACACGGCCGCGAACACCGCCGCGCTGATGCGCATCGCGGCCTCGGTGCCGTCGTGCATGTCGACCGCGATGATCAGCCGCGCCGCATCGTCGCCGGCCACCGGGAAGAACTTCGGCTTCGGGTTCAGCGGCAGGCCCAGGTGCTGGGAAAAGCGCGCCAGCTCGAGCAGCCGGTAGGCCTGGCGCTGCGGCGCGCGCTTGCCCAGCGGCAGCCCGCCCGACACGGGGAACACGCTGCCCATGTCGATGGGCCGCACGCGCACCGTGGCGCCGGCAGCGGCCGCGATGGCGGCAAAGCGGGTATGCCCCAGATAGGTCCACGGGCTCTGTGGCGCAAAGTAATAGTCGATCGTCTTGTGCATTCAATAACCTCCGTGCTTCGCACTGCGGTGCGAGCTTGCTTGGGGCGGCCCGGCCCGGCGCTCACGCTCATGCGCTGGCCCTCGATGATGTAATCCAAGCGAACGGTTTTAACTGACACACAGTTTCTCTGCAGGAGGTGGGATTTGGACCAGGTGCTCTTGATCACCGGCGGTGGGCGCGGCATTGGCGCCGCCACGGCCTTGCTCGCCGCGAAGCGCGGCTACGCCGTGGCCGTGAACTACGCCAGCAACTCGCTGGCCGCCGACGAGGTGGTGCGCACCATCCGCGCGGCCGGCGGCACCGCCATGGCGGTGCAGGCCGACGTGGGCGACGAGGCCCAGGTGCTCGCGATGTTCGCGAAGATCGACGCCAAGCTCGGCCGCCTCACCGCACTCGTCAACAACGCCGGCGTGGTCGACGTGCAGGCGCGCGTCGACGAGATGAGCGTGGCGCGGCTGGAGCGCATGTTCCGCGTCAACGTGATCGGCAGTTTTGTCTGCGCGCGCGAAGCGGTGAAGCGCATGAGCACGAAGTACGGCGGCGCGGGCGGCGCCATCGTCAACATCTCCAGCGGCGCCGCGCGCATCGGCTCGCCCGGGCAGTACGTCGACTACGCGGCCAGCAAAGCCGCCATCGACACCTTCACCATCGGCCTGGCCAAGGAAGTGGCCGACGAAGGCATCCGCGTGAACGCGGTGCGCCCCGGCGTGATCGACACCGAGATCCACGCCTCCGGAGGCCAGCCTGGCCGCGCCGCCGAGATGGGCCCCGGCGTGCCGATGAAGCGCAGCGGCACCGCCGAAGAAATTGCCGGTGCCGTCCTGTGGCTGCTCTCGCCCGAGGCCAGCTACACCACCATGGCCCTGCTCGACGTGACCGGTGGAAGGTAAGCCATGAGCACATCCATGGACCTCATCAAGCCGCTGGTCACGCTGGTGGCCATCGTCAACCCGCTGGCCATCGTGCCCTTCTTCATCCACTACACGCAGGACTACTCCGACGCCCAGCGCAAGCGCACGGTGCGCATGTCGGCCTTCAGCGCGTTCGTGGTCATTGCCGTGAGCGCGCTCATCGGGCTGCAGCTGCTGTCCTTCTTCGGCATCTCGATCGCGAGCTTCCAGGTCGGTGGCGGCCTGCTGCTGCTCATGAGCTCGATCTCGATGCTCAACGCGCAACCGGCCGAGAGCAAGACCAACGTCGATGAGTTGCGCGCCACCGAAGTGAAGGCATCGATGGGCGCCTCCATCGCGGTGGTGCCACTCACCATTCCGCTGCTCACCGGTCCGGCCGCGATCTCCACCGTGGTGATCTACGCCGACAAGACGCAGCACCTGTGGGAGCTGGGGCTGCTGGTCGGCTATGGCGTGGTGGTGGCGCTGGCGACCGCGCTGGCGTTTTCGCTCGCGCAGCCGATCGCGCGGGTGCTCGGCAAGACCGGCATCAACATCATGACCCGGCTGATGGGCCTGATCCTCGCGGCGCTCGCGGTCGAGGTGATGGCCGACGGGCTCGGCAAGCTGTTCCCGATCCTGTCGAAAGTCGCCTGAGCAGCTTCGTTCAGGCCAGCATCTTCTCGATGACCTTCCAGTGCGCCGGCTCCACCGGCGTGATCGACAGCCGGTTGCCCTTGCGCAGCACGACCAGATCGGCCAGCTCGGGCTTGGCGCGCAGCTCGGGCAGCGACAGCAGCCGCGTCTTGCGCAGCGCCTGCACGTCGACCAGCAGCCAGCGCGGATCTTCCTTCTTGGCGCCCGCGTCGTAGTACGGCGACTTGGGGTCGAACTGCGTCGGATCGGGCTGGATGCCCGAGGCCACGCGCGCGATGCCGGCAATGCCGGGCTCGGGACAGCTCGAGTGATAGAACAGCACGCCGTCACCGACCTTCATGCCGTCGCGCATGAAGTTGCGTGCCTGGTAGTTGCGCACGCCGGTCCACGCCACGGTGGCACCGGGCGCGGCGAGGGCATCGTCGATCGAGACCTCGTCGGGCTCGGATTTCATCAACCAGTACTGGGGCATGGCGGCAGTCTCGCGAAGGGGATTTCGCGGAATATAGCCGCTCGCCCCATTCCGGGGCGCTCCTCGTTTACGGTGTCACGTAGTCGGAGACGACGACCCACTTGCCGTCCTTGATCTGCGACAGCCGCGACTGGTCGTTGCCCAGGCGCTTGGTGGCGGTGTAGGTGCTCTTCGGGCTGCCGAACATGTCGGGCTCGAAGGTGATGCCGTCCATCGCCTTGATGAAGCTGTCGGTCGTCAGGTTCGGGCCGGCCTTGGTGGCGGCCTTGATGAAAGAGTCGATGATCACGTAGCCGTACACCGAGAACACGGTCGGGTCTTCGTTGAACTTGGTCTTGTACTTGTTGGCCCAGAAGCGCAGCGGCTGCGACTGCTCGTCGGTGTAGGGGTTCTGCACGGTCATGGTGGCGTACACGCCGTCCATGGCCTTGCCGCCGAGCTTGTGGATCAGGTCGGTGTAGGCCGCGCTCGAACCCAGGAAGGTCGGGTTGAAGCCGGTCTTGCGCGACTCGCCCACGGTGCCGATGGTCTCGCGGATGATGGTGCCGAGCACCACGAGGTCGCAGTTGGCGGCCTTCATCTTCGCGACCTGCGAGCTGAAGTCGGTGGCACCGCGCTTGAACGAGGTCTTCTCGGCCAGCTCCATGCCCGAGGCCTTCAGGCCGGCTTCGGCGCCGCGCTGCACCTCGAGGCCGAACTCGTCGTCCTGGTAGATCGTGCAGACCTTCTTGGCGCCCTTGTCCTTGATCATCTTGGGCAGCGCCAGGCGGATCTGGTCGTAGTAGGTGGCCGCGAACGAGTACTTCAGCCGGTTCAACGGCTCGTACATTTCGCGCGCCGCGGTGATGGGCATGTAGTTGACGACGTTCTTGTCGAACTGCACCGGCATCGCCGCCATGTTCTGCGCCGTGCCGATGTGGCCGGCCATGATGAAGATCTTTTCCTGGTTGACCAGCTTCTGCGCCGCCAGCACGGCCTTCTTCGGGTCGTAGCCCGAGTCTTCGACGAAGAGCTTGAGCTTGCGGCCGTTGAGCGTGCCCTGCTCGTTGAGCTCGTCCACGCGCAGCTGCATGCCGTTGCGCGCCTGCTTGCCGAAACCCGCCAGCGGACCCGACAGATCCTGGATGGTGCCGATGCGGATCTCGTCCTTCGTCACGCCCTGCTGCGCCGACGCGAGCGTCGCGATCAGGCCCAGCACGGCCAGCGTCGTCAATGTCTTGAGCTTCGTCATAGCGTTGTCTCCTCGGGTTGGCAAAAAAGAGGTCAGCGGTACATGGCGTCGATGCGCGCCGCGTATTTGGTCTGCACCAGCTTGCGCTTGAGCTTCATCGTCGGCGTGAGTTCCTCGTCCTCGGCGCTCAGTTGCGTCTCGAGCAGGAAGAACTTCTTGATCTGCTCGACGCGCGCGAACTTGGCGTTGACGCGATCGATCTCGCCCTGGATCAGGTCCTGCACTTCCTGCGTGCGCGTCAGGCTCTCGTAGTTGCTGAACGGCACGTCGTGGTCCTGCGCAAACTTTTCGACGTTCTCCTGGTCGATCATGACGATCACCGTGAGGTAGGGCCTCTTGTCGCCGATCACCACGGCATCGGTGATGTAGAGGCTGAACTTGAGCTCGTTCTCCAGCTCGCTCGGGGTCACGTTCTTGCCGCCTGCCGTGATGATGATGTCTTTCATCCGGTCGGTGATGCGGAAATACCCGTCCTCGTCCATCACGCCCACGTCGCCCGTGTGCAGCCAGCCGTCGGCGTCGATGGTTTCGGCGGTCTTCTCCGGCAGATTCAAATAGCCCATGAAGACGTTGGGGCCGCGCACCAAAATTTCGCTGGTGGCCGGATCGATGCGCACTTCGTTGTAGCCGGTGGCCGGGCCGATGGAGCCGGGCTTGATGCGGCTGGCCGGCACCGCCGTCGAGGCCCCGCAAGACTCCGTCATGCCCCACACCTCGAGCATCGGCACGCCCAGCGCCAAGTACCACTTGACCAGCTCGGGCGAGATCGGCGCCGCGCCCGTCACCAGAAAGCGCGCACGGTGAATGCCGATGAGCTTGCGCGCGTTGTCGAGCGCCAGCAGCCGCGCCAGCCTGAACTTCAGCTTGAGCCCCGCGCCGACGGATTCGCCCGCCAGCACCTTCGCCGCGATGGTTTCGCCCACGCCGATGCTCCACTTGTAGGCCGCCTGCTGCAGCGGGCTGGCTTCCTTCAGCGCGATCATCACGCCCGAATAGAACTTCTCCCACACGCGCGGCACGGCCGTGAACACGGTGGGCGCAATCTCGCGCACGTTCTCCGGCACGGTCTCGGGGTTCTCGACGAAATTGAGAATCGAGCCGGTGTACATCGCGAAGTACTCGCCGCCCATGCGCTCGGCGATGTGGCACAGCGGCAGGAAGCACATGCGCTCGTCTTTCTCGTCCTGCGCAATGAGCGTGTTGTAGCCGCGCGCGGTGTACACCAGCCCGGCGTGGCTGTGCATGGCGCCCTTGGGCTTGCCGGTGGTGCCCGAGGTGTAGACGAGGATGGCCAGGTCTTCGGGGCGGCAGCCGGCCACGCGGTGCTCCACGGCCTTCGGGTCGGCTGCAAGGTGCGTGCGGCCGAGCGCGCGCAGCGCATCGAGGCTCATCACATCAGGGTCGTCGAGGTCGCGCAGGCCCTCCATGTCGAACACGATCACGCGGCGCAGGCCCGGCAGGCCGGCGCGCACTTCGAGCGCCTTGTCGAGCTGCTCGTCGTCTTCCACGAACAGCAGCGTGGTGCGCGAGTCTTCGCACAGGTAGTGCACCTGCGAGGCCGCGTCGGTCGGGTAGATGCCGTTCGACACGCCGCCGCAGCTGAGCACGGCCAGGTCGGCCAGCACCCATTCGATGACGGTGTTGGAAAGAATGGACGCGCACTCGCCCGGCGCAAAGCCGATGGCCATGAGGCCGGCCGCAATCTCACGCACGGCCTCGGCGGTCTGCCGCCAGCTCCAGGTGCGCCAGATGCCGAGCTCTTTCTGCCGCATCCAGATGGTGTCGCCGCGCTGGTCGACGGCGTTCCAGAACATGGCGGGAATGGTGTCGCCCGGCACGACGACGTCGAGCCGGGGTGCAAAGGTGTTGAGGTCCCAGAGTCCTTGCATGGCGGCTATCTCCAGGTCTTCTTCTTTTTCCAGCGCCGCTCGCCGCGCACGCCGTCGTCTTTCACGCCGAGGTAGAACTCCTTGATGTCTTCCTTTTCGCGCAGGCGCTCGCAGGAGTCCTCCATCACGATGCGGCCGTTCTCGAGCACGTAGCCGTGGTCGGCGGCATTGAGGGCCATGTTGGCGTTCTGCTCGACCAGGAGAATGGTGGTGCCGCGCTCGCGGTTGATGCGCACCACGATCTCGAAGATTTCCTTCGTGAGCTTGGGGCTCAGGCCGAGGCTGGGTTCATCGAGCAGGATGAGGTGCGGCGCCGCCATGATGGCGCGCGAGATGGCCAGCATCTGCTGCTGCCCGCCCGAGAGCAGGCCGGCGTCCTGCGTGGCACGCTCACGCAGGATCGGAAAGTAGGTGAAGACGGTCTCGATGTCCCGCGCCACGCCGTCGCGGTCCTTGCGCGTGTAGGCGCCCATCAGCAGGTTGTCCCTCACCGAGAGCAGCGGGAACACCTCGCGCCCTTCGGGCACATGGCTCAGGCCCTGCTGCACGATGAAGGCCGGGTCTTTCGCCGTGATGTCCTGGCCCTGGAACTCGATGCTGCCCTTGCGCGGATCGATGATCCCGGAGATGGTCTTGAGGATCGTCGTCTTGCCCGCGCCGTTGGAGCCGAGCACCGTCGCGATCTCGCCCTTGCGCACCTTCAGGCTCACGCCACGGATGGCCTTGATCGGACCGTAGGCGCTTTCCACGTTGAGCAGTTGAAGCACGACGTCGCTCATGCGCGCACTCCCGAGTTCAAGGCAGAACGCGCAGAGCCATCACGCCACAGCCAAGCCCGGTGCGCGGTGCGGCGTGGGCGCCCCCTCTGTGCCGCCGAGGAGCGCAGCGTTTCGCGGATCAGGGCTCGCAGCTGTTTGAGCGAAGCGAGTTCTGCGAGACCCCGCGAAACGCGAGCACCGCAGGGGAGCCGCGCCGCGGCCGGCACAGTGGAGGCGACCGCGCCGTGCCGCGCACCGGGCGCCTCCAAAGAGGCAGCGAACAAAGCGCTCATGCCACAACCCTCCGAAGGCTGCTCACGTCATCCACAGTCCCAAGGTAAGCCTCGATCACCCGCGCATCCGCCTGCACCTCGCGCGGAGACCCGGTCGCCAGCACCTCGCCCTGGTTCATCGCCAACACGCGATCCGACACCTTGGAAACAAGCGACATGTCGTGCTCGACCATCAACACCGACACGCCCAGCTCATGCTGGATGTCCTGAATCCAGAACGCCATGTCCGCCGTCTCTTCGACATTGAGCCCCGAAGAAGGCTCGTCGAGCAGCAGCAGCTTGGGTTCGGTGCACAGCGCGCGTGCCAGCTCCACCACCTTGCGCACGCCGTAAGGCAAACCAGCCACCATCGAGTCGCGGTAGTGCTGCAGGTCGAGCAGGTCGATCACCTGCTCCGCCTTTTCGCGCGCCGCGATCTCGGCGCGGCGCGTGGCCGGCGTGAAGAACACTTCGCTCCAGAAGCCCGTCTGCCGGTGCGTGTGGCGTCCGATCAGAAGGTTGTGCAGCACGGTCGCATGCTCGAACAGCTCGATGTTCTGAAAGGTGCGCGCAATGCCCAGTGCCGCAATGGCATGCGGCGCCTGCTGCGTGAGCGCGATCGGCCCGCCCGCCTCGCCATGCCAGGTGATCTCGCCGGTGGTCGGCGTGTAGATGCGGCTGATGAGGTTGAACACCGTCGTCTTGCCGGCGCCGTTCGGGCCGATGAGCGTGAACACCTCGCCGCGCCGCACGTCGAAGCTCACCTTGTTGACCGCGAGCACGCCGCCGAAGCGCACGCTCAGGTCCTTGGCCGACAAAAGAATGTCGTTGCTCATCTCAGCCGATCCGATTTGGTGAACGACTTCTGCCGCTTGAACAAACCCTTGCGGTAGAACGGGAAGAGCTGCAGCCAGGTGCGGATCTTGAGCCAGCGCCCGTACAGCCCGAGCGGCTCGAACAGCACGAAGGCGATCAGCACCAGGCCATACACCAGCCCCTGCAGGCCGGGCGCCTGGCCGACGACCGCCGGCAGCCAGTCCTTGCCCATCGAGATCAGCTGCGGCATTGCGATGAGAAAGATCGCGCCGAGGAACGCGCCATGCACCGAGCCCAACCCGCCGATCACCACCATCAGCAGCAGGTCGATCGACTGCAGGATGTTGAACTGGTCCGGCGAGATGAAGCTCAGCTTGTGCGCATACAGCGCACCGCCCAGCCCCGCGAGCGCGGCCGAGATCGCAAACGACATCGTCTTGTAGCGCGCCAGGTGGATGCCCATGCTCTGCGCCGAAATCTCCGAATCGCGGATCGCCACGAAGGCGCGCCCGGTCGGCGAACGCAGCAGGTTCAGGATGCCCAGCGTGGACACCACCGCGACCACCAGACAGAGAAAGTAGAAGCCCTCGCCCGAGCCCAGCGACCAGCCGAACAGCTGCGGCGACTTCACGTGCAGGCCCGCGTTGCCGCCCGTCACGCTTTCCCAGCGCGCGAACACTTCCTCGACGATGAAGCCGAAGGACAGCGTCGCAATGCCCAGGTAGATGCCCTTCACGCGCAGCGCCGGCAGCGCCACCACCACACCCACCGCCGCCGACAGCGCGGCCGACGCGAGCAGTGCGAGCGGGAACGGCACGCCCATGTTGGTCAGCACGCCCTGCGTGTACGCACCCGTTCCGAGAAACGCCGCATGCCCGATGGAGAACTGCCCCGTGAAGCCCGCCAGCAGCATCAGCCCCAGACCGACGATGCCGTAGATGAGCACGAAGGTCAGCTGCGCGAGCCAGTATTCGTCGATGACCCACGGCGCAACGAGCAGGAAGGCCACGAGCAGGCTGTACCAGAGCACATGGCCGCCGTGCCGCGCGAGGCGGATGTCCTGGTCGTAGGTGGTTTTGAAGATGAAGCGCATATGAGACTTACACCTTCTTGCGCAGCTTTTCGCCGAAGAGGCCGTTCGGCTTGATCGTGAGCATCAACAGCACCACGATGTACGGCGCCGTGTCCTTGAAACCGTCGGGCAGATAGAAACCCGCGAACGACTCGACGATGCCGATCACCAGCCCGCCGACGATCGCGCCCGGCAGGCTGCCGAAGCCGCCCACCACCGCCGCCGGAAAAGCCTTGAGCCCGATGAAACCCATGTTGGCGTGCACGAAGGTGATCGGCGCGAGCAGCAGGCCGGCAATGGCTGCCACCGCCGCGGCGAGCCCCCACACCAGCCCGTTGAGCCGCTTCACCGGAATGCCCATGTAGTAGGCAGCGAGCTGGTTCTGCGACGAGGCCTGCATCGCGATGCCGAGCTTGCTGTAGCGGAACATCGCGAACAGCAGCCCGCACAGGATGGCGGTGGCAATGATGATCACGAGCTGCTCGAGGTTCACCACCAGCTCGCCGAGCTTCCAGATCTGGTCCTTGTAGGGCACGGCCAGCGTGTGGGTGTCGGTGCCGATGCCCGGCACCATGGTGATGAGGCCGCGCGCCACGTACGCGATGCCGATGGTCAGCATCACGATGGAGAACTGCGGCTGTCCGAGGATCGGGCGGATCACCACCAGTTCGAGCAGCACGCCGAAAGCCGCCATGGCCACCACGGCCAAGAGCGCCGCGAGCCAGAACGGCATGCCGAACAGCGACATGCCCGCGAAGGCACCGAACGCGCCGAGCATCATCAGGTCGCCCTGCGCGAAGCTCACCGTTTCGGTGGCCTTGTAGATCAGCACGAAGCCGAGTGCGATCAGGCCGTAGATGCAGCCTTGCGCAATGCCCGACAGCAGGAGTTGGAGGATCTGCATGCGTTGCCGTCCCGCACGCCGTTACTGCCGGAACCCGCCGGCCGCGTCGTGCAGCGCGAGGCGGCGCGAGCCCGCCACGATGTCGCTGGGCTTGAGCCCGTAGACCTGGCGGATCGAATGGCTGAAGTGCGTGGAGTCGGGGTAGCCGGTGTCCAGCGCGATGTCGGTGAGCGTGCCGCTCTGGTGCACGTAGCGCAGCAGGCTGCGCGCACGCTTCCAGGCCCGAAACCCGCGAAAGGCCATGCCGGTCTCCTGCTTGAACAGATGCAGGAAGCGCGAGAACGACAGGTGCACCGAGGCCGCGCAGTCTTCCGCCGAGGCGGGCGCGGCCGGGTCGGCCACGAGCATGTCGACCACCTTGCGGATGCGCGCGTCGAGCGGGCGCGACGCAAGCGGGCCGTCGAAGAACAACGCGTCGAAATCGAAGCCATCGAAGTCGATGCCGCGCGCCGAGGCCGCCAGCAGATGGGCGTGGGCCTCGCGCATGCGCTGCACGAAGACCGGCGCATCGACCGGGCCGCAGTGCTGCAAGAAGGCCGGCATGCGCGCGGGATCGACCGACTCCGATTCGATCAGCAGGTTGAAGATCAGCGGGCACGCGCTCTCGACCTGGTGCGGCACGTGCGGCGGCACCACGATGAACTCGCCGCTCTGCCAGGCACCACCGCCGATGCGGATGCGGTTGGGCGGCGCACCGGCGGGCGACACGTACACGCCGTGCCCGCCCATCGCGCGCTCGGCTGCAGCGCCGAGCAGCCCGGCATAGAAGACGCGCTGCGGCGTGAGCCACATGAGGCGTTCGCCCTGCCGTGCATCGCCGCCCGAAGGCGTCGACGTCCTGGTTCGCTGCATGGTGTCTGTCTCCTGCATCGGTCGACGACGTCCGACCGGGGGGTGGCGTCGTGTTCGCTGGATCGTAGCGGCGAGGGCCCTGAGCGCGGCATCCATTTGCGCGGGGACTTTCCCTAGGCCGACGCGAACGCGCGGCGCAGTTCGGCGGCGCACAGCGCGACCGCGGTGTGGGCCTCGTCGAGCACCTTGCCCATGGTGATGAAGCCATGGATCTGGCGCTCGAAGCACACGTAGTTCGCGCGGTTGCCGGCAGCCGTGAGCGCCTCGGCATACGCCGCGCCTTCGTCGCGCAACGGGTCGTAGCCGGCCGTGAGCACGAGTGCGGGCGGCAGGCCCGCGAGGTCGGTGTGCAGCAGCGGCGAAGCGCGCCAGTCGAGGTCGTGCGCCACGTCGGTGATGTAGTGGTCGTGGAAGTAGCTCATCGTGTCGCGCGTGAGCAGGTAGCCCTGCCCGTTCGCCTGGTGCGACGGATGGCCGCGGCGCATGTCGGTGGCCGGGTAGATCAGGAGCTGGAACA
The DNA here is from genome assembly GCF_002849325.1 of Variovorax sp. RO1. Lineage (NCBI taxonomy): Bacteria > Pseudomonadati > Pseudomonadota > Betaproteobacteria > Burkholderiales > Comamonadaceae > Variovorax > Variovorax sp. RO1. The sequence goes on from NZ_PKMT01000003.1 coordinate 23,721, forward strand.
CGATCGGCAGGTCACCCGCATCGCGCGCGGCGATCGACGCCACGGCCGCGAGGTTGCCGCCCGCACTGTCGCCGCCCACCGCGAGGCGGCTCGCATCGAGCCCCAGTGCAGCGGCTTCGCGGCGCACCCAGCGCGTGGCGGCGAGCACGTCGTCCACCGCGGTGGGAAAGCGGTGCTCCGGGCCCATGCGGTAGTCGACTGCGACCACTGCGCAGCCTGCGCCGTTGGCCAGCTCGCGGCACAGCACGTCGTGCGTGTCGAGGTCGCCGATGACCCAGCCACCGCCGTGGTAGTAGACGAGCACGGGCAGCGGACCTGCGTTTGCGTTTGCGCCGAGTGGCTTGTACAGCCGCACCGGAATGGTGCCGTGCGGCCCGTCGGCGGCGAGGTCGCGCACTTCGGCCACCTCGGCCGGCAGCGGCTGCGTGGCCGTGCGGCGCTCGCGATAGAAGGCCCGCGCATCGGCGGGCGACAGCGTGTGGGTCGGCGGAATGCCGCGCGCTTCGATGAAATCCAGCAAGGCGCGCGCCTGGGGATGCAGCATGGTGTCTCCGGTGAATCGAACGGAGCGCTCAGTGTGGAGGGCGGGGTGCCTGCGGGGTATCCGCATGCACCCGCACCCGACCGGCGTCCTGGCGACAAGACCTGCACCATGCCCGCACCGCTGCGGGGTCGCTTGCGAAAACTGGCTACCGGGGCCCGGCTCGCGGGTTCACCCGGAGAAGCTCAAGGCTCAGGCTGTGCGCGGCTTCACGCGCGAAGCGGCTTCCTTCGCCAGCTTGCGGGCCGTGTCGGTGTCGGCCGCATGCACCAGCGCCACGCCCATGCGGCGCTTGACGAAGCTCTCGGGCTTGCCGAACAGGCGGATGTCGCTGCCCGGCACCTGCAGCGCCTCGGCCACGCCGTCGAAGGCGATGCCGGTGGCATCGACACCGCCGTAGATCACGGCGCTGGCGCCCGGGCTCTTGAGCGAGGTGTCGACCGGCAGGCCGAGGATGGCACGCGCATGCAGCTCGAACTCGTTCTGCCACTGCGTGGCCATGGTGACCATGCCGGTGTCGTGCGGACGCGGGCTGACCTCGCTGAACCAGACCTCGTCGCCCTTCACGAACAGCTCGACGCCGAACAGGCCCTGGCCGCCGAGGTCGGCCGTGACGGCCTGCGCGATCTGCTGGGCCTTCTGCAGCGCGGCCGGCGCCATGGGGTGCGGCTGCCAGCTTTCCACATAGTCGCCGCTGACCTGCACATGGCCGATGGGGTCGCAGAACTTCGTTTCGACGGCGCCTGCCGCGTCCTTGGCGCGCACGGTCAGCAGCGTGATCTCGTAGTCGAAGTCGATGAAGCCCTCGACGATCACGCGGCCGTGGCTCACGCGGCCGCCGGCCATGGCGTAGTCCCAGGCCTTCTGCACGTCAGCCGGGCCGTCGATCTTGCTCTGGCCCTTGCCGGAGCTGCTCATCACGGGCTTGACGATGCAGGGGTAGCCAATGCCTGCGTCGATGGCGGCTTGCAGCTCGGCCAGCGAGTCGCAGAACTTGTAGGGGCTGGTGGGCACGCCCAGCGTCTCGGCGGCCAGGCGGCGGATGCCTTCGCGGTCCATCGTGAGGCGGGCGGCGCGGGCCGTGGGAATCACGCGCACCACGCCGGCGTCTTCCAACTCCTGGAGCGTCTGCGTGGCGATGGCCTCGATCTCGGGCACGACGAGCGTGGGCTTCTCGGCCTTGATCAGCGCTTTCAGCTGTTCAGGGTCGCTCATGGTGATGGTGCGCGCGTGGTGCGCCACCTGCTGGCCGGGCGCGTTCTCGTAGCGGTCGACCGCGATGGTCTCGACGCCCAGGCGCTGCAGGGCAATGAGCACCTCCTTGCCGAGCTCGCCGGAGCCGAGCAGCATCACGCGGGTGGCGGAAGGGGACAGGGGGGTGCCGAGGGTGGTCATGCGAGGGCTCAAAAAAATGGGGTTGAAAACAATCGCAGCACTGTAAGCCACCCCGGGGCGGTGTCGCCCACGGGAACGGCGACCCCACCGGGCTGCTTCACAATTGCCGCCATTGCACGACGGCGGCCCCGCGCCCGCCCTCGCCTCCCCCTTTCTTTTTTGTTTCAAGGAGCATTTTTCATGACGATTCAAACTGTGGGCATCATCGGCGCCGGCACCATGGGCAACGGCATCGCCCAGGCCTGCGCGGTGTCGGGTGTCAATGTGGTGATGATCGACGTGGCCCAGGCCGCCGTCGACAAGGGCATCGCCACCCTCTCGGGCAGCCTCGACCGCCTGATCAAGAAGGAAAAGCTCACGGCCGAACAGAAGGCCGCCGCGCTGGCGCTGGTCAAGGGCTCGACCGACTACAACGACCTCAAGGGCGCGCAGCTGGTCATCGAGGCCGCCACCGAGAACCACGCGCTCAAGCTCAAGATCCTCAAGCAGGTGGACGATCTGGTCGGCCCCGAGGTGATCATTGCGTCGAACACCTCGTCGATCTCGATCACGCAGCTGGCCGCCGCCACCTCGCGCGCCGACCGCTTCATCGGCATGCACTTCTTCAACCCGGTGCCGATGATGGCGCTGGTGGAGCTGATCCGCGGCTACCTCACGAGCGACGCCACGCACGACGCCGTGAAGGCGCTGGCCGAGAAGCTGGGCAAGTCGCCCATCACGGTGAAGAACGCGCCGGGCTTCGTGGTCAACCGCATCCTGGTGCCGATGATCAACGAGGCCTTCTTCGTGCTGGCCGAAGGCCTGGCCACGGCCGAGGACATCGACGCCGGCATGAAGCTCGGCTGCAACCAGCCCATCGGCCCGCTGGCACTGGCCGACATGATCGGCCTGGACGTGTGCCTGGCCGTGATGGAGGTCTACCTCGAGCAGTTCGGCGATTCCAAGTACCGCCCCTGCCCGCTGCTGAAGGAAATGGTCGCCGCCGGCCAACTGGGCCGTAAAACGGGCCGCGGCGTCTACACGTACTGATCCGCAGCGCCACGACGACAACAACAAGGAGACAAGACCGATGACTGCCACCCCCACCACCCCGCCCGCCGAAGGCTGCATCGACACGCAGGTGCTCGACCACGTGCTGCTGATCGGCATCAACCGCCCCGCCAAGCGCAACGGCTGGACGCCGCCGATGTTCAAGCAGCTGGCCGAGGCCTACACGCGGCTGGACGACGACCCGAGCCTGCACGTGGGCGTGCTGCATGCCTTCGGCGACCACTTCACGGCGGGCCTGGACCTGCCGGCGGTCACCGAGTACATGAAGCGCGGCGAGAAGGCGATTCCAGCGGGGCTGGTGGAACCGCACGACTTCGGCCTGGAGGGCTACCGCCGCCGCACCAAGCCGATGGTCGCGGCCGTGAAGGGCATCTGCTTCACGGTGGGCATCGAGCTGATGCTGGGCGCCGACATCGTGGTGGCGGCCGACAACTGCCGCTTCTCGCAGATGGAAGTGCAGCGCGGCATCATGGCCACGGGCGGCGCCACGCTGCGCATGGCCGAGCGCGCGGGGCTGGGCAACGCGATGCTGCACCTGCTCACGGCCGACGAGTTCGACAGCGCCGAGGCCTATCGCCTGAACTTCGTGCAGAAGGTGGTGCCGGCCGGCCAGGAGCTCGACGCGGCGCTGCAGATCGCGCAGCGCATCGCGGCCCAGGCGCCGCTGGCCGTGCAGGCCACGCGGCTCAACGTGCTCAAGGCGATCGAACACGGGCCGCTGGCGGCCGTGGCGGAATTCATCGAGACGCAGAAACGCCTGTCGAACAGCGAGGACGCGGCCGAGGGCGTGCGCTCGTTCATCGAGCGCCGGCCTGCGCGTTTCAGCGGCCGTTGAAGCCGTCGTTGATTGCCGTTCCGTTTCTGTCGTCCACTGGAGCCCGTTGCATGCCCTCTTCTTCGTCGTTTTTCTTCTTTCAACGCACGGCGCTGGCCGCCGCCTTCACCCTTCTTGCCGTGAACACCAGCCTCGCCCAGACCCCGTCGCCGCCTGCGCTGCCCGATCCCGCCGCCACCTCGGTCGAGGCGCTGGGCTGGATGCAGGGCTTTCCGCCGCCGCCCGACAAGCAGCTCACCTTCGACAACCCGGCCGGCGGCGTGTACCCGCGCATCCGCTGGACCTTCTCGCACGTGCGCGAGACGGTGCCCACGGCGAACGTGTGGCGCGGCCCCGGTGCCGCGAGCCCGCTGCCGGCGGCCACACCGCGCTTCGATATCGAGGCCGTGCGCTTCCAGCCGATGGGCGGCGGCGAGACGCAGACCTTCGGCCAGATGGTCACGCGCACCTACACCGATGGCATCCTGGTGCTGCACCGCGGCCAGGTGGTCTACGAGAAGTACTACGGCGCGCTCACGCCCGAGCGGCCGCACCTGGCGATGTCGGTCACCAAGTCGTTCGTGGGCACGCTGGCGGCCATCCTTGCGCAGGAGGGCACGATCGACCCGTCGGCGCCGGTCACCAAGTACCTGCCCGAACTCAAGGACACGGCCTACGGCGACGCCACCGTGCGCCAGGTGATGGACATGACCATCGGCGTGCGCTACTCCGAGAACTACGCCGACCCGAAGGCCGAGGTCTGGGACTATGCGCGCGCCGGCGGCATGCTGACGCAGGGCGCCAACTACACGGGCCCGAAATCGTTCTACGAGTTCCTGGTCACGCTCAAGAAGGAAGGCACGCACGGCGACGCCTTTGCCTACAAGACGGTCAACGCCGAGGTACTGGCCTGGATCGTGCGCCGCGCGTCCAACCGCTCGCTGGCCGACCTGCTGAGCGAAAAGATCTGGCGCCGCATCGGTGCTGAGCAAGATGCGTATTTCATGGTCGACCGCATCGGCACCGAGTCGGGCGGCGGCGGCCTGAACAGCGTGCTGCGCGACATCGCACGCTTCGGAGAAACGCTGCGCAACGGCGGGCGTGCACCCAACGGGCAGCAGGCCATTGCGAAGGCGGTGGTCGACGACATCCAGCGCGGCGCCGACCCGGCGAAGTTCGCGAAGGCGGGCTACGCGCTGCTGCCGGGCTGGAGCTACCGGAACATGTGGTGGGTGTCGCACAACCCGCACGGCGCGTACATGGCACGCGGCATCCACGGCCAGAGCATCTACGTCGATCCGAAGGCCGAGATGGTGATCGTGCGCTACGCCGCGCACCCGATCGCAGCGAACGGGGGCAACGACCCGCTGACCCTGCCCGCCTTCCAGGCCATGGGCGAGGCGTTGATGAAGCCCTGAGGCTCAGCCGGCGCGCTGCTTCGCGATGACGAGCAGGCCGTCCATGATCAGGCTCTCGACCAGTTCGAAATCCCCGTTCATGGCGGGCGCCATCTTCCAACCCGCGCCGCCGGTCATGAAGCAGGCCGGCTCGGCGCCGCAGTGCGAGCGCACGTGCTGCACCATGCGCTCGACCGCGCCCGCGATGGCGTAGGTGCCGCCGCTGGTCAGTGCGTCGCTGGTGTTGGTGGGAAATTCGCGCACCTCGCCGGTGGGCACGTGCAGGCCCGCCGTGCCCGATTCGAGCGCGCGCAGCATGATGCCGTGGCCCGGCAGGATGAGGCCGCCCAGAAACTTGCCGCTGGCATCGATCGCCTCGACCGTGACGGCGGTGCCGATCAGCACCACCACCATCGGCCGCTCGGGCCCTTGCGTCAGCATGCGGTGGCGCGCACCGATCATCGCCACGAAGCGGTCGGCGCCCAGCCGCGTCGGGTGGTCGTAGCCGTTCACGATGCCGGCCTCGCCCGCGCTCGACACCACCCAGCGCGGCGTGCAGTCGAAGCGCTCGGTGATCTGCTCTTCGGCGCGCCGTCGCAAGGTGTCGCCGGCCACGACGCAGCCCAGCATGGAACCGGGCGCGGGCAGGTCGGCCCAGGGGCCGTCGGCCAGGCGTTCGATGTGGTCGAGAAACTCGGCACCATGGGCCTGCAGTGCCGCACCGGGGAAAGCCCCCTCGTACAGCGCCCACTTGAGCCGGGTGTTGCCGATGTCGATGGCGAGGAAGGGGGAAGACATGCGCGCGATTATTGCGACTTTGTGGTTAGTCCTGCTGGCGCCTCTTTGACAGTCGCGGTGTGGGCCTACGTGGACGGGGTCGGTTCGGCCGCTACATTCGCCTTTTCCATCCACCACGGCACAAGGAGAACACCATGGGATTGCTCAGCTTCATCAAGGAGGCCGGTGAAAAACTGTTCGGCGGTTCGTCGGCCGAAGCGGCCACACCCGATGCGAACACGGCAGCCGCCGCGGCCATCAAGACCTACATCGAGACGCAGAACCTCGGCCTCACCGCACTGGAAGTGACCTACAACGCCGGCAGCGGCGTCGTCACCCTCGCCGGCCAGGCGCCCTCGCAGGAAGCCAGCGAAAAAGCCGCGCTCGCCGCGGGCAACGTGGCCAACGTGACGAGCGTGGACAACAACCTCGTCGCTCCGGCCGCACCGCCGGCCCAGTACCACGACGTGGTGCGCGGCGACACGCTCTCGGCCATCTCGAAGAAGTACTACGGCGACGCCAACAAGTACAACGCGATCTTCGAGGCGAACAAGCCGATGCTGTCGCACCCCGACAAGATCTACCCGGGGCAGAAGCTGCGCATTCCGGCACTCTGACCGCGACCGGATCAAGCCTGGCGCGCCTGCGCGTCGCTAGGCTCCGTTCTGTCGCCAGGCCCCTGGCGACACGCCGTACTCCCGCTTGAACGCGCGGTTGAAAGCGGCTTCCGATTCGTAGCCCACGCCTTCGGCAATGCGCGCCAGGTTGCCCTGGTCCTTGCGCAGCATGCCGGCGGCCAGGATCATGCGCCAGCGCGCCAGGTAGTGCATGGGCGGCGCACCCACCAGTTCGGTGAAGCGGTCCGCCAGCACGCTGCGCGAGGTGTGGATTTCCTGCGCCAGTGCGTCGACCGTCCAGTTGCGCGCGGGCTCGGCGTGCATCAGCGCCAGGCAGCGGCTCACGTGGGGGTCGCGCAGGCCCGCCAACCAGCCGGGGTTGTTGGCAGGCATGGATTCGATGTAGCCGCGCAGCACTTCGGTGAAGAGCACTTCCGCCACCTTGGCGGCGACCATCTCCGAGCCGGGCGTGTGCAACGGCGCATCACCCAACACGAAGTTGACCGATTGCTCGATCCACGGGCCCGCCGGCCTGCTGCGCAGCGGCGTGGTGAACAGACGCGGAATGTTCGACATGACGGGATGGGGCGCATCGCCTTCGTACGCGAACCAGCTGCAGACCAGCACCGTGCGATCGCCCTGGCCGCCGTAGCGGATGCGCTCCAGCTCGGGCGCCCTCGGACTCACGACATGCGACATGTCCACGGCCGCATGGTGCAGGCCGCTGCCCAGCACATGCGCGTCGCCGTGCGGCACGGCGATCACTTCGCCGGCGTGCGCGTGGATCGGCGCCTCACCGTCGACCTCGGCCCAGCATTCGCCTTGCAGCACGAGGTGGCAGATGGCCAGCCGCTGCGCACCGGGCCTGAGCAGTTGCGCGATGTGCGCGCCCTTGGGTACCTTGAAGCACCAGGGTGCATGCATGTCCCCGTTCAGGAACAGCGCGCCCTCCAGGCGGATGGTCCGCAGCACGTCCGACAAGACATCCATGGTCACCTCCCGGCAAGCGAGGGCGGGGTTTCGGTCAACAAGTCCGGCGAGGCGGGCAATGCAGAACGGCTGCGCGTTGGCACCATAGGCACTGGTCGCCTTCGACCGATTCTAGACAGAGGAGTACGTCATGCCCAAGTTCGTTATCGAGCGAGACATCGCCGGCGCCGGCAAGTTCACCCCGGCGGACCTGAAAGCCATCTCGCAAAAGTCCTGCGGCGTGCTCAACAGCATGGGCACCGACATCCAGTGGATCCACAGCTACGTGACCGACGACCGGATCTACTGCGTCTACCAGGCGACCGATGAGGCCCTGGTGCGCCGGCACGCGGAGCTCGGTGGCTTTCCGGCCAACCGTGTGGACCGGGTGTACAGCGTGATCGACCCGGCCACGTCCGAGTGAGGCGAGCGGCGCTCTCTAGTTCTGGCGCCAGGGCAGCCCGCGCTTGCGCCAGCCGCCGATCAACCCGCGGTGCCCGCTCTCGTCCGGGTTGCCCTCGAAGCCTTCGAGGATGTTGTAGGCCTGCGCGCCCAGCTCGGTCGCCCGCTTCGCCGCGGCGATCGAGCGCACACCGCTGCGGCACAGCAGCACCAGCTTCTTGCCACCCTCTGCAGCGGCGCGCACGCCGTCGTCGAACGCCGGGTTGAGCGCCATGCCCGGCCATTGCTTCCAGGCCAGCGGCACGGCGCCGGGCACGTAGCCGACCCATTCGCGCTCGGCGTCGGTGCGCACGTCGACCAGAACGGCCTCGCCGCTGGTCACCCACTGCGCCGCCTGCTCGGGCGTTACGTCACCGGCGTAGCCTTTTTCTCTAACGGGTTCGCTCATGCTTGCGTTTCTTTCCAATTTCTAGGGTTAGCCCGGAGCCTTTGGCGGTTCGGGGCGATCGATCTGCACGCCAGATGATGGAATTTTTCACCGGTTCGTGAAAACCCTGTTTGTCACAAGGTGTGGCGCGCCAAAGATGGGGGTCGCGGCCTGTCGAAACCATAACTTGAAGACGACGGCCTGGGTGTTCCGGTCAGAGAACTTATGGAGAGAGACACATGACAGACAGCAAATCGCCCCGCCGTCGCAGCCTTCTCAAAGGCGCGGCAGTGGCTGCAGGCGCCATGTCCGCGCCGATGGTCAGCATGGCCCAAACCACGTCGCTGCGTTTCCAGAGCACCTGGCCGGCGAAGGACATCTTCCACGAGTACGCACAGGACTTCGCCAAGAAGGTGAACGACATGGCGGGCAACCGCCTCAAGATCGAAGTGCTGCCCGCCGGCTCGGTGGTGCCCGCCTTCCAGCTGCTCGACGCGGTGGCCAAGGGCACGCTCGACGGCGGCCACGGCGTGGTCGCGTACTGGTACGGCAAGAACTCCGCGCTCGCGCTGTGGGGTTCGGGCCCGGGCTTCGGCATGGACGCCAACATGGTCCTGGCCTGGCACAACTACGGCGGCGGCAAGGCGCTGATCGACGAGATCTACAAGAGCCTGAACCTGGACGTGGCGTCGTACCTGTACGGCCCGATGCCCACGCAGCCGCTGGGCTGGTTCAAGAAGCCGGTGGCCAAGGTCGAGGACATGAAGGGCCTGAAGTTCCGCACCGTGGGCCTGGCGGTGGACGTGTTCACCGACATGGGCACGGCCGTGAACCCGCTGCCCGGCGGCGAGATCGTGCCGGCGCTGGACCGCGGCCTGATCGATGCGGCCGAGTTCAACAACGCCTCGAGCGACCGCGTGCTGGGCTTTCCCGACGTGGCGAAGAACTGCATGCTGCAGAGCTTTCACCAGTCGGGCGAGCAGTTCGAAATCCTGTTCAACAAGGCCAAGCTCACGGCGCTGCCGACCGAGCTCAAGTCGATCATCGACTACGCGGTGCAGGCCGCGAGCGCCGACATGAGTTGGAAGGCGATCCAGCGCAACTCGCAGGACTACATCGAGCTCAAGAAGGCCGGCATCAAGTTCTACAAGACGCCCGACGCCATCCTGCGCGCGCAGCTGGCCTCGTGGGACAAGACGGTGGCCAAGAAGTCGGCCGAGAACCCGATGTTCAAGAAGGTGCTCGACTCGCAGAAGGCCTTTGCCGAACGCGCGGGCCAATGGCAGAACGACTACACGGTCGATTTCAAGATGGCCTACAACCACTACTTCGGCGCCAAGGCCAAGAAGTCCTGAGGCCATCCGCCGACTCGAGGGCACCCGCGCGGTGCCCTCTTTGCTTGCCTGTCCGCGCGGCACCGCCCGCAGCGAGGAGCCCCTTTCGATGCAATCTTTCCTGTTGGCCGTCGACCGGTTCTCGACCTGGATCGGCAAGACGTTCTCATGGTGCGCGCTGCTGCTCACGCTGCTCATCAGCTGGGAGGTGTTCTCGCGCTATGCGCTGAACCGCCCGCACGCCTGGGTGCTCGATGCGCAGATCATGTTGTACGGCGCCATGTTCATGACCGCCGGCGCCTACACGCTCTCCAAGAACGGCCATGTGCGCGGTGACGTGCTCTACGGCTTCTTTCGCCCCCGCACGCAGGCGCTGGTCGACCTGGTGCTCTACTTTCTGTTCTTCCTGCCGGGCATCATCGCGCTGACCTGGGCCGGCTGGGTCTATGCAGGCGAATCGCTCGCCATCCGCGAGCAGACCTTCTCGGCCGAGCCGCTGCCGCTGTATCCGTTCAAGTACATCATTCCGCTGGCCGGCTTCACGCTGCTGCTGCAGGGCGTGGTCGAGATCATCCGCTGCGTGCAGTGCATCCGCACCGGCGCCTGGCCGTCGCGCGAGCAGGACGTCGAGGAAGTCGACGTCGAGAAGCTGAAGGAAATGGTGCACGTGAAGGACGAAGACATCGCCGCGCTCGACCGCGTGGTGGTGGCCAAGGAGGCCGCGCGATGAACATCCGCCGCGAACTCTGGTTCGGCCTGTCGTTCATGGCCCTCATCGTCATCGGCGCGGCAGCCATGCTGCTGAGCGCCGACACCATCACCAACGGCCACCTGGGCTTGTTGATGCTCTCGCTCGTCGTGGTGGCGATCATGCTGGGCTTTCCCACGGCGTTCACGCTGATGGGCATGGGCATGCTCTTCACCTGGCTGGCCTACGACCGCGACTGGCACCGCACGCTCGACCTGATGGTGCAGTCGGCCTACAAGACCATGGCCAACGACGTGCTGATCGCCGTGCCGCTGTTCGTCTTCATGGGCTACCTGGTGGAGCGCGCGAACCTCATCGAGTCGCTCTTCAAGAGCCTGCACCTGGCGCTCGCGCGGCTGCCGGGCGCGCTGGCCGTGGCGACGCTGGTCACCTGCACCATCTTCGCCACCGCGACCGGCATCGTCGGCGCGGTGGTCACGCTGATGGGCCTGCTGGCGCTGCCGGCCATGCTGCGCGCGGGCTACAGCGTGCCGCTGGCCGCGGGCGCGATCACGGCGGGCGGCTGCCTGGGCATCCTGATTCCGCCGTCGGTGCTGCTGATCGTGTACGGCGCGACGGCGGGCGTGTCGGTGGTGCAGCTGTATGCGGGCGCCTTCTTTCCGGGGCTGATGCTCGCGTCGCTGTACGTGGTGTACGTGATCATCATCGCGTGGCTGAAGCCGCAGTGGGCGCCGCCGCTGTCGCAGGCCGAGCGCGTGGTGCCGCTGCCGCCGCTGTCGCAGCGGCTGGCCGACAGCCCCGCCGCGCACGCGGTGGTCGGCCTGCTCAAAGGCCGCCGCAATGCCGACGTGCCGTTCTCGCATGTGCTGAAGCAACTGGGCATCGTCGTGATGCCCGGCGTGCTCTTCCTGTTGGCTGCGGGCCTGAGCTACCAATCGGTGACGACGGTGGAAGCGCAGGCGCGCTACGAGATCCAGGAGATCGGCGCGGCCGGAGCGGCCAGCGGCGAGAGCAGCGCGGGCGGCTTGCAGGAGCCCCCGTCGAACGACAGCCTGAAGGAACCGCCACCCGAAGGCGGGCTGCAAGAGCCGCCGTCGGAAGAGACGGCCGCGTCTTCCGGCCCGCTGGCGGAACCGCCCGGTGCCGCTGCCGAAGCCGCCGCACCTGCAGCCGCTGTCGCGGAACCGCCGGCCGCCGCATCGTCGGCCCCGGCCGAAGCCGCCACGGTGCGCCCCGCGCCGACCTGGTGGTGGGTCACCTTCGCCGTCTTCGGTGCGATGGTCACGCTGTTCTACCTGTTCCTGAGTTTCGCGCGGCTCGAGATCTTCAAGATGCTGCTGGCCTCGTTCTTCCCGCTCGTGCTGCTGATCCTCTCGGTGCTGGGTTCGATCGTGCTGGGCCTGGCCACACCGACCGAGGCCGCCGCCATGGGCGCGCTGGGGGGCATGCTGCTGGCCGCGGCCTACCGGCGGCTCAACCTCACGGTGCTGAAGGAATCGGTCTTCCTCACGGCCAAGACCTCGGCGATGGTGTGCTGGCTCTTCGTCGGCTCGGCCATCTTCTCGGCGGCGTTCGCGCTGCTGGGCGGCCAGGCGCTGGTGGAACAGTGGGTGCTGAGCATGAACCTCACGAAGGTTCAGTTCCTGATCCTGAGCCAGGTCATCATCTTCCTGCTGGGCTGGCCGCTGGAGTGGACCGAGATCATCGTGATCTTCATGCCCATCTTCATCCCGCTGCTGGACAACTTCGGTGTCGACCCACTGTTCTTCGGGCTGCTGGTGGCGCTGAACCTGCAGACGGCGTTCCTGTCGCCGCCGGTGGCGATGGCCGCCTTCTACCTGAAGGGCGTGAGCCCGTCGCACGTCACGCTGAACCAGATCTTCCTGGGCATGCTGCCGTTCATGGGCATCCAGGTGCTGGCGATCGTGCTGCTGTACATCTGGCCGCAGATCGGGCTGTGGCTGCCGCAGCTGCTGTACAAGTAAGCAGGCGACTCCGGGCGCTGCTCAACGGCGGCGCTCGATCACTTCGAACAGGCCCATGCCCAGCAGCATGGCGCCCACGAAGACCAGCGCCTTCACCTCGCCCGAGCCGAGCGAAACCAGTGCGGGCCCGGGGCAGAAGCCCGCGATGCCCCAGCCGACGCCGAACAGCAGGCTGCCGCCGACCAGGCGGCGGTCGATGTGGCGCAGGCTGGGCAGCGTGATCGGCCCGCCGAGCAGCGAGTCCTTGCGGCGGCCCGCCAGCAGGAAGCCGACGGTGCTCACCGCCACCGCGCCGGCCATCACGAAGGCGAGCGACGGGTCCCAGGCCCCGCCCAGATCAAGAAAGCCCAGGATCTTGGCCGGATTGGCCATGCCGGAGACGATGAGCCCGAGCCCGAAGACAAGGCCGGCGAGCAAAGAGGCAATGGGGGTCCACATGGCAGGTCTCCCGGTTCACAGATTCAACAGGTGGCGCACCACGAACACCGTGGCGAACCCCGCGGCCATGAACGCCAGCGTGGCGACCAGCGAGCGCGGCGACCGCCGCGCCAGTCCGCACACGCCGTGGCCGCTGGTGCAGCCCGCGCCGTAGCGCGTGCCCACGCCCACCAGCAGACCGGCCAGCGCGAGCGTGCCGTAGCCCGCGTCGATCTGCACCGCGGGCAGCACAGCGAACAGCCCGTACACGAGCGGCGCGCCGACCAGCCCGAGCACGAAAGCCGCGCGCCAGCTCACGTCGCCCTTCATGGGGCGCAGCAAGCCGCCCAGCACACCGCTGACGCCGGCGATGCGCCCGTTGAGCAGCACGAACATCGCCGCGGAAAGTCCGATGAGCACGCCGCCGGCCAGTGCGGCCCAGGGCGTGAAATGAGGCCAGTCGATGGTGGGCATCTTCAGTTCTCCTTCCGACAGTAAAGGCGGTACAGCACCGCGAGGATTTCGAGCAGCGCGGGGTCGGCCACGCTGTAGTGGATGTTCTTGCCTTCGCGGCGCGTGGTCACCACGCCCTCGGTGCGCAGCACCGACAGTTGCTGCGACAAGGTGGGCTGGCGGATGCCCAGCGCGCTTTCGAGATCGCTCACGCACATCTCGCCCTGCGAGAGCTGGCACAGCAGCAGCAGCCGGTCTTCGTTGGCCAGCAGCTTGAGCACGGCGACCGCCTGGCCGGCCGCACCGCGCAACTGCGCGGGATCGATGACGAGGGTTGAAGCCTTCATGGGGACATTGTCAGTTCGGGAATTTATATTCTATCGATTCATATAATATGTGTCGCTTGAATGAGTGTTCGACCTCGTTCGTGAAAGGAGTGCCCATGACCACGCCCCGCGCCACCACCCAGGCGTTCTTCGATCCTGCAACGGGCACGGTGTCTTACGTGGTGTGGGACCCCGCCACGAAGCGCGCCGCCGTCATCGACCCGGTGCTCGACTACGACTTCCGCTCCGGCCACACCGACACCGTCTCGGCCGACCGCCTGCTGGCGTACGTGCGCGCGCAGGCCCTGCAGGTCGACTGGATTCTGGAGACCCACGCGCACGCCGACCACCTCTCGGGCGCGCGCCATGTGCAGTCGCAGGCCGGCGGGCGCATCGCTATCGGCGAGCACATCCGCACGGTGCAGGCCACCTTCCGCAGCCTCTACAACCTGGAGCGCGACTTCCTGCCCGACGGCAGCCAGTTCGACCACCTCTTCAAGGATGGCGAACACTTTCACATCGGCGAAATCGAGGCGCAGGCCCTGCGCGTGCCCGGCCACACACCGGCCGACATGGCGTACCTCGTCGACGGCGCAGTCTTCGTCGGCGACACGCTCTTCATGCCCGACCTGGGCAGCGCGCGCGCCGACTTTCCGGGCGGCGACGCGCGCGAGCTCTACCGCTCGATGCGCCGGCTGCTCACGCTGCCGCCCGAGACCACCGTGTACGTCTGCCACGACTACCCGCCCGCCACGCGCGAGCCCCGCTGGCAGAGCACCGTGGCGCAACAGCGCGCCCACAACATCCACGTGCGCGACGGCATCGGCGAAGACGAATTCGTGCGCATGCGCACCGCGCGCGACGCCACGCTCGAAGTGCCGACGCTGATCCTGCCGTCGATGCAGGTCAACGTGCGCGGCGGCCGCTTGCCGCCGCCCGACGACAACGGCGTGGCCTACCTGCGCATTCCGCTGAACACGCTGGCGAGCCATCGCCCGCGCGCCACGCCGGTGTGACTGCGTCTCGGCCTGGGCCCGAGTGCAACCATGTCGCCACCGGTGGCGATGTCAGCCTTCTACCTGAAGGGGATGTCACCGCCGCGCATGACGATCAACCAGATCTTCGCGGGGAAGATGCCGCACATGCTGATGTGTCGTCCTGTGCATGGTGTTCATGTACATCTGGCCGGGGTTGACGCTGTGGCTCCCGCAGTACCTGTACGGCTGAGGTGCACTGAGCCGCGCGACCCAGAACTCAGGCTTTCGAAGCCGGTGAACGCTGACTGGCCAGTGCCCGGCTTTCTTTCTTCAGCGCCTTGGACACAGGGCAAATCGCTTGCACGAAGCCAGTCAACGTGTTGGTCAGGCTTTCGCGTTGCAGGCTGTAGAAGATGAACTGCCCTCGCTTCTCGGCCTTCACGAGTCCTGCGCCTTCCAGGATCTTCAGATGCTTGGAAAGCGAAGGCTTGGACATCTCGAAGCGCGTGGCGATGTCTCCAGCCGAAAGCTCTGTCTCCGACAGGTACGCCAGGATCTTGCGCCGAGGCGTGGAGGCGAGCGCTTCGAAGATTTTTTCCATGGCTCGATTTTACGCCTTGCGTAGTTGATTCGCTAATTAGCTATTTAGGCATTTAGCTAAATGAATGGCAGAATCGGCACAACAGGAGCCGACATGCAAGAACCCTCTGCCTTGAGCCCTCCCCGAGCGATCGTCTACTACAACAGCGCCTGCCCGGTCTGCGATGCGGGGGTCTGCGCCATGCGCGACAGGCTGTCAGGCGACAGCGTGGAATGGGTCGACGTACATGCTCGGCCGGAGGTACTGACACCCCTCGGTCTGCAACTCGAGGACGTGCGCGAACGCCTGCATCTGGTCGATGCCTCCGGCACCCAGCGAGTCGGCGCCGATGCCATCGCCGGTGTACTGGCCCTGTCTCCGCGATGGCAATGGCTTGCCGGCCCCATGCGGTGGCCGGGACTGCGTGCTGTCGGCGCGTGGCTCTACAACACCTTCGCGCGACAGCTGTACCGCTGGAACCGCTCGCGCGGCCACTGGTAAACAACCTCAAGGAGAACCACATGAGCTTCGTGAACTTCGATCCTGCCGAGCTTGCCAAATTCCAGGCACTGGCCGACCGCTGGTGGGACCCGCGTTCGGAATTCAGACCTTTGCACGAGATCAATCCGCTGCGACTGGAATGGATCGATGGGCTAAGTGCGCTGAAAGGACGAAAAGTGCTGGATGTGGGTTGCGGCGGCGGGATCCTTGCCGAGTCGATGGCACGCAAGGGCGCTGACGTGCTGGGCATCGACCTCGCGGACAAGCCGCTGAAAGTCGCCGCACTTCATGCACAGGCGAGCGGCGCGACCGTCGCTTACCAGGCGATCTCCGCCGAAGCTCTGGCCAATGGCTGCGAAGCCCGATTCGACATAGTGACCTGCATGGAGATGCTCGAGCACGTGCCCTCACCGGATGCCGTGATCGAAGCCTGCGCACGGATGACCAAGCCGGGCGGGTGGGTTTTCTTCTCCACGATCAACCGCACGCCGTGGGCCCGGCTGATCGCGATCTTCGGTGCCGAACAAGTGCTGCGCATCCTGCCACGCGGCACGCACGACTACCGCAAGCTCATCCGGCCCGACGAACTCAAGCGGGCGGCCGGCCGGGTCGGGCTCGAACTGCGAGACCAGCGGGGGCTGGGCTACAACCCGCTCACCCGCAACTTCAGGCTTCACCGATCCCTGAGCGTCGGGTACCTGCTCGCCATGCAGAAAACCTGACGGCGAACAGGCAATGAAGCATCGAGCGACCATGTCGCGCATGAACGAGGCAGACGCTACCCTGTACGGTCTTTTCGTCGCGGCCGCTGTCCCACCTTTCGTGTCTGCGCTGGGCATGATGATTTTCGTCGACGGCGCGGGCGCGGATGCGGGTTCCATCCTGGGGCTCGCGCTCCTTCTCAGCGTCTTTTCACTCCCGGTCACATTCATTCTGGGAGCTCCGTTCTTCATGGCATTCCGTTTTTTCAACCTTGTGCGCTGGTGGTCAGCAATGGGGTCGGGGGTTGCCGTGGTGGCAGCCATTGCCGTATATCTGCGCGCCGAGAACGGCTTGCAGGCCCGTGATTTCCAGATCATGTTCCTTGGCGCAAGTTCGGGGCTGGCTTTCTGGGCCGTCTGGAGACTCGGTGGTGATGAAGCTCCCCAGTCAGCGGACGTCGATGCACCTCATCCCCCAGGCTTGCGATAGCACCTTCAGCGCCGCCGCTCCACATACGGCCGCGCCTGCAGCAGCACGATCTTGTCGCCCACCGTCGCCCACTCGATGTCCTGATCGACCGCGTTGAACGTGCGCTTCACCGCCGCGCCCACGTTCGCGAGCCGCACCACCAGTTCGTCGGTCAGCACGTGGCGGCCCAGCTCCACGGGCACTTCCTTCACGCCGCCGTCCTTGTCCAGTTGCAGCGCCGTCTCTTCGGCCGAGCGGCTGAGCACCTGGATGGCTTTCGACCAGCTCGAATACATCACCTGCTCCGCCACGCGCTTCCCCTCGACCACGCGGATGCCGATGCCGCGCTTGGCCGAGATGTAGGTGACGTGCGGGTGGCCCGCGTCGAAGGGGTCGCGCGTGATCATCACGCCGGCGTTGGTCGAGTCGATGGCGGTCTGCACGAACACGCCCATCAGCACCGACTCGGCGCCGAAGCCCGCGGCGCTGCGCGCCTCCCAGGCCTCGGGGTTGAACACCGAGGCCCAGACCTTCTTCACCGCGAGCTCGAGCGCGTCGCCGGTCTTGACGTTGGGCACCGTCGTGTAGAGCCCCGCGCCGCTGAAGCCCGGCAGGTCCTCCGAGTTGGACGAGCTGCGCACGAACACGCCGCCCCCGCCCAGCTGCGATTGCCACGCGGCACGCCAGGCTGCCGCAGTGCTGGCCTCAACGGGCCATTGCACGATCTCCTCGCGCAGCTGCGCCAGCGCCTTCAGCCGCACCTGCGGGTCGCCCGCGAAGTCGGGCTGCTGCTGCATGCGCGCGATGCGCTCGGCCAGCCCGTTCGATCGCATGAAACGGTCGTAGTGCGCGAACGGAATGCAGAAGCCGTCGGGCACGGTGGTCGAGGGAATGCGCGCGGCCAGCACCGCACCGAGGTTGGCCGCCTTCGAGCCGCATTGCACGCTGTGGCGCGCGCGCAGCGAAGCCAGCGGCAGCAGGCGCGTTTCGCGCAGATCGGGCTTCGCGGCCTTGCTACCAGGCAGCGCGCCGGTGGCAGCGGCACGCGCGGTGCGCGGCGGCAGCGCGGCGATTTCTTCCGCCGTGAGGCGGCGCAGCTGGTAGCCCGAGGCCGCGACCTTCAGCGCCACCCATTGGCCCGCGTGCGCCTTCAGCACCGTGGCGGCATCGCGCACGTAGGCGTTCGGAATGCCCCAGCCCTTGGCCAGGAGGTTGACGTGCGACAGCGCCGTGGACGGCCGCTCGGTCAGCACGCCGGCCACCGGCGGCAGGTTGATCGGCACCTCGCGCAGCACGGCAATGTCGTCGGGCAGCAGCGCATTCAGGCCCGAGGCGTCGTTCACGATGCGCACGCGGCCCGTGGCCGTGCCGAGGTTCATCGGCAGGAAGGGCTGTTCGCGGATCAGCGCCTCCTGGCTCACGAAGTCGATGCTGGCCTCTTTCGCGATGCGCTCGTGCAGCGTGGAGTTGGTCTTGAACTTCACCGGCGCGAAGAAGCTGGCCTTCACCTGCGCCTCGGCCTCGCGCAGCAGCGGCACCGTGAGCCGGTCGCCTTCCCAGAACTCGTAGGTGAAGGTGCCGATGTTCTGCTGCCAGCTCAGCGTGCCGAACAGAAAGCGGCGGTCGGGCACGAGGTAGTTGCGATCGATCTCACGCTTGACCGTGTTCGGCGTGAGCCGCGTGTCGCGCAGGAAGCGCACATGCAGCTGGAAGCGCGGCGTGTCGATGTAGTGCATGCGCGCCGGCCTGGCCTGCCGATCGATCGCGAACAGCACGTGGGCCAGTTGCATCGGCGTGCCGGCGTCGTAGACGCGCGCCAGCGTGTCGAAATCACCCTGGCTGCGCAGCGCCGGCAACGAGGCCGGCACGGCGGGGCGGGGCACCAGTTGCGCGGCGGGCCCTTCGGGCTGCGGCTGGCTCTGTTGCTGGTAGTACGACGGCTTGCGCGCGAGCTGTGCACTGGCCGTCAGGCAGACAAGCGCCAGTGCACACAGGGTCAGGCCCTTCCGCGGCCAGCCAGCCGCGATTCCGTGGATATTGCTGTTGGTGTTGTTCTTCATGAGGCCTCGGACTCCCGTTGCGACGAGCGCGAATTCTCGCTCGCCACCGGCCCTCAAGCCCCGCCACGAGCACCGCCTTCGCCTCACCGCTACAGTCGGCCGCAAGGAGTGTCTTTCCCATGCAACCATTCGATTTCGACCTCTTCGTCATTGGCGGCGGCAGCGGTGGCGTGCGCGCCGCGCGCATGGCGGCGCAAACCGGCGCGCGCGTCGCGCTGGCCGAGGCCGCGGAACTGGGCGGCACCTGCGTCAACGTGGGCTGCATCCCGAAGAAGCTCTACAGCTATGCCGCCGGCTACGCCGAGGCCTTCGAGGAAGCCGAAGGCTACGGCTGGAAGCTGCCCGAGGCGCCGCAGTTCAACTGGGCCCACCTCAAGACGCAGCGCGCCAAAGAGATCAGCCGGCTCAACGGCATCTACGGCTCGCTCCTGAAAAATTCCGGCGTCACGCTCGTCACCGGCTGGGCCCAGCTGATCGATGCCCACACGGTGGAGATCGAAGGCAAGCGCCACACCGCGCGCCACCTGCTGGTGGCCACCGGCGGCACGCCCTTCGTGCCCGAGATTCCGGGTCGCGAACACATCGTGACCTCCGACGCGATGTTCGACCTCGACCCGTTCCCCAAGCGCCTGCTGGTGGTGGGCGGCGGCTACATCGCCTGCGAATTCGCGTCGATCTTCAACGGCCTGGGCTCGAAGGTGACGCAGCTGCACCGCCGCGCCCACCTGCTCACCGGCTTCGACGACGACGTGCGCCAGTTCCTCGCGCACGAGATGGGCAAGGCCGGCGTCGACGTGCGCCTGAACTGCGAGGCCTCGTCGATCGCACGCGGGCCCGACGGCCTCGTGGTCACGCTCGCGCGCGGCCAGCAGATCGAAGCCGACACCGTGCTCTTCGCCACCGGCCGCGTACCCAACACGCAGGGGCTTGGCCTCGAGGCGGCGGGCGTGAAGGTCGACGAAAAGGGCGCCATCGCCGTCGATGCGCACTACCGCACCTCGGCGCCGTCGATCTACGCGGTGGGCGACGTGTCGACCCGCGTGCAGCTCACACCCGTGGCGCTGGCCGAGGCGATGGTGGTGGTCGATGCGCTGTTCGGCAAAGGCAAGCGCGGCATGGACTACGAGTTCATTCCCACCGCCGTGTTCACGCATCCCAACATCGGCACCTGCGGCTATAGCGAGATCGACGCGCGCGCGAAGTTCGGCGAGGTCACCGTGTTCTCGAGCGAATTCAAGTCGCTGCGCCACACGCTCTCGGGCCGCGGCGAGCGCACCTTCATGAAACTCGTGGTCGACAAGAAAAGCGACCGCGTGGTCGGCTTGCACATGGTGGGCGCGGACGCGGGCGAGGTGGTGCAGGGCTTTGCGGTGGCGATGCGCGCGGGTGCGACGAAGGCGCTGTTCGACAGCACCATCGGCATCCACCCCACCGCCGCCGAAGAGTTCGTGACGATGCGCGAACCAATGCCCGGCTAGACGCTGGCCTGGGGCTGCTTGCCTTCGAGCAGCTTCACCATCACGAAGAGCACGCGGTTCGCCGGCGTCGGCACACCCAGTGCCTCGCCGCGCCGAACGACCAGCCCGTTGAGGTGGTCGATCTCGCTGCGCTTGCCGCGTGCGAGGTCTTGCGCGGTCGACGAGTACTGCGACGGCATCGACTGCGCGATGCCGCGAAGGGCCGCATCGGTGTCGCCAGGAATCACCACGCCTTCGGCCTTCGCCACCGCGAGGCATTCGGCGACCACATCGCGGATCACGTCGTTCACGCCCGTGCCCTGCACCAGCACGCCGTACGGCAATTGGGACACGGCCGACAGCGCGTTGTAGGCACAGTTGAGCACCAGCTTGGCCCACAGTGCGCCGCGCACGTTGTCGGAAATCTGCGTGGGCACACCGGCGGCGATCAGTGCCTGCGCGACCTCGTCGCTGCGGCGCGACGGCGCGATCACCAGTTCGCCGCGGCCATGGTGCTTCACGTGGCCCGGCCCGGCCATCTCGGTCGCCACGTAGACCACGGCAGCGGCCACGTCGTGGGACGTCAACACCGATCGCACGCGCGCGTCGTTGTCGACGCCGTTCTGCAGCGTGAGCACCAGCGCGCCGGGCGCGAGGTGCGCCTCGATCTGCGCGGCGGCCGATTCGGTGTCGGTGGACTTCACGCAGAACAGCACGAGGTCGGCACCCTGCACCGCGCTCGCTTCGGTGCTCGCATCGAGCGGCACCTGCACGTCGAAGGTCTTGGTCTCGAGTCGCAGCCCGTGCGCGCGCACCGCCTCCACATGCGAAGGCCGGCCGATCAGCACGACCTCGTGACCCGCGCGCGCCAGCATGGCGCCGTAGTAACAGCCGACCGCGCCGGCACCCATGACTGCGACTTTCATTCCTTCACCTTCCTGCGTTCGTTCAGCGGAAACCATCGAGGTTAATCACTTCGCGGCCACCTCGCCGGGGGCCGCGCCGAAGCACGACACCGCCGCGCGGCGACCTCCCACGCGTCACGCCCGCATTGCACAATGACGCCATGCCCTATATGCCCACCTTCGTCGCTCCCGCCCGCTTCACCGACGCCGCCGAGGCGCTCGACCAGGTCAAAGCCATCTACCAGGGCGGGCTTGCCCACCTGCGCGAATCGATGCTGCGCTTCGTGGCCGGCGAGGCGCTGCCGGGCCGGGTGCGGGCCTGCTACCCGTTCGTGCGGGTGCACACGCACACCGTGTCGCGCCACACGCCGCCGGCCAACGCCGGCCTGAGCTACGGCTTCGTGGCCGGCCCCGGCCGCTACGAGACCACGCTGACGCGGCCCGACCTGTTCTCGCGCTATTACCTCGACCAGTTCCGCCTGCTGCTCGAAAACCACCAGGTCGAGCTCGAGGTGGGCACCAGCACGCAGCCCATTCCCATCCACTTCTCGTTCGCCGAGAACGACCACATCGAAGGCACCATGAGCGCCGAACGCCGCGCCCTCATGCGCGACGTGTTCGACCTGCCCGACCTGGGCGCCATGGACGACGGCATTGCCAACGGCACCTTCGAGGCGCTGCCCGGCGAGCCGCAGCCGCTGTCGCTGTTCACGGCGGCGCGCGTCGACTACTCGCTGCACCGCCTGCGCCACTACACGGGCACGGCGCCCGAGTGGTTCCAGAACTTCGTGCTGTTCACCAACTACCAGTTCTACATCGACGAGTTCGTGCGCCTGGGCCACGAGGCCATGGCCGACGAGAACAGCGAATACATCGCCTTCATCGAGCCCGGCAACGTGATCACGCGCCGACGCGGGCTGGCCGCGGGCCACAGCGACACCTTCGCCCACCTGCTGGACGGCAGCCAGGGCACCGCGCCGCCGCGCCTGCCGCAGATGCCGGCCTACCACCTGGTGCGCGAGGACTACAGCGGCATCACCATGACGAACATCGGCGTGGGTCCGGCCAACGCCAAGACCATCACCGACCACATCGCCGTGCTGCGCCCGCACGCCTGGATGATGCTGGGCCACTGCGCGGGCCTGCGCAACACGCAGCAGCTGGGCGACTACGTGCTGGCCCACGCCTACGTGCGCGAGGACCACGTGCTCGACGAAGAGCTGCCGCTGTGGGTGCCGATTCCGGCGCTGTCGGAAATCCAGCTCGCGCTCGAGCAGGCGGTGGCCGACGTCACGAAGTGCGAAGGGCCCGAGCTCAAGAAGATCATGCGCACCGGCACCGTGGCCAGCACCGACAACCGCAACTGGGAACTGCTGCCCGCCAACCAGCCGCAGCGCCGCTTCAGCCAGAGCCGCGCCGTGGCGCTGGACATGGAAAGCGCGACCATCGCGGCCAACGGCTTCCGCTTCCGGGTGCCCTACGGCACGCTGCTGTGCGTGAGCGACAAGCCGCTGCACGGCGAGATCAAGCTGCCCGGCATGGCCAACCACTTCTACCGCGAGCGCGTCGAGCAGCACCTGCGCATCGGCATGCGCGCCATCGAGATCCTGCGCCAGGAAGGCACGACCCGGCTGCACAGCCGCAAGCTGCGAAGCTTCGCGGAAGTGGCTTTCCAGTAGGCTCCGACGCATCCCGTTTGCTTTCCTTTGCTTTCCCCTCAGGGTTTCTCCCTGTGAGGGTGAGGGCGTGATTGCCATGTTTCGCGGACATCATTGGCTGTCACGTACACCACTGGAAACCCGATGCGCCCGTCTTCGCCGCCTGCTGCCGCCCTCCCCCTGTCCCGCCGCCGTTTCGGCACCTGGCTGGCAGCCTCGGCCGCTGCCGCCGGTGCGGGCCAGGCCGCGCTGTGGGCCGGCAACGCGCGCGCGGCCGACGCGCCGCTGAGCAGCAAGCTGCGCATCGTCATTCCCGCGAACGAAGGCGGCGGCTGGGACCAGACCGGCCGCGCCCTCGGCGCCGCCCTGCTGGCCTCAGGCGCCGTGGGTACCGTCACCTACGAGAACATCGGCGGCAAGGGCGGCACCATCGGGCTGGCCAAGTACGTCGAGAAGTACGACGCCGACCCCGAGGCGCTGCTGGTCAGCGGCATGGTGATGGTCGGCGCGGTGGCGCTGCAGAAGCCCGCCGTCACGCTGGCGCACGTGTCGCCCGTGGCGCGGCTCACCAGCGACTACGAGGTGGTCGCCGTCAAGGCCGACTCGCCCATCAAGACCCCCAAGGACCTCATCGCCCAGCTGCGCGCCGATGCCGCCAACACGGTCATCGCGGGCGGCTCGGCCGGCGGGGTGGACCACATGTTCGCCGGCATGCTGGCGCGCGTGGCCGGCGCCTCGGCGTCGCTGAACTACCAGCCGCACCCAGGCGGCGCACAGGTGGTCGAAGCGCTCGAAACGGGCAAGGCCGCGGCCGGCATCTCGGGCTACAGCGAGTTCGCCGAGCACATCGCGAACGGCAAGCTGCGCGCCATCGGCGTGTCGTCCAAGCACCCGTTCCAGGGCATTTCGTCGGTGCGCCAACAGGGCGTGGACGCCGACCTGGCCAACTGGCGCGGCGTGATGACCGGCAAGAAGGTGCCGCCCTACCGCCGCGGCCAGCTGCTCGAAGCGGTGCAACGCGCCACCACGCACGACCTCTGGCAGAAGACCATCAAGCGCAACAACTGGGACCCGTACTGGATGGCGGGGAAGGACTTCGAGAGCTTTCTCGAACTCGATACGGCGATGGCCGGTCCGCTGATTTACCTGCTCAAACTGAAGGCCTGAGCGCCCTCGCCCTCAGGCAAACAACTCCGGCATCTCGCGCTGCGCCTTCGGCGTCAGCGTGAGCGCGCGCCCGTCGAGCTCTTGCCGCACCCAGCCGCGCCGCAGCGACAGCTGCAGCCACGCGGCGCCGAGCGCGCCGCCCAGGTGCGGGCGGCGTTCGCTCCAGTCGAGGCAGGCGCAGGCGAAGCGGCGGCGCGAACGGCGCACGGCATCGACCTCGACACCCAGGCTTTCCAGCGCGATCGCGCCGTCGGGCGTGAGTTCGTACGAGCCGCTCGCCAGCCCGCTGAGCCAGCCCTGCGCATGCAGCCGGTCGTGCAGCGCGACGCCCGCGGTGCCGGCCATGTGGTCGTAGCAGGTGCGGGCACTGCGCAGGCGGCTCGGCGTGTTGGGCTGGAAGACGGCGGTCGTCGGGCGCGGTGCGCCGGCCACGACCATGAGGCTTTCGAGCGCGGCGGCCACGTCGTCGCTGGCCAGGCGGAAGTAGCGGTGCTTGCCTTGCACGAGCACCTCGACCAGCCGCTCTTCCTTCAGGCGCGCGAGGTGCGCGCTCGCGGTCGAGGCCGCCACCTCGGCCACGGTGGCGAGTTCGGTCGCGGTGCGAGCGTGGCCGTCCATCAGGCAGTTCAGCATGCGGGCGCGCGCCGGTTCGGCGATGGCGCCGGCGAGGCGGGCGAGCTGGAAGTCGGAAGCGGTGGTGTCGTCCATGCGGCCATCCTAAAACGGCGGCGCATCCCACACTTCGTTCGCGACCGAAGTGTGTCGGCAGCCGCGAACGCACACTGCACGCCATGACCACCGCTGTGCTCCCTTATCACCCCGCCGATCCGGTCGCCGCCGCCACGCACGCCGACCCGTACCCGTACTACGCCACGCTGCGCGATGGCCCGCCGCTCGCGTGGCACGACGGCTTGCGCGTGTGGGTTGCGAGCCGCGCCGATGTGGTCACGCAGGTGCTGCAGGCCCATGGCGCACTGCGCGTGCGCCCCGCCGCCGAGCCCGTGCCGCGCGCGATCGTAGGCAGCCCTGCGGGCGAGGTGTTCGGCCATCTGGTGCGCATGAACGATGGCCCCGCGCACCAGGCGCACCGGCCGGCATTGCAACGCGCGCTGGCCGGGCTCGACCTTCATGCGGCGCACGCCGCCGCGCTCGACGTGGCACGGGAGGTGCCCGCGCATGCGCCGCTTTCCGATGCGCTGTTCTCGCTGCCCGTGCGCGCGATGGCGCACCTGCTCGGCTTCGACGACACGACGCTGCCGCAGGTGGACCGCTGGATGCGCGACTTCGTCGCCTGCCTCTCGCCACTGTCGAATGCCGACCAGTTGCAGGCGGCAAGCGCGGCGGCCGGCGAACTGATGAACCGCTTCGAAGCCCTGAGTGCGAACGCCTCGCCGCGCGACGGCACGCTGCTGGCGGCGGTGCTGGCCGAAAGCGCCGCGAGCGCACCGCTCTCACGGGCGCTGCTGGCGAACCTCGTGGGCCTGCTCTCGCAGACCTGCGACGCCACGGCGGGCCTGCTGGGCAACAGCCTGATCGCGCTGGTGCGCGAGCCCGTGCTGCGCCCGCTGGCACGCACGCGCGACGGGCTGCTCGCGATCGTCGAAGAGACGGCGCGCCACGACCCGTCGGTGCAGAACACGCGCCGTTTCGCGATCGAACCCGTCGAGATCGCCGGCACCTCGCTGGCAGCGGGCGATGCGGTGCTGCTGCTGCTGGCCTCGGCGCACCGCGACCCGGCGTTCAACCCCGAGCCCGATCGCTTCATGCCCGTGCGTGCCCAGCGCCGCGTGCTTGGCTTCGGCCATGGCATGCATGCGTGCCCCGGACAGGCGTTGGCCTGCACGCTGGCTGCAGCAGGCCTTGAAGCGCTGCTGCGCCAACGAAGCGCACCCGATCTCGATGCGCTCAGCTGGCACTACCGGCCATCGGTCAACGGGCGCATTCCAGTCTTTGAATAGTCAATGCGCGGCCCAGCGGCCGGTGCCGGCAAGGTGCGGTGACAACGCCGCCTCGCCCCAGCGTAGCGGCAGCGCGGCCGGACGGCGCAGCGCGCGCGTGACGTGAAAGCGCATCAGCCGCTCCGCGCCCTCGAACGCCGCCACCTCGGGGCCGTCCGTGACGATCTCCGCCGTGGCGCTCAGGTGCAGCAGCTCGCCGGTGTCGAAATCGACGAACAGCAGGCCCGCGCGCGGGTGCGCCTGCAGGTTGCCGAGCGTGTTGAAGAAGCGGTTGCCGTTGAAGTCGGGCACCGTGAGCACGCCGCCCGCATCGACGCGCACGAAGCCCGGGCGACCACCGCGGTGCGACACGTCGACGCCGTGCGAACGCGCATCGGCCTCGTCGCCCACCGCCGCAGCGTCGGGATACGCCGTGGCAATGAACAGCGTGTCGGCCGCGCCGATGAGCCGCTCAGCCGCGAGGTCGAGCGTGTCGAGCCACTGCACGGCGGGCACGTTGGCAGGCGTTGCGGCGAACACCGGCTCGCGCGCCTGGATGTAGCGCGGGCAGTTGCCGAAGCTCTGCTGCACCTCGACCATGAAGCCCGCCGCGTCGAGCGCCTCGACCGTGCCGTTCATTCGGTTGCGCCGCCGTGTGTGCGGCTGGATGCCCAGCAGCCCGAGCGTGGCGCCGGGTGCGAGCTGGCTTGTGAGCGGGTCGCCGGCGCCCGGCAGCGCATCGATGCGCAGGTGCGTCGCGTCGGGCGAATGCGCAAAGCCGGCAGGCGCCGCGAGCATGCTGGCCCACGGCTGCAGCTCGGCGTCGAGGCTGCCGACGACGAGGAACGGCAGCTGCGCGAAGAACTCGCGGTGCTGGTCGGGCATGTAGTCGCGGATCACGCGCGGCCCCATGGCCTCCATCTGCTCGCGTGACCCAACAAGCGCCTGCAGCGCGCGCTCGCCGGCATGGAACGGCGCGGAAATCACAGGAGTACCTCCGCGCTTCGCGCTGCGGTGCGAGCTTGTTTGGGAGCGGCCCGGCGCGCGCTCATGCGACCGCCGCCAGGCCGACCGGTGTGCGCACCATCGGCACGAACCCCGGCAAGGCTTCCACGCGCGCCAGCCAGGCGCGCAGTTGCGGATACGCGTCGAGCGACACGCTGCCCTCGGGCGCATGGGCCACATAGGCGTAGTTCGCGATGTCGGCCAGCGTGGCCGACGGGCCGGCGAGGAAGGCCTGGCCGGTCAGGCAGGTCTCCATCACGGCGAGCAGCGCGTGCGAGCGCTTGACGGTTTCGGTCGGGTCGGTGTCCAGGCCGAACAACGCCATCACGCGCGCCGCCGCGGGCCCGAACGCCAGCGGGCCGGCCGCCACCGAGAACCAGCGCTGCACGCGCGCCGCGCCCACCGGGTCGCGCGGCATCCAGCGCGCCGGATCGGCGGCGTAGCGCTCGTTGAGGTACACGAGGATGGCATTCGAGTCGGCCAGCGTGACGTCGCCGTCCTCGATCACCGGCACCTGGCCGAAGGGGTTGCGCGCCAGGAATTCCGGCGTGCGGTGCTCGCGCTGGCGCAGGTTGAGCTCGACGATCTCGAAAGGCAGGCCCAGCACCGAGAGGAAGAAGCGCACGCGGTGCACGTGGCCCGAGATGGCGCTGCCGAAGAGCTGGATGGGCTGGGCGGGCTGGCGGGCGGCGGTGGTGTTCTCGGTCATGAGGAGTCCTTCGGGTGGGTATGGCCTCGATTCTTCTCTCTTCCATCAAATGAATGAATAGCCATTTCCGGATTTGACTGCTGCGTTTTCCGGTTTAATCGTGCCATGGATCGCTTCAAGGCCATGCAGACCTTCGTGCAGATTGCCGACCAGGGCAGCCTGACCCGCGCCGCCGAGGCGCTCGGCAGCTCGCTGCCCGCCGTGGTGCGCGCGCTCGCCGCGCTCGAGGCGCACCTGGGCGTGCGCCTTTTTCACCGCACCACGCGGCGCCTGTCGCTCACCGAGGAAGGGCGCCACTACCTGCCGAGCGCGCGCGAGGTGCTGCTCGCGGCCGACGCCGCCGACCAGGCGCTGAAGGCCGAGGCGCGCGAACCCGCCGGACAACTGGTCATCACCGCGCCGGTGCTGTTCGGCCACATGTACGTGGCGCCCGCCATCGTGCGTTTCATGCAGCGTCATGAGAAGGTGCGCTGCAGCGTGCGGCTGCACGACCGCACGGTGAACCTGCTCGAAGAGGGCATCGACGTCGGCATCCGCATCAGCCCGCTCGAAGACTCGTCGCTGGTGGCGCAGACGCTGGGCACCATCCGGCGCGTGGTGGCGGCCAGCCCCGCGTTCCTGGCGCAGCACGGCGTGCCGCGCCATCCGCGCGACCTGGCCGGTGCGCCCTGCGTACGCGGGCGCATTGATGCACCGCCGCAATGGGCATTCCGCGACGGCGGCAAGACCGTGTACGTCACGCCCGAGAACCGCCTCGAGTTCAACCACCTCGCGCCCGCCATCGAGGCCTGCGCCGCGGGCATGGGCTTCGGCACTTTTTTCTCCTACCAGGTGCTGCCGTATGTGGCGCAGGGTCGACTGCAGCTGGTGCTCGAAGACTACGAGCCCGCGCCCCGGCCCGTGAGCGTGATCTACCCCAACGCGCGGCTGCTGCCGGCGCGCACGCGGGCCTTCATCGACTGGATGAAAACCGAGTTCAGCGGACTGCGCATGTAGCCGCTGCGCCAATCGGCGGGCTGCGTCAGAATGGCCGCGTGCCATCCCACACCACCCCCTCCTCGCCTTCGTCTTCCTCTTCCCCGTTGTTCCAGGTCCGTGGGCTGCGCAAGCGCTACGGCGAGACCACGGTCGTCGACGACCTCTCGTTCGAGATCGCACCTGGCGAGTGCCTGGGCGTGATCGGGCCGAACGGCGCGGGCAAGACCACCACCATCCGCATGTGCCTGGGCCTGACTGCGCCCGACGGCGGCAGCATCGAGGCGCTGGGTTTGCAGATGCCGCGCGACGCGCTGGCCATCAAGGCGCAGCTGGGCGTGGTGTCGCAGTTCGACACGCTCGACCCCGACTTCAGCTGCGCCGAGAACCTCGTGGTGTATGGCCGTTACTTCGGCTTCAGCAAGGCGCACGTACGCGCACGCGTGCCGCAGCTGCTGGAGTTCGCCGCGCTCTCGCACAAGGCCGACGCCAAGCCCGGTGAGCTGTCGGGCGGCATGCGTCGGCGCCTGTCGCTGGCGCGCGCGCTGGTGAACGACCCCAAGTTGTTGCTGCTCGACGAGCCCACGACCGGGCTCGACCCGCAGGCGCGCCATCTGATGTGGGAGCGCCTGCAGGTGCTGCTGCAGCAGGGCAAGTCGATCTTGTTGACCACGCACTTCATGGACGAGGCCGAGCGTCTGTGCTCGCGCCTGCTGGTGCTCGATCACGGCCGCAAGATCGCTGAAGGCCGTCCGCGTGACCTGATCGCCGAGCACCTGGAGCCTGATGTGGTCGAGGTGTATGGCAACGGTGCGCTGTCGCTGGCGGGCTCGGCGGAGCTGCAGGCGCTGGCTGCGCGCGTGGAGGTGAGCGGGGAGACCGTGTTCTTCTACACGCAGGATGCGCGGCGTCTGCTCGATGCGCTGACGCAGCATGGCGGGCTGCGGACCTTCCATCGGCCGGCCAATCTGGAAGATCTTTTCCTCAAGCTCACCGGCCGGCAGATTCGCCAGGATGGCTAGCTAGACCTTCTTTTATGAACACGACCACTGCTTCTTCTGCTGTTCCCCCCGAAACACCTGTGCCGCCTTCACCCTCTGTGTGGCGTGCGCCCGAGCTGTCGATGCGATGGTGGCCGGTGTTTTTGCGCAACCTGCTGGTGTGGCGCAAGCTCGCTTTGCCTAGCCTGATCGGCAACATCGCGGAGCCGTTGATCTGGCTTGTGGCTTTTGGCTACGGCATGGGCGCACTCGTCGGGCAGGTGACGGTGGATGGCACGCAAGTGCCGTACATCCTGTTCTTGGCGAGTGGGTCGATCTGCATGAGTGCGATGAATGCGGCGAGCTTCGAGGCGCTGTATTCGGCGTTTTCTCGGATGCATGTGCAGAAGACTTGGGACGGGATCATGAATGCGCCGGTGGGGCTGGATGACATCGTGCTCGCGGAGATGCTGTGGGCGGCGTTCAAGTCGATCTTTACGGTGACTGCGATCTTGTTCGTGATGCTGGGGTTGGGGATCAGTCACAGCCCTAAGTTGATCGTGGCCTGGATGGTGTTGATTGGGTGTGGGATCACGTTTTCTTCTGTGGCGTTGATCTTCAATGCGCTGGCTAAGGGGTATGACTTTTTTACGTACTACTTCACGCTGTTCATGACGCCGATGATGTTTTTGAGTGGGGTGTTTTTTCCGTTGGAGCAGTTGCCTGCTGCTGTACGTGCTGTGGCTGCCTGGTTGCCTTTGACGAATGCTGTGGCTTTGGTGCGGCCGCTGTTTATGGATCGGTGGCCTGAAGGGTGGTGGGTGCATGCGGGTGTGTTGGTTGTGTATGCGGTTGTTGCTTTCTGGGTTGCTTTGGCGCTGACTCGGAAACGGTTTCGGGGGTGATTTCTAGGTAGCTGGTCTGGTTTGCTTTCCGAGGCCGGGTCTCGCCCCGGCGGGCGACCTACTTTTCTTTGCTTCGCCAAAGAAACGTAGGCAAAAGAAAGGCGACCCTGCTGTCTGCGTCCCTCCGCTTCGCTGCGGGCAACCTGCGGTGCTCACGTTTCGCGGGGTCTCGCCCAAACTCGCTTCGCTCAAACAAGGGCGAGCCCTGATCCGCGAAACGCTGCGCTCCTCGGCGCATACAGAAGGGGTTGGGAAACCAGCGTGCCATCGCTGCGCTCGGCCACGAAGCCGCCGCAGGCGCTTCGCGCCTGCGGCGGTTGGAATTTGCATTGGCTGTTCCCAGGCCGAGCGAAGCAAAGGCCCGTCCGGTATCGAAGCCCCTCTGGCTGCGCCGAGGAGCGCAGCGTTTCGCGGATCAGGGCTCGCAGCTGTTTGAGCGCAGCGAGTTCTGCGAGACCCCGCGAAACGCGAGCACCGCAGGTTGCCCGTAGCGAAGCGCAGGGACGCAGACAGTGGGGTCGCCTTTTCTTTGCTTACTTTCTTTTGGCGAAGCAAAAGAAAGTGAGTCCGCCGCCGGGCGGAACTCCCGGCCTCGGGAAGCAAACAAAGCCCCCAAGAAACCAAGCCAAAACAACTACATTGCACGCAATTGAATTGCGAACTACAATTCAACCCATGCCAACGAACCCCCCACCAGACGAGATGCTCAAGCTAGACAACCAGCTCTGCTTCGCCGTCTACTCCGCATCCTTGGCAATGACCCGCCTCTACAAGCCGTTGCTAGAAAAGCTCCAGCTCACCTACCCCCAATACCTGGTGATGCTCGCCCTCTGGGAACAAGACGGCCCCACCGTCTCCGCCCTCGGCGAGCGTCTCTCCCTAGATTCCGGCACGCTGACCCCGCTGCTCAAGCGCCTCGAAGCCAACGGCTACGTCTCCCGAGTCCGCGACGTCGCAGACGAGCGCCGCGTCCACATCATGCTCACCGCCACAGGCCGCAAGCTCAAGTCCCGCGCCGCCAACGTCCCCGCCTGCCTCATGGCCGCCGCCGAATGCTCCGTCCCCGAGCTGATCGCCCTCACGCAGCAAATCCAGACCCTGCGCGACCGCATCCGCAAAGCCGCCTGACACACAACCCAATCACAGTTCTCCCCGGCCTCCCCAGGAAGCCCTTTCACCACCCCAAGCCAAAGGAAATCACCATGACCACCAAGCTCGACAAAGTTCTCTACACCGCAGAAGCCCACACCGTCGGCGGCCGTGACGGCGCCGGCAAGTCCAGCGATGGCGCCATCGACGTCAAGCTGAGCTCGCCCGGTTCGGGCAAGCCCGGCACCAACCCCGAGCAGCTGTTCGCGGTCGGCTACGCCGCCTGCTTCATCGGCGCCATGAAGGCCGTCGGCCCGAAGATCAGCGTCAAGGTGCCGGAAGAAGTCGCCATCGACTCGAAGGTCTCCCTCGGCCCGACGAACGGCGGCGCGGCCTACGGCATCTCGGTGCAGCTGGCGATCTCGCTGCCCGGCCTCGACGACGCACAGAAGAAGCTGCTGGTCGACACGGCCCACCAGGTCTGCCCGTACTCGAACGCCACCCGCGGCAACATCGACGTCGAACTGACGATCGTCTGATTCCGCTCTGACGGTTTCATGAAAAGAAGCGCCCCGGCCACAAGCCCGGGCGCTTTTTTCATGTCTGTCTCACGGGTGACGCCGAAACGCACGCCGAGATAGCGCCTTTCACCAAGCTTGGCTAATGTGGCCGCACGTCCCGTCCGTCCCGCCCGACCCGTCCGTCCTCAACACACACCCGTGGAGATCGACCCCATGAGCACCACCCACCTCCTGATCCGCAAAGACCAGCTCGCCACCGCGCGCCTGCACACCGACACCACCGAACGGCCGCTGGCCGACGGACAGGTGCGCGTGCGCATCGACAGCTTTGCGCTCACCTCCAACAACATCACCTACGCCGCTTTCGGCGATGCGATGAGCTACTGGCAGTTCTTTCCCTCCGAGGAAGAAGGCTGGGGCAGCATCCCGGTGTGGGGCTTCGCGAGCGTGGTGCAGTCGCTGCACCCGGGCGTGGCCGTGGGCGAACGGCTCTACGGCTACTGGCCGATGGCGACGAGCGCGGTGCTCAGCCCCGACCGGCTCTCGCCCGCACGTTTTACCGATGCGGCGCCGCACCGCGCCGAGCTGCCCGCGGTCTACAACCAGTACTTCCGCTGCAACGCCGACCCGCTCTACACCACCGACACCGAAGACCTGCAGGCGCTGTTGCGCCCGCTGTTCATCACCTCGTGGCTCATCGACGACTTCATGGCCGACAACGATTTCTTCGGCGCTACGACCATGCTGCTGTCGAGCGCGTCGAGCAAGACGGCCTACGGCACGGCCTTCCAGCTGCACCAGCGCGAAGGCATCGAAGTGATCGGCCTCACCTCGCCCGCCAACGTGGCCTTCTGCCAGAGCCTGGGCTGCTACGACCGCGTGGTGACCTACGACGCGCTCGACAGCATCGCGGCCGACACCCCGTGCGTGTACATCGACTTCGCCGGCAACGGCGAGCTGCGCACCGCGATCCACGAGCGCTTCGCCAACCTGAAGTACAGCAGCTCGATCGGCGGCACGCACGTGGAGCAGCTCGCCGCCAAGGGCGCGGGCAAGAGCCTGAGCGGCCCGCGCGCCACGCTGTTCTTTGCGCCGGCGCAGATCAAGAAGCGCACCACCGAATGGGGCGCCGACGAGTTCGGGCGGCGCATGGTGGCCGCCTGGCACCACTTCCTGGCCACGGTGACCGACACCAACAATCCGTGGCTGCACGCCCAACACCACTTCGGCGGCGAGGCGGTGCAGGCCGCCTACGCGCAGGTGCTGGCGGGCAAGGGCGACCCGCGCACGGGCCATATCCTTTCGCTTTACAAACAAGCGGGCGCACGCTGACCGGCACGGGGCGCGTGTGGCGACAATCGCCGCATGACCCCTTCTTCTGTCGCGCCCGCGAACACCCATCCTTACGAGAGCCTCACGCCTGACGTGGTGCTCGACGCGCTCGCGACACTCGGCCTGCACGGCGATGGCCGGCTCACCGGCCTGAACTCCTATGAAAACCGGGTCTACCAGGTGTTCCTGGAAGACCCGAATCCGCATCCTGCGGTGGTGCTCAAGTTCTACCGCCCCGGCCGCTGGAGCGAGGCCGAGATCCTCGAAGAGCACGCCTTCTCGCTCGAACTGGCCGCCGGCGAAGTGCCGGCCGTGCCCCCGCTGGTCTTCGACGGCAAGACGCTGCACCACCACGCCGGCTTTGCCTTCAGCGTGAGCCCCTACCGCGGCGGCCGCGCGCCCGAACTCGACAACTTCGAGGTGCTCGAATGGGTCGGCCGCTTCCTGGCGCGCATCCACACCGTGGGCAGCGCCAAGCCTTTCGAGGCCCGCCCCGCGCTCGACCTGCAGACCTTCGGCCTGGACTCGCGCGACTGGCTGCTGGAAAACGACAAGATCCCGCTCGACATGCAGCGCGAATGGGAAAAGACCTGCAACGAGGCGCTGGACATGGTCCGCGCCACCGCCCTGGCGCTGCAGCCACCGGCCTCCGACTTCAAGCCCCGCAAGCTGCGCCTGCACGGCGACGTGCACCCCGGCAACATCCTGTGGACGCCCACCGACCGCCCCGGCGGCGGCCCGCACTTCGTCGACCTCGACGACGCGCGCACGGGCTTCGCGGTGCAAGACCTGTGGATGCTGCTGTCGGGCGACCGCGCGCAGCGCACGGCGCAGCTGTCGGGCCTGCTCGACGGCTACGAGCAGTTCCGCGAATTCGACCGCCGTGAGCTGGCGCTCATCGAGCCGCTGCGCACGCTGCGGCTCATCCACTACAGCGCCTGGCTGGCGCGCCGCTGGGAAGACCCGATCTTCCCGATCAACTTTCCGTGGTTCGGCTCCAGCGACTACTGGAAGGGCCAGATCCTCGTGCTGGAAGACCAGTGCGAGCAGATGGCCGAGGAACCGCTGTACGCGTGATCACTCGGCGGCGTTTACGGCAAGGCTCTGCGCCACGCCTTCGAGCAGCCGCTCGACCAGCACATTGACCGGCCCGGTACGCCACACGCCGTAAGCCTCCGACTGCGCCACGGCGCGGTCGAGCGGGCGGAACACCGCGCCGCGCAGCGCCGAGTGCCGCATCGCCTGCGGCACCAGCGCCACGCCCATGCCCTGCGACACCAGCGACACCACGGCCAGCCAGTGCCGCACCTCGTGGCGCACCTCGGGCGAGAAGCCCGCGTCGGCGCAGATCGAAAGAATGCGCTCGTGGTAGTCGGGTGAGGCCTCGCGAGAAAACAGCACGAAGGGCTGCGCGCGCAGGTCGGCCGGCGCCAGCACGCGCTTGCGCGCCAGCGCATGGCCCGCGGGCAGGCAGGCCACGAAGGGCTCCGACAACAGCAACCGATGCTGCAGTTCGGCCGGCATGCGGCTGGTGTGAACGAAGCCCAGGTCGAGCCGGTCGTGCAGCAGCTCGGCGATCTGCACGCCGGAGTTGAGTTCGCTGAGCGTGATGCGCACCGCCGGATGCCGCGCCTGGAACGCGCGCAGCGCCGGCGGCAGACCGCGGTAGAGCATGGCGCCGACGAAACCGATGCGCAGCCGGCCCGCCGAGCCGGTGGCCACGTCGCGCGCCTCCATGGCGGCCTCCTCGGCCTGCAGCAGCACGCGCCGCGCCGACACGCGCAGCGCCTCGCCCGCGGGCGTGAGCCGCACTTCCTTGCTGTTGCGCTCGAACAGGCGCGCGCCCACCGAGTCTTCGAGCTGGCGGATCGCCACCGACAGCGGCGGCTGCGAAATCGCCAGCCGCCGCGCGGCGCGCCCGAAGTGCAGCTCTTCGGCGAGCACGGAGAAGTAGCGCAGGTGCCGCAGTTCCATGAATAGTTAAATCAAATCGTACAAGACCAAATCAATATTAGACACGGATCGTTGCCAACTCAACAATGCGGCGAACCAGGAGACGCCCGCATGCCTACATCCGCAGCCGCAGCCGCCGCGCACCCCACCGCGCACCCGATTCCCGATCGCCACGGCCAGAACCTCTTCACCACCGACACCGAGCTGCACACGCTGCTCGCGCTGTACCTGCCCGAAGCCCTGCGCACCCACATGCGCCCGCACTTCGAGCGCCTGGGCGGCCTGGCAGGCGGCCTGCTGGACGACCTGGCCGGCACCGCCGACCGCAACCCGCCCACGCTGAAGCAGCGCACGCGCACCGGCGTCGACGAGCAGAAGGTCATCAAGCACCCGGCCTATGTCGAGATGGAGCGCCTGGCGCTCAGCGAGTTCGGCCTGGCCGCCATCTCGCACCGCGACGAGACGCTGGGCTGGCAAGGCAAGATGCCGCCGCTGGTCAAGTACGTGCTGACCTACCTCTTCGTACAGGCCGAGTTCGGCCTGTGCTGCCCGGTCTCGATGACCGACTCGCTCACGCGCACGCTGAAGAAATTCGGCACACCCGAGCTGGTCGCCAAGTACCTGCCGCGCCTGACCTCGCTCGACTTCGACGAATTGGCGCAAGGCGCGATGTTCATGACCGAGCAGGCCGCCGGCTCCGACATCGCCGCCACCGCCACCACCGCGCAACGCCAGGCCGACGGCAGCTGGCGCCTGGCCGGCGACAAGTGGTTCTGCTCCAACCCCGACGCCGGCTTTGCGATGGTGCTGGCACGCGCCGACGACGCGCCCGCAGGCATGAAGGGCGTGTCGCTGTTCCTTCTGCCGCGTGAACTCGACGACGGCAGCCTCAACCACTACCGCATCATTCGCCTCAAGGACAAGCTGGGCACGCGCTCGATGGCCAGCGGCGAGATCCGCCTCGAAGGCGCGGTGGCCTACCTCGTGGGCGAGGAAGGCCGCGGCTTCCAGCAGATGGCCGACATGGTCAACAACTCGCGCCTGTCGAACGGCGTGCGTTCCGCCGGCCTGATGCGCCGCGCGGTGGCCGAGGCCGAGTACATCGCCTCCGAACGCCGCGCCTTCGGCCGCGCGCTCGAACAGATGCCGCTGATGCAGCGCCAGCTCGACAAGCTGCGCGTGCCGTCCGAGCAGGCCCGCACGATGGTCTGCCAGACCGCGCAGGCGCTCGCGCGCTCCGACGCCGGCGAGCCCGATGCGTATGCGCTGCTGCGCATCCTCACGCCGCTCATCAAGTTCCGCGCCTGCCGCGACGCGCGCCAGGTCACGGGCGATGCGATGGAAGTGCGCGGCGGCTGCGGCTACATCGAAGAGTGGAGCGACCCGCGCCTCGTGCGCGACGCGCACCTGGGCTCGATCTGGGAAGGCACCAGCAACATCGTGGCGCTCGACGTGATCCGCGCCGTGAAGCGCGAAGGCTCGCTGCCCGTGCTGCGCGCGCACGTCGACAAGCTCATCGGCGACGCCACCGAACTCACACCGGCCTTTGCCGCCGCGCTGCGCGACACGATGGCGCGTGCCTGCGCCCTGGCCGAGACCGCCGCACGCGAAGGCGGCGACGTGCTCGCACGCCAGGCCGCATCGGCGCTGTACCACTGCACCAGCGCCGCCGCGATGGCCTGGGAGGCCTCGGCCGGCGGGTCCGCCGCGCGCCTGCGCTGGGCGCAGCTGGTGCTGCTGCACCGCGTGCTGCCGCGCGATCCGCTGGCGCCCGATGCGCTGCCTGCCGACTGGCATGCCGCGCTGGTTCGCACGGCCGCCTGAGCCCCTTTTCGAGAACAACGGAGACAACCACCCATGCGACAACATCTCAGCCACTTCCTCAGCGCAGCGGCCACCGCCTGCGCCGCCCTGCTGCTGGCGGCCACGCCCGCTGCGCACGCCCAGCCCGGTGCGTTCCCGTCCAAGCCGATGACGCTGGTCGTGCCCTTCCCGCCCGGCGGCCCGACCGACGCGATGGCGCGCACACTCGCCGCCGAACTGCGTGACAAGCTCGGCCAGCCCATGATCGTGGAGAACCGCGCGGGCGCCGGCGGCAACATCGGTGCCGACTACGTCGCGCGCGCCGAGGCCGACGGCCACACGCTGCTGTTCGGCACCTCGGGCCCGCTGGCCATCAACGTCAGCCTGTACCGCAAGATCAGCTACGACCCGACCAAGAGTTTTGCGCCCGTGATCCAGGTCGGCTACCTGCCGAACATCCTGGTGGTGAACCCGGCCCTGCCGGTGAAAAACGTACCCGAGCTGGTCGCCTACGCCAAGGCCAACCCGGGCAAGCTCAGCTACGCCTCGTCGGGCAACGGCGCGTCGTCGCACCTGGCGGGCGTGCTGTTCAACTCGGTGGCCGGCACCGACCTGCTGCACGTGCCCTACAAGGGCACGGGCCCGGCGCTCAACGACCTGTTGGGCAACCAGGTCAGCATGACCTTCACCGACATCCTCACCGCACTGCCCTACGTCAAGACCGGCAAACTGCGCGCACTCGGCGTGACCACGGCGGCCCGCTCGCAGGCGCTGCCCGAGGTGCCGACGATTGCCGAGCAAGGCAACAAAGGCTACGACGTGAGCGTGTTCTTCGGCATCGTCGCCCCGGCCGGCACGCCGCCCGACCGCGTGGCCAAGCTCAACCACGCGTTCGCCGAAGTGCTCAACTCACCGAAGGTCAAGCAGATGTTCGCCGGCCAAGGCCTCGAAGCATCGGCCGACACCTCGCCGCAGAAGCTCGCGCAGTTCATCGCGAGCGAAACGGCCAAGTGGAAGGACGTGGTGAAGAAGTCGGGTGCGCAGCTCGATTGAGCTGAAGCCCTGACCACCCACGAGGAGACACACCAAAAATGAGACTGCTTTCACGCGCGATCGCCGTGGCCGCGCTGCTGGCCACCGCCGGCGCCGCCACCGCAGAGACCTATCCGCAACGCCCCGTCACGCTGATCGTTCCGTACGCCGCAGGCGGGCCCACCGACCAGCACCTGCGCGCCGTTGCCGACGAGGCCGGCAAGGCCCTCGGCCAGCCCGTGGTGCTCGACAACCGCCCCGGTGCGAGCGGCACCAACGGCGCCGCTGCGCTGGTGCGCGCCGCGCCCGACGGCTACACGCTGGCCGTGCTGCCAGCCTCGGTGTACCGCGAGCCCTTCATCAACAAGGTGGCCTTCGATCCGGCGCGCAGCTTCTCGTACGTGGTGATGCTGTCCGACTACACCTTCGGCCTCGCCGTGAAGGCCGACGCGCCGTGGAAGACCTGGCAGGAGTTCGCGGCCGACGCCGCGCGCCTCCCGGGCAAGCTCAACGTGGGCGCCACCGGCGCGGTCGGCACGCCGCGCATCGTGATGGACGAGGCCGCCGAGATGGCGAAGATCCAGCTCAACATGGTGCCCTTCAAGGGCGACGCCGAAGTGACCAACGCCATCCTCGGCGGTCACATCGACGCCGCGCCGCTCTCGGGCGTGGCGGTGCCGCACATCGAGGCCGGCAAGATGCGCTACCTCGTGATGCTCACGCCGCAACGCGTCAAGCGCTACCCGCAGGTGCCCACGCTGCGCGAACTGGGCGTGGACGCGGTCATCGATTCGCCCTACGGCATCGCCGGCCCGGCCGGCATGGACCCGGCCCGTGTGAAGACCGTGCACGACGCCTTCCGCAAGGCGCTGTCGTCGCCCGCTGGCCTGCGCGTGCTGGAGCAGCTGAACCAGCAGGCCAACGCGATGGACCCCGAGCAATACCGCCGCTACGCGCTGGCCACGACCGCGCGCGAGAAGGAGCGCGTGGCGCGCCTGCGCCAGCGCGGCCTGCTCGACTGACCACCCCACGCACACCATGTCGGACACCGCTTTCGTCAACGAACCACCGGGCCTGCTCTTCGGCCTGCCCATGCCGATGGCGCGCAGCTTCGCGCTGCGCGGCGAGGCCATCGGCGACGAGCGTGCACGCGTGCGCATGCCCTACAACGCCGACCACGCCAACAGCCGCGGCGACGTGCACGGCGGCGCGATCGCCGTGCTGTTCGATTGCACGCTCGCCAGCGCCGTGCGCTCGCACGCCCCCACGGCCTTCGGCGTGGTCACCATCGACATCACGGTGCACTACACCGCGCCCTGCGCCGGCGACGTGATCGCCACCGCCGTGTGCGAGCGACGCGGCCGCGCGATGTGCTTCGCGCGCGGCGAAGCGCGCAACGCCGACGGCGAACTGCTCGCCATGGCCACCGGCACCTTCAAGCTGGTGCCGCGCACCGCCTCCCCTTCTTCCGAGTCCACTCCATGACCACCGCCTCCACTTCGACCGGCGCCCTCGCGGGCATCCGCGTGCTCGACATCTCGCGCATCCTCGGCGGCCCGTACTGCGGCCAGATCCTCGGCGACCACGGCGCCGACGTGCTCAAGGTCGAGCCGCCGCAAGGCGACGACACGCGCACCTGGGGCCCGCCCTTCAAGGAAGGCGTGGCCTCGTACTACCACGGGCTGAACCGCAACAAGCGCGTGCAGCACCTGGACTTCTCGACCGAGGAAGGCCGCGAGGCATTGCTCGCCTTGGTGGCCGAGGCCGACGTGCTGATCGAGAACTTCAAGACCGGCACGATGGAGCGCTGGGGCATCGGCTACGAGGCGCTGTCGCAGCGCTTTCCGCGTCTCGTGTGGTGCCGCGTGTCGGGCTTCGGCGCCGACGGTCCGCTGGGTGCGCTGCCGGGCTACGACGCCGCGGTGCAGGCCATGACCGGCATCATGAGCATCAACGGCGAGGCCGACGGCGGCCCGCTGCGCGTGGGCCTGCCGGTGGTCGACATGGTGACCGGGCTCAACGCGGTGATCGGCGTGCTGCTCGCGCTGCAGGAACGCCATCGCAGCGGACGCGGCCAGTTCGTGGAAGCGGCGCTGTACGACAGCGGCCTCTCGCTGCTGCACCCGCACGCGGCCAACTGGTTCATGGACGGCACGGCGCCGCGCCGCACGGGCAACGCGCACCCCAACATCTATCCCTACGATGCACTGGCCACGGGCACCGACCCGATCTTCGTGGCCGTGGGCAACGACCGCCAGTTCGCAAGCTTCTGCCGCTGCATCGGCCTGCCTGCGCTGTCCGACGACCCGCTGTACCGCACTGCCGGCGCGCGCTCTGTGAACCGCGACGGCCTCAAGCAGCAGCTCGAAGCCGCGCTCGCCGCCTTCGACGGCCGCACGCTGGTCGATCAGCTGATGGCCGCCGGCGTGCCCGCCGCGCCCGTGCTGCCAGTGGCCGATGCGCTGCAGCATCCGCACACGCTGCACCGCGAGATGGTGGTGGAGATGGAAGGCGGCTACCGCGGCATCGGCGCGCCGGTGAAGCTGAGCCGCACCCCGGCGAGCTATCGCCATGCGCCGCTGACGCCGGGCGACGCGTTCCTTCCGAGCGACGACGACGCGGCGCGCTGAGCGCCGGCGTCGTCCCCGCGCGTGTCGTCAGGCCGCGCGGCTGGTCTTCAGGCCCTGCCCCGCGGCCCAGGTCGACACGTCCTCGCGCTTGATGGCCGCGGCCATGAGGCCGGGGAACGCATCGGGCGTGCAGGCGAACGACGGCACGCCCAGCGCCGCGAGCTTGGCGGCC
This sequence comes from Variovorax sp. RO1, assembly GCF_002849325.1. Classification (NCBI taxonomy): domain Bacteria; kingdom Pseudomonadati; phylum Pseudomonadota; class Betaproteobacteria; order Burkholderiales; family Comamonadaceae; genus Variovorax; species Variovorax sp. RO1. The sequence continues at coordinate 64,852 of NZ_PKMT01000003.1, forward strand.
AGGTCGCGGTCGTACGAGGGCGCGCCCTCGTCGCTGAGCGCCAGCAGCGCGATGAACTGCACGCCGGCTTCCACCAGCTGGTGAGCGCGGCGCAGCAGGCCGTCTTCCACGCCGCCTTCGTACAGGTCGGAGATCAAAATCAGGATGGTGTTGCGCGGCTCGCGCACCAGCGTCTGGCAGTAGCCCACGGCGCCGTTGATGTCGGTGCCGCCACCGAGCTGCACGCCGAACAGCAGGTCGACCGGGTCTTGCAACTGCTCGGTCATGTCGACCACGGCGGTGTCGAACACCACCAGCTTGGTCGACACCGCCGGCAGGCTCGCCATCACCGCGCCGAAGATGCTCGAATAGACGACCGACGCGGCCATGGAGCCGCTCTGGTCGATGCACAGGATCACTTCGCGCTGCGGCTGGCGCGCCTTGCGGCCGTAGCCGATCAGCGTCTGCGGCACCACGGTGCGGTACTCGGGTTGCCAGTGGCGCAGGTTGGCGCGGATGGTGCGGTGCCAGTCGATCTCCGAATGGCGCGGGCGGCGGTTGCGCTGGCTGCGGTTGAGCGCGCCGCTGACGGCGCTGCGCATCGGCTCCTCGAGCTTCTTCATGAGCTCGTCGACCACCTTGCGCACCACGGCGCGCGCCGTGTCCTTGGTGCCGGCCGGGATCACACTCGCCAACGCCACGAGGTTGGCCACCAGGTGCACGTCGGGCTGCGCGTTCTCGAGCATCTCGGGCTGCAGCAGCATCTGGCGCAGATTGAGCCGCTCCATCGCGTCGCGCTGCATCACTTGCACCACCTGGCTCGGAAAGTACTTGCGGATGTCGCCGAGCCAGCGTGCCACGCTGGGCGCCGAATCGCCCCGGCCGCCGCGCTGCCCGCCCTGGCCGAGGCCGCGCCGGCCGTCGGCTTCGTAGAGCGCGGCCAGCGCCTGGTCGATCTCGCGCACGCGGCCTTCGATGGCACCGCAGCTCGCGTTCGCTTCGCTGCCGAGCACGAGGCGCCAGCGTTGCAGGCGGTCGGTGGGCGGCAGGGTTTGTTCTTCGTCGTCGATGGGGGTTGGATTCGCGCTCATGCCTTCACTCCCAGCAGTTCCCGCAGCAGCGGCAGCGCGAGCACCGCGCGTGATTCGTCCCAGTCGGTGGCGGCCACGGCGGACGGCAAGGTGCCCCCGACGGCGCCGCGTTTCGCACGCTCGCCGAGCGCGCGCCGGTCGGCGCCCGAGAAGTCCGCGAAGCTGCGCCGCACCAGCGGCAACACCTGCACGAAGTGCGCTTCGCCGAGCCCCGCGAGCCAGCCGTCGACCAGCGACCACACGGCATCGTCGTGCAGCAGCACCATCGCGTTGCGGTTGAGAAAGCCTTCGAGCCACGCCGCCGCATCGGTCGGCGGCGCGCCGGCCGAAAGGTTGCGCGCCAGTTGCTGCGAAGCGCCGTCACTGTCGATCTGCGCATCGTCGAGCAGCAGCCGGCAGCTCACGCCGCGCAGCAGCGGCGCGCCGGTTTCGCCGAAGGCGATGGCACGCAGGGCGTTGCGCCAGGCGGTGGTCGTTTCTTCGCCGTCGCGCAGACGCACCGCGTCGTGCGCGCCGATGAGGCGGATGCGCAGCGACTCGGCGGCTTCGGCGTCGAGCGCGCCGCACGCAATCGGCAGGCCGATGGCGCCGCGCACGATGAGGCTGTCGAGCACGTGCGAGAGCAGCGCACTGTCGGTCTGGCGCACGCTGCCGTAGCGGAACACGTTGGCCAGCGGCGGCACGGCGCCGATGAGCTGCACGGCGTCGCCGGTGAGCGCAGCGCGGTCTTCGAGCGCGCGGGTCACCGCCTGCACGGCCACGGGCAGGTCGGCCAGCAGCACGGTGTCGACCTGTTCGGCCAGCACGGTGAGCGAAGTCTCGGCTGCGAGCCCTTCCATCACGCGCGCGCTGGCGGCGTGCGCCACGGTGGCGCCGAAGCGGCTGGCCTCGATGACGCGCAGCGCGAACTCGGGCTGCCACTGCAGCTGCCACACCTCGTGGAAGGTGCCGCGGCTCGCGCGCTGGCCGGCGGTGACCTCGCCCCACGGCAGGTCGAGCAGGCGCAGGCGGTGCAGCAGGTGGCTGCGCGCGAGGTCGTTGGGTTGGCGCAGGTCGAGGTCGAGCGTCTTCGCGGTGGCCTCGGGCTTGAGGCGCAGGCTTTTCTGCGCCTGCTCGAGGTCGCGCTGCAGCGGCACGGTGGGCACGTCGGCCGGCACCTGGCCCATGCGGTCGCCGACCGTGAGGCGCTCGCGGATGAGCGTGAGCGGCGCCTGCTCGCCCATGCAGATCACGCTGCGCACGGCCTCGTCGAGCTCGGGCAGGCCGGGCGCGGGGCGCTCGCGTAGCGCGGCCAGCGTGTCGGCCAGGCGCGTGGCCTCGATGAGGTGGGCGGAGGAGCAGTCGAGGTCGTGTTCGCGCAGCAAGCGCGCGACACGTGCGAGCCAGCCGGTGCTGCGCCCCGCCACCTCGTGCCCCTGCTGCCACAGGTGCTCGTACCAGCCCGGCGAGTCGATGCCGGCGCCGTAGCCGCTGGCGCTCGTGAGATGCCGATAGGTCCACGGCACCCAGGTCGCGAGCACCTTGAGTTTGGGCAAGCCCTTGAGCAGCGCGGCATCGGCCTTGGCGGTGGCCGCGCCCTGCAGCGCGGGCACGTGCCACGCACCGCAGACGACGGCGATGCGCTGGTGGCCGGCCTTGATGGCCTCGCGGATCGATTGCCGCATGAAGGCTTCGCGCCGCTGCTCGCGCTCCATCGCGCGCACGCCGCGCCGGTCTTCGGGCGTTTCGGCGCGCACGGCGGTCATGGCTTCAGCGATGGCGCCGAACAGGTCTTCGCCGTCACCGCGTTCCTCGACCATGTGGTTCCACCAGCTCTCACCGTCGGCATAGCCGGCGGCATGGGCGAGCCAGTCGAAGGGGTCGTCGGGCAGCGTGTTTGCGGCCAGTTCTTCCTCGGGTGCTTCGAGCGTTTCGGCGACGGGCACCGTGTCGGTCTCGTCATCGCCGAGTGGTGTTTCTTCCGTTGCTTCTGCCTTGGCCTCGTCGGCTGTGCGCGCGGCCTGCTCGATCGCCATGCGGTGCGCCTGCGGCAGGTCGATGAAGCGCGTGGGCACGCCGCGCGCGGCGCCCCATTGCAGCGCCTGCCATTCGGGCGAGAAGGTGGCGAAGGGATAGAACGCGGCCAGGCCGGTGTCTTCGCTCGCATGGATCAGCACCGCGACCGGCGGTTGCAGGTCGGCATGCGCGAGAAAGGACAGCAGCGGCTCGGCCTCGGGCGGGCCCTCGACGAGGATGCAGTCGGGCTGCAGCGACTCGAAGGCGCGCAGCAGGCTGCGCGCACAGCCGGGGCCGTGGTGGCGGATGCCGAAGTAGTGCAGCGGCGAAGGCGCCGCGCTCGTGCTCATGCGCTGGCTCGCGTCAGAGTTGTTCGCGGCAGGCGCGGTACAGGTCCTTCCAGTCGGCCCGTTCCTTCACCACGGTCTCCAGGTATTCCTTCCACACCACCTGGTCCTGCACCGGGTCCTTGATGACGGCGCCGATCAGGCCCGAGGCCACGTCGGCCGAGCGCAGCACGCCGTCGCCGAAGTGGCCGGCCAGCGCCATGCCGCTGTTGATGACCGAGATGGCCTCGGCGGTCGAGAGCGTGGAGGTGGGCGACTTGATGCGCGTCTTGCCGTCTTCGGTCTGGCCGTTGCGCAGCTCGCGGAAGATCTGCACCACGCGGCGCACTTCCTGCAGCGCGGGCGGCTCGGCCGGCAGCGCGAGCGCGCGGCCCAGCTCGGACACGCGCTTGACGACGATCTGCACTTCTTCGGCCTCGCTCGACGGCACGGGCAGCACCACGGTGTTGAAGCGGCGCTTGAGCGCGCTCGACAGTTCGTTCACGCCCTTGTCGCGGTTGTTGGCGGTGGCAATGACCGAGAAGCCGCGCGTGGCCTGCACCTCGGTGCCGAGCTCGGGCACGGGCAGCGTCTTTTCCGACAGCACGGTGATCAGCGAGTCTTGCACGTCGGCCGGGATGCGCGTGAGTTCTTCGACGCGCGCGATCTTGCCCAGGCGCATGGCGTTCACCAGCGGGCTCGGCACCAGCGCCTTTTCGGACGGGCCGTGGGCCAGCAGCTCGGCGTAGTTCCAGCCGTAGCGCAGCTGCTCTTCGCTGGTGCCGGCGGTGCCCTGGATCAGCATGGTCGAGTCGCCGCTCACGGCGGCGGCCAGGTGCTCCGACACCCACGACTTGGCCGTGCCCGGCACGCCGTACAGCAGCAGCGCGCGGTCGGTGGCGAGCGTGGACACGGCGATTTCCATCAGGCGCGAATTGCCGATGTACTTGGGGCTGACATCGAAGCCGTTGGCCAGCTTGCCGCCCATCAGGTAAGTGAGCACGGCCCAGGGCGAGAGCTTCCAGTTGGCCGGGCGCTGGCGGTCGTCGACCTTCTGGAGCGCATCGAGTTCTTCGGCGAATTGCTGTTCGGCATGCTGGCGCAGGACATTGCTCATGGACGGCCTTGGGAAGAGGTTGAAAGTGAGGAAGAAGAAGAAGAAGGAAGAGTCGCGACCAGCCGGCGCGCACGCACGATGCGCGCGGTGTCGGCCAGTGCGTGGGCGAGGCCGGGGCTTTCCTCGGCCGCGCGCGGCAGGTCGGCCAGCAGCGGCAGCGCATCGAGGTGCAGCAGCGCGGCGGCGGTGCCAAGCACCTGGCGCAGCACGTAGTCGTTGACGAGGTCGCCACGCTCGACGCGCGTGCGCAGCGCCTGTGCGATGCGCAGCGACAGCGCGGCCGACGGCGTGTCGCCGGGTACGCAGGCCTGGTCGGCAAACGCGACGACGTCCTGCACGCCCTGCCCGGCATCGCCGAGTTGCGTCGCCCAGTGGCGCTCGCGGCGTTCGCGCGGCAGCAGCGCCAACAGCGGGCCCACGCCGCCGCGGTGGCCGCGCGGGCGGTCGAGCAGCGCATCGCACCAGTCGAAATCGGGCGCGGCCAGCACGGCCTCGTTCCAGCCGCGCAGCAGCGCGTCGTGCCAGTCGCCGGTTGCGGCCCAGTCGAGCAAGGCAGCGGGCGTCAGGCCGGTGCGCGCGGTCCACCACGCGAGCGGCATCTGGCGCACGAGCTGGTAGAGCCACCACGCGCGCTCGCCGAGGCTGTCGTGCGTGGGGCGCGCGGCGTCGATGGCGTCGTCTTTCCAGCGCGGGTCGGCGGCTTCGGGGGCGTTCAGTTGCCACGCCGCGCCTTGCGATGAGAGCAACGGTGCGAGAAAGGCCTCGACGCGCCGCACGTGCGCGCTGGCCGGCAGGCGCTGCAGCAGCTCGACCACGGTCTGGCGCACGTCACGCGCGCGGTCTTTCAGTTGGGCTTCGAGCAGCGCTTCGTCGTCGGGGCCGAGGTTCTCTGCCAGCGCGCCGATCAGCACGGCGCGCTCTTTGGCGGGCAGTTGCGGCAGTTCGGCGGCGAGGCGTTCGCGCGCGCCGGCCGGGTCGTCGCGGCGTTGCTCGGCCAGCACGGCGCGGCGCTGATCGATGCTGCCTTCGTCCCAGCGGGTCTGCGTGTCGGCCTGCGCGCTGGCGCCGACGGCGTAGCGCCAGTCGTCGTTGCGCGCGGCCAGCCAGCGACCGCGCTCGCCGAGCGCGAGGACGACGGCGGGACGCAGCGCGGTGTCGCGGCGGCCGGCATCGAGCGCGGCGGGCAGCAGGCTGGGCGGCAGGCGCCAGCCAGCGGTCGAGAGCACGGCCAGCACCTCGTGCTGCAGGCGCTGCGGGCCACTGGCGAGCGCGTCGGCGATCACGGCGAGCAAGGCGGGGTCGCCGAGCGCGGGAGAGGGATCGTTCGCGGCAGGCGGTGCGTCGTCGGCCGGCAGGCCCGGCGCGACAAAACCCGCGCGGCGGCCCACGGCCACGGCGCCCGCGACGCGCAGCAGCACGCCTTGCGCGGTGTCAGCGGGTTGTTGCAGCGCCTGAAGCAACGCGCCGAAATCGCCGGCCATGCCGTCGGCGGCGGGCACGGGTTGGCGTGCGGTGCCGACGAGTGCGGTCTGCAGCAAAGTGTTCCAGTGGCTCATGTACGGGCTCCACTCAAGGTCCAGACGGGTGTTCCACCCTCAGCCGCCCACGCGGTGAGTGGCGCGAACTGCTCGCCGTCCCATTCGCCGAAGACGCGCAGCGGCGCGCCGCCCGAATGCGCCAGCAGTTGCCAGGCTTCGGCCGCGGCCAGTTGCATCGGCAGCGCTTGCGACGCAGCGCCCAGGCGCAGCCACCACTGGTCGCCATGCCGCGCGGGCACGGCGTCGGCCCACACCAGGGGCAGCAGCGGCTGCCACGGGTTGGCCGCGATCTGCTGCGCCATGCGTTGCCATTCACCGGCTTCGTCATTGGCTGCAAAAGGTGCTGCGGTCGACACGGCCTCGGCCGGCAGTTCGGCCACCACCGCGCGCTGCGAGGCGTGGCCGGGATAGAAACACAGCACGGCCGCGCGTTCGCTGCCGCTGACCCAGCCGGTCTCGAAGCCGCGCCCGCCGTGCGAGTAGTCGAGCAGCAGCGCGCGGCGTCCGCTCGCCCGGCCCTGCAGCCACACATGGCGCTCGACGAGCTTGGTGTCGCGCTCGTCGAGGCACTGGCCCAGCACGAGCCAGTGGTCGTTCACGCGCTCGCCGTCGGCCAGCAGCGCCTCGCGGTCCTGCGGCCAGCCGAGGGCGGCGCGCAGGTCGGCGCGCGTGGCGGGCGACAGGCTGTCGCGGCGCGGCACCGCATCGACGATCAGTTGCAGCCGGCCCAGCCGGTCGAGCAGCCGCGCGGGCCAGCCGTCGCCGGCGCCGATCAGCTCGGCCGCCTGCGTGATGCGCTGGCCGAGCCCCGGCGCCTGCGCGTCGACCATGCGCGCGGCCATGGCGGTCCAGCCCTCGGCCTGCTCGCTGCCGAGCGCGGCCAGGCCACGCTGGGTCTGGTCGTCGAGCCAGCGCGCGAGCTCCTGCACACCGGCCTCGATGCGCTTCCAGCGCTGCGCGTCGCGCTTGGCGGCTGCCGCAGGATCAGGGGCGGCGGCCGGTTCGGCGGCGCGGGCTTCTTTCTTCTCGGCCTTGTCGCGGCGCGAGGCCAGCCAGTCGGCCACCCACGGCGGCGGCGCGCCGGCGGTGAAGCTGGCTTCGCTCTGCGCGCGCAGCAGCATCAGCGCCAGGCCGTGCTTGCAGGGGAATTTGCGGCTCGGGCAGGAGCAGCGGAACACCGGCCCCGACAGGTCGACCTGCGTCTGGTAGGGCTTGCTGCCGCTGCCCTGGCATTCGCCCCAGACAGCGTCGTCGGAATGTGCGAGCGTGGGCCACTTGGCGGGCGCGAGCAGGCCTTTGGCGGCCTTCGCGGAGGCGTCGTCCGGCGCAAGCGCAAGGACGGCTTCGGTACTGAGACTCATGGAAAGGGCAGCCTCGCGCCGGGCCGCGGCGCGGTCAGGGGTGGGAGGGGCGCGACCATCAGGGCGCGATGGGATTGCCGGGCGTGCCTGCTTCGCCGGCCACGACCGCTGTTTTCGCAGCGGGGGCGCGGTAGGACACGCGTGCCGCCGGCACGGGTGCGGCGGCGATCGGTGGCGACGGCGACATGGGCCGCGTGACGCCGGCCTTGGTGACGCTGACAGGCGCGGTGGCCGTTGCCGAAGCAGGCACCACCACGGCAGGCGTCGCCTGCCCGGGTGCCGGCGCCGTCTCGTACGGGTTGTGCAGCACCACGCTCTTGCCGACGCCCACGCCGGTGCCGATCGGCCCGACGCCGACCCCCACACCGACGCTGGCCGAGCCGGTCACGGCGCCGTTGTCATGCAACGCCACGCCCGCGCCGAGCGGGCCCCAGCCGGTGTTCAGGCCGACGGAAAAATTGCCGTCCTTCGTGGCACCGAGCCCGAGCGAGAGCCCGGGCACCAGCGGAATGCCGATGTGATAGTGCGAACAGCCGCCCACCAGAAGCAACAACAGCAGCGCCGAAGTGGCAGCCGCTGCGCGACGAACGATGCGCGGCCGGGCGTTCACACCAGCAGCGCGTTGACGCGCCTCACGTAAGCGGCAGGGTCGGCCGGCAGGCCGCCTTCGGCGAGCAGCGCCTGGTCGAACAGGATGTTCGCGAGGTCGTCGAAATGCGCGGAGCCTTCGAGCTTCTTCACCAGCGGGTGCTCGGCGTTGACTTCGAGCACGGGCTTGAGGTCGGGCGCGGGCTGGCCGGCCTGCTTGAGCATGCGCGCGAGCTGCGTGCTCATGCCGCCGTCTTCCACCACGAGGCAGGCGGGCGAGTCGACCAGGCGCGTGGTCACGCGCACGTCTTCGGCCTTGTCCTTGAGCGCCTCTTTCAGCTTCTCGAGCAACGGCTTGAACGACTCGGCGGCTTCCTCGGCGGCCTTCTTCTCGGACTCGTCCTGCAGCTTGCCCAGGTCGACCGCGCCCTTGGCCACGCTTTGCAGCGGCGTGCCGTCGAACTCGCTCAGGTAGTTCAGCGCCCACTCGTCGACACGGTCGGTCATGAGCAGCACCTCGATGCCCTTCTTCTTGAAGACTTCGAGCTGCGGGCTGTTCTTGGCGGCGGCGAGGTTGTCGGCCGTGATGTAGTAGATGGCGTCCTGGCCGTCCTTCATGCGCGCCTTGTAGTCGGCGAAGCTCACGCTCGCGACGTCGCTCGTGGTGGAGGCAAAGCGCAGCAGCTTGGCGATGCGGTCGCGGTTGCCCATGTCCTCGCCCAGGCCTTCTTTCAGCACCGCGCCAAACTCGGCGTAGAACTTGGCGAACTTGCCCGATTCGTCGGCGTACTCGGCGGCGGCTTCGGCGGCGGGGGTGGTGTTCTTGTCGACCACGTCGCTGACATCGTTCAGGCCTTCGGTCGGCTCGGGAGCCGGCACCGATTCGCCCGAGCCCACGTCGATCTTGCCTTCGCCGCTGTCGGGTGCGGTCTTCTGCTTCCTGGCCAGGTCTTCGAGCATCGACAGCACGCGCTTGGTGCTGCCTTCGCGGATGGCCTTCACGTCGCGGCTTTCCTGCAGCAGCTCGCGGCTCACGTTGAGCGGCAGGTCGGCCGAGTCGATCACGCCCTTCACGAAGCGCAGGTAGTTGGGCAGCAGCGCCTCGGCATCGTCCATGATGAAGACGCGCTTGACGTACAGCTTGACGCCCGCGCTCTTGTCGCGGTTCCACAGGTCGAACGGGGCCTTGGCCGGGATGTACAGCAGCTGCGTGTACTCGGTGCTGCCTTCGACGCGGTTGTGGCTCCAGGCCAGCGGCGCCTCGAAGTCGTGGCTGATGCTCTTGTAGAACTCTTCGTACTGCTCGGGCGTGATGTCCTTCTTGGGACGGCTCCACAGGGCGTTGGCCTTGTTCACCGTTTCCCACTCGCCGGTTTTCACCATGTCGCCGGGCTGGTCGTTCTCGCCTTCTTTCCACTCTTCCTTTTCCATCAGGATGGGCAGGGAGATGTGGTCGGAGTATTTGCCGACGATCTGCTTGAGCTTCCAGGCGTTGAGGTACTCGTCGGCATCGTCGCGCAGGTGCAGCGTGATGCGCGTGCCGCGTTCGGCGCGCGTGATGTCGGCCACCTCGAAGTCGCCGGCGCCGCCGCTCACCCAGCGCACGCCCTGGTCGGCGGGCAGGCCCGCGCGGCGCGACTCGACGCTGATCTTGTCGGCCACGATGAAGCCCGAATAGAAACCCACGCCGAACTGGCCGATGAGCTGTGCGTCGGCCTTCTGGTCGCCGCTCAGGCGGCTCATGAAGTCTTTGGTACCACTCTTGGCGATGGTGCCGAGGTTGTCGATGGCTTCCTGGCGCGACAGGCCGATGCCCTTGTCGGTGATGGTGAGGGTGCGCGCGGCCTTGTCGAACGTCAGGCGCACGTCGAGCTCGGGCTGGTCTTCGTAGAGCTCGGGATGGTCGAGCGCCTCGAAGCGCAGCTTGTCGCACGCGTCGGACGCGTTCGAGATCAGCTCGCGCAGGAAGATTTCCTTGTTGGAGTACAGCGCATGCGTGACGAGGTGCAGCAGTTGCGCGACTTCAGCCTGGAACGGGAGTTTGGTATTGGAGGAATCAGCCATGGGAAAGAAAGAGATCGAAGCCAAAAAATTCTAAGGCGAGCCGCCCGCGATGGGCAGCGGCCTTGCCAACTTTATGAACTGGGGTTGTCGCGCCAAAAAACAACGAGTGCAAGGCCGGGCGAACTTTGTCACACGGCTGTCGGTTGCACGCCGCGCTTTCAGCGAGGTTGCGACTCCACTTCACGCGTCCAGCGGTCGATGAGCCGCTTGCGCTCGGCCACTTTGCCGTACTTCTCGAAGTCGTACTTGATGAGCCTCACGCCGTCCATCGAAGGAATGCGCGCGTCGGGCTTGAAGGTCTTGTTGGCCGGCGACTGCAGGCTGCCGGCCTTGGCGCCGATGGACTGGCCCGCGGGGCTCATGAGCCAGTCGTAGTAGCGCTTGGCGTTCTCCTTGTTGCGCGCGCCCTTCACGAGCGCGATGCCGCCGATCTCGAAGCCCGTGCCTTCGCAGGGCGCGGCGGTCTTCACCGGAAATTTGTCGTGCCGCCAGCGCTCGAAGCCGAAGATGAAACTCACGCCGATCGCCACCTCGCCCTTGGCCACGTTGGGCGCCTGCGCCTGGCCGCTGCGCGTGTAGCTGGTGACGTTCTTGTGCAGCTTCTTCAGGTAGTCGAACGCGGGCTCCTCGCCCATCTGCTGCACCAGGCCCGCGATGACGGTGTAGGCCGTGCCGCTGGTGGCGGGGTGCGAAATTTCGATCTCGCCCTTGTACTCGGGCTTGATGAGGTCGGCCCAGCACTTGGGCTCGGCGAGCTTCTTTTTCTTCAGCAGGTCGGTGTTGAAGCCGAAGCCCATGGCGCTGGTGTAGAAGCCGCCCACCATGTTCTGCGACATGGCGTACTGGCGCACCGACCAGTCGTGCAGGTCGTTGATGTAGGCCGGGCGGTAGGGCTCGAGCAGGCCCTGCTCGGCGGCCTGCAAAAAGGGGTCGCCGGTGCCGCCCCACCAGAGGTCGGTCTTGGGGTTGGCGGCTTCGGCGCGCAGCTGCGCACCGATTTCGCCGGTGCCCTTGTGGGCTTGCTGCACCTTGATGCCGGTCTCGCGCGTGAAGGCCGTGGCGGCCGCCTCGCACCAGCCCACGTCGGTGCTGCACAGCGCGTTGACGGTGCCCTGCGCGGCGGCCAGCGGCGCCCCGAGCAGGAGCACCGCGCCCAGGCAGGCGGTGGTCAGGGCACTCATGGTGTGTCGCGGGGCGAATGATGAAGGCATGCGCAGGTCTCCTCGTTGTTCGAAAGCGCAGGATAGCGCCCGTCTGCATGGATGGGCTCAGCGTGTCGCCAGCAGCGGCGGCAGGTGTTCCACCAGCCAGTCGATCACCACGCGCGTCTTCAGCGGCAGGTAGCGGCTCGGCGTGCGGATCACGTGCAGCGGAAAGCCAAACGGCACCGGCTCGTCGAACACGCGCACCAGCGTGCCGGCCGCGAGCGCGTCGGCCGCCAGCCAGGCCGGCAGCCGCGCCAGGCCCATGCCGCCGATGGCGGCCTCCAGCAGCACCTCGGCGCTGTCGCAGCGCAGGCGCGACGGCAGCGCGGCCTCCACCACCGCGTCGCCCTCGCGAAAGCGCCAGGGCGAGACCTGCCCGTCGCGGGCGTAGTACACGGCCTCGTGTGGCGCGACCAGCGCCGCAAGGTCGCGCGGATGGCCGCGCTCGGCCAGGTACGCGGGCGCGGCGCACAGCAGCATCCACTGCACGCCGACCGGCCGCGCCACGAGGCCGGCGCTGTCGTCGAGTTCGCCGCTGCGGATGGCCAGGTCGAGCCCCTCTTCCACGAGGTCGACGCGCCGGTCGTTGAAGGCCAGCTCCAGCGACAGCTGCGGATGCTGGCGCGCCAGGGCCAGCAGCAGCGGCCCGACCTTGAGCCGCCCCAGCATCGCCGGCATGCTCAGGCGCACGAGGCCGGCGGCCGTGTGGCGCGCGGCGTCGGTGAGCGCCTCGGCCGCGTCCAGCTCGGCCAGTGCGCGGCGGCAGCGCTCGTAGTAGCCGTGCCCCTCCTCGGTGAGGCTCTGGCTGCGCGTGGTGCGCAGGAACAGGCGCGTGTCCAGCCGCGCCTCGAGCCGCGCGATGCTCTTGGCGACGGCCGAACGGGTGACGTGCAGGCGCTGCGCCGCGAGCGCAAAGCTGCCCGCCTCCACCGCCGCGACGAACTCTTCAATGCCTTGCAGGCGTTGGCTCATTGGAGACTTTTAAGCACCATTCTTCGGAAAATTATCCACCACCGGATCGTTTTCATCGTCAATAGCATCGAGGTCGATCTTTTCCGATGGAGCCTTTCCGATGCAAGAACCCGACGTGCTGCGCCGCTGGCAGCTTCCCCGACTGGGCCGCGCCCACCTCGAACAGGCCGACGCGCCGATGCCCTCGCCCGGCGCGGGCCAGATCCTCGTGCGCGTGGGCGCGGTGGCGCTCAACTACCGCGACCTGCTCATGGTGCGCGACGGCATGGGCATGGCGCTCGACCTGCCCTTCACGCCCGGCTCGGACATGGCGGGCACCGTGGTGGCCGTGGGCCCGGGCGTGCATCGCTTTGCCGTGGGCGACCGCGTGATCAACACCTTCTGGGGCGGCTGGATCGACAGCCACTGGCACGCCGACACCACGCTGCTCGGCGGCCCCGGGCCGGGCATGCTGGCCTCGCATGTGTGCATCGATGCGAACTGGGCCGTGGCCGCGCCCGCCACGCTGAGCCTTGAAGAAGCCAGCACGCTGCCGTGCGCCGGCCTCACGGCGTGGTTCGCGCTGGTGGAGACCGGCGCCCTGCGCGCGGGCGAGACGGTGCTGGTCCACGGCACCGGCGGGGTCGCGCTGTTCGGGCTGCAGCTCGCGCGGCTGCACGGCGCGCAGGCCATCGTGGTGACGGGCAGCGCCGACAAGCAGGCCGCCGCGCGCGCGCTCGGCGCCACGCACGTGCTGGCGCGCGACAGCGACTGGCCCGCCGAGGTGCGCCGGCTCACGCATGGTCGCGGCGTCGACCACGTGCTCGAACTGTCGAGCGGCCCCGACCTCGACCGCTCGCTGCAGGCCGTGAAGCAGGGCGGGCGCGTGTCGATCATCGGCATGCTCGGCGGCGACACGCTGAGCGCATCGTTCTACGCGATGGTGCTCGGCCGCGTGACGGTGCAAGGCATCGGCGTCGGCCACCGTCGTGCGCTCGAAGAGCTCGTGCGCGCGGTCGATGCCAACGCGCTGAAGCCGGTGATTGCGGCGCGCTACGAGTTCAACGCACTGCCCGCCGCGCTCGACCATCTGGAACGCGGCGCGTTCGGCAAGGTCGTCATCACGATGTGACGCTGCACGCCGTCGCGCCGCCCATGTGCAAATGCTGCAGGGCACAAATCCACAGCAATCGTGAACAGTTGCCGTTCAGCGCGCCCGTTTGCTCGACGCCTCCAATTCCCGTTCCTAGAATGCGGCCCGCGTTCGGCTCCCGCCGTGCGTGCTTTCTCAACTTCAGGATGGAGCGTTATGGAACACAGTACCTACAAAAAGTGGTCTGCAGAATTCATTGGTACTTTCTGGCTCACGCTCGGAGGCTGCGGAAGCGCAGTTCTGGCAGCGGCCTTTCCGGGCGTTGGCATCGGCCTGCTCGGTGTCTCGCTGGCCTTCGGCCTCACGGTGGTCACCGGCGCCTATGCGCTCGGTCCGATCTCGGGCGGCCACTTCAACCCGGCCGTGTCGATCGGCCTTGCAGCCGCAGGCCGCTTCAAGGCCGGGCAGCTGCCGGGCTACATCGTGTCGCAGGTGCTGGGCGCCATCGCGGCGGCCGGCGTGCTGTACCTGATTGCCACCGGCAAGCCGGGCGCGGACATCGGCGGCTTTGCCACCAACGGCTACGGCGAGCACTCGCCCGGCAAGTACAGCATGACGGCCGCGCTGATCAGCGAAGTGGTGATGACCGCCGTGTTCCTGATCGTGATCCTGGGTGCCACCGCCAAGCGCGCGGCAGCCGGCTTCGCGGGCATGGCCATCGGCCTGTGCCTGACGCTGATCCACCTGGTTTCGATCCCCGTGACCAACACCTCGGTGAACCCGGCGCGCAGCACCGGCCCGGCGCTGTTCGGCCCGTCGTATGCGATGTCGGAGCTGTGGCTGTTCTGGGTCGCCCCGATCGTGGGCGCGATCATCGGCGCGGTGATCTACCGCGCACTGCTCAGCAGCAACGACGACTGAGCTGAGCTGAGCTTTCCGCAGCGGAGGCTGGATCAGCTTCCGCTGCCCGACTTCACCATCGGCAGTGAAGTCGATTGCCCGATGGGCTCGGTGCCCGTCGGGTGCGACGCCGCATAGGCGCCCGCCTCGATGTCGGACACCGGCGTCAACCCATTGATCGCCGGCGCCGACGTCGACTGGCCAATGGGCTCCGTGCCGCTCGGACGTGCCGCCGCCATCGCGCCGGCCTGCACCTCCGGGTTCTCCGGCGAATTCATCTGCAGCGGATGGAAGTCCGAACCGTCGGTGGTTTCGGCGGATGCATTGACCGTGCCCAGGGCCGCGAATGCGGCGAAGGAAGCAACGGCAAGAAGATGGAACGAAGTGCGCATGGTGTGTTCTCCTGAGGGCAGGTTGTCTCCGGTCCGGTGCCGTCGCGCGGACCGCGCGCAGCAGGACCTGCAGCCACTCTAGGCAGCCTGACTGAGCACAGCGTGAGCGAAGAATGAGCCGGAAGTGAGCACCACCGCGCCGTCTACATCGGCAGCAGCACCCGCGCCCTCAGCCCCGGCCCGTCGTCGCGGTTGCGCAATTCGATGCGCAAGCCATGCCGCTCCGCCGCCGTGCGCGCAATCGCCAGGCCCAGCCCGCTGCCGCCCGCCGCCGCGCCGGGCACGCGAAAGAAGCGGTCGAACACGCGCTCCAGTTCGGCCGGCGGAATGCCCGGCCCGTTGTCGAGCACATCGACCACCGCCTGCCCATCCGCGACCCGGTGCAGCCGCACATCGACCACGCCGCCTTCGGGCGCATAGCGCAGCGCGTTGTCGATGAGGTTGTCGAACACGCTGCGCAGCTCGGATGCGGGTGCAGTCACCACGGCACTGGTGAGACCTTCGAAGCCCACATCGATGCGCCGCGCATCGGCCAGCACCATGCGCTGGCCCAGGCTGTCGCGCAGCAGCGCCTCGATGTCGACCCGCTCGCCCGGCGCATCCGACGGCGGTGCGTCCTGTCGCGACAGTTGCAGCAGCTGCTCGATCAGGTGCTGCGCGCGCGTCACGCCGGCCTCGAGCTGGTTGAAGCGGTCGGTGGCTTCGCCGGCCGGCACATGCGCGCGCAGGTTCTCGATCTGCAGGCCGATGGCGGCCATCGGCGTGCGCAGCTCGTGCGCCGCGTCCTGCACGAAGCGGCGCTGCGTGGCGAAGGCGCTGCGCACGCGCGACAGCAGGTGGTTGAAGGCGCCCACCAGCGGCGTGATCTCGTCGGGCACGCGCGCCAGCGACAGCTCGGTCGGGCGGCGCTCGTCCTGCGAGGCCACGTCGCGCGCCACGCCGCGCAGCGAGCGCGAGGCGGCCGACACGATGAGCCACAGCACCAGCAGCGCCGCCGGCAGCAGCAGCGCGATCGGCAGTCCTTCGAGCAGGGCGCGGCGCAGCGCACGGCGGTGGCGGTAGTCCTCGTTCTGCAGCACCTGCACGCGCGGCGCGTCCGCGTGCGGCGCGGGATCGGCCGTGAACACGCGCCAGCGCGAATGCGCGGGCCCTTCCGCATGCACGTCGCTGAAGCCGCTGCCCGGTTGGAGCGGCACCGACAGCGCGGGCCACGAACTCGCGCGCAAGGTGGCGCCATCCGCATTCCAGAGTTGCACGACGAAGGCGCCGCGCGAGAAGGCCGCTTCGCCGTCCATCGCGCGCGGGGTCTTGGGCGGGTCGTTGCCCGCGTACGACTCGGCCACCAGCCGCATCTGGTCGTCGAGTGCGTTGTGAACGAGATTGCCGTAGGCCAGAAAAGAGAACCACGCCGTGAGCACCGCCGCCACCACATGCAGCGTGACGAGCCACAGCAGCAGCTGGGTGCGCAGCGAACGCGGGCGCCACCAGCGGCGGGCCTCACTGGTCATGCGGCGACTCGCCAGCCCAGGCCGCGCACGTTGCGGATCGCGTCGGCGCCGAGCTTGCGGCGCATGCCGTGGATCAGCACGTCGATGGCGTTGCTGGTCACTTCGTCGCCCCAGCCGTAGATGCGGTTTTCGAGCTGCTCGCGCGAGAGGATGGCGCCGGGCCGCTCCAGCAGCGCATGCAGCAGTGCGAACTCGCGCGCGGTGAGCGCCTCGGGCACGCCGTTCACCGCCACCTCGCGCGTCGTGAGGTCCAGCTGCAGCGCGGCGGTGCCGATCCGCGAATGCGCGGCGCCGTCACGGCGGCGCACCACGGCGCGCATGCGCGCGAGCAGCTCGCGGAACTCGAAGGGCTTGAGCAGGTAGTCGTCGGCGCCAAGGTCCAGGCTGTGGATGCGGTCGTCCAGCCCGTCGCGCGCGGTGAGCACCAGCACGGGCGTGGCGTCGCCGCGTTCGCGCGCGCGGCGCAGCACCTCGGTGCCGTCCTGGCGGGGCAGGCCCAGATCGAGCAGCACGCAGGTGTAGCCGCCGTCGCCGAGCGCGCTTTGCGCCAGCTCGCCGTCGCGCACCCAGTCGGCCGACCAGCCCGCGCCCTCGAGCGCCTGCTTCAGGCTGCGCCCGATCATTTCGTCGTCTTCCACCAGCAGCACGCGCATTGCCGTGACTCCTTCGCGCGCAAGGTAGCACGCGACCGGGATGATCGGTAGTGGCCTTGCGCCGCGGCGCAGCGTAGGCGCGCAGACTTAGGAGAGTCTTAGGCGGGGCTTAGGACGCGGACCGCGTGCCGCTCGTCCTCTGCGTCGGAGGCAAAGGCCAGCAGGCGCCGCGCCTCTTCCTCCACGCCGCGCCGGTCGGCCGCCGACCAGCGCGTGAAGGGCTCCAGCACCACGGTGGCCGCCTGTGTCGTGCGTTCGATCTTCCAGGTGCCCGCCACGAAGCCGTCGAGCAGCACCGTGCCGCGCACGATGCCGTTGACGGTGAACACGCGGGCGCGGTGCGTCTCGTCGAGCACGCGGCTGCGGTCGGCGTGCGAGAGCAGCAGGTTGTCCCATTCGGCGACCAGGCGCGGCGGCGCGGGCGTGTTGGGGTCGGGGCGCGGCGCGCGCGGCAGGTCGAAGAGTTCCTGGCCCTGCTCGCCGGTGAACACGCGCAGCTGCGGCCTCAACCGTTCAGCCACGGCCTTCCAGCCCGTGAGGCCCGACCACGCGCCGGCGTCGGCCAGTGTCGCGGGGCCGAAGGCGGCGAGGTAGCGCAGGAGCAGGTCGTCTTGCGTGGCTTCTGCGATCTCGGCGAAGGATTCACCGAGCCATGCACCGAGCGGCTGCAGCAGCGCGTTCTGGTGCGAGTTCCAGCTGCCCGCAGGCGGCAGATGGACCAGCGGCACGTTGTTGCGGATGAGTGCGGCGAGCGAGGCCGGCGCGTGGTCTTTCCAACGCGTCGCGAGCGCCTGGCCGAGCGCCGTGCCGGTGAGCGGTCCGTCGTCGAGCAATGCACGGCCCGCCTTCACCACGTCCGCACGGTCGACGCCTTCGAGGGCCCGCGCATGCAGGCCCGACAGGCCGCGCTGGTGCACCGGTTCGAGCAACGGCCGCCAGGCCCACGCGTCCGGGGCGGTCATCAGGTGCAGGGTCGCGCGCAGTGTCGACATGCGCACGATGCGGCGTGTTTTCAGCGCGTCGGTCAGCTGCTCGCGGCGAAAGCCTTCGAGCCGGCTCCACAGGCCGATGTAGGGCGGGTTGGGGGCCTGCGCCTGCAGCCCGGCCAGCTTCTCGATGGCCTGCACGACGCTCGCCTTGCGCCGTGCCAGCAGCATCTGCCGCGCCAGCGTGGCCCGGTTCAGTGCGCGCCGGCTCAGCACCGCGGCCATCATCGGCAAATTTTCAGAACTTCTCGTGCGGCGCCAGGTAACGCCACTGCCCCACCGGCAGGTTGCCGAGCATCACCTTGCCGATGCGCACGCGCTTCAGGCCCACCACCTTGAGGCCGACCAGCTCGCACATGCGGCGGATCTGGCGCTTCTTGCCTTCGGTGAGCACGAAGCGCAGCTGCTCGGGGTTCTGCCACTCGACGCGCGCCGGCTTGAGCGCCTGGCCGTCCAGGCTCAGGCCGTGCCGCAGCCGCGCGAGCATGGCGGGCGGAAACACCGCCTGCACGTTGGTGGTGACCGGGTCGTCGTCGTCCAGGCGCACCAGCTGGCCGGTGGGCGCGGGCTGGTCCAGGCCGTGGTAGGCCACGCGCACGAGGTATTCCTTGTCCATCACCGAGTCTTCGCCGATGAGCTGGCGCGCGATGCGGCCGTCTTGCGTCATCACGAGCAGGCCGGTGGAGTCGATGTCGAGCCGCCCGCAGGGGGCCAGGCCGCGCAGCTGCTGCGGGCCGAAGAAGAAGCGTGCGTTGTCTTCCACCCAGCGGTTCTGCGGCGTGAACAGCGTGACCGCCGGCTCATGGCCGTCTTCGGCCTGCCCGCTCACGTAGCCGATGGGCTTGTTGATGAGGATCGTGACCTGGTTCGCCTGCTGGCCCTTGGCGGCCTTGTCGACCTCGATGCGGTCGTTGGGCGTGACCTTCACGCCCATCTCGGCGGGCTTGCCGTTGACGCGCACCCAGCCCTGCGCGATCCAGTCGTCCGCCTCGCGGCGCGAGCACAGGCCGAGTTCGGCCATGCGTTTGTTGAGGCGCACGGGCGCGTGGGGAGAAGTAGAGGGCTCGGTCATGGGGGGGCGAATCCTAGCAAATGCGCCTTCGGAGTATCTGGCTGTTTACAGTCGGACGCCTGTCCCGTGGGGCAAGGAACACTTGATCGATGCGTCGAACCGGTGCTATCCTGAATTCAGGCGCAAGTTGATTGCGCCCTTTTTGGGGGATTCCCAAGTGACCATGCACAACACACGCAAGTTTCAGTACGCCATCGTCATCGGGCGTTTCCAGCCCGTTCATTTCGGCCACCAGCGACTCATCGAAGAAGGCCTGCGCGCCGCCGATCGGGTCATCGTGGTGGTCGGTTCCGACCGCAAGCCCCGCAGCGTCAAAGACCCCTTCACCTTCGACGAACGCGAACGCATGGTGCGCGCGTGCCTGCGCGGCACCGAGCAGATGCGCGTGAGCGTCGTCGGCGTGGGCGACTCGCCCTACAACGACCAGCTCTGGATCGCGTCGATCCAGTCCGCCGTCGAGCGGCTGATCCAGCAGGACGGCCATGTGCCCGCGGCGCAGGCCAAGGTCGCGCTGGTGGGGCACCTGAAGGACAGCTCCAGCTACTACCTCAAGCTCTTCCCGCACTGGGAGTTCGTGGGCCAGCACAGCGTGGAAAGCCTGAACGCCACCGACGTGCGCAGCCTCTACTTCGACCCCGAGAACCGCGGCCAGCTCGCACGTGCCGACCTGCCCGACGGCACCGCCGCCTTTCTCGACAAGTTCACCGGCACCGCCGACTACGCCGAGCTCTGCGACGAGCGCGCCTTCCTTGTCGACTACCGCGACAAGTACCGCTATGCGGGCAGCAGCTTTCCGCCGATCTACACCACGGTCGATGCCATCGTGGTCGAGGCCGGTCACATCCTCCTGGTGCAGCGCAAGTTCCATCCCGGCAAGGGCACGTGGGCGCTGCCCGGCGGCTTCGTCGGCCAGCACGAGCGGCTGCAGGACGCGGCCATCCGCGAGCTGAAGGAAGAAACCCGCCTCAAGGTGCCTGTGCCCGTGCTCAACGGCAGCATGAAGGCGAGCCATGTGTTCGATGCGCCCGACCGCTCGCAGCGCGGCCGCACGATCACGCACGGCTTCTTCTTCGAGCTGGCGCACAACCAGTGGACGGGCCTGTCGGACGTGCGTGCCGACGACGATGCGGCCGCGGTGCGCTGGGTGCCGATTGCCGAGTTCCTCGGCATGCCCGACCGCATCTACGAAGACCACTACTTCATCGCAAACCATTTTTTGGGTGGCCTGGGCAAGAACTGAACGACCAGGCTTTGTCAGCAAGAACGGGCCCCGGTTGACGGGGCCCACGTGAAAGGAGCTTTCACATGAACCGCAACCTCACCTCCTCGCCCCTGGGCGACAACCTGCTGCTGCGCACCGACTCCTACAAGGTGTCGCACTGGATGCAGTACCCACCCGGTACGCAGACCGTGCACAGCTACATCGAATCGCGCGGCGGGCTCTTCAGCCACTCGCTGTTCTTCGGCCTGCAGGCGTACCTGCGCGAATACCTGCAGACACCGGTGACGCGCGACGACGTCGAGGAGGCCGCGGCAATGATGGCCGTGCACGGCGAACCCTTCAACCGCGAAGGCTGGCTGCGGCTGATCGAGAAGCACGACGGACTGATGCCCGTGCGCATCCGCGCCGTGCCCGAGGGCAGCGTGCTGCCGGTGCACAACGTGCTGGCCACCATCGAGAACACCGACCCCGAGTTCTTCTGGGTCACGAGCTTTCTCGAAACCGAGTTGCTGCGCGCCATCTGGTATCCGACCACGGTGGCCACGCTCTCGGCCGCGGCGCGCACCACGCTGCTGCGCTACCTCGAGGCGACCTGCGACGACCCGCAAGGGCAGATCGCATTCAGGCTGCACGACTTCGGCGCGCGCGGCGTCTCGAGCCTCGAATCGGCCGCGCTCGGCGGCATGGCCCACCTGGTCAACTTCATGGGCACCGACACACTGGCCGCACTGGTGGCGGCGCGTCGTTACTACGACTGCGACGTGGCGGGCTTCTCGATCCCCGCGGCCGAGCACAGCACCATCACGGGCTGGGGCCGCGACCATGAATCCGATGCGTACAGCAACATGGTCGACCAGTTCGCCAAGCCCGGCACGACCTTCGCGGTGGTGAGCGACAGCTACGACATCTTCAATGCCTGCGCGCACATCTGGGGCGACGAACTCAAGGCGAAGGTGGTGGCCTCGGGTGCGACGCTGGTGGTGCGGCCCGACTCGGGCGACCCGGCCGAAACCACGCTCAAGGTGGCGCAGATCCTGGCCGAGCGCTTCGGCACCACGACGAATGCCAAGGGCTTTCGTGTGCTGAACAACGTGCGCATCATCCAGGGCGACGGCGTCAACCTCGACTCGCTGCGCTTGTGCCTCTCGAACTTCTTTCACAACGGCTTCTCGACCGAGAACATCTCTTTCGGCATGGGTGGTGGGCTGCTTCAGCAGGTCAACCGCGACACGATGCAATGGGCGATGAAGTGCTCGGCGATGCAGGTGAATGGCGAGTGGCGCGATGTCTACAAGTCGCCGGTAGGCGACGTGAACAAGGCCTCGAAGAAGGGGCGACTTGCGCTGATTCGGAACGCACACGGCGACGTACAGACCGTGCGCGAAGAAACACTGGCGAGCGGCCAGGTCGATCTGCTGCAAACGGTGTTCGAGAACGGGCGCATCGTTGCAAACACCACCTTCGATGCGATACGTGAGCGGGCGGCTGTTGGCGCGAGAGCGCTCGTCACGTCGCGGGCGCCGCTCTGAGGCGGTGATCTTTTCAGTCCAGGGCGTGTGCACGGGCCCTGCCACATGGCATGCCCATAATCCGGCGACCAGACCGCCGAATCCATGACCAAACTCCTGATCCTCAGTGTGAGCGCCGGCAACGGCCATGTGCGCGCCGCCCAGGCGCTTGAAGCCACCCTCGCCCAGTCGTTTGCGCCGCATACCGCGGTGCATGTCGACGCCATGGCCCATGTGCCGTTGGGCTTTCGCAAGGTGTACACCGACTGGTACCTCCAGCTGGTGAACCGCGCGCCCGAGCTGTGGTCGTACCTGCACCAGCGCACCGACGTCACGCCGCACCACGCGCCCTCGCAGCGGCTGCGCCGCGGCATCGAGCGCCTGAGCACCGGGGCGTTGGTGCGCGAAATTCGGCGCGCCAAGCCCGACGCGGTGATCTGCACCCACTTCCTGCCGGCCGAGCTGCTGATGCGCGAGCGCAACCGGGGCCGCATCGAGTGCCCGGTGTGGCTGCAGATCACCGACTACGACCTGCACAACATGTGGCTGGTGCCGGGCATGACGGGCTATCTCGCGGCCACGGAAGAAGTCGCCTTCCGGCTGCGCGCACGCGGTATTCCGCCCGAGCGCGTGCATGTCACGGGCATCCCGGTGATGCCGGCTTTTTCCGAGCCTGATGCGCCGGAACTCGCGCACGCGGCCTGCGCCAGTGCGCTGGGGCTGGACCCTGCGCGCCCAGTGCTGCTGATGGCTTCGGGCGGTGCCGGCGTGGGCGACCTGCCGAGCATGGTCGAGCGCGTGCTCGCGCTCGGCGGCGACACGCCGTTCCAGGTGATCGCGGTGGCCGGCCGTAATGCTGACGCCCACGCACGGCTCGAAGTGCTCTCGCAACGCCATCCGGGCCGCGTGGTGGCCGTCGGCTTCACGAACGAGATGCACAAGATGATGGCCGCGGCCGACCTGGTCGTGACCAAACCCGGCGGCCTCACGGTGTCGGAGTGCCTGGCGCTGGGCAAGCCGATGTTGCTGATCTCGCCGATTCCGGGGCAGGAAGAGCACAACGCCGGCTTCCTCATGGAAGAAAGCGCCGCCTGGCTGGCCTACGACGCCATCGGCCTGGACTACAAGGTCGCGCGCCTCATGGCCGACCCCGCCAAGCTCGCGGCCATGGCCGCGCGCAGCCGCGCCCTGGGCAAGCCGCAGGCCGCGCGTGCGGTGCTGCAGCGCGTGCTGGGCATTGCCGAATGAGCGGCGGCGCCGTGGAGCCGCGGCCGGGCATCGGCCGCACGCTGGTCTACCTCGCGTGGGTCGTGACGATGGCGTTCTTCTTCGCCAACGCCGAGATCCAGATCGAAGGCGGCGCCGGCTGGGCCACCTCGCTGCCCACGTGGCGCATCGAGAACAACATCTGGCTCGACCTGTTCTGGGGCGGCCGCGCGATGACGGGCTATCACGCCTGGGTGTTCACCTTCATGATGCTGGTGTTCTTCTCGCCGCTGGCCTTCCAGGGACGCTGGACATGGCGCGACTGGGGGCTGGCGCTCGCGGGGCTGATCGTGTTCTGGGTCTGCGAAGACTTCCTGTGGTTCCTCATCAACCCGGCCTTCGGCTTCGAGAACTTCAACCCCGTGAAGGCCTTCTGGCACAAGCACTGGCTGTGGGGGGCTCCGATCGACTACTGGGGCGGGCTCGCGATCGCGGCGCTCATCCTGACGGTGCGCCACTGGCGTCCGCGCGCGCGATGACGACAACAGAAACAAAGGCCGCCGACCTGCGCCCCGGCCACTGGGCCGATCCGCTCGATGCCTTGCAGGTCGAGAACCTGCACCGCATCACGCCCACGCTGTACCGCAGCGCGCAGCCGCGCCGCGCGAACGTGGCGGCGTTGCAGTCGCTGGACATCCGCACCGTCGTGAGTCTGCGCTCCTTCAACGACGACAGGAAGGTGTTTGCCGGCAGCGGCATCCGGCTGGTGCGCGTGCCGATCAACACCTGGTCGATCGACGATGCCAAGGTGCTGCGCGCGCTGGTCGCCATTCGCGAGGCCGAGAAGCAAGGGCCGGTGCTCATCCATTGCATGCACGGCGCGGACCGCACGGGCGTGGTGGCGGCCGTCTACCGCATGGCCGTGCAGGACTGGGACAAGGACAGCGCGCGCCAGGAGATGCTGCGCGGCGGCTACGGCTACCACACGCTGTGGCGCAACATCCCGCGCTACATCGAGCGGCTCGACCCGCTGAAGATGCGCCATGCGCTGGCCCATGCCCCGGTGATTCCCGTGGTGTCCTGAAGGCGCCAGCAGGCGCGCGCACCCGCTCCTATACTGGCCGCCCCGTGGCCGATGGCCATCTCCGAACGACCTTTCACAGGGGCTTCTCCATGGCACTCCAACTGCGCTCTCTCGTCCGTTCCAACGGCGAACTCGAACTCTCCCTGCACGACGACCCGATGCCCGAACCGCAGGCCCACGAGGTGGTGATCCGCGTCGAGGCGGCGCCGATGAACCCGTCGGACCTGGGCCTGCTGTTCGGCGCTGCCGACATGAGCACTGCGGTGGCCTCCGGCACGGCCGATCGCCCCGTCGTCACGGCCATCGTGCCGGAACGCGCGCGCGCCTCGATGGCGGCGCGGCTCGACCAGTCGATGCCGGTGGGTAACGAGGGTGCGGGCGTGGTGGTCAAGGCCGGTTCGTCGCCGGCCGCGCAGGCACTGCTGGGCAAGACCGTGGCAGCCATCGGCGGCGCGATGTATTCGCAGTACCGCGCGGTGCCCGCGCAGATGTGCCTCGAACTGCCGGCGGGCACCACGCCGGCCGAAGGCGCGTCGTGCTTCGTGAACCCGCTGACCTCGCTGGGCATGGTCGAGACCATGAAGCGCGAAGGCCACAAGGCGCTGGTGCACACCGCAGCTGCGTCCAACCTGGGCCAGATGCTCAACAAGATCTGCCAGAAGGACGGCATCGACCTCGTCAACATCGTGCGCAAGCCCGAGCAGGAAGCCCTGCTGCGCAGCATCGGCGCGAAGTACGTCTGCAACGCGAGCTCGCCGGACTTCCTCGAGCAGCTGACCGACGCACTGGTCGCCACTGGCGCCACGCTCGCCTTCGACGCCACGGGCGGCGGCAAGCTCGCCGGCCAGATCCTCGGCTGCATGGAAGCGGCGATCAACCGCACCGCCAAGGAATACAGCCGCTACGGCTCGATGACGCACAAGCAGGTCTACATCTACGGCGGCCTGGACCGCAGCCCGACCGAGTTCGTGCGCAACTTCGGCATGGCCTGGGGCATGGGCGGCTGGCTGCTGTTCCCGTTCCTGCAGAAGCTGGGCGATGAAGGCACGCAGCGACTGCGTTCGCGCGTGGTGGCGGAGTTGAAGACGACGTTTGCGAGTCACTACACGCGGGAGGTGTCTCTTGTGGAGGCGCTGCAGCTCGATGCGATCGGGGTGTATGGGAAGCAGGCTACGGGGGAGAAATTCCTGCTGAATCCGAACAAGGGCTGATTGGGGACGCGCTCTCTCGGGAGCGCGCCCGACAAGCGGCGCGGCGCGGTCGACCCCACTGTGCCGGCCGCTTCGCGGCTCCCCTGCGGTGCTCGCGTTTCGCGGGGTCTCGCAGAACTCGCCTGCGGCTCAAACAGCTGCGAGCCCTGATCCGCGAAACGCTGTGCGCCTCGGCGGCACAGAGGGGCCGCCCACACCGCACCGCCTGCCGGGCTTTGTGGGTGAATGAACGCCCCTGCCCTCGTTTTTCTTTTTCTTTCTAGACGACCAGCCGGTATCCCACAGCCGTCTCGGTCAGCAAGTGCTTCGGCTGCGCCGGGTCCGTCTCCAGCTTCTGCCTTAAATGCCCCATGTAGATGCGCAGGTAGTGGCTCTGGTCCGTGTGCGACGGGCCCCACACCTCGCGCAGCAGTTGCCGCTGCGTCAGCACGCGGCCGGCGTTGGCCACCAGCACGGAGAGCAGGCGGTACTCGGTCGGCGTGAGATGCACCTCGGCGCCGGCGCGGCGCACGATGCGTGCGGCGCGGTCCAGTTCGATCTCACCGAAGCGGAACACGGCTTCGGCGGCCGGTTCATCGCCGTTGCCGCTCGCGGCACGTGGGCGGCGCAGGTTGGCGCGCACGCGGGCCAGCAGTTCGCCGGTGCCGAAGGGCTTGGTGAGGTAATCGTCGGCGCCGGCGTCGAGCGCGGCGATCTTGTCGGCTTCGTCGGTGCGGGCCGAGAGCACGATGATCGGCACCTGCGACCAGCCGCGCACATCGCGGATCAGCGACACGCCGTCGCCGTCGGGCAAGCCCAGGTCGAGCACCAGCAGATCGGGTTGCCGCGTGCCGGCGGCCGCAAGGCCGTCGCGCAGGGTGCCGGCTTCGTGCACCTGCCAGCCTTCTGCCTCGAGCGCGCCGCGCACGAAGCGGCGGATCTGCGGCTCGTCTTCGATCACGATGGCGGTGGGGGATGGCATGGCGGGTTTCAGAGCTGGGCTTCAGCGGGTTCGGGGGGCTCGCGGCGCGGCAAGGTGACGGTGAATTCTGCACCGCCGTCGCGCGCATTGGCCGCGCTGATCTCGCCGCCGTGCGCGCTCACCACGGCGCGGCAGATGGCCAGTCCGAGGCCGACGCCGGGCGTGGCGGATTCGGCCTCGCCGCGCGTGAACTTGTCGAACAGCGTCTGCTCGCGGCCGTGCAGCGCGGCGGGCAGGCCGGGGCCGTGGTCGCGCACGGTGAGCACCAGCGTGCCGGCCTCGGCGCGTGCGCCGACCTCGATGGGCGCGGCGCCGTACTTGGCGGCGTTCTCCAGCAGGTTGACGAGCACGCGCTCGATGAGCACGGCGTCGAACTCGACCAGCGGCAGCTCGGGGTCCCACGCGGTCTGCACCACCATGCCGCGCAGCGCGGGGCGGGCGGCGCGGATGGCGGCGCCCACCACCTCTTCGACCGACTGCCAGTCGCGCCGCAGGTTCACCGTGCCGCCGGCCACGCCGCTTTCGAGGCGTGCCATGTCGAGCAGGTTGCTGACCAGCGCGTGCAGCGCGTGGGCCTGCGTGACGATGGCGCGCGCGGCCTCGGTGTGTTCTTCGGGCGGCAGGGTCTGCAGCGATTCGGCCAGCGCGATGAGCGCAGTGAGCGGCGTGCGCACGTCGTGCGAGATGGCGCCGAGCAGTGCATTGCGCAGGCGCTCCGATTCCATCTCGACCACGGCGCGCTGCGCGACTTCGACGTAGTGCACGCGCTCCAGCGCGATGGCGATCTGGCGCGCGAGCGTGTCCAGCTGCTGCGCCTGCTCGGGAATCAGCAGCCAGCGCGGGCGGGCCGGGCACAGCGCGAGCACGCCGCGCACGCGCATGGGCGCGCGCAGCGGCACGTAATGCCAGGGCTGGGCGGCGAGCGTGGCGGTGGCCAGGCCGGCGGGCTGGCCGTGGCGGAAGGCCCAGTCGGCCACCTGCGCGTCGAAGCTGGGCGGCGGGTCGGCGGGGGGCACGAGCTGGTCGGCGGCGTCGGTGACCAGCACGCGCGCATGGCCGCCGAAATGGGCCTGCACGGCGGCGGCGCCGAGGGCGACGACCTGGGTGCTTTCGAGTGCGGCCGAGAGTTCGCGCGTGAGTTCGAACAGCGAGCGCGCGCGGCGCTCGCGGCTGGTCGACACGCCGGCCGCGAAGCGCAGCCCGGCCATGAGCTGGCCCACCAGCAGGCCGACGCCGAGCATCACGGCGAAGGTCAGCAGGTACTGCACGTCGCTGACCGCGAAGGACAGGCGCGGCGCGACGAAGAAGTAGTCGAAGGCCGCCACGTTGAGCATGGCCGCGAGCGCCGAAGGCCCGCGCCCGAAACGCATCGCCACGCCGACCACGCCGAGCAGGAACAGCATGACGATGTTGGACAGCTCCAGCACGCCCGTCAGCGGCGTGCACAGCAGCGTGAGCGCGATGCTGGTGGCAGCGGCCCAGGCGTAGCCGGGCCAGCGGGACTGCGCGCGCTCGTCGTCTTCGTCGGCCTGCGTGGCGACCAGCGACGCCTGCGACAGGCGGCGCGCGCTGTCGGCGCGGCCGACTTCGAGGATGTCGAGCGCCGGTGCCCGCTGCGCCAGCGCGCGCGCCAACGGCACCGCGGACACGCCCCACCAGCGCCGCCATCCGCGCACGGGCTCCGCGCGGCCGATAACCAGCGTCGCGCAATTGAGGCGACGCGCCTGCTCGGACAGTTGCTCCGCCACGTCGGCGCCGGTGAGCACCGCCGTGGCCGCGCCCAGTTCCTCGGCGAGCTTGAGCACGGCGAGGATGCGATCGCGCTGCGCCGCATCGAGGCGCTGCAACCGCGGCGTCTCGACATACGCGGCATGCCAGCGTACGTTGAGCTGGCCCGCGAGCCGCGCGGCGGTGCGCACGGTCTGCGCCGCGCCCTCGTGCGGGCCGACGCAGGCCAGGATGGCGCCCGAGGTGTTCCAGGCCTGCAGCGCCGCGCCGCCCTGCCCGTTGCCGCCGGGGCCCGACTGTTCGACACGCCAGCCGCGCACGTCGTCTTCGACGTGCTCGGCGGTGCGGCGCAGAGCGATCTCGCGCAGCGCGATCAGGTTGCCCTTGCGAAAGAAATTCTGTGCGGCGCGCTCGGCCTGCTGCGGCAGATACACCTTGCCGGCCGCGAGCCGCGCCGTGAGTTCGTCGGGCGTGACGTCGACCAGCACCACCTCGTCGGCCTCGTCGAGCACGGTGTCGGGCACGGTCTCGTGCACGCGCACGCCGGTGATGGCGCCGACGGTGCCGTTGAGGCTTTCGAGGTGCTGCACGTTGAGCGCCGACCACACCTCGATGCCGGCGGCCAGCAGCTCCTGCACGTCCTGCCAGCGCTTGGCGTGGCGCGAGCCGGGTGCGTTGGTGTGGGCCAGTTCGTCGACCAGCAGCACGGCGGGTTTGCGCGCGAGGGCGGCATCGAGGTCGAACTCGGCGAGCGTGCGGCCGCGATAGGGCAGCTCGCGCAGCGGCAGCGTGTCGAGCCCCGCGAGCAGCGCGGCGGTTTCGCTGCGGCCGTGCGTTTCGACCACGCCGATGAGCACGTCGCGCCCGGCCTCGCGCTCGCGCCGGGCGGCGCTGAGCATGGCCCAGGTTTTGCCCACGCCGGCGCTGGCGCCGAAGTAGATGCGCAGCTTGCCGCGCAGCGCGCGCGCCTCGTCGCTGCGCAGTTGCGCGAGCAGGGCGTCGGGGTCGGGGCGGGTCTCGGGCATGAGGGAGTGCAGATTAGCGCATCGGCCCGCTCTTGCGCCGCCGTGAGTGGCGACGCGCGGTGCGCGACAGCACCCACCAGGCGAAGCCCAGCGGCACGAACAGCGCCGCCATGGCCAGCAGCACGTGCAGCAGGTCAGAGACCATGGCGCAGGCCGCAGCGCGTGAGGTGATCGCGCCAGCTCATGAGCCGGCCGATCTCGCCCGAGGGCACGCATTCGATGAGGCGGTGCAGCACCTCGGCGTAGCGCGCGGTCGGGAAGCGGATCATCAGGCGCACGCAGGGCGCGTCGCTCTCCTGCGAGCTGCAGGCATGCAGCAGCGGCTCGCAGCGCACCACGCCGGCCTCGGCGCACGCGGCAATGCTGCGGCGCACGCGCAGTGCGTCGGCGCAACAGACGGTGACATCGAGCACGTGGAATTGCGTCGTGCGCGGCGCGATCGGACTTCGCACCACGCTGGGGTGTTCACGGTAGGCGGCATAGGCCATGGTTGTTTTCTCCTCAACGCACCGTCGAAGAAGCATCGAGCGCCAGGTTCAGCGCCAGCACATTGACGCGCGATTCGCCCAGCACGCCCCACAGCGGCTTCTGGGTGTTCTGCACGATCAGCGCATTCACCTGGTCGGGCGCCACGCCGCGTTCGCGCGCCACGCGGGCAGCTTGGTAGTGCGCGGCGGCGGGGCTGATGTCGGGGTCGAGCCCACTGGCTGAGGCCGTGACGAGGTCCACGGGCACCGGCGCGGTGTTGCCCGGGTCGGCCGCGCGCAGCGCTTCGACGCGCGCCTTCACCGCATCGGCCAGTGCGGGGTTGAGCGGGCCCTGGTTGGAGCCGCCCGAGGCGCTCGCGTTGTACGGCTGCGGCGCGGTGGCCGACGGGCGACCCCAGAAGTGCTTCGGGTCGCTGAAGTTCTGGCCGATGAGCGCGGAGCCGACGGGCTTGCCGTCGCGCACGACCAGGCTGCCCGCCGCCTGCGACGGGAACAGCGACTGCGCGGCGCCGGTGACGGCCGCCGGGTAGATCAGGCCGGTGAGCGCGCTCAGCAGTGCGAAGAGCACGAGCGCAGGGCGAACGATGCCGCCGTTGTTGTTGGCGTTGGTGTTGTGGCTAGTCATGGTGAAGAACTCCTCAGACGAGATGGACGGCCACGAGCAGCCAGTCGATCAACTTGATGCCGATGAAAGGAACGACCAAACCGCCCAGGCCGTAGATGGCGAGGTTGCGGCGCAGCAGCGCGGCGGCGCCCACGGGCCGGTAGCGCACGCCCTTGAGCGCGAGCGGGATCAGGAACACGATGACGAGCGCGTTGAAAATCACCGCCGACAGGATGGCCGACGACGGGCTCGCGAGCCGCATCACGTTGAGCGCGCCGAGCTGCGGATACGTCGACACGAAGATCGCCGGAATGATCGCGAAGTACTTCGCCACGTCGTTCGCGATCGAGAAGGTGGTGAGCGAACCGCGCGTCATGAGCAGCGCCTTGCCGGTCTCCACCACCTCGAGCAGCTTGGTCGGGTTGGAGTCGAGGTCGACCATGTTGCCGGCCTCCTTCGCGGCCTGCGTGCCGCTGCCCATGGCCACGGCCACGTCAGCCTGCGCGAGCGCGGGGGCGTCGTTGGTGCCGTCGCCGGTCATCGCGACCAGCCGGCCTTCGGCCTGGTACTTGCGGATCAGCGCGAGCTTGTCCTCGGGCGTGGCCTCGGCCAGGAAGTCGTCCACCCCGGCCTCGGCCGCGATGGCGGCGGCTGTGAGCTTGTTGTCGCCCGTGATCATCACGGTCTTGATGCCCATGCGGCGCAGCTCGGCAAAGCGGTCCTTGATGCCGGTCTTGACGATGTCCTTGAGCTCGACCACGCCGAGCACGCGGTTGCCTTCGGCCACGGCCAGCGGCGTGCTGCCGCGGCGTGCCGTGTCTTCGGCGGCGCGCAGCATCTCGGCCGGCATGGTGCCGCCGAACGATTCGACATGGCGGCGCACCGCATCGACCGCGCCCTTGCGCAGCACGATGGCGTCGGTGTCCAGGCTGTTGGCTGCGGCCGGCAGGTCGACACCGCTCATGCGGGTCTGTGCGGTGAACGGCACATAGCGCAGCACGTCGACAGAGGCGGCCTCCAGGCCGTCGCGGCGTGCGAGCTCGACGATGCTGCGGCCTTCGGGTGTTTCGTCGGCCAGCGAGGCGAGCATGGCGGCGCGTGCGAGGCGGCCCTTCGGCACGCCGGGCGCGGGCAGGAAAGCGCTGGCCTGGCGGTTGCCGTGCGTGATGGTGCCGGTCTTGTCGAGCAGCAGCACGTCGACGTCGCCGGCGGCTTCCACCGCGCGGCCCGAGGTGGCGATCACGTTGGCCTGCATCATGCGGCTCATGCCGGCCACGCCCACGGCCGAGAGCAGGCCGCCGATGGTGGTCGGGATCAGGCACACGAGCAGCGCGACCAGTGCGGTGAGCGACACCACGGTGCCCGCACCGGCGGCCTCGACGCTGAACACCGAGAACGGCAGCAGCGTGACAGTGACCATGAGGAACACGATCGTCAGTGCGACCAGCAGGATGGTCAGCGCGATCTCGTTCGGCGTCTTGTGGCGCTTGGCCGCTTCGACCATGCCGATCATGCGGTCCAGGAACGACTCGCCCGGGTTCACCGAGATGCGCACCACCAGCCAGTCGGACAGCACGCGGGTGCCGCCTGTGACGGCCGAGAAGTCGCCGCCCGACTCGCGCACCACGGGCGCCGATTCGCCGGTGATGGCGCTTTCGTCGACCGAGGCCACGCCTTCGATCACCTCGCCGTCGAGCGGGATCACGTCGCCGGCTTCCACCAACACGACGTCGCCCTTGCGCAGATTCGGCGCCTGCTCCGGCAGCCACGGCGCGCCGTGGTGCGGCTGTTGCTGGTCCTTCAGCTTCTTGGCCCAGGTGTCCTTGCGCAGGCCGCGCAGCGACGCCGCCTGCGCCTTGCTGCGGCCTTCGGCCAGTGCTTCCGCGAAGTTGGCGAACAGCACGGTGAACCACAGCCACACGGTCACGGCCAGCACGAAGGCGGGCCGCATGCCGGTGTCGCCGGGGAAGCTCAGCGCGTGCACCCAGAGCAACGTCGTGAGGATGCTCCCGATGTAGACGATGAACATCACCGGGTTGCGCCACTGGGTGCGCGGGTTCAGCTTGGCGAAGGCGCCCCACAGCGCAGGCTTCACGAGCGCTGCGTCGAACAGCGAAAGAGAGGTTTTGGTTTTGACAGTCATGGTGCGCTCCTTCTTATTTCCAGAGCACGAGGTGTTCGACGATCGGCCCGAGGGCCAGTGCCGGCACGTAGTTGAGCAGGCCGACCAGCAGCACGGTGCCGATCAGCAGGAAGACGAACAGCGGGCCGTGCGTGGGCAGCGTGCCGCTGGTGACGGGCAGGCGCTTCTTGGCGGCCAGCGCGCCGGCAATGGCGAGCACCGGCACGATCATCGCGAAGCGGCCGAGCCACATCGCCAGGCCGAGCAGGCCGTTGTAGAACGGTGTGTTGGCCGACAGGCCCGCGAAGGCGCTGCCGTTGTTGTTGGCGGCCGAGGTCAGCGCATACAGCACCTCGGAGAAGCCGTGCGCGCCGGGGTTGGCGATGCCGACCTTGCCCGCACCCGCGCTCACCGCCAGCGCCGTGCCCGCCAGCACCAACACTGGCGTGACCAGGATGGCGATGGAGATCAGCTTCATCTCGCGCACCTCGATCTTCTTGCCGAGGTACTCGGGCGTGCGGCCGATCATCAGGCCCGCGATGAACACCGCGAGCATGGCGAACACCAGCATGCCGTACAGGCCGCTGCCAACGCCGCCGAAGACGACCTCGCCCAGCTGCATCAGCACCAGGGGCACCATGCCGCCGATGGGCGTGAGCGAGTCGTGCATGGCGTTCACCGCCCCGCACGAGGCGGCGGTGGTCACGGCGGCGAAGAGGGCCGAGGCGTCGATGCCGAAGCGCACTTCCTTGCCTTCCATGTTGCCGCCGCTTTGCAGCGCGCTCGCCATCTGGTCCACGCCCAGCGGACCCAGCAGCGGGTTGCCGGCCTGCTCGGCGGGCGTGGCGACCAGCACCGCCACCACGAACAGCACCGTCATCGCCGCGAGCACGGCCCAGCCCTGGCGCAGATCGCCGACCACGCGACCGAAGGCAAAGCACAGCGCCGCCGGGATCAGGAAGATCGCCAGCATCTCCAGCAGGTTGCTGAACGCCGTCGGGTTCTCGTAGGGATGCGCCGAGTTGGCGTTGAAGAAACCGCCGCCGTTGGTGCCGAGCATCTTGATCGCTTCCTGCGAAGCGACCGGGCCCATGGCGAGCGTCTGCGTCGGCGTGGTGGCGTCTTCCATCACAGGCGCGCCCTTGTCGTCCTTCAAAGGCTGGCCATCGGGGCCGTTCTTCGGTTGCTGGAACGCCGTGGCCTCGAGCGTCTGCACAGACTTGTAGGCGTCGAAGTTCTGGATCACGCCCTGCCCCGCGAGGCACAGCGCGAGCACTAACGAAATCGGCACCAGCACCCACAGCGTGACGCGCGTCACGTCGGCCCAGAAGTTGCCGACCAGGCCCTTGCCCTCACGCCCTTCCCCGCGGCGCGCAAAGCCGCGCACCAGTGCGAAGGCGACCGCGATGCCGGTGGCCGCGGACAAGAAGTTCTGCACCGCCAGGCCGAGCATCTGCGTGAGATAGCTCATGGTCGACTCGCCGCCGTAGCCCTGCCAGTTGGTGTTGGCGACGAAGCTCACCGCCGTGTTGAAGGCCGAGTCGGGCGACACCGCGCCCATGCCGGCCGGATTGAACGGCAGCCCGCCCTGCAGGCGCTGCAGGGCATACAGAAAGATCGCGCCGATGGCGTTGAACGCGAGCAGCGCCAGCGCATAGCGCAGCCAGTGCATCGACTGCTCGGGCTTCGTGCCCGCGAGCCGGTAGAGCGGTGCTTCGACGCGCTGCATCCAGCGCGGCACGCGCTCGCCGCACAGCGCAGCCAGCAGCTTGCCCAGCGGCCAGGCCAGCACGAGCAGCGCGCCGAGAAAAAGGGCCAACAAGACCCAGGCCGAGGTTTCCATGTCAGAACTCCTCGGCGCAGATCAGGGCGAACACCAGGTACGCGAACAGGACCACGGCGACCAGCGCGCCGAAGCCGTACAGGACTTCGAGGCCGATCACGAGGCGTCTCCCTGCGTGCGCGTTGTATCAACGCCCGCGTGCGGCTTCTGCGGCCCCTCGAGCCGGTTCAGCCCGACGACCATGGCCGCCACCACGACCCACAGCGCCAGCAAGGCGCCCATCCAGACGATGTCCATTCATCACTCCTGCAAACAAGATGAAAGGAGTCTCGGCAGGCGTGCGTAAAACCGGGGGAAAGAGTGGGTGGGGGGGCGTAAAGAAAGCGTAAAAAACGCGGCGCTGGCGCAGGCTCAGTGCGCCATCCACCGGCCGTCGTCACGCCGGCCGAGGAAGTAGCCGGCGCGGCCGACGCGCGGGTCGTCGACCGATTTCTCGTTGACGATGTCCATCTCGCCGCGCGCGATCAGCCAGGTGCCGCCTTGCTTGCCGTTGGACCATTGGAAGCGGTGGAACCGCGCATCGGAGCCGATGTAGAAGGTGTGCTGCAGCGGCGACGCGCCGTAGTTGCGGAACGCGGAGACGGGAATCTGCTGCGTCTCGCGGGCGCTGCCGCATCCCGCCACTCCCGTCGCAACGAGAAGCGCCGCGACCGCAAGGGCCGCGACGCGGGCGTGCGAAACAAGCCGTGCGGCGCCCATGGCGGGGGTCAGCGGCCGAAGCCGCGGTTGTACGAACCCACGGCGGAGTTGTAGTAGCTCACGATGTTCTTGAACGTCGACGGGAACTTGTTGTCCTTGAACGTCCGCCATTGGCCGATCATGTTCAGCAGGCTTCCGTGCAGCGACGCATAGTTGTAGTTGGGCGCCTTGCCTTCGTCCCCCTTGGCTTTGGCCTGGGCCTTGGCTTCCTCCAGCGCCTTGGAGAGCTCTTCCAGCGAGGCCTGCAACTCGCTGGCCGCCGCATCGACCTTGGCGATGGCGTCCTTGTTTTTCAGACCGTCGACCTGGTCGAGCGCGTTGACGAACTTCTTGGCCACCGCCATCGACGCCAGCGTGTGGTAGTTGAGCAGGTCGCCCTCGGCCTTGAGCTTGGCCATGCGTTCGGTGCGCGACGCCTCCTGCACGCGGTCCAGCTCGCTGCCCAGCGTGTCGATGCTGGCCAGCAGGCCCTTGAAGGCGGCGTTCATGTCGGCGTCGGCCGCGCGGCCCTTGACCCACTTGTCTTCGAGAAAACTCTTGGACCTGTAGTACGGGTCCATCGGCGTCCAGATGGCGACGAGCTTCTCGCCCGTGGCCACCACGCCGTCAACGGCCGCGTCGAGCGCCGCGTCGCCCGAACCGGTGGCGCGTGCCTTCTTCAGGTCGTCCGCGATGGACTGCACATCGGAAGGGCTGCCATAGAACGAGTTTCCGCTCGGCGACTTGCCGTTCACGTTCATCTGCACGTAGCTCTTGTACTTGGCGGCGACGCTGCGGTTGTCGTCGATGAGCCGGTTGTAAGCCTGGCTGTAGGTGGTGCGGGCCGCGGCCTGCTCGCGCGCCGGGTCCTTGGCGGGCTGGGTGGCGCCCGATGCGGACGGCGACTTCGACGTCGATGGCGTGGTGGCCGCCTTGTTGTCGTCCTTGCAGGCCGCGAGCACGGCGCAGAAGCAAAGGCTCAAGGCAAACAGGCGCGTGCGCGCCGATCGGTTGTTGTGCGCAGTCATGGCGCTCTCCCTCGGTTGTGGTTGTTCGGTGCCGGCCCGGCCATGCCGCATCGAAGAAGGGCATCGCGCACAAGGGCGGCGTCGGGTGCGAAAAATGATAGCCAGCACCACCGCCTCCGCGCGTCGCAAACGCGCGAAAAGCACGCGGCGCATCGAACTAAATTGTGAGGATTCGCTTCAACGCACGGCGCTGGAAATCAGAGCGTGCGTTCGAGCTGCCAAGCTTGGTACTTCAGGCTTACCACCGCACCGATGACGATGCCCGTGATGGCCGGCAGGCTCGCGATGCTCAGCGTCGACAGCGCACTCAGGCCCTGCCCGATGGTGCAGCCCATGGCCGTGACGCCGCCGATGCCCATGAGCACCGCGCCCGTCGCGTGGTGCGCGAGGTCGCCGGTGTTGGCAAACCCTTCCCAGCGGAATTCGCGCGACCACAGCGCATGCAGCGCGGCGCCCACCACCACGCCGGCCACCGACACGATGCCGAGCGTGAGCCGCTTGTTGGCGTCGCTGTAGAACATGAGCCAGTCGAGCGCGTAGGCCACCGGCGTGACGAAGCTCAGCGCTTCAGCGCGGCCGGAGTTGGTGCCGAGGAACACGTGCTCGAGCGTGAGCGGATGCTCCTCGACCACCGCCCAATGGCCGCTGAGCCACCATGCGCCGACGACCAGCGCACCGATCAGCATGCCGCCGACAAGGCTGCGCACGTCACGCGTCTCGCGGCCCCAGGCGGCCCATACGAGCAGCGCGCCGCCGAGCACCAGGCCGAGCGCGAGGCGCAGCGACGACGCGTTGAGTTGGAAGGATGCGGCCAGCACCTCGGGCAGCGACGCGTTCAGCGCCAGATCGACATGCACCGCATCGACGGTCGCGACGCGCA
Source organism: Variovorax sp. RO1 (assembly GCF_002849325.1). Lineage (NCBI taxonomy): Bacteria > Pseudomonadati > Pseudomonadota > Betaproteobacteria > Burkholderiales > Comamonadaceae > Variovorax > Variovorax sp. RO1. The sequence goes on from NZ_PKMT01000003.1 coordinate 101,259, forward strand.
GCACCGCGGTGATGCCCTTCAGCGTGGCGAAGGCCGACACGCCCATGAGCACCAGCACCACCAGCGCCTTGAGGTTGCCGCCGCCCAGGCGCACCAGTGTCTTGTTGCCGCAGCCCGAAGACAGCACCATGCCGACGCCGAACAGCAGGCCGCCGACCAGCGCCGCGAGCCAGAGGATCTGGTGCGAGGCATACAGGGTGCGGTCGGCATCGACGAGCCCCGTGAACACCAACGCCGAGAAGCCGATGAGCGCGACGCCGCCGGCCGCGGCCCACTGCTTCACGCGCGTCCAGTCGCCGAGCGCCACCACGTCGCTGATCGCGCCCATGGTGCAAAAGCGCGTGGCGCGCGCGACGGCGCCGAACACCGCCGACAGCACGAAGGCCGCCACGAGCGCGAGCGTGGTGAGAAGGGAAACCTGCTCGATGGACATGCCCCGATTCTAGGGAGCGCCCCACATGCGGGGCGCTCGATTCAGGCCAGGCCGGGGTTCGGTGTGATGTTCTTCAGCACGGGTTCGTCGAGCCGGCGCGTGGTCACCACCTTGCGCGACTTCAGCCACGGCTCGATGACTTCCCACACCGGCTTGTTGCCGGCGGTGCGCGCCTCTTCGCTCACGGGCGCCCAGCCCGCGACCTTGTAGCTGCGGCTCGCATCAATGGGCTTGCCGCCCAGGCGCATGTCCTGGATGCGCTGGCCCATGGCGGCCGTCGGGTCGCAGGTGTACTGCAGCCCGCCCACGCGCACCATGTCGCCGCCCTGCTGGTAGTAGGGGTCGGGGTTGAAGAGGTTGTCGCACACGTCTTCGAGCACGGTCTTCAGCGTCTCGCCGGTCATCTGCGTGACGGTCGCGTACGAGTACGTGGTGGCCGTCATGTCCATCAGCCACTCGCGCGTGATCGCCTGGCCGGGCAGCAGCGAGGTGCCCCAGCGGAAGCCGGGCGAGAAGGCGATGGGCGCGTCCTGCACTTCCATGAGCGCGTCGAGCAGCAGCTGGTCGCCGGTGCCGTTGAAGTTGCCGCGCCGGTACAGCGCACCGTCGGTGTGGGCCAGGGTTTCGGCCAGCTTGGCCTCGTAGGGCGCGCGCACGCGGGTGATGAGCGCGTCCATCTCCTTGTCGGCCGGAATCAGGTCGGAGAACACGGGCAGCAGGCGGTAGCGGAAGTCGCTCACCTTCTTGCCCTTGACGTCGAAGTCGATCACGCCGAGGAACTTGCCGTTGGAGCCGCCGTTGACCACGATGGTCTTGCCGCCCGCGTTGCTCACGAGCGTGGGCATGGGCGTGCCGTCGTGCGTGTGGCCGCCCAGGATGGCGTCGATGCCGGTGACGCGGCTGGCCATCTTCAGGTCGACGTCCATGCCGTTGTGCGACAGCACCACCACCACCTGCGCGCCCTTGCCGCGCGCTTCGTTCACCACGCGCTGCAGGTTGTCGTCCTGGATGCCGAAGGTCCAGTCGGCCACCATGTAGCGCGGGTTGGCGATGGGCGTGTAGGGAAAGGCCTGGCCGATGATGGCGCAGGGCACGCCGTTGATCTCGCGCATCACATACGGCTTGAACACCGGGTCGCCGAAGTCGGCGGTCTTGACGTTCTGCGCCACGAACTCGACCTTGCCCGCAAAGTCTTTCTCGATGATCTGCTGCACCCGCGCCATGCCGTAGGTGAACTCCCAGTGCCCGGTCATCACGTCGACGCCGAGCAGCTTGCAGGCGTCGACCATGTCCTGCGCATCGGTCCACAGCGAGGTGGCCGAGCCCTGCCAGGTGTCGCCGCCGTCGAGCAGCAGCGCGCCGGGGCGGCTGGCCTTGAGCTGCTTGACCAGCGTGGCCAGGTGCGCGAAGCCGCCGACCTTGCCGTAGCGCTGCGCGGCGTTGTCGAAGTCGAGGTAGGTGAGCGCATGCGCCATGCGCGTGCCGGGCTTCACGCCGGCGGCTTTCAGCAGGTGCTCGCCCACGAGGTGCGGCACCTTGCCGCGCATGGCGCCGATGCCGATGTTGACGCCCGGCTCGCGGAAGTACAGCGGCTTGAGCTGCGCGTGGCAGTCGGTCATGTGCAGCATCGACACGTTGCCGAAGGCCGGCACGGTGTACATGCCGTCGAGGCCGGCAGCCACGCTGCTGCCGTGGCGGCCCAGGCCCAGGCCGGCGACAGCGCCGGCACCGAGCATCTGGACGAACTCGCGCTTGGAAAGGTTCATGAAGAAGGAAGCCGAACGCTCAGCGGTTGACGGGAGACTGGGGGTCGAGCAGCAAGCCCATCACGTCGCGGATCTGCTTCTCGTTGAGGATGCCGGAATGGCCGACGCGCGGCATGTTCGAGCAGGCGTTGTAGGCGCGCGCGTTCCACAGCTTGCCCCAGGTGTATTCGACGATGGGCTTGGAAGCAGCGCTGGCCGGGTCGCTCACGCCGCGCAGCTTGCCGTAGTGGTACAGGCTCGGGCCGAGCGTGCCGAAGGAGATTTCTTCCTTCGACATCTGGTGGCAGTTGTAGCAGTTGCCGCCGTTGGCGGCATTGGCCGCGTCGGTCCAGGTGAGGCCGCGGCCGTTCTGCGCGATCTTCTCGCCCTCGCGCCAGTCGCCGACGAACTTGCCGTCGGCAGGCCAGCGCACGGTCTTCATGTTGGCGGCCTCGATCTCCTTGGTGCGCTGCTCGTCCAGCGGCTTGCCGCTGGCCTCGGCTTCGCTGCACGCGAGGTTGGCCGGGTCTTGCACGAGGCGGTCGACCTTGGCGATGCCCTGGTCGCGGAAGGAACGCTGCAGCGCGTCGGCGGTGAGCTTGTCGAGCTCGGCGGCGCTGTCGACCGACGCGCAACCGAACACGGTGAGCGCGCAGGCCACGGCGGCGAGGCCGAAGAAATGATCAGACTTCATGGCGTGGCTCCTTCAGCGCTTGATGCCTGGCGCGGTGGTCTTGCCGCCCTTGCCGTTGACGCCCATGTACACGGCCAGCGCCACGGTCACGTCGCTGGCGTAGCCCGGGTACGGAAAGCGCTGCTGGCGGAAGCAGTCGTTGAGCCGCCGCTGCATGCCCCACAACTCGCCCGACGACACGCGGTAGGCCGGCCAGGCACCGAAGCCTTCGCCCGCGCCGGGGTTCTTCGTGAGGTTGGGCAGGTCTTGCAAACGGATGCGCTTGCCGTCGGCGCCGTGGCAGGTGGCGCAGGCGAAGTCGTGCGGGCCGGCGCGCAGGAAGAACAGGCGCTTGCCCACTTCATACGCACGGCGTTCGCTCGCGTGCGACTGCGGCAGGTTCAGCGGCAGGCCTTTCGATTCGGCCGAGATCCATGCGACCAGCCCTTCGAGGTTCTTCTGCTCGCCCTGGCCGAACGGCGTCTTCGCGATGGCCGCGGCGTCGAAGCCCTGCAGCGTTTCCATGCAGGTGAGCAGGCGCGACTCCATGTCCTGCACGCGGCCGGTGTCGGGAAAGTAGCGCGGCAGTTCGGCGAACGCGCCCTTCACCACGCCCGGGCCCTTGCCGAGGTCGCACTTCTCCATCGACGCGGCTTTGGGGCCGCGCTTCTGTTTCCAGAGGTCTTCGCCCTTGGCTTCGAACAGTTCGGCGGGGTTGCCGTCCTGCAGCAGCGCGCGGTACTCGGCGATGCCTTCGGCCGTGGTCTTCTGCGCCGCGGCGGGCAGCGCGATGCTGCCGGCCAGCACCAGCAGGCTCAGGCATGTGGTTGTCCTCATGGGGCCGCCTTTTTTTCTCGTGGGGAACACAACACGCGAACGAAATCGATCGCTCGCGTGGTCGAAGAAAGCGTCAGCTGACGGTGGCTTCGTCGGTGCGGGTGTCGCCGCGGTTGTCCTTCCAGGTCACGGCGATCTTGTCGCCGGCCTTCGCGCCCTTCAGCGCGAACTGCATGAAGGGGTTCTTCGACACCGCCGGGCCCCAGTCGGCCGTGAGCACGGTCTTGCCGTTGAGCGAGGCCGTGACTTCCTGGATGAACCAGGCGGGAATCGTCTTGCCGGCGGCGTCCTTGCGCTGGCCGGTTTCCATTTCGTGCGCCATGAGGATGCGCACGGTCGTCTTGTCGCCCGCGGCCTGGGCGCGGATGCGCATGGGATCTGCCATGGTGGTCTCCTTCTTCTCGTCGTGTTCTTGTGTGTGAAGCCCGTCGCTCAGCCGCCGCAGCCGCCGAGCGTGACCTTGACTTCCTTCTTGGCGAAGAGTGCCTTGCCGTCGTTCATGACCGCGATCGCGTACACGTCGGACGACTGGCCCAGCTTGGCGCGCGTGGTGAAGTTCGACTCGACGAACTCCGAGGTGTTGAAGATCGCGACCACGGCGTTCGGGTTCTTCTCGACCAGCAGCATGAGCTGCTTCACGCCGGGCAAGGCGGTGGCCACGCTGAGCGGCACCACGGCGCCGTTCTCGGCGATGTCGGGGCCGGTGATGGTGACGTCCTTGCTCTCGGTGGGCGCACCGGTGACGCCGACGGCCTTGAGCGCGTCGGCCACGCTCTTGGCGTCGAAGGCGTCTTTGGAGTACGCGAACGCGGTGGCGGGAAGCCAGCCGGCGGTGGCCGCCAGGCCTGCGAGGGCGGCGGACTGCGTGAGCATCTGTCTGCGGTTTTTCATGGGGTTGTCTCCTGTCGAATCATGGTCCGGCGCTGTCGGCGAGCCAGCGGGCGATGGCCTTGGCATCATCGTCGCCGAGGGTCTGCGGCGGCATCGGGATCGCCCCCCAGACACCGGTGCTGCCTGCCTTGATCTTCTGCAGCAGGTGGTCGGTCTGGCCGGGGTACTTCTTCGCGATGTCCGAGAAGGCGGGGCCGACGAGTTTTTGCGTCATGCCGTGGCAGGCGGTGCAGCTGTTCTTCTCGAGCAGCGCGACGGGCACTTTCGGTGCCGCGGCCGGTGCGCTGGTCTTCACAGCAGCGGCAGCGGGTGCTGCGGTGGCGATGCCGCGCTGCGCGCCCACCAACCGGTTCTGGTCGGCGAGGTTGCCGTGGCTGCCGCGCGCATGCGGCGGCAGTTGCGCGACCGACGACGCCGCCGGCACGCAGTCGCGCATGCAGGCCACGGCCGACACATCGGGCTTGGCCGCGCGGCCGAGCTCGTTGCCGGGCCACATCGCGTGCGCGGTGGTGCCGCCGTTGCGGTTGGGCATGCGGGCCTGCACCTCACGGATGTTCTTGTCGGACAGCGTGAAGTCGTCGGGCACGATGCCGCCGAGGTTCAGCATGTAGGCGGTGACGGCATACACGTCGTCCGGCGTCAGCGACTTGGGCTGGTTCCACGGCATGGCGCGGTACACGTAGTCCCACACGGTCGACAGGCTCGTGACCTTCATCAGCGTGGTGCGGCCGGGGAACGCCGGGTCTTTCAGGCGCGCGACGTGGCCGCTCTTGATGTCTTCTGCGGTGGTGCCGCCGACGATCGGGCTGAACACCTGGTTCGATTCGCCGAACACGCCGTGGCACGAAGCGCACTTGCCTTCCCACAGGTCCTGGCCGCGCGTGACGGAACCCGAGCCGGGCGGCAGGCCCTTGAAGTCGGGGCGCACGTCGATGTCCCACGCGGCCACTTCCTTGGGCGTGGCGTCGCGGCCGATGCCGGCATAGCCTGCCGTCTTCGGTTGTGCCCATGCCGCAGCGCCGACGCCGCAAGCGAGCGCAAGCACCAGCAGCGCGCGGCTAGGAAAGCTGGACATTCGCCACCTCCCCGTTCGCCTGCACCTGCCACGACTGGATGGCGTTGTTGTGATAGATCGAGCGCGTGCCGCGCACCGCGCGCAGCTGCTTGTAGCTGGGTTGCACGTAGCCGGTGTCGTCCATCGCGCGGCTCTGGATGATGGCCGGCGTGCCGTCCCACACCCAGTCGATGTTGAAGCGCGTGAGGCACTTCGACAGCACGGGCGATTCGAGCCGCGCGGTGCGCCAGTTGCGCCCGCCGTCCACGCTCACGTCCACGCGCTTCACCTGGCCGCGGCCCGACCACGCGAGGCCGGTGATGTTGTAGAAGCCCTTGTCGAGCAGCATCTGCCCGCCCGAGGGCGTGGTCACGACGCTCTTGCATTCCTGGATGCTGGTGTACTGGCGGTGCTGGCCGTCGGGCATGAGGTCGACGTAGTGCACCGTTTCGTCCTTGGCGCCGTAGGGCTGGTCGCCGAGTTCGATGCGGCGCAGGTACTTGACCCAGCTCACGCCCTGCACGCCCGGCACCACGAGCCGCAGCGGGTAGCCCTGCTCGGGCCGCAGCATCTCGCCGTTCTGGCCGTAGGCCACGAGCACCTCGCCCGAGCGAATGAGGCTCATGGGAATGGTGCGCGTCATCGACGAACCGTCGGCGCCTTCGGCGAGCACGAAGCGCTCGCCCTTGAGGTCGGCGCCCGCCATCTCGAGCAGCGTGATCAGCGGCACGCCGGTGAACTCGCTGCACGACAGCATGCCATGCGTGTACTGGGCCGTCGGCACTGCGACGTTGCCCCACTCCATGCCGGTGTTGGCGCCGCACTCGATGAAGTGAAAGCGCGACACCGACGGCAGCCGCATCAGCTCGTCGAGCGTGAAGACCTTCGGCGTCTTCACCATGCCGTTGACCATCAGCCGGTGCTTGGACGGATCGATGTCCCACCAGCCCTGGTGGTGCCGCTCGAAGTGCAGGCCACTGGGCGTGACGATGCCGAACAGCGACTGCAGCGGCGCGAACGACACCGAGGCCTGCGCGGTCGGCGTGAGCCCCGGGCTCTGGCGGCGCTGCACGTTGGCTTCGTATTTGGAAGGCTTGCCGTAGCCGTCGGTGACCACCGGCTGGCCGAGGCCCGTGCTGTGCGCGGGCAGATTCAATATGGCGGGGTCGCCGTCGACCACCGCGGTGCGCGTTTGCGCGAGCGCGGACGACGAGGCTGCCGTGCCTGCAACGGCCGCGGCGAAGGCGTTGCGGATGAAGTCGCGCCGCCCCTTGCCGGCTTCGGCGAAGACGGCACGCACGCCCTGCGCGTCGAGAAAGTTCTCGGGTGCCTTGCGCACCTGCCCGGTCTGCTGGATGCTGCCGCTCATGGCGTCGCGTCCGTGCGCCTTACTTCGCGCCGCCCAACACCCAGGCGGCCAGCGCCTTGGCATCGGCCTCGCTCATCGCAGGCTGCGCGGGCATGGGCACGGCGCCCCACTTGCCGGTGCTGCCCTTCTGGATGCTCGCGGTGAGCACGGCGAGCGCATCGGCCTGGCCGGTGTACTTCTTCGCAACGTCGAGGTAGGCGGGGCCGACCAGCTTCTTGTCGACCGCGTGGCAGGCGAGGCAGGCGTTCTTCTGGGCCAGCTCCTTGTTCGCAAGGGCCGGTGTCGACAGCAGCAGGGCGGTGACAGCAACGGCGAGCGACGGCAACAGCAACTTCAAATCGGTCTCCTTGAAACGCGCCCCGAAGCGGCTGGTTTCATCGTTAAATAAGTAAATCGTTATGTATTGATTTTAGGGACGATCGTGCCCAAGGGAAGGGCTTTGCTCTTGGGGGAAACCCGTTCGGTTTCTCCATGCATAACGTCAACTGCGGACGGCGGTGCGCGCTTGCTGCAGGCGTGCTTCAAGGTAAGCGCCGTAGAAGTCCGAGTCGCCGCCGGTCAACCGTTCGGCGACCTCGCGGCCGTTGCGGCCGAAGAAGAGCACGGTCGGTGCGACGGTGACTTTCCACGCCTTGATGAGCGCGTCGTGCGTGCGTGTGGAGCCGTCGAAGTCGCGCACGATGCGCGAATCACGAAAGTCGATCTGCACCACGGGCAGGCCGGCCGCAAGTTCGGGCACGAGGTAGTGCTCGCGCGCGATCTTGCAGAAGGGGCAGCCCTGCAGGCTGGCCATGACGACCAGCGGTTGCGAGCGGGCCAGCGCTGCGGCGAGTGCGTCGGCCAGCGAGGCGGGCGCGGGCAACTGCACCCCCGCCGCATGCACAACCGTCGGTGCCACGCACCACGCGGCAAGACCCGCGACGAGCTGCCGGCGCGTGCGGTCGCCGCTCATCGCGCCTCCTGCTCCAGCAGCAGGTAGGTGTTGTAGGCGTTCATGCGGTTGGCCACCTTGAACAGCGGCCAGGCCTCGAAGCGCGACCAGTCGGTGGCGGCGTAGGCCTCGTCGAACGGTGTCATCTCGGTGGCGGCCTTCTGCATCGCGCCGCGCAGGAAGACGAGGTAGTCGCGCGTCTGCCGCAGGTCTTGCGCCGGGTCGTCCGACGCGGGGCCGTGGCCCGGCACGATGGTGCGCGCATCAAGTGCGAGCAGCGCATCGAGCGACGTGATCCAGTGCCGGCTGTCGGCCGAGCCCACGTAGGGCGTGCGGTTGCGGAACACGATGTCGCCGGTGAACAGCACCTTCTGCTGCGGCAAAAAGATGGCAAGGTCTTCGGGCGTGTGCGCGGGGCCGGCGGGCTGGATCACGAAGCGCGTGCCGCCAATCGTCAGCTCGGTGCGCCCGTCGATCCACACGTCGGCCGGCACCAGCCGCGTGCGCTCGTCGATCCACGGCGCGAGCTCCTGGCGCGAGGCCTCGAGCCGCAGCCGTGCGGTGTCGGACGTGAGGTAGGTCTTGCCCCGCGTGTGCGCCACGATCTGCGCGCCCAGCGCCTTGAACACCTGCAGGCCGTAGATGTGATCGGCGTGGTAGTGCGTGAGGATGACGTGGCTGATCGGCTTGGGCGTGAGCTTGCGGATCTCGGCCACCATGCGCTCGGCGACAGCGGGCGAGCCGAGCGCGTCGATCATCACGACGCTGTCGCGCGTGACGACGAAGCCGGCGTTGGAGATGAAGTTCTGGTTGTCCTTCGAGCCCAGCGCGGGGATGCCCTGCACGTAGTAGATGTCGGGCGCCACCGGCAGCGGGCGGATCTCGGGGGCGGCGAACGCAGCACTGGCGCTCAACCAGAGCGCAGCACACATCAAAAGTGCCTTCGCGCGAACGGCGGTGGGCCGGCACGGGAACATCGTGGGTCGTCTCCTGCGGGCTGGGCGGCGAGGGCCGCGGGCTTGCCCGGCTGTAAATATAAGCAGAAGATGATATTTTGCGGGCAACGACAACAGCCAGAGGGTTTCCCCATGAGACACGCATTCATCGCCTTCCTGCTCACCATGGTCGCCACGTTCGCGGGCGCACAGGAGACCAAGGTGGTCTACCACGTGAACACCGGCGTGGAGAACAGCGCAGCCATCCTCGCGAACATCACGAACCACCTGAACGCCGAGCCGAAGGCGAAGATCGTCGTGGTCACGCATGGCCCCGGCATCGACTTCCTGCTGACCGATGCGAAGGACAGCAAGGGCCGCGAGTTCAGCGGACCGGTGAGTGCCTTGGCGGGGCGCGGCGTGGAGTTCAAGGTGTGCAACAACACGCTGACCACGCGCAACATCGACGCGGGCAAGCTGCTGATGGAAACCAAGGTGGTGCCCTCGGGCGTGGCCGAGGTGGCGCGGCTGCAGGCGAAGGAAGGCTACGTCTACCTGAAGCCCTGAGGGGCACCGCCGCAGAAGGCCTGGCGGCCTTCTTCTCTTCTTATTCCTGCTCGATGGCGATCTGCACGCAGATGCTGCGGCACAGCGCCACCACGGTTTCGTTCGCGATGCTGTAGTAGATGCTCACGCCGTCGCGGCGTCGTGCGAGCACGCCTGCCTGGTAGAGCGTGTTCAGGTGCTGCGACATGTTGGGCTGCGTGGTGTCGATCTGCGCGAGCAGCTCGCTCACGTTCTTCTCGCCGTTGCACAGCAGGCTCACGATCTTCAGCCGCATGGGCGCGGCCATGGCCCGGAACAGGTCGGCGGCAATGTCGAAGACCTCGTCCTCGGTGACAGCCGAGGACTTCTTTCGGGGTTTGGTGGCCATGCTGAATAGGTTCATGCGCAGGTCGCAATGTACATCGGCGCCTGGCGCGGCGAGCGATGTCCCGGCGGCCGCACGGCGATTGCGCCGCAGCGCCGCGTCACAAAAGCGACGGTCTGCGCGTCTTCGGGGTGCGGGGGATGTCCCCGCGCCACCACCCGGAGCCCCCCGCATGCACGCACTGCAAAAGATAGCCCTGCCCTATCGAGGCCATTGCCACGTCGTTCTCGACTTCGTTCGGACGCGATCTAATAATCAAAGCACTTTCTTTGATAAAAGAGCAGGTTGCGTATGAACAAACAATCCAGGACCTGGCTCGGCGCCGGTCTCACGGTCGCGGTGCTGGGCGCGGCGGGCTACGGGCTCGTGGCGAAATTCCAGCCGGCCCATGCACAGGGCGGCGCCATGCCGCCGGCCAAGGTGGCGGTGGCCCCCGCGCGGCAGACCGAAATGGCGCGCTTTCTCAGCGGCATCGGCACGCTGGAGGCCAACCGGCAGGTCGAGGTGCCGGCCGAGGTGGAGGGACGGGTCGCGAAGATCCTGTTCACGCCGGGCGCGCAGGTGCGTGCCGGCCAGCTGCTGGTGCAGCTGAACGACGCGCCCGAGCAGGGCGACCTCGAACGGCTGCGCGCCCAGCAGGCCAATGCCAGGGCCTTGCTCGAACGCACGCGCCGCCTGCTGCCGCAGCAGGCCGCCACGCAGGAGCAGATGGAGCAGGCGCAGGCCGCCTTCGATCAGGCCAGCGGCGAGCTGCGGCGTGTGCAGGCGCTCATCGAACAGAAGCACATCAAGGCGCCGTTCGACGGCGTGCTGGGCATCCGCAAGGTCAACCTCGGCCAGTTCGTGCGCGCCGGCGATGCGCTGGTGTCGCTCACCGACAGCCGCACGCTGTTCGCCAACCTCACGCTGCCCGAGACCGCGCTGCCGGCGCTCAAACGCAACCAGGCGGTGACGCTCGCGGTCGATGCCTACCCGGGCCGCGTGTTCCCCGCGAAGCTCAGCGCCATCGAACCGATGATCGGCAGCGACACGCGCACCGTGCGGCTGCAGGCCACGGTCGACAACGCCGACGGCGCGCTCACGCCCGGCATGTACGTCAACGGCAAGGTCGCGCTGCCCACGCGCGCCGACGCCATCGCCGTGCCTGAAACCGCCATCACCTACAGCACGCACGGCGACTCGGTGTTCGTGGTGCGCGCCGGCGACAAAGGCGACGGCTACGCGGTGCAGCAGGTGTTCGTGAAGACCGGCGAGCGGCAAGACGGGCTGGTGGTGGTCGAGCAGGGCCTGAAGGCTGGCGAGCAGGTCGTCACCTCGGGCCAGCTGCGCCTGTACAACGGCGCGGCCGTGGCCCCGGCCGCGAAGGACACGCTGGCCCTCACGGAGCCGAAGTCATGAAGTTCACCGACCTCTTCGTGCGCCGGCCCGTGCTGGCGCTGGTGGTGAGCACGCTCATTCTTCTGCTCGGCGCCCGCGCGCTGGGCGACCTGCCGGTGCGCCAGTACCCGCTCACCGAGAGCACCACGCTCACCATCACCACGCAGTACCCCGGCGCCTCGCCGGAGCTGATGCAGGGCTTCGTCACGCAGCCCATTGCGCAGGCGGTGGCGACCATCGAGAACGTCGACTACCTCTCGTCGTCCTCCACGCTGGGCCGCAGCGTGATCAGCGTGCGCATGAAGCTCAACGCCGACGCCAACCAGGCGCTCACGCAAGCGATGGCGCAGGTCAGCCAGGTGAAGTACCGGCTGCCGGCCGAGGCCTTCGACCCGGTGATCCTGAAGTCGGCAGGCGAGGCCACGGCGGTGGCGTACGTGGGCTTCTCGAGCAAGACCATGCCCGTGCCGCAGCTCACCGACTACCTCTCGCGCGTGGTGCAGCCGCAGTTCGCGTCGATCGAGGGCGTCTCGGGTGTCGAGGTGTCGGGCGGGCAGACGCTGGCGATGCGCGTGTGGCTCGACGCCAACCGCATGGCCGCGCGCGGCATCTCGGCCGGCGAGCTGGCCGACGCGCTGCGCCAGAACAACGTGCAGGCCGCACCCGGGCAGGTGAAGGGCCTGTACGTGGTGTCGAACATCCGCGTGAACACCGACCTGGTGAACGTGGCCGAGTTCCGCGACATGGTCATCAAGCGCGACGGTGAAGCCATCGTGCGGCTGGGCGACGTGGCCACGGTGGAGCTGGGCGCGGCCAGCGCCGACAGCAGCGCGACCATGGACGGCGACAAGGCCATCTACCTCGGCCTGCAGGCCGCACCCAACGGCAACCCGCTGGTGATCGTGAAGCGCATCCGCGACCTGCTGCCCGGCATCAAGCAGAACCTGCCGCCGGGCGTGGAGGTGCAACTGCCCTTCGAGCTCGCGCGCTTCATCGAGGCCTCGATCGACGAGGTGCAGAAGACGCTGCTCGAAGCCATCGCCATCGTGGTGCTGGTGATCTTTCTCTGCCTGGGCTCGCTGCGCGCGGTGCTCATTCCGGTGGTGACGATTCCGCTGTCGATGCTGGGCGCGGCGGCGCTGATGCTGCTGTTCGGCTTCAGCATCAACCTGCTCACACTGCTGGCGATGGTGCTGGCCATCGGCCTGGTGGTGGACGACGCCATCGTGGTGGTGGAGAACGTGCACCGCCACATCGAAGAGGGCAAGTCGCGCGTGCAGGCCGCGCTGATCGGCGCACGCGAAGTGGCCGGCCCGGTGATCGCGATGACGCTCACGCTGGCCGCGGTATACGCGCCCATCGGCCTCATGGGCGGGCTCACGGGCTCGCTGTTCAAGGAGTTCGCCTTCACGCTCGCGGGCGCGGTGGTGGTGTCGGGCGTGATCGCGCTCACGCTGTCGCCGGTGATGAGCTCGTTCCTGCTGCCGCAAGATGCCACGACGGGCCGCATGGCGCGCTATGCGGAGTCGTTCTTCCACAAGCTCGCCACCGCGTATGGCCGGCTGCTCGACGTATCGCTGCACCACCGCTGGTTCACGGGCCTGCTGGCCGCGGCCGTGCTCGTGAGCCTGCCCTTTCTGTACAACGCGGCGCAGCGCGAGCTGGCGCCCGGTGAAGACCAGGCGATGGTGATGACCGTCATCAAGTCGCCGCAGCACGCCAACATCGACTACGTCGAGAAGTTCGGCCAGACCTGGGACGCGGTGCTGGCTCAGCTGCCCGAGAACACCGGCCGCTGGCTCATCAACGGCTCGGACGGCGTCTCCAACAGCATCGGCGGCGTGCAGCTGTCCGACTGGAACGCTCGCCAGCGCAACGCCGACCAGATCCAGGCCGACGTGCAAGGCGGCATGAACGAGGTCGAGGGCAGCAGCGTGTTCGCCTTTCAGTTGCCGTCGCTTCCCGGTTCGACCGGTGGGCTTCCGGTGCAGATGGTGATCCGCAGCGCGGGCGATCACGCCACGGTGTTCGAGGCGATGGAAACGTTGAAGAAGGCGGCGCGCGAGAGCGGCAAGTTCGCCGTGGTCGACAGCGACCTGGAGTTCAACAACCCCGTGACCGAAGTGCGCGTGGACCGCGCCAAGGCCAACAGCATGGGCGTGACCATGAAGGCCATCGGCGACACGCTGGCGGTGCTGGTGGGCGAAAACTACGTCAACCGCTTCGGCATGGACGGCCGCTCGTACGACGTGATTCCGCAGTCGCCGCGCGACCAGCGGCTCACGGCCGAGGCGCTGTCGCGCTACTTCGTGAAGAGCGCGAGCGGCCAACCCGTGCCGCTGGCCAACCTGGTGACGCTGTCGACCAGCGTGGGCCCCAACAAGCTCACGCAGTTCAACCAGCTCAACGCCTCGACCTTCCAGGCGATTCCGATGCCGGGCGTGACCATGGGCGACGCCGTGGCGTTCCTGAGCGAAGAGGCGAAGAAGCTGCCGGCCGGCTTCAGCTACGACTGGCAGTCGGACGCGCGGCAGTTCACGCAGGAGGGCTCGGCGTTGGTGATGGCCTTCGTGTTCGCGATCGTGGTGATCTACCTGGTGCTGGCCGCGCAGTACGAGAGCCTGCGCGACCCGCTGATCATTCTGATCAGCGTGCCGATGTCGATCTGCGGTGCGCTGGTGCCGCTGGCGCTGGGCTTTGCCACCATCAACATCTACACGCAGATCGGGCTGGTGACGCTCATCGGACTCATCAGCAAGCACGGCATCCTGATGGTGGAGTTTGCCAACGAGATCCAGGAGCGCCAGAACCTGGACCGCCGCGCCGCCATCGAGCAGGCCGCGCGCATCCGGCTGCGCCCGATTCTGATGACCACGGCCGCGATGGTGGTGGGCCTGGTGCCGCTGCTGTTCGCGAGCGGCGCGGGCGCCAACAGCCGCTTCAGCATCGGCCTGGTGATCGTGGTCGGCATGCTGGTGGGCACGCTGTTCACGCTGTTCGTGCTGCCCACGATGTACACGCTGCTGGCGCGCGACCACCGCACGGTGGGCCGCTCGGCGCGCACCGCCGAACTCGAGGCGCTGGTGGCGCGCGAGCCCGCCGGCGACCCCGCTTGATGACATCGGGAGCATGACCATGACACGAAGACTCTTCTCTTACGCCGCGCCGTTCGCACTCAGCGTGCTGGTGCTGGCCGGTTGCGCCGTCGGGCCGAAGTACGCCGCGCCGAGCGATGCGCCGGTGGCCATCTCCGCGCCCGAGCGCGCGCTGTTCGCGCCCGACGCGGTGCAGCGTGACTGGTGGCGCCAGCTCGACGACCCGCAGCTCGACGCGCTCATCGAACGCGCGCTGGCCGGCAACCACGACATCCGCATCGCGCAGGCCCGGCTGCTCGAAGCCCGTGCGATGCAGACCGAAGCCGAGCTCGACCGCCTGCCCGTGGTGACGCTGGGCGCCAGCAAGACGCGCAGCATCGCGCAAGGCAACGGCGTGCCGGCCGATGCGCGCACGCTGGCGCAAAGCAGCCGCGCGGGCTTCGACGCCGGCTGGGAGATCGACCTGTTCGGCCGCCTGCAACGCCTGGACGAAGCCGCCACCGCGCGCGCCCAGGCCAGCGCGGCCGACCTCGCACAGGTGCGCATCGTGGCCGTGGCCGAACTGGCGCGCAACTACTACGAGATGCGCGGCGCCGAGCAGCGCCTGGCCGTGACGCAGCGCACCCTCGACAGCCTGCGCCAGAGCCTGCGCGTGACCGAGGCGCAGGTGCAGACCGGGCGCGGCCTCGAAGGCGACCTGGCGAGTGCGCAGGCCAATCTGGCCAGCACCGAGAGCCAGCTGCCCGCGCTCGAGACCGCGCGCCGCCAGGCCGCCTACCGCGTCGCCGTGCTGGCGGGCCTGCGGCCGGCCGAGCTGGTGCCCATGCTGCAGCCGCAAGCGCTGCGCGTGCTCGACAAGCGCCTGCCCATCGGCGACCTGGGCGAGCTGCTGCGCCGCCGGCCCGACGTGCTGCGCGCCGAGCGCGGCCTGGCAGCCAGCACCGCCGACGTGGGCGCGGCCACGGCCGAGTTGTATCCGCGCGTCGACATCGGGGGGTTCCTGGGGTTCATCGCCTTGCGCGGGTCGGACCTTGGCAGCTCGTCGAGCCGCGCCTTCAGCGTCACGCCCGGCGTGAGCTGGCCGGCTCTGCGGCTGGGCTCGGTCAAGGCCCGCCTGCGCGGCGCCGAAGCGCGTGCCGAGGGCGAACGCGCCGCCTACGAACTGACGGTGCTGCGCGCCATCGAGGACGTGGAGAACGCCCTCACCGGCTACGGCCAGAACCAGCTGCGCCTGCAGCGGCTGCTGGAGGCCTCGGCCCGCAGCGGCCGTGCCGCCGAGCTGGCCCAGGTGCGCTACCGCGAAGGCGCCGCGCCCTACCTGAGCGTGCTCGACGCGCAGCGCACCCTGCTGCGCGTGCAGGATGCCGTGGCCGAGGCTGAAACGGCTTCTTTCACCAGCCTCGTGGCGCTTTACAAAGCGCTCGGCGGGGGCTGGCAAGCGCCCACGGATGCGAAGGGAGTGCCAACCACCTGACAATGACACTGTTTTTCCCCACGACCGAAGCTGCCATGTCCGCCCCCGATGCCACCAAGCCCACCTGGATGCCGCACCAGCCGGCAGACCGCATCCTCTCCACGCTGAAGACCCGCGGCGCGCTCGGCATTCCCGACATCGCCAAGGTGCTGAACGTGACGGTCGAGGCGGTGCGCCAGCAGATGTCCAAGCTCGAGACCGAAGGGCTGGTGGACGCCGAGAGCCGCTCCAGCGGGCGCGGCCGTCCGACCCAGATCTGGCGGCTCACCGGCGAGGGCCACCGGCGCTTTCCCGACACGCACGCCGAGATGACGGTGCAGATGATCAGCGCCGTGATCAGCGTGTTCGGCGAAAAGGGCATGGACCAGCTCATCGGCGCGCGCGAAGCCACCATGCGCGCCACCTACACCGAGGCCATGCGCGGCGCGCGCAACCTCGAGACGCGGCTCGAACGGCTGGCGGACATCCGCAGCCGCGAGGGCTACATGGCCGAGTACCGGGCCGAAGGCGACGGCTTTCTCTTCATCGAGAACCATTGCCCCATCTGCACCGCGGCGCAGGCCTGCACCGGCTTTTGCCGCAGCGAGCTGCAGCTCTTCGACGAGGTGCTGGGCCCCGAGGCCGACGTGAGCCGTGTCGAGCACGTGCTTGCGGGCGCGCGACGCTGCGCGTACCGCGTCGTGCCCAAGGCACGCGCCTGAAGCGCCGAAGCACCATCTTGTTTTTATCCACCAACTAGAAAGAAAGACCCCCCATGGAACACACCCTTCCCCCGCTGCCGTACGCCATCGACGCACTGGCCCCCGAGTACTCGCAGGAAACGCTCGAGTACCACCACGGCAAGCACCACAACGCCTACGTGGTGAACCTGAACAACCTGCAAAAGGGCACCGAGTTCGAAGCGATGACGCTCGAAGAGATCATCAAGAAGTCCAGCGGCGGCATCTACAACAACGCTGCGCAGATCTGGAACCACACCTTCTTCTGGAACTGCATGAAGCCACAAGGCGGCGGCGCGCCCACCGGTGCACTGGCCAAGGCCATCGACGCCAAGTGGGGCAGCTATGACGCCTTCAAGGAAGCCTTCGTGAAGTCGGCCGTGGGCAACTTCGGTTCGGGCTGGACCTGGCTCGTGAAGAAGGCCGACGGTTCGGTGGACATCGTGAACACCGGCGCCGCCGGCACGCCGCTGACCACCGCCGACACCGCACTGCTGACGGTCGACGTGTGGGAACACGCGTACTACATCGACTACCGCAACATGCGCCCGAAGTTCGTCGAAACCTTCCTGGCCAAGCTGGCCAACTGGGACTTCGCGGCCAAGAACTTCGGCTGAAGCCCGCGTTCTCGCCATGAAGAAAGCCGACCTGCGGGTCGGCTTTTTTGTGGGCGCTGCGTTCAGCGCGGCGCCGTCACCATCCAGTCGATCCAGCGCGCCACGTAGGCCTGATCGAGGTCGAAGTAGTGCGTGTGCGCGCCGCGGCCGAGACACGCCTCGTGCTCGGCTGCGACGCACCAGGCCGGCGGCACGCTCACCGGCGTGTACGACTTGTCGTCAGGACCCCAGAGCCAGCGCCCGACGTAGTCGCCGGCCGTGTACAGGTTGACCCAGCGGTCCACGCCGACCTTGGCTGCACTCGGCCCACCGCCGTTCGCGTCTTCCGCCGTCACCCACGCATAGAGGTGCGGAAAGCGCGCCGCGTACAACTGGCGCAGCGGGCAGCCGGCGGTGAGCAGCAACAGCCGGCTCTTGTTCAGCGCCGCCCACAGTTCGGTCACTCGCGCGTCGACCTTCTGCTCGGCGCGGAACTGCAGGTAGCGCAGCAGCTCCGTCGAGATCACCGTGCCCTGGCTGTGCGCCACGATCACGATGCGGTCGTAGCCCTGCGCCGCCACATGCTCCAGCAGCGACACATAGCGCGAGAAGATGCGCGCGCGCGGAATGGCGCGGCGCGGAAACTCGCGGAAGTGGCCGTCGACGTCGAGCGCCACGTCGAGCGGCATGCGCAGGCCTGGCACGGTGCGCGACAGGAAACCGCCGAGCAGCGAGACGGCGGCGGTCAGCGTGGCGGCCGTGAAGATCAGCGGCTTGAGGCCGGTCTGCGACAGCGCCGACACCCAGATCACCGCGTCGTCGATCCGCCCGCCGACCGAGACACCGCATTGCTTGAGCACCAGCAGCAGCGCGACCGCGCAGGCGACCAGCACGCTGGCGCTCGTGAGGAGGGTGACGAAGAAGTCGAGCCGCCGGTAGCCTGCGCCGAGCCAGTGTCCCAGGCGCTCCGAGGTGCCGAACGCCACCTTGACCTCCGCGAACAGGCTGGGCACCAGCACCGCCACGAGGTAGGCCAGCAGCGACAGCGTGAGGCCCGCCGTCAGGGCGAAGGCCTGTGTGCTCTTCTCGTAGCGGCTGTGCAGGAAGTTCGCGCCATCGGCCCAGTAGATGCCCTTGCCGAACCAGAACGGCGCGTAGTCGACATTCTTTGCGCCAAGCTCCACGATGTTCGTCAGCACGGCCCAGAACACCATCGACAGCGCCACGAACGCCGCCACCGATACGAAGAGCCCGAGCCGCCCCGTGGCGATGCTGGCGCGCGCGGCGGCGTCGCGGTCGGGCACGGTCTGGCCGGCGATGAGCCAGCCGATGAGCAGCACGCCGGCCACGCCCCACCACAGCACGACGCCCAGCAGCAGGTACTCGACCACCCGCATGCCGGCGCGCACCCAGTGGCGCAGGTCGTCCGTGCCGCCTGCCGCTGCGGCGTTGAGCGCCACGTGCAGCAGCAGCGCGGCCACGGTCAGCGCCATCAGGCCCAAGCCCCAGGTGCGCGCCGCCGGAAAGCGGTCGCGTGCGATGCGCAAGGCGCGGTCGGCCAATGCGGCGAGCAGTGCCAGCCAGGTCAGGCCGACCACCCAGTGCGCGGGCAGCTGCGCCCACAGGAGCCACCCCGCCAGCAAGGCATACAGGCCCACGACGATGCGCCCGAAAACCCCGGGACGCGCCTCGTAGCAGTACCACCAGACAGCCAGCACCGGCACGACCACGGCCAGCACCCGGCGCAGCAGCTCGGCAAGGGACAGCGCACTCGGCGCGGGCTCGACCCGCGCCAGTCCCCCGAGCCCCGCGATCACCAACCCGACCAGCAGCAGCTGCAAGAAGAGGTTCGCCAGCAGGTTGGCAAAGGCCCAGTCGAGCGCGGTCTGCAACGACGCCAGGCAGGCCCAGCGCTGCGCCCCCGGCGGCCGGGGCTTCTTGTTCACACCAGCCGCCTCGGCGGCGCGGTCCACCGCGTCGCGGCCGAGCTGCGACAAGCGGAACACGATGGTGAACAGCTCGGCGACGATGCGCGCCACCGAGCCCGGCAGGCGCGACAGGTCGGCCCAGTACATCTCGTGCACGTCGATGCGCTGCTGCACCGGCTGCTCGTTCGCATCGGTGGCGTCGCGCGTCATGCGCACGCGCGTGGCTTCGTAGGCCTCGTGGTCGGGCTCGGCGCGCTGCGACTTGAACAGAAGGTAGTCGCTGAAGGCGATGTCGGGGTTGCTCTTCTTCAGCTCGCGCGGCGTGAGCGGCCCGCGCCCCTTGGCGGCACGCACCACGCCCGCGTCGTCGGACTCGGCGGTCGAGATCCAGTCGTCGGCGCTGAAGTCGGACGTCTTCGACTGCCGCATCGCCTTGCGCACAGGCGGCACGTAGGCTTTCTGCGCGGCGGCGCCTTCCGTGGCGGCCTTCTCGTTCTTGTCTTGATGCCCGGTGCGCTGCTGCACCATCGACGTCAGCGGCGGCACCGGCAGCAGGTGGGTGTCGCAGTCGGCCTGTCGGTAGGTCGCGCCTTGGCCGGGGTTGTTGAGCATCAGCGAGGCGATGGCGCGGGCCGTGTCGCCGGCCTTCTGGTCGGCCACGCCGTGGATGGCGATGACCGCGACGCGCTCGGGGCGCGCGGGGTGCTCAGACGTTGACGGCTCGGGCGACGGTGCGCGCATGGGCTGACTCCTCATGCCACGCGGGTGCATGGCAGGAGGGATTGTCCGCAGCGCGCCGCTTTTTACTTCCCCCAAACGAGGGATGCCGGACGGCCAGTGCCTCAGCCGCCGATCAGGTGCAGGATGTTCCCGTCCGGGTCCTTGAACCACGCCATCTTCATGCCGTCCGCGACGTGGAGGTCGCCTTCGCGCTTCGTACCGGGCATGTCGTAGTGCTCGAAGCGCACGCCCTTGGCCTTGAGCGCGGCGACGAGGCGCTCGATGTCCGCGCCGACCTGCCAGCTCACGGCCGTGGCCTGGTTCGTGCCTGCGAACGACGAGCGGTACACCTGGACGCGCGTGTTGCCGCTTTGGTAGACGGCGACCTCGTCGCCCTCCGAGTCGACCTGTGCGAGGCCCAAGGTGTCTTCGTAGAAACGGCGCGCCACGGTCATGTCTTTCACCGCGAGATTCGCCACCGCATCGATGTTTCCGAGCATGGGTGTCTCCTGTGGGGGGAATGGACTTTTCATCTTCGGCGGCCAGATGGCCCTGTCAAGTCGGCGCCGTCCGATACGGGGCCCATCGCAAACCACGAAAATGGGGGGATGCCCCTTCCGGCACACTGCACCGTGGGTGCAGTGAGGTCGAAAGACCTCCATCGACACTGCCGCCATCCGATCCGCTCAGACCGAGAGAGACAAACCCATGATCCGAAGAAAACTCACCCGCTCGCTGGCCCTCGTGCTCGCACTCCCCCTGGCCTTCGCCGCCGTGGCCGCGCAGGCCCAGACCGCCGCCTACCCCGCCAAGCCGATCCGCATGGTCGTGCCCTTCCCGCCCGGCGGCGGCACCGACATCCTGGCGCGCCTGGTCGCGCAGAAGCTCACCGAGGCCAACCACTGGACCGTGGTGCCCGACAACCGCGGCGGCGCCGGCGGCACCATCGGCATCGCCGAGGCTGCGCGCGCCGCGCCCACGGGCTACGACATCGTGATGGGCCAGAAGGACAACATGGTCGTCGCGCCCTGGCTCTACAAGAGCCTGAGCTACAACCCGGTGAAGGACCTCACGGCCGTGGCCCACGTGGCCTACACGCCCGTGGTGATCGTCACGCAGGCCAACTCGAAGTTCAAGACGCTCGACGACGTGGTGAAGGCCGCGCGCGCCGCGCCCGACACCGTCACCTACGGTTCGCCCGGCAACGGCACCACCATCCACCTGGCCGGCGAAATCTTCAACGGCGCCGCCAAGATCAAGATGCGCCACGTGCCCTACAAGGGCTCCAACGCGGCCATGATGGACGTGCTCGCGGGCAACGTCGACCTGATGGTGTCGTCGGTGCCCTCGGCACTGGCGCAGATCAAGGCCGGCAAGCTGCGTCCGCTGGCCGTCACCTCCGCCAAGCGCAGCACCTCGCTGCCCGACACGCCCACCGTGGCCGAGCTGGGCTACAAGGACTTCGACGTGAGCACCTGGTACGGCGTCTTCGTGCCGGCCGGCACGCCCAAGGACATCGTCACGACGCTGAATGCGGCGGTCAACAAGCTGCTGGCCACGCCGGAGATGAAGGCGGCCATCATTGCGCAGGGCGCGGAGCCGCAGAGCATGACGCCGGAGCAGTTCGGTGCGCTGCTGAAGACGGACTATGAGAAGTGGAAGGGGATCGTGCAGGCCTCGGGGGCGACGATCGAGTAAAGACAAGAAAGGCGGCGATGCTGCCTTGCTCCTTCCCCTTTCGGGGGAAGGTTGGGATGGGGGCCAGCGGCGTTTGACAAGCCGCTGATGCTTGATACGCCGCGTGCCCCCACCCCTGCCCTCCCCCGGAAGGGGAGGGAGAAAGAAAACTCCCGAGCGCTCAGTCCGGCACGAACTTCGTGTTGAAGATTTCCACGTCCGCCGCATCCTCGAACGTCGCCACTTGCCCCATCTTCCCGTCGCTCATGCGGCAGGCCGAGAACAGGCTGAAGCGGCCCTTGAAATAGAACTCGTCCATCACGATCAGCGCGTACGGGTACGGTACGAACACCTGGTGCTCGAAGACGACGCGGTGCACGTTCCTCGGTGACGGGAAGAGCTTGTATTCGACGGTGTCGATGGACTTTGCGGTGGCCATGATGTGCTTCTGTCTTCGGTGCTCAGGCCGGGTCGCGCACGTCGGCCACGGGGTTGCTGCCGAAGTCCGCGCGCGCCAGGTAGGCGAGCACCTTGGTCGCGGCGCCCTGGGGGCTGTCGAGCCGGCCTTCTTCCTTCATGCTCACGAAGCGCGTGCGGTCCGGGAACTGTTCGGCCGAAGCGCCGCGCAGCTGCACCTGCATGTCGGTGTCGATGATGCCGGGCGCCAGCGACACGATGCGCGCGCCGTTCGATGCCACCGCCTCTTCGAGCGCCACGGCGCGCGAGAAATGGTCCATGCCGGCCTTGGCCGCGCAGTACGGCGCCTGGCTGCCCAGGGCGTTGCGGCCCAGGCCCGACGAGATGTTCAGCACCTTGCGTGCGCCGCGCCATTCGCGCGTGGCACCCAGGAAGGCGGCGGTGAGCAGCATCGGCGCTTCAAGGCCGATGCGCAGGGCCTGGGCCAGTTCGGCCGGCACGGCACGCGACAGCGGCGCGGGGTTGCCGACAGTGCCGGCGTTGTTGATGAGCGTGACGCTGTCGAAGCGCTGGCCGTCCAGCGTCTGGAGCCAGGCGGACAGGCGCGCCGCGGCGGCGACCGGGTCGGACAGGTCCTGCTCCCACTGCGTCAGTTCGGCGCCGCCGGCCTTGGGGGCTTCGGCCAGTTCGGGCGAGGGCTTGCGCGCAATGCCGAGCACCGTGTGGCCGGCCTGCAGCAGCTGTTCGGCCATGGCGCGGCCCAGGCCGCGCGAGGCGCCGGTGATGACGGTGAGGTGGGAAGAGGCGGAGGTGGTCATGGGTGTGTGGGGGCAGGAGAAGGCCGCAAGGCTAAGGGATATCGAAAGGCCGCGTGCATCAGCCGGTACGGAACTGGGCGCGCAGGAAGTTGCGGTGGCGGGCGATGTGCTGCAGCTGCGCGGGCGCGATGGAACCGCCGAGGTCGACCTCGTCCGCGCCGTTGAGCACCGCATTGGCGTTCGCCATGGCGCGTGCCACCACCTCTTCCTCGCTCACGCCGAGTTGCGCCGCCAGGTCGATCGCGACGCGGCGCATGGCGCGCTGCGACAGCATCCACATCGCGCCGAAGCGGTCCCAGGCCAGCGCGGCTTCTTCCGATTTTTCGCGGTCGGCAAGGATGTCTTTCAGCGGGCGCGCCAGGATCTCGTTGAGCGCATCGATCTGTTCGCCCAAGGCCTCGGCGCGGTCGATGGCTTCTTCGAGCGTCGGGCCGTCGTCTTCCTCGTTGCGGGCCTGCGTGGCCTGTTGCTGTTGCGGCGGCAGAAAGCTCGCCTGTGCGTCGGCGGGCACGATCTGCAGGTGGTCGGAGAGGGCCATGTTTTTTTCTTCTTTCAGGTTCAGTTCGAGGTGCTGTTGTTCTTGCGGCTGGACATCGCGGTGGCGCGCAGGCCCGGCAGGTCGAGCACGCGCAGGCCGCCGTACTCCACGCGGATGAGCCCCTGCGCCGACAGCGCATTGAGCGCCTCGTTCACGCGCTGGCGCGACAGGCCGACAAGATACGCCAGCTCCTGCTGCGTGATGCGCAAGACCTCGCCCACGCCGGGGTACAGCACGGGGTTGAACAGCGACACCAGGTTGCGCGCCACGCGCGCGTCGGGGTTGTTGAGGCGGTCGATTTCCAGCGCCGCAATGAACTGGCCGAGCCGCTCGTTGAGCTGGTTCATCACGAAGCGGTTGAAGCCGATGGAATGGTCGAGCAGCCAGTGGAAGCTCTCGATCGGCAGCCCCGCCACGAGGCTGCGGCGCAGCGCCTGGATGTTGTAGCGGTAGGGCTCGCGCTTCATCACCGTGCCCTCGCCGAACCAGCCGCCGGGCGGCACGCCGGTGTAGGTGACCGAGCCGCCGTCGGCGTTGTCGTTGCTCATCTTCAAGAGGCCCTCGACCACGCCGAACCAGTAGGTGGGCGAGCGACCGACGCGGCACACCAGGTCGCCGGGCTCGGCCTCGCCGACCACGAGCGTGGCCTCGGCGCGGCGGCGCTCGCTGGGCGTGAGCGTGGGGAGCCACGGAATGCCATCGAGTTCGGTCGCACTCGCGGGGCGCACGCGGTCCTTGATGGAACCGCCGAGCACGTTCTGTGGGTTGAGGTTGCCAGGAGGCATCGGGAAACTCCGGGGAGTAGTGTCCCTAGGATTGTCGTTGGAACGACAACCGGACGTCAAAGTGCGACCTACGATCCGGCCACTGTGCAAACCACCGCCCCCACCTTCCCCCGTCTGCTGCTCGCGCATGCCGAGGCCCGTCCCGAGGCCCCCGCCGTGCGCGAAAAAGACCTTGGCATCTGGCAAACCTGGACCTGGAACGCCGTGGCGCAAGAAGTGCGCGAGATGGCCTGCGGTCTGGCAAGCCTTGGCTTCAAGGCCTTCGACAACCTTGCGATCGTCGGTGCCAACCGGCCGCACCTGTACATGGCGGTGCTCGCCGCGCAAAGCCTGCGCGGCGTGCCCGTGCCGCTGTACCAGGACGCGGTCGCGGGCGAGATGGTCTTCATGCTGAACGACGCGGGCATCGAGTTCGTGATCGTCGAAGACCAGGAGCAGGTCGACAAGCTGCTCGAATGCCGCGAGCTGCAGCAAGGGCAAGAAGGCCAGCAGCAGGGCATCCGCCACATCATCTACGACGACCCCAAGGGCCTGCGCCACTACGAGCAGCCGGGGCTCATGGGCTACGAGCAGCTGCGCGAGCTGGGCCGTGCCTTCGACAAGGCCAACGCCGGCTACTACGACCGCGCCGTGGCCAGCGGCGAGGCGGCCGACGTCGGCGTGATCCTCTACACCTCGGGCACCACCGGCCGTCCCAAGGGCGTGTGCCAGACGCACGCCAGCTTCATCGCGGCGGGCCGCGGCGGCGTCGAGACCGACAAGCTCGGCCCCGGCGACAACATCATGAGCTACCTGCCGATGGCGTGGGTGGGCGACCACCTGTTCTCGGTGGCGCAATGGCTGGTGGGCGGCTTCACGCTCAACTGCCCCGAGTCGGCCGAGACGGTGATGAACGACATGCGCGAAATCGGGCCAAGCTACTACTTCGGCCCGCCGCGCACCTTCGAAGGCCTGCTCACGGCCGTGTCGATCCGCATGGAAGACGCGGCCGCGCCCAAGCGCTGGCTGTATGCGAAGTTCATGGCGCTGGCACAGCGCGTGGGCGCCGACATCCTCAACGGCGCGCCCGTGAGCACGGGCGACCGGGTCATGTACAGCCTGGGCAACCTGCTGATCTACGGCCCGCTGCGCAACGTGCTGGGCATGAGCCGCATCCGCGTGGCCTACACGGCCGGCGCGGCCATCGGGCCCGACCTGTTCCGCTTCTACCGCTCCATCGGCGTGAACCTCAAGCAGTTCTACGGCCAGACCGAGACCTGCGCCTATGTGTGCCTGCAGCAGGACGGCAAGGTCAAGTTGCAGACCGTGGGCACGGCGGCGCCGGGCATTGAACTCAAGATTGCCGAAGACGGCGAGGTGCTGGTGCGCGGCGTGTCGGTGCTCAAGGAGTACTACAAGCGCCCCGACGCCACGGCCGAGGTGCTCGACGCCAACGGCTACTTCCACACCGGCGATGCCGGCGTGCTCGACAGCGAAGGCCACCTGCGCATCATCGACCGCGCGAAAGACGTGGGCAAGCTCGTGCGCGGCGCGATCTTTGCGCCCAACTACATCGAGAACAAGCTCAAGTTCTTCCCGCAGATCAAGGAAGCCGTGTGCTTCGGCAACGCCCGCGACGAAGTGTGCGCCGCCATCAACATCGACTTCGAAGCGGTCGGCAACTGGGCCGAGCGCCGCGGCCTGGCCTACGGCGGCTATGTCGACCTGGCCGGCAAGCCCGAGGTGCTCGCACTCATCGCCGAGTGCATCGGCAAGGTGAACGCCGACCTCGCGGCCGAAGACGGCATGGGCGAGACGCAGATCGCGCGCTTCCTCGTGCTGCACAAGGAGCTCGACCCCGACGACGACGAGCTGACCCGCACGCGCAAGGTGCGCCGCGGCTTCATCGCCGAGAAATACGCCGTGCTGGTCGATGCGCTCTACGGCGGCAAGACCGAGCAGTACATCGAGACCCAGGTCAAGTTCGAGGACGGACGCACGGGGCTTGTCAGCGCCACGCTGAAGATCACCGAAGCCAAGACCTTCCCCATCGTGAAGGCCGCTGCATGAGCAATCGGAAAATCGGCGACGTCATCCTCGACGTCCAGAACATCAGCCTGAGCTTCGGCGGCGTGAAAGCGCTGACCGACATCAGCTTCAACGTGCGCGAGCACGAGGTGCGGGCCATCATCGGCCCCAACGGCGCGGGCAAGAGCTCGATGCTGAACTGCATCAACGGCGTGTACTGGCCGCAGCAGGGCTCCATCACTTTCCGCGGCCAGACCTTCAAGCACATGAACTCGCGCCAGGTGGCCGAGATGGGCGTGGCGCGCACCTTCCAGAACCTGGCGTTGTTCAAGGGCATGAGCGTGCTCGACAACATCATGACGGGCCGCAACCTCAAGATGAAGAGCGGCCTGCTGGCGCAAGCGTTGCGCTGGGGCCCGGCCGAACGCGAAGAGCTGCAGCACCGCGAGTTCGTCGAACACATCATCGACTTCCTGGAAATCCAGGCGCACCGCAAGACGCCGGTGGGCCGCCTGCCCTACGGTCTGCAAAAGCGCGTCGACCTCGGCCGCGCGCTCGCGATGGAACCGCAGGTGCTGCTGCTCGACGAGCCCATGGCCGGCATGAACGTCGAAGAGAAGCAGGACATGAGCCGCTTCATCCTCGATGTGAACGACGAGTTCGGCGCGACCATCGTGCTCATCGAGCACGACATGGGCGTGGTAATGGACATCTCCGACCGCGTGGTGGTGCTGGACTACGGCAAGAAGATCGGTGACGGCACGCCGGACGAAGTGCGCAACAACGAAGACGTGATCCGGGCGTATCTGGGTGTGGAGCACTGACGCCATGCCACACCCGACCCTGATGCATTGCTCCTTCCCCTCCCGGGGGAAGGCTGGGATGGGGGCACGACAGCCCTCGCAACACAGCCGCGCTTCATCGAGCGCCGCTTGCCCCCACCCCAACCCTCCCCCGGAAGGGGAGGGAGAAAAACAAGAGAGACATTGACCATGGGCTTTTTCCTCGAAACCCTCTTCGGCGGCCTCATGGTCGGCATGCTGTATTCGCTCATCGCGATCGGCTTCGTGCTGATCTACAAGGCCTCGGGCGTCTTCAACTTCGCGCAGGGCGCGATGGTGCTGTTCGCAGCGCTGGCCATGGCGCGCTTTGCCGAGTGGTTCCCGCTGTGGTTCGGCTTCGAAAGCCTGCTGCTCGCGAACATCCTGGCCTTCATCGCGGCCATGGCGGTGATGGTCGTCGTGGCCTGGCTCATCGAGCGGCTCGCCCTGAGCAAGCTGGTGAACCAGGAAGGCATCACGCTGCTGATGGCCACGCTGGGCATCGCCTACTTTCTCGACGGCGTGGGCCAGACGATCTTCGGCAACGACATCTACAAGATCGATGTCGGCATGCCCAAGGAACCGCTGATGGTGCTGCAGGGCACCTTCGAGGGCGGCCTGCTGCTGAGCCAGGAAGACCTGGTGGCGGCGGCAGTGTCGGCAGCCCTCGTGGTGGTGCTGGCCATCTTCTTCCAGAAGACCGCCACGGGACGCGCGCTGCGCGCAGTGGCCGACGACCACCAGGCCGCGCAATCGATCGGCATTCCGCTGTCGCGCATCTGGGTGATCGTGTGGTCGGTGGCCGGCTTCTCGGCCCTCGTGGCCGGGATCATCTGGGGCTCCAAGCTCGGCGTGCAGTTCTCGCTCTCGCTGGTGGCCCTGAAGGCGCTGCCGGTGGTGATCCTCGGCGGGCTGACCTCGATCCCCGGCGCCATCATCGGCGGCCTGTTGATCGGCGTCGGCGAGAAGCTGTCTGAAATCTATCTCGGCCCCATGCTCGGTGGCGGCATCGAGATCTGGTTTGCTTATGTTCTTGCACTGGTCTTCCTGCTCGTGCGGCCCCAAGGGCTGTTCGGCGAAAAGATCATCGATCGGGTCTGACATGTTCTACAGAGAAAACGGCCAGTTCAAGTCGAGCTACCGCGCCGACCAACAGATCTTCCCGATCGCGCAGGACCGCATCGCGATCCTCGTGCTGCTGCTCGTGGCGTTCGTCGTGGTGCCGATGGGCGTGTCCGACTACTGGATGCGCGCCATCCTCACGCCCTTCCTGATCCTGTCGCTCGCGGCGCTCGGCCTGAACATCCTGGTCGGCTACTGCGGCCAGATCTCGCTGGGCACCGGCGCCTTCATGGCGGTGGGCGCGTACGCGGCCTACAACTTCCAGGTGCGCATCGACGGCATGCCGCTCATTGCTTCGCTGTTGCTGGGCGGGCTGTGCGCGACGGTGATCGGCGTGCTGTTCGGCATTCCGAGCCTGCGTATCAAGGGCCTGTACCTCGCGGTGGCCACGCTGGCTGCGCAGTTCTTCACCGACTGGGCGTTCCTGCGCATCCAGTGGTTCACCAACAACTCGTCGTCGGGTTCGGTGAGCGTGGCAGGTTTGAACGTGTTCGGCGTGCCGATCGAATCACCGGTGCAGAAGTATTTGTTCTGCCTGATCTTCGTGGTGGTGTTCGCACTGCTGGCCAAGAACCTGGTGCGCAGCGCCATCGGCCGCGAGTGGATGGCGATGCGCGACATGGACGTGGCGGCCGCGGTGATCGGCATCCGCCCGGTGTACGCCAAGCTCACGGCCTTTGCGGTGAGCAGCTTCATCGTCGGCGTGGCCGGCGCGCTGTGGGGCTTCATTCACCTGGGTGCGTGGGAGCCGGCGGCGTTCAGCATCGACCGCTCGTTCCAGCTGCTGTTCATGGTGATCATCGGCGGGCTCGGCTCGATCATGGGCAGCTTCTTCGGCGCCGCCTTCATCGTGCTGCTGCCGCTCTTCCTGAACCAGCTGCCGGGCTGGCTTGGCTTCTCGATCTCGACCGCACTGGCCTCGCACCTGGAGACCATGATCTTCGGCGCGCTGATCGTGTTCTTCCTGATCGTCGAGCCGCACGGCCTGGCGCGGCTGTGGTCCACGGCCAAGGAAAAGCTGCGGCTGTGGCCCTTCCCGCACTGACAGACAACGCATTGCAAGAGTTCCCGTTCGTTCGCACGTAAAAACCGGCACCGAGGTGCCCACAAAAGGAGACAGGCATGACACTGAAATCGCTCGCTCTGACCGCCGCCCTGGTGGTCACCACCCTGGGCACGGCGCTGGCGCCGTCGCTGGTCCAGGCGCAGGCCAAGGAACAGTTCTTCCCGCTGCTGGTCTACCGCACCGGCCCCTACGCACCCAACGGCACGCCCTGGGCCAACGGCAAGCAGGACTACATCAAGTACGTCAACGCCACCGGCGGCATGAACGGCGTGAAGATCGCCTACGAAGAATGCGAAACCGGCTATGCGACCGACAAGGGCGTGGAGTGCTATGAGCGCCTGAAGGGCCGCCCGGGCGTTGCGCTGTTCGACCCGCAGGCCACCGGCATCACCTTCGCGCTGACCGACAAGGTGCCCACCGACAAGATCCCGCTCATCACGCTGGGCTACGGCCTCTCGGCCTCGCAAGATGGCGGCGTGTTCAAGTGGAACTTCCCGCTCATGGGCTCCTACTGGACCGCGGCCGACATCCTGATCCAGCACATCGGGAAAAAAGAAGGCGGCATGGACAAGCTCAAGGGCAAGAAGATTGCCCTCGTGTACCACGACTCGCCGTTCGGCAAGGAACCGATTCCGCTGCTGCAGGAGCGCGCCAAGCAGAACGGCTTCGAGCTCTCGCTGATCCCCGTGACCGCGCCCGGCGTGGAACAGAAGTCGGCCTGGCTGCAGGTGCGCCAGTCGCGTCCCGACTTCGTGCTGCTGTGGGGCTGGGGCGTGATGAACTCCACCGCCCTGAAGGAAGCCGTGGCGACGGGCTACCCGCGCGAGAAGATGTACGGCGTGTGGTGGGCCGGCGCCGAACCTGACGTGAAGGACGTCGGTGCCAACGCCAAGGGCTACAACGCGCTCGCGCTGAACACCTCGGGCACGCAGCCGAAGGTGATCCAGGACATCCTCAAGCAAGTGCACGACAAGGGCCAGGGCACGGGTCCGAAGGACGAAGTGGGCTCGGTGCTCTACACGCGCGGCGTGATCATCCAGATGCTGACCATCGAGGCCGTCAAGCGCGCGCAAGAGCGCTTCGGCAAGGGCAAGGTCATGACCGGCGAGCAAGTGCGCTGGGGCATGGAGAACCTCGCACTCGACCAGAAGAAACTCGACGCCCTCGGCTTCTCGGGCGTGATGCGTCCGGTGAGCACCTCGTGCCAGGACCACATGGGCTCGACCTGGGCACGCGTCCACACCTGGGACGGCGCGAAGTGGGGCGGCATGTCTGATTGGTACGAGGCCGACAGCCAGATCATCAAGCCGATGGTGAAGGCTGCTGCCGACAAGTACGCAGGCGAGAAGAAGCTGACACGCCGCGAAGCCGCGGATTGCCAGTCCTGATGCACTGACACCCAAAGAAAGTGCCGTGGCGGCTCGCAAGAGCCGCCATTCGCAAGGACGGCGATGTGCCGTTCTTGCGAATGCTTCGGACCACACCATGAGCGAACCCAAGATCCTTCTCAACGTCAACGGCATCGAGGTTATTTATAACCACGTGATCCTCGTGCTCAAGGGCGTGTCGCTGACCGTGCCCGAAAGCGGCATCGTCGCGCTGCTCGGCGGCAACGGCGCCGGCAAGACGACCACGCTGCGCGCCGTGAGCAACCTGCTCGCGGGCGAACGCGGCGCCGTGACCAAGGGCACCATCGAGCTGCGCGGCGAGCGCATCGAGGCGCTGTCGCCGGCCGAGCTGGTCAAGCGCGGGCTGATCCAGGTGATGGAAGGCCGCCACTGCTTCGCTCACCTGACCATCGAAGAGAACCTGATGACGGGCGCCTACACGCGCACCGACGGCAAGGCCGCGGTGCTGGAGACGCTGGAAAAGGTCTACGCGTACTTCCCGCGCCTGAAGACGCGCCGCACCTCGCAGGCGGCCTACACCTCGGGCGGCGAGCAGCAGATGTGCGCCATCGGCCGCGCGCTGATGGCCAACCCGACCATGGTGCTGCTCGACGAGCCCTCGATGGGCCTGGCGCCGCAGATCGTGGAAGAGGTGTTCGAGATCGTGAAAGACCTGAACACCAAGGAGAAGGTGACCTTCCTCCTGGCCGAGCAGAACACCAACATGGCGCTGCGCTACGCGGACTACGGCTACATCCTGGAGAACGGCCGCATCGTGATGGACGGCGAGGCCAAGAGCCTGCGCGAGAACGAGGACGTGAAGGAGTTCTACCTCGGCGTGGGCGGCGCGGACCGCAAGAGCTTCCGCGATGTGAAGAGCTACAAGCGGCGCAAGCGTTGGCTGGCCTGAAGTACCCACCCCAGAGCGACCGAATCGATAGACGAAGGGTACGGACATGAACGACCACTACGACACACTGGAAATCCGCGACCCCGCCGAACGCGAACGTGACCTGCTGGCCGCGTTGCCCAAGCAGATCGCCCAGGCCCAGACCGCCTCCCCCGCGTTCACGAAGATCCTCGACGGCGTGAAACCCGGCGACGTCACCTCGCGTGAAGCACTGACAAAACTACCGGTCACCCGCAAGTCGGAACTGCTCGAGCTGCAGAAGGCACGCCGCGCCGACGACCCCTTCGGCGGCTTTGCGTCGATCGTGCGCGGGCCGCGCATGCCGCGCATCTTCGCGAGCCCCGGCACCATCTACGAACCCGAGGGCGAGGCGCGCGACTACTGGCGCACCGCACGGGCGCTGCATGCGGCGGGCTTTCGCGGCGGCGAGCTGATCCACAACAGCTTCAGCTACCACATGACGCCGGCCGGCTCGATCATGGAAAGCGGCGCGCATGCCATGGGCTGCACCATCTTCGCGGGCGGCACGGGCCAGACCGAGCAGCAACTCGAAGCCATCGTCGATCTCAAGCCCGATGGCTACGCGGGCACGCCGAGCTTTTTGAAAATCCTGCTCGAGAAGGCCGAGGAAAAAGGCCAGAAGCTGCCGTGGTTCACCAAGGCGCTCGTCTCTGGCGAGGCCTTTCCGCCCAGCCTGCACGACTGGATTGCCGCGCACGGCGTGCAGGGCATCCAGTGCTATGCCACCGCCGACCTGGGCCTCATCGCGTATGAAACCAGCGCGCGCCAGGGCCTGGTGATCGACGAGGGCGTGCTGGTCGAGATCGTGCGCCCCGGCACGGGCGACCCGGTGCCCGACGGCGAGGTGGGTGAGATCGTCGTCACCACCTTCAACCCCGACTACCCGCTGGTGCGCTTCGGCACCGGCGACCTCTCGGCCGTGCTCGCGGGCACCTGCCCCACGGGCCGCACCAACAAGCGCATCAAGGGCTGGCTCGGCCGCGCCGACCAGACCACCAAGGTGCGCGGCATGTTCGTGCACCCGTCGCAGGTCGCCGAGGTCGTGCGGCGCTTTCCCGAGATCGTGCGCGCGCGGCTCGTGGTGTCGGGCGAGATGGGTGACGACCAGATGACCTTCAAGCTCGAATGCGCCGGCGCTCCGGCCGGGCTCGATGCACGCGTTGCCGACGCGGTTCGCGAAGTGACCAAGCTGCGCGGCACCATCGAACTGGTGGCGCCGGGCACCTTGCCAAACGACGGCAAGGTGATCGAGGACGCGCGCAGCTACAAGTAGGGGCGGTACAGGCGGCGCGTGATGGCGCGTGTGAGCAGCACGGTCAGTGCGAGGTAGAGCACCACAAGCACGCCCACCAGAGCGATCAGGCTGCCCAAGCCGGACATGCCGCGCGTCGACGGAAGCATCAGCAGCAGCCACGCGACAGCGATGACGGTGCAGCCAGCGGGCACCAACACGGAGGCCAGCACCGACACGGCCAGGGCCCTGAAGGGCCGGACCCGGACCAAGCCGGGCGCAGTGCCGAGCCATCCGCCCCAGAACGCCAGTGCAAAAACCACCAGCGGCGGGGCAACCCAAAGCAGCAGGAACGCGAGTGACTCCGTGGGTGCTGCCCCGAGGGACCCGCTGCTGGCGCGCATGGCCCACCGTACCTGCAGCGACACAAACACGGCGGCGACCAGCATCGCCACCGCACGGCGTGGCGATTCGCCTGCCTGCACCTCGACTGTCGCGTCGCCGTCGCCGGACCCAGCCATGGCCGGTGCGCGCAGCGCCACCCAGGCCGCGAACCAAACGCTCAACACCAACACGGCCAGCTTCGCCGCCTGGTACACGATCGCGGACGCGGCCACCGCGAAACTGCCGAAGACACGCTGAAGCCAGCCACCTGACAGGAGCATCGGCTCCAGTTCGTAGAGAAGCGGTCCGAGCGCGAGATGGAACAAAGCCAGCATGACGAGATAGGCCCCGGCATAGCGCACCCGCGGGCTGGGCAGTCGCGCCACGTTCGCGGCGCCACGCACCTCCAGCGCCTGACGGGCATGGCTCCAGGCCAACGCCGTCACCAGCAACCAGGTCATCGCGAAGTCGGTCATCCAAGGAATCCACACCTGCGCGTGCGCAAAGGACTCGCGCATCTGCTCGCTCTCCGAGCTGCCGGTGAACTCAAACAGCGCCAAGGCCACTTCAAGGGCCAGGGTGATGAGCACGAAGTCGCGCGGCAGGCGCCACGCGTTCGCGAGTGGTGAAGCGGCGGTGGACGTCATCGTGAGACCATTTACTTCTTGCAGCTCGCCGGCAACGCCTTGTCCTTCAACCCGTCCCCCGCGCTGCAGTGCCACGCGATGCCCGCGTCGGTCGACGACGGTTCCATGCGCAGCGTGCCCTTGGACGTGGCCACCTCCACCACCATGCTGTCCGGGTCGAGCGTGAGGGTCGCGCCATTGGGCAGGTTGCCTGGCAGGCCGACGGCGGCCAGGGTGTCGGGGATCTCGGCCTTTTCTTCGTAGTGGCGCGTGAGCGCGTCGCGCACCGGCGCGCCCTCGGACCAGGCCTGCGCGACGACGGCGCGGGTCTGGTACTCCTGGTAGGCGGGGATGGCTGCAGCCGCCATGACGCCGATGACAGCCACCACGATCAGCACCCCCGCCGCGCCGCCGCCGGCCCGGCCGGCATACGGCACGAAGAACGCGAGCAGGTAGGCCACCGGGTTGCGCTCGGGCAGCTTGGCGCCCGGGTCGATGGCGCGTGCGACGCGCTTGGTGAGCCAGGGGTAGCCGCCGATGAGTTCATGGAACGAGCCCCAGAAGCCGCGGTTGCCGGTCGACTGGGCGGCGTAGCGCTGCAGGTTCACGTTGCGCCATTGCTGCGCGCCGGCGGCCAGCGCCACCAGCGCGCGCGGGGCGGAGTCGACCTCGCGGCAGCAGGCGGCGCCGTGCAGGTCGCAGGTGTATTCCTTGGCGCGCGCGTAGGCCGCGCCCAGCAGCGGCAGCCAGAGCACGGGCGCGCGCCAGATGTGGCCCGTGAGGTGGCCGCGGCGGATGTGGCCCAGCTCGTGGCCCATGTAGAAGTGGATGCCGTCGGGCTGCGCCTCCATGGCGTCGACCACGTCGGACAGCAGCACCACGAAGTTGCGGCCGAAAAAGCGCGTGGCAAAGGCATTGAACATGCCGTCGCCGTGCAGCAGGTAGGCCTCGGGCGGCTGCGCGATGCCCAGGCGGGTGCAGCAGTCGACAAAGCGCGCGTGCAGCTCGGGCAGCTGCTGGGGCGACAGCTTCACGCCCGTGCCCTTGATCCAGGCGATGACCGCCGATTGCGCGAACACGTAGCCGATGAAGCCCAGCAGCACGTACAGCAGCGCGATGCCCAGCGTGCCGACGACGATCAGCGCCCAGGCCAGCAGGCCCAGAACGAGCGTGAGTTTGCCGAGCCAGCGCTCGCGCGGATAGACCCAGGGATCCATTGGTTTCTTCTCCTCGATGCCGCCCGTCGGGCTGGCCTGTTTGTGGTTGTGGTCACCCCGGCGCGGGTGCGCGGGACGGGCGTGATCATGCCCCAGCATGGGGCGAAAACGGTGACATTCCTAAGGGCTATTCGGTATGGGTCAGCCCCCGGTCAGCCGATAAGATCGCGACCCTTTCCATTCAAAATTCCGTCGGAGACATCATGAAGAAACTGTTTGCCCTTGCGGCGATTGCCGCGGCCGCCGTCGGCGCACACGCCCAGGATTTCCCCGCAGGCAAGCCCGTGACGCTGGTGGTGCCCTTCTCGGCCGGCGGCCCGACCGACCGCGTGGCCCGCGACCTGGCCGAATCGCTGCAGAAGACGCTGGGCACCACGATCATCGTGGACAACACCGCCGGCGCCGGCAGCTCCATCGGCACCGCCAAGGTGGCCCGCGCCAACCCCGACGGCTACACGCTGCTGCTGAACCACATCGGCATGTCGACGATGCCGGCGCTGTACCGCAAGCTGCCGTTCAACGTCGAGAACGACTTCGAATACCTCGGCATGGTCAATGAAGTGCCGATGACGCTCATCGGCAAGCCCGGCCTGCCCGCCAACAACTACAAGGAACTGACGACCTGGATCGCTGCCAACAAGGGCAAGATCAACCTGGGCAACGCCGGCCTGGGCGCCGCCTCGCACCTGTGCGGCCTGCTGTTCCAGAGCGCGCTGAAGATCGAAATGACGCCCGTGCCGTACAAGGGCACCGCGCCGGCCATCGCCGACCTGCTGGGCGGCCAGATCGACCTGCTGTGCGACCAGACCACCAACACCACGTCGCAGATCGAGGCCAAGAAGGTCAAGGCCTACGCCGTGACCACCAGCAAGCGCCTGACGACGCCGGCGCTGAAAGACCTGCCCACGCTCGACGAGTCGGGCCTGAAGGGTTTTGAAGTGTCGATCTGGCACGGCGTGTACGCCCCCAAGGGCACGCCCGCACCGGTGCTGAAGAAGGTCAACGAGGCCATCAAGGCCGCCATGAAGGACCCGGCCTTCATCAAGCGCCAGGAAGGCCTGGGCGCCGTGATCACCACCGACAAGCGCGTCGAGCCCGCCGAGCACAAGAAGTTCGTCTCGGCTGAAATCGCCAAGTGGGGCCCGATCATCAAGGCAGCCGGCGTGTACGCAGACTGATCCTTTCGATCTCCCATAGAAAAAGCCGCCGGCCCTTTCGGGTCGGCGGCTTTTTTCATGCGGTGGTGACAGCAGGAAGAATCAGGGAGGCGAGTAGGTCCACGCCTCGAAGTTCTTGCGCACATCGACCTGGCGCGCGGTGCGTGCCGAGAAGATGAAGCTGCTGACCGACGCGCCCTGCGCGTACTGGTAGGCGTTGTTGCCCACGCTCACGCAGTGATTGTCGCTCGGCGAGTTCACGGGCTGGCAGTAGATGACGGCCTTGCGCGCGGAGGTGCGCACGGTGATCGAGTCGGTGAAGCGGTTGTTGTTCGGGCCACGGCCGGCCACCAGGAAGGTGGTCGGGGCGTAGGCGCCGCTCGGCACCGACCAGCCGTCGAGGTTGCCCTCGGCGCTGAAGTCGATGTTGTTGGCGCTGGGGTCGGACGGAACCGGCGCGCCGAACACGATGCCGCGCGGAACGCCGTCGATTTCCGACATCAGCTCGGCGCGCAGGGCCGGCGTCATTTCCACGGTCGGCAGTTGCACGGCCTCGGCGATGGTCGGCGCGCGCGAGAAGGTGCGTGCGTACTGCACCGGGTTGGTCCCGCCGGCCGCCAGGAAGAACTCGAGCTTCCAGACCGTCTGATCGGGAATGGCGCCCAACTGCGCGTCGTCGAACTGCGGCGCTGCAAAGAGATTGCCGGTCTCGACACTGCTCGGATTGCCGCCTTGTGCCGGGTCCACATAGCGCGCGGCCATGCGCCACACCCCGGAGTTCACCGCGCCGTTGACGGTGCCGTCGGTGGTGAGCACCAGGCTGCTCAGCCCGGGCCGCGGCACGAGGACCAGTTCACGGCCCGGCAGTGCGGACGAGGTGGCCACCACCTTCGTGAAGACCGAGTCGCCGTTACCGTCGAGCACGTTGTCCACCGACAGGTTGTAGCCCGTGGCGTGGTACTTCAGGTTCGCGTGCTTGAGGAAGTCTTTCAGCTCCTGCTGCGGGCGCACGGCGGCGCGGTAGGCGTTGCTGTTGCCGGTGAGCTTGAGCGCGCCATTCACGACCTTGGCGTTGAACACGTCGTTGTCGGTGTTGCCCACGCTGTCGGTCCAGCGGTAGGTGAGCGCGACGTCGCCGCCCGGGTAGAAGTATTCGAAGTTGCCGCGGTCATGCTTCAGGTTGGTGGGGCCGAAGCGAAACAGGCTTTCGAAAGGCCGGCGCGGGCCGCTCGACGCGCGCCCGATGTGCAGGCCGGCCGTCACGAAGCTGGCCGGGTCGTCGCCCACGAACAGCGTGCGGCAGGCCGGCGCGACCACGTTGACGGCCTCGCCGAAGGCGTTGCCGTCGGAGCCGATGGTGCTGTCCACGCGCTCGTTCAGCGGCAGCGCATAGCAGGCGTTGAGGCGGTCGAGCAGGTCTTTCACCATCGCCGGCGTGGGCGGCTGCACGAGGGCCGCGACATCGACCGCGGGCAGCGGCGCGATGCTGCTCTCGCCGGTGCGGAAGACGATGGACACCGGCGCGCTCTCTTCGCTCGCGGGCTGCGCCTTGACGGTGATCTCGATGTTGGCGGCCGTGCCGTCGGGGCGCACCGAGACGTTCAGCGTGTCGAGCACGCGGTCTTGTCCCGTGCCGTTGGCCTGGAACTCGCCGCTCATCGGGTCGATGCTGAGGTTGAGCGCGTCCAGCAGCGGCTTCAGCGCGGCCACGAGTTGCGCCGCCTTGTCGCTGATGGCGCCGGCCGTGACGGCGCCGGCATCGGCCTGCACCGCGGCGGCGAGCTTCGAGGGGTCGCCGTTGGGCGCCAGCTGCGCCACCACGACGGTGGTCAGCGGCGTCACGTTGGTGGTGCCGGTGGCGGTGCTGGCGGTGGTGCTGTAGAGCGTGAGGTCGTCGCGCACGGCCTGGATCACCAGCGGCGCCTTGGTGCCCGCGGGCAGCACGCAGCTGTAGGTGCCTTCGGCCGGCACGGTCACTTCGCAGACCTTGGCGCCGGTCTGGTCGAACACGGTGAGCACGGCGTTGACAAAGGCGGCGCCGGTGGCGACGGTGCCGCTCAGCGTGCCGGGAGACTCGGCGGCGGGCGGGGTGCCGCCGTTGCCGGTGCCCGTGCCGACGGGGAATGCAAAGCCACCGCCGCCTCCGCCCCCCCCTCCGCCGCCGCAGGCGCCGAGGATCAACAGGGTGGCAAGGGACAGGGCGTGGGGGATTCTGGAGGTGGGATGAGGCATCGTGGATCTCTCGAAAAGGGAAAGGGCCTGGGCAGCAACCGAGGGCGCTGCAAACAATAGCTTTCGCTTTTGGAAATCAAATGATGCAAATGCACCATTCTTGAAACCCTGCGGCCGAGCCCCGCGCGCGTCCCCGGAACATGGGATGGGCAGGGGGCGAGGCGGCTGGAAGACTTCGCGCATGACTTCCCCGGCCCCTGCTCCGCGCGATTTCAGCGAGCTCCTGTTGCGGCTGTACCGCCTCTCGCACGAGCTGCCCATCGATGGCTTCCAGGACGCGGCGCTCGACCTCATCAAGCCCGTGCTGCCCTTCGATTCGTCGATGTGGGGTACCGCCACCCGCACCGACCACGGCATCGACATCCACACGATCCACCTGCACAACCAGCCGCTCGAGATGGTCACGGCCTACGAGCAGGTCAAGCACATGGACACGGCCGCCGGCGAGGTGGCGAAGCGGTCGAACGCCACGCTCGCCTTCAATGCGCAGGCATGGTTCTGCCACGACGACCAGGCCGAGCTGCGCGACTACGGCCGGCGCTTCGAGCAGGCCAACTTCTTCATCACCTCGGATTCCAACCCGCAGACGAGCTTCGTCCACTGGCTCAGCCTGTTCCGCGCCGACCCCGACGCGCACGGCACGGAGCAAGAGCGGCAGCTGCTCGCCAGCCTCTCGCCGCACGTGATGCAGGCGCTGGCGATGAACCGCGTGATGCACCTGGACCGCCTCGAAGCGGGCGGCGCGTCGCCCAGCGGCTCGGCCATCGGCGACCTGCGCGGCGTGCTGTACCACGCCGACCGCCTGTTCGAGGCCACGCTGAAGGCCGAGTGGCCGTCCTGGCACGGCCGCACGCTGCCCGATGCGCTGCTGCAGCACTTCCTGCAGGGCCACGCGCGCTTCAACGGCCGCGAGATCGTGGTCACGCACCGCGTGGAGCAGCACCTGCTGTTCCTGCGCTGCCGCCCGCGCTGCCGCGCCGACAGCCTCACGCCGCGCGAGCACACGGTCGCCGAGCTGCTGGCGCGCGGCGACACGCACAAGGACATCGCGGCCATCCTCAATCGCTCGCCGGCCACGGTGCGCAACCACATCCAGTCGATCTACGACAAGCTGCAGGTGGGCAACGTGGCGGGGCTGATCCACGAGCTGCGGCTGGCGGGCTGACAGCCTGCCCTGCTCCCAAAAGAAAAGGCGCCGATGGCGCCTTTCCTGTTTGGTTGCGCGCGCTGCGCCCTACTTCGGCCGGATCGCGTCCGCCGTGCCCTGGATGAAGGCCTTGATGCTCTCGATGTCGTCGCCCGAGAGCTTGCCCGTGAAGTCGGGCATGCCGCGCGACATGGCCGGGCCCTTGAGCACGAACTTGTCGAGGTTCTCGATGTAGGCCGGATCGAGGTAGCCCAGGTTCGGGATGTTGCCGCCGCGGTCCACACCCGGCACGCCGTGGCAGAACACGCAGTTGCTCACGTACAGCATGGTGCCTGCCTGGACCTTGGCGGGGTCGTACTTCACGCCCTGCACCAGCTTGGCCATGCGGTACTCGACGAACGCGGGCATCTTGGCCGTGCCGCCGACCGCGAAGGTGTAGACCGTGCCCGGCCCCTGCCGCTCGGTGGCGCGCTGCGCCAGGCCGTACACGCCGCCCCAGCCCACGGCCACCGACACGTACTGCTTGCCGTCCACCATGTAGGTCGCGGGCGCCGCCACCACGCCGGTGCCGGTGGGCGTTTCCCAGAGCTTCTCGCCGGTCTTGGCGTGGTAGGCCACGAGCCGGCCGTCGGCCGTGCCCTGGAACACCAGCGTGCCGGCGGTGGTCAGCGTGCCGCCGTTCCACGGCGAGGCGTAGTCGACGCCCCAGGCTTCCTTCTGCGTGACCGGGTCCCAGGCCACGAGGCGGCCGAAGGGCTTGCTCTTGGGCGGCTCGGCGTTGGCGAACATGGCGGTGTTCCAGCCCAGCGCGGCGTGCGGGCGACCGGGCGCGTTCTGGTCGAACTTCCAGTCCTTGTCGTCCATCAGGTTCAGCGGCACGTGCTGGGCGGGCAGGTAAGCCAGGCCGGTCTGCGGGTTGAACGACATCGGGTGCCAGTTGTGCGCACCGAACGGGCCCGGGATGCTGTCACCCGGCTTCTCGTTCTGCCGCGCGGCGGCGACCTCGATGGGCCGGCCGTTCTTGTCGTAGCCCGTGGCCCAGTTGACCTCGACGAAATTCTTCGCCGAGATGAACTTGCCGTTGGTGCGGTCGATGACGAAGAAGAAGCCGTTCTTCGGCGCATGCATGAGCACCTTGCGCGTCTTGCCGTCCAGCTTGACGTCGGCCAGGATCATCGACTGCGTGGAGGTGTAGTCCCAGTTGTCGCCGGGCGTCTCCTGGTAGTGCCACACGTACTTGCCGGTGTCGGGGTTCAGCGCCACCACCGAGCTCAGGTAGAGGTTGTCGCCGCCCTTGGGGCTGCGCTTCTTGTGCGCCCAGGGCGAGCCGTTGCCGGTGCCCACGTACATCAGGTTGAGCTCGGGGTCGTAGGCAAAGCTGTCCCACGCGGTGCCGCCGCCGCCGGCTTCCCAGTACTTGCCGCTGGGGTCCCAGGTCTTGGCGGCGCGCGCCATCGAATCGTCTTCGAAAGGCTTGCTCGGGTCGCCGGGCACCACGAACCAGCGCCACTTCTGGTCGCCCGTTTTTGCGTCGTAGGCGGTGACGTAGCCGCGCACGCCGTATTCGGCGCCGCCGTTGCCGATGATGACCTTGCCCTTGAACACGCGCGGCGCGCCGGTGATGGTGTAGCTGCCCTTCTGGCCGTCGATGGTGTTCTTCTCCCACACCTTCTGGCCGGTGGCGGCGTCGAGCGCGATCAGGCGGCCGTCGTAGGCGGCCACGTAGACGCGGCCCTCATACAGCGCCACGCCGCGGTTGACCACGTCGCAGCAGCCCCGGAAGCCCTTGGAACGGTCGACCTGCGGATCGAAGCTCCAGATCTTCTGCCCGGTGCGCGTGTCGATCGCATGCACCACGCTCCACGAGGCCGTGACGTACATGATGCCGTCGACCACCAGCGGCGTGGCTTCCACGCCGCGCGTCGATTCGAGGTTGTACGACCAGACCAGCCCGAGCTGCTTAACGTTGCCCGTGTTGACCTGGTCGAGCTTGCTGAAGCGCGACTCGGCGTAGTCGAGCCCGTAGCTGGGCCAGTCGGGCGTCTTCTTCGCCGCGTTGGCGCGCACGAAGTTGGCGTCGACGCGCTTGGCGGCCGCGCCGGCGCGGTCCTGCGGGGAGGCTGCCGTCTGGGCCAGCGCCGGGGCCGCCAGGCCCAGGCACAGCAAGGCGCCCGCAAGCAGGCGCCGCCCGGAAAGAGGCTGTGTGATCGTCTTCATCGTGGTCTGTCTCCTTCGTCGTTCTGCCCCAAGGATCGTTCGCACGGCACCGGCCTTCACCCCCGGGATTTCCCCAATCAAGCCTTGTTCCATTGCGGAACACATTCGAGACGGTCCCTGAATCCAGAGAGGCAGCGAACCCATGGCGCTCGACAGACTCGGCACGGCGGATGCGCCGCGCCAACTCTTTGCCAGCACGCCCGCGCAGCGCGTGGCGCTGGCGCGGCAGCAGTTCTTCGAAGAAGGCGTGCGCCCCTCGGGGCTGGTCGGCGAGGCGGTGCTCCAGTCGTGGATGCGCTGCAGCCGCGCCCACGCCGACCGGCAGCGCGTGGTGGCGTTCGACGCGGTCACGCCCAGCCGGCTGCACACCACGCTCGCGCGCAACCGCGAACTGCTCGACGTGGCGCGGCACGAACTCGTGCAGATGGAACACATGCTCGCGGGCACCGACTGCCGCGTGATCCTCACCGACCGCGACGGCGTGGTGGTGCACGTCACGAGCCAGCCCGCCGGCGCGCACCAGCCCGTGCTGCGCCAGACCGCGCGCCTGGGCGTGAACATCTCCGAGCGCGTCGTGGGCACCACGGCGCCGGGCATCGTGGCCAGCACCGGGCAGGCCTGCACCGTGGACGGCGCCGAGCACTACTACGACGTGCTGCGCCACATGCAGTGCGCCGCAGCGCCGATCCGCGACGTGAGCGGCCAGCTCGCCGGCGTGCTCGACCTCACGGTGGAGGCGCGGCGCTTCGGTTTCGATGCAGCGTCGATGGTCGCGCTGCACGCCACCATCATCGAGAACCGGCTGCTGCAGGCGCAGTCGCGCGACCACCTGATCCTGCGCTTCCAGGCCAGCCCCACGCTGCTCGGCACGCCACTCGAGGCGCTCGCGGGCATCGCACCCGACGGCACCATCGCGTGGCTCAACAACGCCGGCGCGCGGCTGCTGGGACGGCTGCCCGAGGCACCCGACGACCGCGACGTGGAGTGCCTGCTGGGCCACGACCTCGCGAGCCTGCTGCGGCTGGGCCGGCGCGAGGCCGCGCAGCCGCTGCGACTGGCGAGCGGGCTCGGCGTGTGGATGCAGGCGCAGCTCAAGGGCGCGGACGGGGCGGACTTCCGGCATGCGGTGGCGATGCCCGACATGGCGCATGTGCAGGTCGATGCACCCACGGCGCTCGAAGTGCATGCGGAGCAGCCGGTGGCGCTTGTCCCCGTCAGCGAGACACCGCCCACCGAAACCCTGCGCGAGCACAGCCGCAAACTCATCGAAGACACGCTCGCGGCGCACGGCGGCAATGTGTCGCAGGCGGCGCGGCAGCTCAACGTGTCGCGCGGCACGCTGTACCGGCGGCTGCGCGGCTGGCACGACGACGACAGCAGCGCAGCGGACTGACGGACAGCGAAGGGTCAGGCGCCGGCGCGCGCCAGCGCTCGCGCGCGGCGCGCTTTCGCATCGGGCTGCAGCGGCCGCAGGTAGTCGTGCAGCGCCAGTGCCGCCGCCCCCACCGCGGGCGCGAGCGCTTC
The DNA here is from genome assembly GCF_002849325.1 of Variovorax sp. RO1. NCBI lineage: Bacteria > Pseudomonadati > Pseudomonadota > Betaproteobacteria > Burkholderiales > Comamonadaceae > Variovorax > Variovorax sp. RO1. The sequence continues at coordinate 144,272 of NZ_PKMT01000003.1, forward strand.
ATAGCGCGCCGTGCGCAGATCGGGCGCGGGCATGCCGGCGCGCTCCGCATAGCCCTTCACGGCGTCGAACGCGGTCTGCACGAACGCCGGATGCTCCGCGCAGACCTTGCCCCCGAGCACGATCGCGCGCGGGTTGAAGGTGACCCACAGGTTCTGCAGCAGCACGCCGAAGAAGGCGGCGGCGCGCGCCATGTCCGCGCCCTCGCGCGCCAGCACGCGTGAACCGAAGAAGGCCTCGGCGCAGCCGCGTCGGCCGCACGAGCACAGCGGTCCGTCGAGCTGCAGGATGGTGTGGCCGATCTCGCCGGCCATGCCTTGCGCGCCGGTGAAGAGGCGGTCGTTCAGCACCACGCCGGCGCCCACGCCGACGTCGCTGCTGACGAAGATCAGCGGGTCTTCACCCTCGCCCGCGGCGAACTCGTACTCGCCGAGCGCGGCCGCATCGGCGTCGTTCTGCAGCTGCACGGTGACGCCCGGCAAGCCGGCCGCGGCCAGCGCCTTTTCGAGCGCGGGCAGCAGGTTCACGTTGCGCCAGCCGAGGTTGGGCGCGAAGCGCACGACGCCCGTGCAGTCGTCCACCGCGCCGGGCACGCACACGCCGATGCTCGACAGGCGCAGGCCGCGCTGATCGAGGTGCGCGTGCGCCGCCGCGGCCATGCGGGCGAGCTGTGCACACACGCGTCCGGGCTCGCCGTCGTCCAGCGGCTGGGCTTCCGCATGCAGCACCTCGCCCTGCAGCGAGACGCACACGAGGCGCAGCGTTTCGACGGCGATCTCCACGCCCATCAGCGCGCGCACGCCGACGTTGATCTGCAACGGTGTGGAAGGCCGGCCGAGCCCGTCGGCCACCGCGGCGCCCGATTCGCTGAGCCAGCCTTCGTCGAGCAGCTCGCGCACCAACAAACTCACAGTCGATTTGGTGAGCCCGCTTTCGCTCGCGAGCCGCGCGCGCGACAAGCCCGGCTGCGCGCGCAGCAACCGCAGCAGCACGCTGCGGTTCATGCGCTTCAACAGCGGCTGGTCGCCGATGGTCTTCATGCCGATGCAGTGGCTGCAGTTGCCGCGTGATGCGCTTGTTCTCGCCCCTCGGGCCGCTTGCCGGCAATGATCATCCCGAGCACTTCGTCCTCGGTGACGTCGGCCGTGCGGTAGGTGCCCACGAGCTTGCCGTTCTTCATCACCGCGAGCCGGTCGCTCAGCGAGAACACGTCGGGCATGTCGTGCGTGATGAGGAAGATGCCGACGCCGTCGTCCTTCAGCTGCTTGACGAGGCGCCCGACCATCGCGGTCTCTTCGGGGCCGAGCGCGGCGCAGGGCTCGTCCATGATGAGGATGCGCGCGTTGAAGTACAGCGCGCGCGAGATCGCCACCACCTGCCGCTGCCCGCCCGACAGGCGCCGCACCGGGATGCGGATGTTGCTGAAGTTCTTGTTCAGGCGCTGGAACACCTTGCGCGCCTGCACTTCCATGAAGTGGTCGTCCAGCGTGTTCCAGGCCGTCATCTTTTCGCGGCCGAGAAAGAGGTTGGCCACCGAATCGAGGTTGTCGGCCAGCGCGAGCGTCTGGTAGATGGTCTCGATGCCCTGCGCCTGCGCCTCGGCGGGCGTGCGGATGTGGACCTTCTCGCCCGCGATGAGCGTGTCGCCCGAATCGATCGGGTAGGCGCCCGCGAGCATCTTCATCAGCGTGGACTTGCCCGCGCCGTTGTGGCCCAGGAGCGCGACCACTTCGCCGGGGTAGAGATTGATGCTCACGCCGTCCACGGCCTTCACGCCGCCGAAGGCCTTGCGGATCTCGCGCAGCTCGACCAGGGGTTTGGTGTTGTCGATGTCGGCCATGTCAGTTCTCCCCGAACTTGCGGCGATACAGCACGTCGAACACCACGGCCACGATCAGCACCTGGCCGATGATCACCATGCGCTTGCCGATGGGCACGTCGAGCAGCAGCATGCCGCTGTCGAGCGACTGCATGATCAGCGCGCCCAGCACCGAGCCGAAGATCGAGCCGCTGCCGCCCGCGAGCGCGGTGCCGCCGATGACGGCCGCCGCGATCACGTACAGCTCCATGCCCGTGCCCAGCGAGTTGGTGCCCGCGTTCAGCCGCGCGATCGACACGATGGCCGCCACCGTGACCAGCACCGCCAGCAGCGCGAACAGCATGAGCGTGACGCGCTTGACCGGAATGCCCACCAGCGCCGCCGCGTCGGGGTTGCCGCCCATCGCGAACACGTAGCGCCCGAAGCGCGTGCGGTGCACGATGAACGACAGCACGATCGCCACCGCGGCCCAGATCAGCACCGGAATCGGAATGCCCTGCGGCTCGCTCTTGGACGAGATCTGGTAGCTGTTCATCACCCACGCAAAGCCGGCCACCACCGCCACCGGCACGGCCGTGAGCAGCACGTCGAGCCACAGCGCCTCGGTCGGCATGTCGTAGCGCTGGCGCGCGCGGCGCTTTTGCACCATGCGCCCGAACAGCACCAGCGCCACCAGCCCCGCGAGCACCCAGCTCGCCGTGACGCCGATGCCGCCGTCGTAGCCGCCGCCCAGGCGCTGGAAGAACTCGTCGTTCACCGGCTGCGTCTTGCCGTCGGCCACCAGGAAGGCCGCGCCGCGAAACGACATCAGGCCGCCCAGCGTGACCACGAACGAGGGCACGCCCAGCACCGCCGTGAGCCAGCCCTGGTAGATCGACACCAGCAGCGCCACCGCGAGCCCCGCGAGGCAGGCCGTGGGCCACGACCAGCCCGAGGTGTACTGCAGGTACGCGATGAGCACGCCGACGAAACCCATCACCGAGCCCACCGACAGGTCGATGTGGCGCGCCACGATGACCAGCACCATCACCGTGGAGACGATGCCGACCACGGCCGTCTGCTGCGCGACGTTGTAGAGGTTCTCGGGCGAGAGGAACACGCCGCCCGACATGACGCTGAACGCGACCGCCATCGCGGCCAGCAGCACGCACATCAGGAGCAGGCGCAGGTCGATGCCGGTGCGGCGCCACCAGCCGGGTGTTGGATCGCTCATTTTTTTCAAGCCCCCTCAGGACGGACTACAGGTGCGCAACCGCTCACCGGCAGGCCCTTGCGGGTCTGTCGGAAGCTGTGTTGCGAAGAGATGGAGCGGCGCGTTCAGCCGGTCAGAAAGTGGCCGAACGCGTCGTGGGTTGCGGCGTTACTTGCAGGCCGCGGGCGCGTTCGCACCCGAGACGCCCTTGCAGAGTTCGTCCTTCTTGATCCAGCCGGCCTTGACGATCACGTCGAGGTTGTCGCGCGTGATCGGCACCGGCGTCAGCAGGCGCGAGGACAGCGAAATCTTCTTGGCGCCGCCGGCCCAAGGCGCAGCCTTCTCGACCGGCTTGCCCGCTGCGAGCGACACCGCGGCCGTGGCGGCTTCGCGACCGAGCTCGCGCGAGTCCTTCCAGATGGTCGCGGTCTGCGTGCCCAGCGCCACGCGGTTCAGCGCGGCAAAGTCGGCGTCCTGGCCCGACACCGGAATGCCGCGCAGGCCCTTGGCCGTGAGCGCCGCGACCGCGCCGCCCGCCGTGCCGTCGTTGGCCGCGACCACCGCGTCGACCTTGTTGCCGTTCTTGGTGAGGATCTGCTCCATGTTCTTCTGCGCGACCTCGGGCTTCCAGCCTTCGGTGTACTCGTCGCCGACGATCTTGATGTCGCCCTTCTTGATCGAGGGCTCGAGCACCTCTTGCTGGCCGGCGCGCAGGAAGTCGGCGTTCGGGTCGCTCGGCGAGCCCTTGATGATCACGTAGTTGCCCTTGGGCTTGACCTTGAGCACCTCGCGCGCCTCCATGCGCCCGACCTCGACGTTGTCGAAGGTGATGTAGAAGACGCCCGGCGCTTCGATGAGACGGTCGTACGCCACCACCGGCACCTTCTGCCGCGTGGCCTTGGTGACGGCGGGCAGGATCGCGTCCTTGTCCATCGCCAGCACGATGAGCGCCTTCGCGCCCTTCGACATCAGCCCCTCGATGTCGCCCAACTGCTTCTCGGGCGAACCGCCCGCATCGGCGCTGATGTACTTCGCGCCGAGCTTTTCAAGCTGCGCCTTGATCGCGGCCTCGTCGGTCTTCCAGCGCTCTTCCTGGAAGTTGGACCAGCTCACGCCGACCACGGTCTGCGCCATCGCGCCCACGGCCGTGAGACCGAACGCCATGGCGGCCAGGGTGTGTTTCGTTGTCAGTTGCATCGGTGTCTCTCCAGAACGGTTTGCCGAGCGTGTGCTGGCGTGCCGGGGTAGTTAGTTTGAGTGGCGAACTAACTATCCCATTCCCGCCGCGCGATGGGCACCCGGGAATTCCCGAGCGGAAGAAAGCGCACGCGCGGCGATCGGAACGCAGGCACGTCGATGAGCCGCAGGCAACGGAAAACTCTGGGGACAGTTTCCGGACAAGCCCCCTGTTATCCACAGCGGGACCACCCGCGCCGAAGTTGTTCCTTTTTTGATAGCACCACGGAAGCACAGGAGCGCACAGTGTCTCGGGTGCAACAAGTTGTTGTCACACAAGGGAAAAAGCGCCCTGTCCACAGGGCGGGTTTACCCTTATCTACTACTACTAACTTAAATAAGAAGAATAAATAGAGAAGAGAGCAGGAAGCCCGCAGGCAAAAGGGAGCCCCTGAAGGGGTGGCAATGCCTGACCTGCGCTCGCGCGGGTCAGGCCTTTTTGCGCCGGGTCGTGGCGCTCGCCGTCGCCTTGCGCGCGGGCGACTCCGCCTCCACTAATGCCAGCGTGCGCGCCGAAGGCGGCGTTTCGAGCACGCCTTGCAGCGTGTCCATCACGTTCGAGATGGTGTAGCCGCGCTCCCAGAAGCGGCTGGGGTCCTCGCTGTCTTTCGAAGACTCCCAGGCCGCCCATACGGCGTTGCCGTAGATGTTGCCCGCCAGGGTCAGGCGTTGCTCCAGGATCGGTGCGGGCATGTCGGGCAGCAGCCGCGCCAGGTGCGCGAAGCAGCGCTTGTAGCCGGCGTTCCATTTGTCCTCCAAAGCCTCGCGCAGGAACGCACGGTTGTTGAGCTGCAGGTTCGCGATCAGGCGGATGTAGGTGGCCTGTCCCGTGCGCTCCGACAGCTCGAGCAGCGGCAGCGTGAGCGCGTCCAGCACGCTGGGCAGGGTCACGTTGCCCTCCCGTTCGAGCGCGTCGAGCATGGCTTGGCGTATCTCGTCGATGACGCGCGCGCCGTCCACGACCAGCTCGCGCGCCAGCTCCAGCTTGGTGCCGAAGTAATAGCGCAGCGACGCGTTGTTGCGCTGCTCGGCGGCCGACACGATGTCCTGCACCGACACGCCGTCGATGCCGCGCAGCGCAAACAGCCGCTGCGCTTCTTCCTTCAGTCGCGCACGCGTCTCGAGGCCGTCCGCACGAAGGGTTTTTACCGATGGGGCCATAAGTTTATCGAGTTAACTTAACTAACCGAACTCGGTTAACTATACGGAAAACAGGTGTCCAAAATGAAGATTCTCATTGTGGGTGGCGGCATTGGCGGCCTGACGACAGCGCTGGCGCTGCGGCATCACGGCATCGACGCGATTGTGCTGGAGCGTGCCGCGCAGATGGCCGAGATCGGCGCCGGCGTGCAGATCGCGGCCAACGGCACGCTGGTGCTGCGCGAGCTCGGCCTCGAGCCCGCGCTGGCGCAGGTCGCCACGGTGCCCGAGCGCTACGACTACCGCGACCTGCACACGGGCCGCCTGCTCTACCTCGCGCCGCTGGGCGCGGAGGCGGCGCAGCGCTACGGCGCGCTCATGTACAACGTGCACCGCGCCGACCTCGTCTCCTTGCTCTACAACGCGCTGCCGCGTGACACCGTGCGCCTGGGCGCCGAATGCGCGTCGATCTCGCAAGACGCCAAGGGGGCCCGCGTGGTCCTCAAGACCGGCGAGGTCATCGAGGCCGACGCAGTGATCGGCGCCGACGGCATCCACTCGGCCGTGCGCACCGCATTGCGCGGCCCCGAGGAAAAGCAGTTCGCCAACATCCTCATGTGGCGCGCGCTGATCCCGGCCGCCCGGCTCGAAGGGCTGGCGCTGCCGGTGGCGGGCAACAACTGGTTCGGCCTGCGGCGCAGCGTCGTGTCGTACTGGGTCCGCAAGGACCTGTACAGCATCCTCGCCGCCGTGCCCGCCACCGAGGTGCGACGCGAATCGTGGACCGAGAGCGGCGACATCGGCGAAATGCTCGACTCCTTCCGCGGCAGCGAGCCGACGGTGCAGCACATGCTCGAGCAGGTGGACTCGAGCTTCATCACGGGCATGTACTACCGCGACCCGATCGAGCACTGGACCACGGGACGCATCACGCTGCTGGGCGACGCGGCGCACGCGATGGTGCCGTACCTCGCGCAGGGCGCCTGCCAATCCATCGAGGATGCCTGGGTGCTGGCGACCTGCCTGCACCGCCATGGTGGCAACGGCGTGGAGACTGCGCTGCTCGAATACGAACGCCGCCGCCAGCCGCGCACCACGCGCATCCAGGCCGGCGCGCGCTTTGCCGTGAAGCAGTCGCACGAGCCCGACGAGGAGTCGGTGCGCCACCGCAACGGCCGCTGGCGCGGCCTCTCGCGCATCGATCCGCTCGCCGAGACCTCGTGGGCCTTTGCGTGGGGCCACAACATCCTGGAAGCGGCCCAACAGCCGGCCGGCGAAGTGGTGGGCCTGAGCGCGGCGCGCGAAGGCAAGCGCATGGCACGGCCCGAGAGCCAGCGCGCCTTCGACCTGTGGAAGAGCGCCATCGGCTCGGAGGACATCGCGCGCGGGCATCGGGGCCAGCGCGAGGCCTACGAACGCTTCCTCACGACGCACTTTCCCGCGCCCGCCACGCTCGGCGTCACGCCGGTCGAACTCAACGGCGTGCCGGCCTTGCGCGTGGACGGCGGCGCGCCGCAGCCTGCCGGCTCCGTCGTGCTGCATTTCCACGGGGGCGCCTATGTGATGGGCTCGGCCGCGAGCTCGGTCGAGTACGCCGGCCGGCTGTCGGCGGCCCTGGGCGGCGACTGCTACACGGTCGACTACCGGCTCGCCCCCGAGCACCCCTACCCCGCCGCGATCGACGACGCCTTCCAGGCCTACCGCGGCCTGCTCGCGCGCGGCGTGGCGGCCTCGCGCATCGTGCTGAGTGGCGAGTCTTCGGGCGGTGGGCTGGCGCTCGCGCTGGCCTTGGGGCTGGCGCGCGCAGGACTGCCGCAGCCGGCGGGCGTGATCGCGGTCTGCCCGTTCACCGACCTGACGCTGTCGGGGCCCACCGTGCGGCAGAACTCGGGTGACGATCCGGCGGCGCATCGGGATTCACTCACGCAGCTCGCAGCGTCGTACTTCCAGGGCCACGAGCCCACCGACCCCCTGGTGTCGCCCCTGTTCGGCGACATGCGCGGCCTGCCGCCCCTGTTCCTGTCGGCCGTCCAGGGCGAGGTGCTCGAGAGCGACACGACGCGCTTCGCCGAGGCGGCCCGCACGGCGGGCGTCGAGGTGCGCCTGGACCTCGTTCCCGACTCGGTGCACGTCTTCACGCTGTTCCCGTTCCTGCCGGAGGCGCAACGCACGCTGGCCGAGGCCGGGCGCTGGGCGCGCGGCCTGCGCGCGTCGTCGGAACAGAAGGAGGCCGCATGAGCACGTCGCATCGCATGACCGCTTGCGCACTCGCGTGCGCGCTGTCGCTGTGCGCGCCCGCGGCCGTCGCGGCGCCGGGGCTCTCGGACCAGGTCGTGAAGGTGGGCGTGCTCACCGACATGAACAGCATTTTCTCCGAGCTCGGCGGACGCGGTTCGGTGGTGGCCACGCAGATGGCCATCGACGACTTCAAGCGCGACGCCAAGCCGGCCTTCGCCATCGAGATGGTCTCGGCCGACCACCAGAACAAGGCCGACATCGGTGCCAACAAGGCGCGCGAGTGGTTCGACACGCAGCGCGTCGACATCGTGGTGGACGCCATCAATTCGGCGGTGGCGCTGGCAGTCTCGAACGTGGCGCGGGAGAAGAAGCGCCTGCTGTTCGCCACCGGGCCCGGCTCGATGCGCCTGACCAACGAGGAATGCTCGCCCTACACGGTGAGCTACACGTGGGACGCCTATGCCACGTCGCGCCCCACCGTGGCGGCGCTGACGAAGTCGGGCACCGACAGCTGGTACTTCATCACCGTGGACTACGCGCTCGGCCACTCCATCGAGCAGGAAGCCGCAGGCGCCATCACCGCGGCGGGAGGCAGGGTGATCGGCAGCGCACGCCATCCGTTGAGCGCGTCGGACTTCTCGTCCTTCGTGCTGCAGGCGCAGTCGTCGAAGGCCAAGGGCGTGGCCATCGCCAACGCGGGCGGCGACCTGATCGGCGCCGTGAAGGCCGCACGCGAGTTCGGCCTCGGCAAGACGCAGACCATCGTGCCGCTGAGCGGCACGCTCAACGACGTCCAGGCCATGGGGCTGGCAACGGCCCAGGGCATGGTGCTGACCGAGGCCTTCTACTGGAACCTCAACGCGCAGACGCGCGAGTGGAGCCGGCGCTTCTTCGAGAAGCAGAAGAAGATGCCCAACCTCATCCACGCCGGCACCTACTCGGCGGTGACCAACTACCTGAAGGCCGTGCAGAGCATCGGCACCGACGACGCGGACGCGGTCATGAAGCAGATGAAGTCGGTGCGCATCAACGACATGTTCGCGGCCAACGGCCACATCCGCGACGACGGGCGCATGGTGCACGACATGCTGCTCGTGCAGGTCAAGAAACCGTCGGAGTCGAAGGAGCCCTGGGACTTCTACAACGTGAAGGCCGTGGTGCCCGGCGACCAGGCGTTCCAGCCGCTGGCGGAATCTCGCTGCAACCTGGTCAAGAAGCCTTAAGGAGAGTCGCCCGGGGAGCGGCGGGTAAGCCCGATACCTGATTCCGTCACGTTTGATACGATTTTTCTCCAAGCGCAGTCCCCACAAGCGCCGGAGACCACATGGAATCGAAGCTTCCCCCCCGCGCCGGCGAGGCGCTGTATCGCGTCATGGTGCGCATCCGCGCCTTCGAAAACGCCGCCGAGACCGCCAGCCAGGGCGGGGTCAGCGCCTACGGCCAGCAGGCGGGCGGGGCCGCCAAGGTGCGCGGGCCGCTGCACCTCTCGACCGGGCAGGAGGCCGTGCCGGCGGGCGTGTGCGCCCACCTGCGCACGAGCGACTACCTCACCTCCACGCACCGCGGCCACGGCCACACACTGGCCAAGGGCGCGGACCTCACGCGGATGATGTGCGAGCTGTTCGGCAAGGCCACGGGCTTCAACGGCGGCAAGGGCGGCTCGATGCACATCGCGGACTTCTCGGTCGGCATGCTGGGCGCCAACGGCGTGGTCGCGGCGGGCCTGCCGATCGCGGTCGGCGCGGCACATGCGCAGAAGCTGTTGAAACAAGGCGACGACATCACGGTCTGCTTCTTCGGCGACGGCGCGATCAACCGTGGGCCGTTCCTCGAAGCGCTCAACTGGGCGCGCGTGTACGACCTGCCCGTGCTCTTCGTCTGCGAGGACAACCGCTGGAGCGCGACCACCGCGAGCGGCCCGATGACGGCCGGTGATGGCGCCTCGGCGCGCGCCGCGTCGATGGACATCGCAGCGACGCAGGTCGACGGCAACGACGTGTTCGCGGTGCACGAAGCCGCCGCGCGGCTGGTGGCCGAGGTGCGCAGCGGCGCGGGGCCGCGCCTGCTGCACGCGCTCACCTACCGCGTGAAGGGCCATGTGTCGGTCGACCTCGCGGCGTATCGCGACCCGGCCGAGCTGGCGGCCGCGCTGGAGACCGACCCGATCGCGCGCGCCCGCGGCCACCTGCTCGACACCGGCGTGGCCGCCGCGACGCTGGACACCATCGAGAACGCCGCGCGCGACGAGGTGGACACGGCCCTCGCCGTGGCCGACGCGGCGCCCTGGCCCGAGGCGAGCGCCGCCTTCACCGACGTGCAGACCACGGGAGCAGGCCAATGGCTGTGACGACAACGCTGAGCTATTCCGAAGCCGCCGTGCGCGCGCTGCAGCAGGAGATGGACGCCGACCCGCGCGTGGTCGTGCTCGGCGAGGACGTGGGCCGTGGGGGCATCTTCGGCCAGTACAAGGGACTGCAGCAGCAGTACGGCGCCGAGCGCGTGATCGACACGCCGATCAGCGAGGCCGCGATCATGGGCGCCGGCGTGGGCATGGCGCTCGCGGGCCTGCGCCCGGTGGTCGAGATGCGCGTGGTCGACTTCGCGCTGTGCGGCATGGACGAGCTGGTGAACCAGGCCGCGAAGAACCGCTTCATGTTTGGCGGCCAGGGCCGCGTGCCGCTGGTGGCGCGCATGCCGGGCGGCATCTGGGACGCGTCGGCGGCGCAGCATTCGCAGTCGCTCGAGGCCTGGTTCGCACACCTGCCGGGCGTGGTGGTGGTGAGCCCGTCGACGCCGCAGGACAACCACGGCCTGCTGCGCGCGGCGCTGCAGTGCGGCGACCCGGTGGTCTACATCGAGCACAAGACGCTGTGGGGCCTGCGCGGCGAAGTGGACGACACGCTGGCCGTTCCGCTGGGCCAGGCGGCGCGCGTGCGCGAGGGCAATGCGCTCACGCTCGTGAGCTGGAGCAAGCAGATGCAGCCTTGCGCCGCCGCCTGCGACGCGCTGGCGGCCGAGGGCATCGCGGTCGACCTGATCGACCTGCGCACGCTCTGGCCGTGGGACCGCGAAACGGTGCTGTCGTCGTGCGCGCGCACGGGGCGGTTGCTGGTGGTGCACGAGGCGGTGCAGGCCGCGGGCTTCGGCGCCGAGATCGCCGCGAGCGCGGCCGAGGCCACGGGCTGCCGCGTCGCGCGGCTGGGCGCGCCGCGCATTCCGGTCGGCTATGCGCCGGTGCTGGAGGCGCAGTCGCGCGTCGGCGTGGACGCGATCGTGGCGGCGGCGAAGAAGCTGGCCGGCTGACACGCCAGAACCAGAACACGAACGGCCATGGACCCGCTCTTCTTCAAGCTGGTGCGGGTGGTCAATCTCACGGCGCGGCCGTTCCATGAGCGCGTGGGGCGCGAGCACCAGCTCACGCTGAACGAGTGGCGCACGCTGGCCGTGCTCGCCACGCAGCCGGGGCTCACGGGCGCGCAGGTGGCCGACCTCACCGGCCTGGACAAGATGGCCGTGAGCCGCGCGCTGGCGGGCCTGAAGCGCCACAAGCGCGTGCAGCGCCGCGGCGACCCGACCGACCAGCGCTGCAGCCGGCTCTACCTCACGGCCGCCGGCAAGGCGCTGCACGCGACGGTCGGCGCGCTGGGCCGGCAGCGCGAGGTCGAGCTGTTCGCGGGCGTCGATGCGGGCGAGCTGGCCCGGCTGAGCGACACGCTCGACACGCTGATCCGCGCCGTCGAACGCGCACCCGACCACATCGCTGCCGATCAGACCGTGTAGCCGCCGTCCACGCTCAGGTTGGCGCCGGTGACGAAGCCGCCGTCCGGGCCCACGAGGTAGGCGACCATCCCGGCGATTTCTTCGGCGCGGCCGTGGCGCGGCAGCACCATCACGTCGTGCATCGAGGCGGCACGCGGGCCGGTGGCGGGGTTCATGGCGGTGTCGATGGGGCCGGGCTGCACGTTGTTCACCGTGATGCCGCGCGGGCCGAGGTCGCGCGCCAGGCCGCGCGTGAGGCCGACGATGGCGGCCTTGCTCATCGCGTAGACGCTGGCGCCCGCGTCCAGCACGCGCTCGGCGTTGATGCTGCCGATGTTGACGATGCGACCCGTGCCGTCGCCCATGTGGCGCGCGGCGGCCTGGACGGCGACGAAGGTGGCGCGCACGTTGACGTCGATGGTGCGGTCGAAGTCGTCGAGCGAGAAGGTGTCGAGCTCGCCGCCGAGGTACACGCCGGCGTTGTTCACGAGGATGTCGAGCCGCTCGAAGGCGCGCGCCCCCTGGGCAATGGCGGCCGTCAGCGCGGCGGCGTCGCCGGCGTCGGCACGGATGGCCAGCGCGCGGCCGCCGGCGGCCTGGATTTCGCCGGCGAGCTTCTCGGCCTCGGCCTGGGCGCTGACGTAGGTGAAGGCCACGGCCGCGCCGTCGCGCGCCAGCCGGCGCACGATGGCGGCGCCGATGCCGCGCGAGCCGCCGGTGACGAAGGCGACCTTGCCGGCCAGGACGGGAGAAGACGACGAAGAAGAAACAGAGGTGGAAGCCATGATTTTTCCGATCAGTTGGAGGAGGAAGGCCTTCAGTGTCGGAATTCCATTCCCTTTGCGGTAGCCATCAATCGGCCCGATCAGATTCAACCCAAAGTTGAAGATGAGCGCCAGAATCGCGGCATGGAACCGCTCAATCACCTCGAATCCTTCGTGCAGAGCGCCGAGGGCGGCAGCTTCTCGGCGGCGGCGCGGCGTCTGGGGCTGACGCCCGCCGCGGTCAGCAAGAACGTGGCGCGGCTCGAGGCACGGCTGGGCGTGCGGCTGTTCCAGCGCAGCACGCGGCGGCTCACGCTGACCGAGGCCGGCGAGCGCTTCCTGGCGCAGGTGGGCGGCGCGCTGGCCACGCTGCAGGAGGCGGTGGCCGGCCTCGCGCAGGACGACGGCCAGCCGTCGGGCACGCTCAAGGTGAGCATGGGCCAGGCCTTCGGGCGCGAGCATGTGCTGCCGTTCATGGGCGACTTTCTGGCGCGCTACCCGGGCATCGTGCCCGACTGGCATTTCGACAACCAGCAGGTCGACCTGATCGGCGAGGGCTTCGACGCGGCCATCGGCGGCGGCATCGCGCTGTCGCCCGGCGTGGTGGCGCGCGAACTGGCGCGCATCCACGTGGTCGCGGTGGCGTCGCCGGTCTACCTGGCAGGGCGCGCGCTGCCCGCGCATCCGGCCGACCTGGCGCGCTTCGACGTGCTGCTGCGCCGCTCCTCGCCGACGGGCCGGCTGCGGCCCTGGACGCTGCGGCATGCGAGCGGCGAGGAAACCATGGTCGAGTTGCCGCAGCGCCCGCGCGCGATCTTCAACGACCCCGAGGCGATCGCGCAGGCGGCGCTGCTGGGGCTCGGCGTGGCGATGCTGCCGATGCCTTTCGTGGAACGCGGCCTGCGCAGCGGCGCGCTGGTGCGGCTGCTGCCCGCGTGGTACCAGGATTCGGGCGCCGTGTGGATCTACTACCCGAGCAAGAAGCTGCTGCCGCCCAAGACGCGGGTGTTCGTCGACTTCGTGCTGGCGCGTTTTCGAGAGGCGCGGTTCGCGCAGCGGATGCAGGTGGGCTGAGCGGCGATGGCCCCATCAGGCCGGGGTTTTTACCCGCGACGCCTGCCGCGGCCCCCTGTACAAAGACGCGCATGACTTTTACCTCTCGCTCTTCTTCTTCCGCCACTTCTCCTGCCCGCCGCTTCGCGCTCGTCGCCACGGCGGCGGCCACGCTCGCGCTGCTGGGCGGCGCCGCGCACGCGCAGGCCACCTGGCCGACCAAGCCGGTGCGCATCGTCGTGCCCTTCGCGGCCGGCGGCACCACCGACATCCTGGCGCGCGCGGTCGCGCCCGAGCTGTCGAAAGCCTTCGGCCAGCAGTTCATCGTGGACAACCGCGCGGGCGCTGGCGGCAACGTGGGCGCCGAGATCGTCGCGCGCTCGGCCAACGACGGCTACACGCTGCTGATGGGCACCGTGGGCACGCACGGCATCAACCGCGCGCTGTATCCCAAGCTGCCCTTCGATCCGATCAAGGACTTCGTACCCGTCACGCTGGTGGCCGCGGTGCCGAACGTGATGGAGATGAACGCCGAAACAGCCAAGAAGCTGAACATCCGCAACGTGCAGGATTTCATCAAGTACGCGAAGGCGAATCCCGGCAAGCTGAACATGGCATCGAGCGGCAGCGGCACCTCGATTCACCTGGCGGGCGAACTCTTCAAGAGCATGACCGGCACGTTCATGGCCCACATTCCGTACAAGGGATCGGGCCCGGCGCTGCTGGACATGGTGGGCGGCAACGCCGATGTGATGTTCGACAACCTGCCGTCGTCGATGGCGCAGATCAAGGGCGGCAAGCTCACGGCGCTGGCCGTGACCAGTTCGCAGCGCTCGCCCGCGCTGCCCGATGTGCCGACAGTGGCAGAAGCCGGCGGCCCCGCGCTCAAGGGCTACGAGGCGAGCTCATGGTTCGGGCTGCTGGCGCCGGCCGGCACGTCGCCCGAGATCGTGAACCGCATCCAGCAGGAAGTGGCGAAGTCGCTGGGCACGCCGGCGATCAAGGAAAAGATGCTGGCCCAGGGCGCGATCCCGAGCGGCAATTCGCCGGCCGACTTCACGAAGCTCATTGCGAGCGAGCATGTGAAGTGGGCGAAGGTCGTCAAAGACTCCGGCGCAAAGGTCGACTGACCATCCGGGCCAGGGCCGCTCAGATCAAGCGGCTCAGGTCCCCCAGGTCACATCCTTGCTGTCGGCCTGTGAGTCCTTGAGCATGTGCAGCAGCGGCGCGGCGCGCTGGTGCAGGCCGACATGCTGCTTCTCTGCGTCGGCATCGTGGCCTTCCACGGCATGGTCGTCGTGGTTGTGCACAGCGGGCTTGGTGCTTTCGCGGGCCAGTGCAGCCTCGAGGGCAGCGATGGCGGACGGAATCTGCTCGACCGTGATGATGCCCTGCGGCGTGGCCGATTTGCCGACGATGTCGAGCAGTTGGCGCGCATGCACCTCGAGCATCACGAAGTCAGGAGCGGCCCGGGATTTGAAGCGGTAGAGCATGGTGTTGGGGTCCTCACTTATTTGTAGATGTAGTCACGGGCAAAAGGGTACACCGATTGCGCGCCGCGCAAGACGCCTGCGCGCCCTACATTGCCGTCAGGCTTTGTCGACAGCATCTGATGCAAGGAGATCCATCCCTGCTCGAAACTCATGGCCGAGCCCGCGAGGTACAGGCGATAGGCGCGAAGAATGCGCTCGGCGTTCTCGCCCTGGCGCCCGCCGCTGCGGCCCAACACTTCGCGCGCGGCATCGAGCTGCGCCTCGAGCGCGTCGGACCAGGCCCACAGCGTGCGCGCGTAGTGCGGGCGCAGGCTCTCGGTGTCGACCATCTCCAGCCCGGCCGCCGCGGTCTCGCGCAGCACGTGCGTCACGTGCAGCAACTCGCCACCGGGGAAGATGTACTTCTCGATGAAGTCGCCCATGCCCGCGCCGAGCTGGCGGTAGTTCAGCTCGCCCGAGGTGATGCCGTGGTTGAGCACCAGCCCGCCCGGCTTGAGCAAGGTGTGGATCTTGTGGAAGTAGGTCGGCATGTTGGCCGCGCCCACGTGCTCGAACATGCCCACCGACGAGATCTTGTCGAAGGGCTGGTCGTCGGGCAGCTCGCGGTAGTCGCGCAGCTCCACGCGCACGCGGCCCTGCAGGCCTTTTTCTTCGATGAGCCGCTGCACATGCGCGTGCTGGTTCTTCGACAGCGTGATGCCGGTGGCGTCCACGCCGTAGTGCTCGGCCGCCCACAGCAGCAGTGCGCCCCAGCCTGAGCCGATATCGAGGTAGCGCTCGCCGGGCTGCAGCATGAGCTTGCGGCAGATGTGGTCGAGCTTGGCTTCCTGCGCCTGCGCCAGCGTGAGTTCGGGCGTGCGGAAGTAGGCGCATGAATAGACGCGGCGCGGGTCGAGCCACAGCGCATAGAAATCGTCGGAGACGTCGTAATGGAACTCGATCTGCGCGGCGTCCTTGCGCAGCGAGTGCGAGCCGCGCGACTTGGCGCGGTGCTGCAGGCGGCTCCACCAACTGGTGTCGGTCTCGGCGGGGTTGCCGGGCAACAGGCCGACGGTCGCGTCGATTAGGTCGCGCATGGCGCCCTCGATCTGCACCTTGCCCTCGACGTAGGCCTCGCCGACGGCCCCGACCTGCCGGCCGGCCAGCTTGGCCAGCACCGACCACTCCTTGAAAGCCAGCGTCACGCGTGAACCCGCCTGGGCGACCCGGCGCCCGTCGGGCAACTCCAGTGCAATGGGCACGGGCAGCGAGGCCAGCTGCGACTCGATCTTGGGTATCAAGTGTTGCATCCGTCCATGGTATTGATTTTTCAAAGAATTTGCATGACATCCCACCTGGGAGCGGGTCGGCGGGCTCTGCAGAGAACCCCTCGTTGACAACAGATCGTTTATGCCTAAACTATTCAACCATGAACAGCTTGACCACCTCCCGCCTCGCGCCCGCCTCGGACCTCCAGCGCATCCTGTGCATCGGTGGGGGTCCAGCCGGCCTGTATTTCGCCCTGCTCATGAAGGCCCGCAACCCGGCGCTGCAGATCACGGTGGTGGAGCGAAACCGCCCCTTCGACACCTTCGGCTGGGGCGTGGTGCTGAGCGACCAGACGCTGGGCAACCTGCGTGCGGCCGACGGCCCGACCGCCGCGCTCATCGGCAACGAGTTTCATCACTGGGACGACATCCAGGTCTTCTTCAAGGGCCGCCAGGTGCGCTCGGGCGGCCACGGCTTCTGCGGCATCGGCCGCAAGCGCCTGCTGAACATCCTGCAGGAACGCTGCCTCGAACTCGGCGTGGAACTGGTTTTCGAAACCGACGCCACCGACGACCAGGCGATTGCCGCGCAGTACAAGGCCGACCTCGTCATTGCGAGCGACGGCCTCAACAGCCGCATCCGCCAGCGCTACGCCGACGTGTACAAGCCCGACGTCGATCTGCGCAACTGCCGCTTCGTGTGGCTGGGCACGCACCAGACCTTCGACGCCTTCACCTTCGCGTTCGAGGAGACCGAGCACGGCTGGTTCCAGGCGCACGCTTATCAGTTCGACGACAAGACCTCGACCTTCATCGTCGAGACGCCCGAAGCCGTGTGGAAGGCCCACGGCCTCGACCAGATGGAGCAGCCCGAGGCCGTCGCCTTCTGCGAGAAGCTGTTCGCCAAGTACCTGGGCGGCCACGCGCTCATCAGCAACGCCACGCACCTGCGCGGCTCGGCCAACTGGATCCGCTTTCCGCGCGTGGTGTGCGAGCGCTGGACGCACCGCATCGACGTCGAAGGCCGCTCGGTGCCCGTCGTGCTCATGGGCGATGCCGCGCACACGGCGCACTTTTCGATCGGCTCGGGCACCAAGCTCGCGCTCGAAGACGCGATCGACCTGGCCAACGAATTCGAACAGGGCGGCACGCTCGACCACGTGCTCGAAGGCTATGAAGCACGCCGCAGCGTCGAGGTGCTGAAGATCCAGAACGCCGCGCGCAATTCCACCGAATGGTTCGAGAACGTGCCGCGCTACACGGGCATGGAGATCGAGCAGTTCGCCTACTCGCTGCTCACGCGCTCGCAGCGCATCAGCCACGAGAACCTGCGCGTGCGCGACACGCAATGGCTCGGCGGCTACGAGCAGTGGCTGGCAGGCGGCAAGGCAATGGCGCCAATGCTGATGCCGCTGAAGGTGCGCGGCCTCGAGCTGAAGAACCGCATCGTGGTCTCGCCGATGGCCACCTACAGCGCGGTCGATGGCGTGCCGCAAGACTTCCTGCTGGTGCACCTGGGCGCACGCGCCCTCGGCGGCGCCGCGATGGTCTGCGTCGAGATGACGAGCCCGACGCCCGAAGGCCGCATCACGCCGGCCTGCACGGGCCTGTACAACGACACGCAGCAGGCCGCGTTCAAGCGCATCGTCGACTTCGTGCACACGCAGTCGAGCGCGAAGATCGCGATCCAGCTCGGCCACAGCGGCCCCAAGGGCTCGACGCGCGTGGGCTGGGAAGGCACCGACGAGCCGCTCGAAAGCGGCAACTGGCCGGTGCTCGGCGCGAGCGCCCTGCCCTACGGCGAACAGAACCAGCTGCCGGCCGCGATCACGCGCGCCGAGATGGACACGCTGCGCGACCAGTTCGTCGACTCGACGCGCCGCGCGGTCGAATGCGGCTTCGACTGGCTCGAGCTGCACTGCGCGCACGGCTACCTGCTGTCGGCCTTCATCAGCCCGCTCACCAACCAGCGCACCGACGAGTACGGCGGCGACATCGAAGCACGCTGCCGCTACCCGCTCGAAGTGTTCCGCGCGATGCGCGCCGTGTGGCCGGCCGACCAACCCATGAGCGTGCGCATCTCGGCGCACGACTGGGCGCCCGGCGGCAACACCGATGCCGACGCCGTGGTGGTTGCGCGCCTCTTCAAGGAGGCCGGCGCCGACTTCATCGACGTGTCGTCGGGCCAGACCACGCGCGACGCCAAGCCCGTGTACGGCCGCATGTACCAGACGCCGTTCGCCGACCGCATCCGCAACGAGGTCGGCATCTCGACCATCGCGGTGGGCGCCATCACCGACGCCGACCAGGCCAACAGCATCATCGCGGCCGGCCGCGCCGACCTGTGCGCCGTGGCGCGCCCGCACCTGGCCGACCCCGCATGGACGCTGCACGAAGCCGCCAAGCTGCAAAGTCGCGACGTCGACTGGCCCAAGCAGTACCTGAGCGGCCGCGACCAGATGTACCGCGAGATCGCCAAGCAGCAGCAGATCGCCGCGGCCACCGCTGCCGCAGGCCGCGCGGCCGACACTGAAGAGACCCACTGACATGGACCTCGAAGCACGCGCCCACAGCGAGCACCCCGAGGCGCTGCGCCTCTGGCTGCGCATGCTCACCTGCACGCAGCTGGTGGAAAAGCAGGTGCGCAACGGGCTGCGTGCGCAGTTCGCCACCACGCTGCCGCGCTTCGATCTCATGTCGCAACTCGAGCGCTCGCCCGACGGCCTGAAGATGAACGAGCTCTCTCGCCGCATGATGGTCACGGGCGGCAACGTCACCGGCATCACCGACCAGCTCGTGACCGAAGGGCTGGTGGAGCGCATCAACGTCGAAGGCGACCGCCGCGCCTGGCGCGTGCGCCTCACGCCGCGCGGACGCAAGCTCTTCAACGAGATGGCGCAACAGCACGAAGACTGGATCGTCGAGGCTTTTTCAAGCCTCAACCCCAAGGAGATCGCGCAGCTTCACAAGCTGCTCGGCAAGGTCAAGCAACATTCACACAGCAGCCAATTGGCGGAGACCGCATGAAGCACTACATCGGCGCAAGCAATCCCATGCGCGCGCAATTCGAACCCAAGGCCGACTACAAGGCCGAGCACTTTGCCTGGCGTTTCGAGGCTGGCGTCGGCACCATCACGCTGAACCGCCCCGAGCGCAAGAACCCGCTGACCTTCGACTCGTACGCCGAGCTGCGCGACCTGTTCCGCGCGCTGACCTACGCGACCGACGTGAAGGTGATCGTCATCACCGGCGCCGGCGGCAATTTCTGCTCCGGCGGCGACGTGCATGAAATCATCGGCCCGCTGACCGGCATGCGCATGCCCGAGCTGCTCGAGTTCACGCGCATGACGGGCGACCTCGTGAAGGCCATTCGCAACTGCCCGCAGCCCATCGTCGGCGCGATCGACGGCGTGTGCGCCGGCGCCGGCGCGATGATCGCGCTGGCCTGCGACCTGCGCTACGGCACGCCCGCCACGCGCACCGCGTTCCTGTTCACCCGCGTGGGCCTGGCCGGCGCCGACATGGGCGCCTGCGCACTGCTGCCGCGCGTGATCGGCCAGGGCCGCGCCTCGGAACTGCTGTTCACCGGCCGCGCCATGACCGCCGACGAAGGCCAGGCCTGGGGCTTCTTCAACGCACTGCACGACAGCGCTTCGCTGCTCGACGCCGCCACCAAGGTCGCGCGCGACCTGGCCGAAGGCCCGAGCTTCGCGCACGGCATGACCAAGACCATGCTCGCGCAAGAGTGGTCGATGACCATCGACCAGGCCATCGAGGCCGAAGCGCAGGCGCAGGCGATCTGCATGCAGACCGAAGACTTCAAGCGCGCCTACGAGGCCTTCGCGGCCAAGCGCAAGCCGGTGTTCGGCGGAGACTGACACGCATCATGATGACCAAGATCCCCGCCCCACCTTCGACCGCGCACCTCGCGCTGCCGTTCTTTGACGACGCGCACCGCGCGCTCGCCAACGACCTGCTGCCCTGGTGCGCCGCCCAGGAGATCGATGAGCGCGACGACCGCGCCGCCTGCCGCGAATGGGTGCGCCGCCTCGGCGACGCCGGCTGGCTGCGCTACGCGGTGCCCGGCAGTGCCGGCGGCGCGCTCGAACGCCTCGATTCGCGCGCGCTCGTGCTGCTGCGCGAAACGCTCGGCTACCACTCGCCACTGGCCGACTTCGCGTTCGCGATGCAGGGCCTGGGCAGCGGCGCGATCACGCTGGACGGCACGCCCGAGCAGCAGTCGCAGTACCTCACGGCCGTGGGCCAGGGCCAGAAGATCGCGGCCTTCGCGCTCAGCGAACCCGAGGCCGGCTCCGACGTGGCAGCGATGGCGATGCGCGCCGAGCCCACCGCCGACGGCTGGCGCCTGAACGGCGAGAAGACCTGGATCAGCAACGGCGGCATCGCCGACTTCTACTGCGTGTTCGCGAAGACCGACCCCACGGCCGGCACGCGCGGCATCACGGTGTTCATCGTCGACGCCACGACACCGGGGCTCGACACCTCGGCCCACATCGACGTGATGGCGCCGCACCCACTGGCCACCTTGCGCTTCGACAACTGCATCGTGCCGCGCACGGCGCAGCTGGGCACACTGAACGGCGGCTTCAAGCTCGCGATGCGCACGCTCGACATCTTCCGCGCGTCGGTGGCTGCGGCCGCGTTCGGCATGGGGCGCCGCGCGCTCGCCGAAGCCATCGCGCATGCCAAGGGCCGCCGCATGTTCGGCCAGACGCTGGCCGACTTCCAGCTCACGCAGGCCAAGCTCGGCGAGATGGCCGCGCTGATCGACAGCGCCGCGCTGCTGACCTACCGCGCCGCGTGGATGCGCGACGACGCCGAGCGCCGTGGCGCGCCGGCGGTCGGCGACGTGTCGGCGGCTGCGGCCATGGCCAAGATGTGCGCCACCGAGAACGCGAGCCGCGTGATCGACATGGCGTTGCAGATGCATGGCGGCCTCGGCGTGAAGGTCGGCACCAAGATCGAAAGCCTGTACCGGGACATCCGTTCGCTGCGCATTTACGAAGGCGCGACGGAAGTCCAGCAGCTGATCATCGGCAAATCCGTTCTGCGGGGGTGAAATCGTGTCTGCCCAAGTCGATCGCTTCGTTCATGACCGCCTGCCGCCTGCCGCGCAGCTGCCGGTCTTTCGCTACGACCTGCCCGAGCTGCAGTTTCCCGACCAGCTGAACCTGGTCGAGGAGCTGCTGGACAAGGCGGTCGCCAAGGGCTTCGGCGACAAGCCGATGCTGCGCTCGCCCGCTGGCGTGCTCACCTACGCCCAGGCGGGCGTCGAGGTGAACCGCATCGCCCAGGTGCTGGTCGAGGATCTCGGGCTGGTGCCCGGCAACCGCGTGCTGCTGCGCGGCGGCAACTCGGTGTGGATGGCGCTGTCGTGGCTGGCCGTGGTCAAGGCCGGGCTGATCGCGGTGGCGACGATGCCGCTGCTGCGCGCCAAGGAGCTCGGCGAGATCATCGAGAAAGCGCAGCCCGTGGCCGCGCTGTGCGAAGGCCGCCTGCTCGAGGAGCTGGTGGCCGCGCAGCAGGTGCACCCTGTGCTCACGACGGTGATTGCGTTCAACCAGCCTGATGCCCCGGATTCATTGTCGGCACGCGCGGCCGGCAAGAGCGGCGTGTTCCTCGCCTGCCCCACGGCGGCCGACGACATCGCGCTGCTCGCCTTCACCTCGGGCACCACGGGCAAGCCCAAGGCGCCCGTCACCACGCACCGCGACGTGGTCGCCATGTGCCAGACCTGGCCGCGCCACGTGCTGCGTGCGCGCAGCGACGACATCGTCGTCGGCACGCCGCCGCTGGCCTTCACCTTCGGGCTCGGCGGCTTGCTGGTCTTCCCGATGTGGGCCGGTGCGTCGGTGTATTTTCCCGAGGGCTCTTTCTCACCCGAAGCGCTCGTGAAGCTCATCAACGAGGTCGGCGCGACCATCTGCTACACCGCGCCCACCTTCTATCGCCAGATGGCGCCCTTCGTCCGGCAGCACGGGGCGCCGAGCCTGCGCATCTGCGTGAGCGCAGGCGAGGCGCTTCCCGACGCCACGCGCCAACTCTGGAAAGACACCACCGGCATCGAGATGCTCGACGGCATCGGCGGCACCGAGGTGTTCCACATCTACATCTCGGCCGCCGGTGACGACGTGCGCCGCGGCGCCGTCGGCAAGGCGGTGCCGGGGTTCACGGCCAAAGTGGTCGACGACCAGGGCAACGAAGTGCCGCGCGGCACGGTCGGCAAGCTGGCATTGCAAGGGCCGGTCGGCTGTCGCTACCTCGACGATCCGCGCCAGGCCGACTACGTGAAGAACGGCTGGAACTACCCCGGCGACTCGTTCGTGCAGGATGACGACGGCTACTTCTTCTATCAGGCGCGTGCGGACGACATGATCATCACCGCCGGCTACAACGTCGGCGGCCCGGAAGTGGAAGATGCGCTGCTCAAGCACCCGGCCGTGGCCGAGTGCGGCGTGATCGGCAAGCCCGACGCCGACCGCGGCATGATCGTGAAAGCCTTCTGCGTGCTCAAGCCCGGCAACACCGGCGACGCAGCGATGGCGAAGGCGCTCCAGGACCACGTGAAAGCCACCATCGCCCCCTTCAAGTACCCGCGGGAGATCGAGTTCGTGACGGCGCTGCCGCGCACCGAAACCGGCAAACTCCAGCGCTTCAAATTGAGACAACTCAACAGCGAGACACCATCATCATGACGAACAAACTGATTCAGCCTCCCGGCTGGTTGCCCCCGAAGGGCTATGCAAACGGCATCGCCGCGCGCGGCACGCAAGTGTTCGTTGGCGGCCAGATCGGCTGGAATGCCCAGCAGCAGTTCGAATCCGACGACTTCATCGACCAGTGCGGCCAGGCGCTGCGCAACATCGCCGAGGTGCTGCGCGAAGCCGGCGCCGGCCCCGAGCACATGGTGCGCATGACCTGGTACGTGACGGATCGCGACGAGTACAGCCGACGCTTGGCCGAGCTCGGCCCGGTCTACCGCGACGCGCTGGGCCGCAACTTCCCGGCCATGACCTGCGTGCAGGTGGCGGCGCTGGTGGAGCACCGCGCGAAGGTGGAGATCGAGGTCACGGCGGTCATTCCGGACTGATCCTGGTCCTGGGCTGTGCGTCAGCGCAGTCCCTCAGGCGCCTTCACTGCGCACGTTCTCGAAACCGGCCTCTTTGCGGGGCCGGTCCAGAAACAGAAAAGCCCTCTTCGCGAGGGCTTTCTTTTGCGCCGGACTTTAACCAGGAATTTCCAAAGAAATTTGGGCAAAGAAAAAGGCCCTTTGATTTCTCAAAGGGCCTTTTAAATTGGTTGCGCGAGCAAGATTTGAACTTGCGACCTTTGGGTTATGAGCCCAACGAGCTACCAGGCTGCTCCATCGCGCGGCAAGTATAAATTATAGCTTATTCAGCAGCGTTTTGCTCAGCGCCTGCATCTTTAATTTCAGCACGGTCGACCAGTTCGACGAGCGCCATCGGGGCGTTGTCGCCCACGCGGAAACCCATCTTCAGGATGCGGGTGTAGCCGCCCGGACGCGCTGCGAAACGCGGGCCGAGTTCGCCGAAGAGCTTGACGACGCTGTCGCGGCTGCGCAGGCGGTCGAAGGCCAGGCGCTTGTTGGCAAGCGTGGGCTTCTTGGCGAGCGTGATCATCGGCTCGATGACGCGGCGCAGTTCCTTGGCCTTGGGGACCGTGGTCTTGATGACTTCGTGCTCGATGAGCGAATTCATCATGTTCTGCAGCATCGCAAGGCGGTGCGAGCTGGTGCGGTTGAGTTTGCGAAGTCCGTGTCCGTGACGCATGGTGCTTTTCCTTTACTTTATTAAACAGGCAGCCGTATCAGGTACTGCCCGGGCACGAGCCCTCAGGGGCTCAATTCAAACAAAAATCAACGCTTGTCGAGACCGGCCGGCGGCCAGCTTTCAAGCTTCATACCAAGGGTGAGGCCGCGCGAAGCGAGGACTTCCTTGATTTCGTTGAGCGACTTGCGACCCAGATTCGGGGTCTTGAGCAGCTCGTTTTCGGTGCGCTGGATCAGGTCACCGATGTAGTAGATGTTTTCGGCCTTCAGGCAGTTGGCCGAACGCACCGTCAGTTCGAGTTCGTCGACAGGGCGCAGCAGGATCGGATCGAATTGCTGGGCGCTGCGCGGTGCGGGTGCATCGAATGCAGCGAGTTCGCCGCCTTCGAGCTGCGCAAACACGGCGAGCTGTTCAACCAGAATTTTAGCCGATGCGCGAACGGCATCTTCGGCGCTGATCGCACCGTTGGTCTCGATCTCGACCAGCAGCTTGTCCAGGTCGGTACGCTGTTCGACACGGGCGCTTTCGACCGTGTAGCTCACGCGCTTGACGGGCGAGAACGATGCGTCCAGAACGATACGGCCGATCGACTTGGTCGGCTCGTCGGCGTAGCGACGCATCGTGCCGGGCACGTAGCCGCGACCCTTTTCGACCTTGATCTGCATGTCGAGCTTGCCGCCTTGCGACAGGTGCGCGATCACGTGGTCAGGATTGATGATCTCGACGTCGTGCGGGGTCTGGATGTCCGAAGCGAGGACCGGGCCTTCGCCGTCCTTGCGCAGGCTCAGCGTGACTTCGTCGCGGTTGTGGAGCTTGAACACCACGCCCTTGAGATTCAGCAGGATGTTGACGACATCTTCCTGCACGCCGTCGATCGACGAGTACTCATGCAGAACGCCAGCGATCGTGACTTCGGTGGCCGAGTAGCCGACCATGGACGACAGCAGAACGCGACGCAGCGCGTTGCCGAGCGTGTGGCCGTAGCCGCGCTCGAAAGGCTCGAGCGTGACCTTGGCCTTGTTGGGGGCAAGTTGCTCGACCTGAATGGTCTTGGGTTTCAGCAGGGTGGTTTGCATGCAGACTTCCTCTCAATACCCCCGGCTCGTTACACCGGTAAGGCTGGTGAAGCGCCTGATCCGCAACAGAGTGCGGAGCAGGAACGTGAACAACAATATCAATCTCCCGCCGGCGCGCAGACGCGCAGGCGGGTAGAGAAAATCAACGCGAATACAGTTCGACGATCAGCGATTCGTTGATGTCGGCTGCGAATTCGTCGCGATCCGGGACCTTCTTGAAGGTACCTTCGGCCTTGTCGGCGTTCACATCGACCCACGCCGGCATGCCGACTTGTTGGGCGAGTTGCAGCGCTTCGACAATGCGGTTCTGCTTCTTCGACTTTTCGCGCACGGCGATCACGTCACCGGTCTTGACCAGGTACGACGGGATGTTGACCGACTGGCCGTTCACGGTGATCGCCTTGTGCGACACGAGCTGGCGTGCTTCGGCGCGCGTCGAGCCGAAGCCCATGCGGTAGACCACGTTGTCCAGGCGCGACTCAAGGATGAACAGCAGGTTGGCGCCGGTGTTGCCACGGCGGCGATCGGCTTCTTCGAAGTAGCGGCGGAACTGCTTCTCGAGCACGCCGTACATGCGCTTGACCTTCTGCTTCTCACGCAGCTGCAGACCGTAGTCGGAGGTGCGCTGACCCGAGGTGCGGCCGTGCTGACCGGGCTTGGAGTCGAACTTGGCCTTGTCCTGGATCGAACGGCGGGCGCTCTTCAGGAACAGGTCGGTGCCTTCACGGCGGGAAAGTTTGGCCTTGGGGCCGAGGTAACGTGCCACGGTATTTCCTTGGTGTCATCTGCCGCAGTTGCCTGCGGGAGCCGTCGGCGGATGTGCCGATGGCGGTGGGCTTAGTGAAAAAACAAATGCGCAGCCGCTCGAAAGCTGGCTGCGCCTTGCGGACTGACGATCAGATGCGGCGACGCTTCTGGGGACGGCAGCCGTTGTGCGGAACGGGCGTCACGTCGGCAATGGAATTGATCCGGATGCCGAGCGCAGCCAGGGCGCGCACCGACGACTCGCGACCAGGACCGGGGCCCTTGATCTCGACGTCGAGGTTCTTGATACCTTGTTCGACAGCAGCACGGCCGGCCACTTCGGAAGCGACCTGCGCAGCGAACGGGGTCGACTTGCGCGAGCCCTTGAAGCCCTGGCCACCCGACGAAGCCCACGACAGGGCGTTGCCCTGGCGATCGGTGATCGTGATGATGGTGTTGTTGAACGAGGCATGCACGTGGGCGATACCGTCCGCAACGTTCTTGCGAACCTTCTTGCGAACGCGCTGTGCGGCGTTGTTTGCAGGTGCTTTAGCCATGCTTGTCTATCCTTATTTCTTCAGGGACTGCGCAGCCTTGCGCGGACCCTTGCGGGTGCGGGCATTGGTGCGCGTGCGCTGGCCGCGCATCGGCAGGCCGCGACGGTGACGGAAGCCGCGATAGCAGCCGATGTCCATCAAACGCTTGATGTTCATCGTCGTCTCGCGACGCAGATCGCCTTCGATCGTGAACAGAGCGATCTGGTCACGGATCTTCTCGAGATCGCCGTCGGTCAGATCTTTGATCTTCTTCGAATATTCGATGCCGCTCGCTTCGCAGATTTGACGGGCGCGGGTGCGACCGATTCCGAAAATGGCGGTCAGGCCGATTTCAGTGTGCTTGTGCGGCGGGATGTTGATGCCAGCAATACGTGCCATGTGCGTCCTCTAATACTCTTCAATCAACCCTGGCGCTGCTTGTGGCGCGGGTCGGTGCAAATCACACGCACCACACCTTTACGGCGGATGACCTTGCAATTACGGCAGATGGTTTTGACCGAAGCCGAAACTCTCATTTCATTCTCCTAAAACTGTTTAACGTGGCGGTCTACCGCCCGGACTCAAAACTGAAACACAGCCCTACGATGTCTTGAAGTTCGCCTTCTTCAGCAGCGATTCGTACTGCTGGGACATCATGTAGTTTTGCACCTGGGCCATGAAGTCCATCGTGACAACCACGATGATCAGCAGGGAGGTACCACCGAAGTAGAACGGCACGTTGTACTTCAGGATCAGGAACTCGGGCAGCAGGCAGACGAAGGTGATGTACACCGCGCCGGCCAACGTCAGGCGAACCAGAATCTTGTCGATATAGCGAGCGGTCTGGTCACCCGGGCGAATGCCAGGAATGAATGCACCACTCTTCTTCAGGTTGTCGGCCGTTTCCTTGCTGTTGAACACGAGTGCCGTGTAGAAGAAGCAGAAGAAAACGATCGCAGCGGCATACAGCAGCACATAGATCGGCTCACCCGGGCGCAGTGCGCTTGCGATGTCCTTGATCCAGCGGAAGCCACCTTCACCGGTGCTGAACCAGCCCACCACCGTTGCCGGCAGCAGAATGATCGACGACGCGAAGATCGGAGGAATCACACCGGCCATGTTCAGCTTCAGGGGCAGGTGCGACGACTGACCGCCGTAGACCTTGTTGCCAACCTGGCGCCGCGCATAGTTCACGAGGATCTTGCGCTGACCGCGTTCCACGAACACCACGAAGTAGGTGACCAGCACCACGACAGCGATGATGAAGAGCGCAACGATGGGATTCATCGCACCGGTCGTCACCAGCGAAGCCAAGCCGCCGATAGCGCCTGGCAGACCGGCCGCGATACCTGCAAAGATCAGGATCGAGATGCCGTTGCCCAGGCCGCGTTCGGTGATCTGCTCGCCGAGCCACATCAGGAACATCGAACCAGCGGTCAGGCTCACCATGGCGGTCAGGCGGAAGCCGAAACCGGGGGCGATCACCAGACCGGCCGACGATTCGAGGGCCACTGCGATGCTGAACGACTGGAACAGAGCCAGGCCGAGCGCGCCATAGCGCGTGTACTGCGTGATCTTGCGGCGACCGGCCTCGCCTTCCTTCTTCAATTGCTCGAAGGTCGGAAGCACGTAGGTCATCAGCTGCATGATGATCGACGCCGAGATGTACGGCATGATCCCCAACGCGAACACGGTGAAGCGCGAGAGCGCCCCGCCCGAGAACATGTTGAACAGGCTCAGAATGCCGCCCTGCTGGCCCTGGAAGAGCGCTGCCAGCTGGTCCGGGTTGATACCCGGCACAGGAATGTGCGCGCCAATCCGGTAGACCACGAGCGCGAGCAGCAAAAAGACGAGCCGACGACGGAGGTCGCCGAACTTGCCTGTTTTTGCGATCGTTGCCGCGTTAGTTGCCACGAAGAACTTCTTTCAGTCCGAAGGTGATCAGGCGAAGCTGCCGCCGGCTGCTTCGATCGCAGCCTTGGCACCAGCGGTCGCACCCACGCCCGTCAGCTTGACGGCCTTGGTGAGTTCACCGGTCTTGATGATCTTGACGACCTTGGCGAGCTGGCCCACGAGGCCAGCTTGCTTCAGTGCCAGGACATCGACTTCGGCCAGGCCGAGCTGCTCGAGAGCAGTCAGCGTGACTTCGGCGTTGAACTTCAGCAGGTGCGACTTGAAACCACGCTTGGGCAGGCGACGTTGCAGCGGCATTTGGCCGCCTTCGAAACCAACCTTGTGGAAACCGCCCGCACGCGACTTCTGACCCTTGTGACCGCGACCTGCGGTCTTGCCGATGCCGGAGCCGATACCGCGGCCGACGCGACGCTTGGCGTGCTTGGCGCCAGCTGCCGGCTTGATGCCATTGAGTTCCATATCAGTCTCTCTTACAGAACTTTGACCAGATAACTGATCTTGTTGATCATGCCGCGCACTGCGGGCGTGTCTTGCAGTTCGCTCACGCTGTTGAGCTTGCGCAGGCCGAGGCCACGCACGGTCGCGCGATGCGATTCCTTGGTGCCGATCGGGCTCTTCACCAGCTGCACCTTGAGGGTTTGTTGTTGCGTCATTTGAATGCTTCCTTCAGCCTTGCGAGAGCTTGCGCTCAGGCGAAGATTTCTTCGACGGTGAGGCCGCGCTTGGCAGCCACATTGCCGGCCGTCGTCGAGTTCTTCAACCCGTCGAGCGTGGCGCGAACCATGTTGTAGGGGTTCGACGAACCATGGCTCTTGGCCACGATGTCGGTGATGCCCATGACTTCGAACACGGCGCGCATCGGGCCGCCGGCGATGATGCCGGTACCCTTGGGAGCCGGATACATCACGACCCTGGCGGCACCATGATGGCCTTGCACCTGGTGGTGCAGCGTGCCGTTCTTGATCGCAGCCTTGAACAGGTTGCGACGGGCTTCTTCCATTGCCTTCTGCACGGCAGCAGGCACTTCCTTCGACTTGCCCTTGCCCATGCCGACGCGGCCTTCACCGTCACCGACCACGGTCAGTGCCGCGAAACCGAGGATACGACCACCCTTCACCACCTTGGTGACGCGGTTGATCGCGATCATCTTCTCGCGCAAACCGTCTTCAGGACCTTCGTTCTGCGTTCTTGCTTGAATCTTTGCCATTTTGAATCTCGTGTCCGTTTAGAACTGCAGACCGGCTTCGCGGGCTGCCTCGGCCAGCGCCTTGACGCGGCCGTGGTAGGCGAAACCTGCGCGATCGAAAGCGACCTTCTCGACGCCGGCAGCCTTCGCCTTTTCAGCGATGCGCTTGCCGATGGCGGTGGCAGCGGCGGCATTGCCACCCTTGCCCGAGGCGCCCAGTGCTGCGCGCACTTCGGCTTCGGCGGTCGATGCGGTTGCGATCACCTTGGTGCCGTCGTCGGAGATGACGGTGGCATAGATGTGCAGGTTGGTGCGGTTCACCGTGAGGCGGGCCACGCCCTGCGTCGCGATGCGGATGCGGGTCTGGCGCGAGCGGCGAAGACGCTGTGCTTTTTTGGTCAACATCATTTTGCTGCCCCTTACTTCTTCTTGGTCTCTTTGATCACGATCTTCTCGTCCGAATAACGGATGCCCTTGCCCTTGTAAGGCTCAGGCGGACGAACAGCGCGGATCTCAGCGGCGATTTGACCAACGCGCTGACGGTCAGCACCCTTGATCACGATTTCGGTCGGGGTCGCGGTGGTCACCGTGATGCCTTGCGGCATATCGATGTTGACCGGGTGCGAGTAACCGACTTGCAGGTTCAACTTGTTGTTGGACGCTGCAGCCTTGTAGCCGACGCCGACCAAGTTGAGCTTCTTCTCGAAGCCCTTGGTCACGCCAACCACCATGTTGTTCACCAGCTGACGGATCGTGCCGCTCATCGCATTCGCTTCACGCGATTCGTTGGCGGGCTCGAAGCTCAGCTTGCCGTCATTGCTGACGACATTCACCAGCGCATTGCGAGCCAGGTTGAGCGTGCCGCCCGTGCCCTTGACGCTGATCTGGTCTTCCTTGATCGACACATCCACACCTGCGGGGATGGCGACCGGCATTTTTCCTACTCGGGACATTTCAGTAACTCCTCGATGTCTCGGTTAGGCGACGTAGCACAGAACTTCGCCACCGACACCGGTAGCGCGAGCCTTGCGGTCGGTCATCACGCCCTGGGGGGTCGTGACGATCGCAACGCCGAGGCCGTTCTGGACTTGCGGGATGGCTGCGCTGGCCTTGTAGACGCGCAGGCCGGGGCGGCTCACGCGCTCGATACGTTCGATGACCGGGCGGCCAGCGTAGTACTTCAGCGTGATGACGAGTTCGGACTTGCCGGCATCGGTCTTCACTTCGAAGCCGTCGATGTAGCCTTCGTCCTTCAGGACTTGTGCAATCGCAGCCTTCACCTTAGAAGACGGGATCGACACAGTGGGCTTCGCCACCATCTGCGCGTTACGGATACGCGTCAGCAGGTCGGCAATGGGATCACTCATGCTCATGTTGTTTGCTCCTGCCTGGCTTACCAGCTGGCCTTGGTGACACCGGGGATGTCGCCGTTGAAAGCCAGTTCGCGGATCTTGGCGCGGGCCAGACCGAATTGACGGAAGGTGCCACGGGGGCGACCGGTGATTGCACAACGGTTGCGCTGGCGCGTGGGGTTCGCGTTGCGCGGGAGCTTCTGCAGGCCCAGGCGGGCTGCTGCGCGCTCTTCGTCGCTCTTCTTCGCGTCGTTGGAAATTGCCTTCAGCTCAGCGTGCTTCGCAGCGAACTTGGCAACCAGCTTGTCGCGCTTGAGTTCGCGCTGGATCAAAGATTGTTTAGCCATGGTTCGCCTCAGTTCTTGAACGGGAAACGGAAGCCAGCGAGAAGCGCTTTGGCTTCTTCGTCGGTCTTGGCCGTCGTCGTGATGCTGATATTGAGACCGCGCAGGGCGTCGACCTTGTCGTACTCGATCTCAGGGAAAATGATCTGCTCTTTGACGCCGATGTTGTAGTTGCCACGGCCGTCGAATGCGCGACCCGAGATACCACGGAAGTCACGCACGCGGGGCAGGGCCACGGTGACGAAACGGTCCAGGAACTCGTACATATGCACGCCACGCAGCGTGACCATGCAGCCGATCGGCTGGTTTTCGCGGATCTTGAAGCCGGCGATGGCCTTCTTCGACTTGGTGACCACTGGCTTCTGGCCAGCGATCTTGGTCAGGTCGGCGACAGCGTTGTCGAGGACCTTCTTGTCGGCGACTGCTTCACCCACACCCATGTTCAGGGTGATCTTGGTGAGACGCGGAACTTGCATCGGCGACTTGTAGCCGAACTTTTCCGTCAGGTCTTTCGCGATCTTTTCGCGATAGTGTTGTTGGAGACGTGCCATGTGAGTACCTCTTAGGCGAACTTGATTTCGTCGCCGCTCGACTTGAAGACGCGAACAGCCACGCGCTTGCCGTCGGCACCTTGGGTGACCTTGATGCCCACGCGATCGGCCTTGCCGGTCGCGGCATTGAAGATCGCCACGTTGGATTGGTGAATCGGCATGGTCTTCTCGACGATGCCACCGGTCGTACCCTTGAGGGGGTTCGGCTTGGTGTGCTTCTTGACGAGGTTGATGCCGTCGACGATCACATGCGAATCGTCTGCGCGCAGCGACACGACGCCGCGCTTGCCCTTGTCACGACCGGCCAACACGATGACCTGGTCGCCTTTGCGAATCTTGTTCATGGCGTTGTGTCCTTAGAGAACTTCGGGGGCCAGCGACACGATCTTCATGAACTTCTCGGTGCGCAGTTCGCGCGTGACCGGTCCGAAGATGCGGGTGCCGATAGGCTCCAGCTTGGCGTTGAGCAGCACGGCGGCATTGCCGTCGAACTTGACGAGCGAACCGTCAGCACGACGGATGCCCTTGGCGGTGCGGACCACCACTGCACTGTAGATCTCGCCCTTCTTGACGCGACCACGTGGAGCGGCTTCCTTGATGCTGACCTTGATGACGTCGCCCACGCTGGCATAACGCCGCTTGGAGCCACCGAGCACCTTGATACACAGGACGGATTTCGCGCCCGTGTTGTCGGCCACTTCGAGCCGGGATTCAGTTTGGATCATTTCTTGATATTCCCAACTTGTACCGATGAGCCTCCAGGAGGGAGACACCGCGGTCAGTCTTGGGCCCGTCGTCCACACCTCGAACCACTCGAGATGCTTCCGCTTTGGGCTGAAAGCTTCGCCTTTTGAAAGCGAAGCCCGCGATTGTGGCACCCATATCCGGGGATGTCAACTGCCTCATTACGCGAACTTCGACAGCCGCTAGACTTTGTGGCGTGCGCGCCCCCACCCACCCTCTCATTCCGCCGCCTTCCGTGCTGCGCCGACGCCTGCTGGCGGGCGGGGCGGGCCTGCTGGGGCTGGGATCACTGGGGCTCGCGGGATGCCGCAGCGCGGCGCCGGCGCCAGACACCGGCCGGCTGCAACGCCTGGCAGAAGCCCGCTGGGCGCATCGACGCTCTATAGAGAGCACCACAGCAGGCGGCCTGTCAGGCATCGACTATGACCCCGCCAAAGGTGAGTACCTGCTTCTCAGCGACGACCGGTCAGACCTGGCCCCCGTGCGCTGCTACACCGCGCGCTGGCCCCTTCCGTCCGACGTCGCCCCCGAAGCCACCGGCGTTGTCCAGCTGCAACGCCCCGGTGGCGGCCCCTGGCCCGCGCGGCGCCAGGCAGTCGCCGGCCTGCCCGTTCCCGACCCCGAGGCCCTGCGTCTGCGCCCCTCGGCCGGCACCCTGCTCTGGACCAGCGAAGGCGACATCGCCCGCGGCTTCGGTCCTGCCCTGTATGAATCGGCGCGTGACGGCCGCTTTCTGCGCGAATTCGCCCTGCCGGCGATGTTCGCCCCGGACCCGGCCCAGCGCCGCGGCCCGCGCGACAACCTGACGTTCGAAGGCCTGGCCCTCACGCCCGACGACCGCTCGGCCTGGCTCGCAATGGAAAACGCCCTGATCCAGGACGGCCCGACCCCTACCACCGCCGCCCCCGGCGGCCCCTGCCGCTTCACCCAGGTCGACCTGGCGAGCGGCCGCGCCGTGCGCCAGATCGCCTACGTGCCCGACGCCATTCCGCTGCGCCCGCTCGTGCCGGGCACCTATGCCGACAACGGCGTGAGCGAAGTGCTGATGCTCGACGCCCACCGCATGCTGGTGCTGGAACGCGCCTACGCCACGGGCGCCGGCAATTCGCTGCGCCTGTATGAAATAGACACCCAAGCCGCCGACGACGTGCTCGCCATCGACACCCTCGCGCCCGGCAACCACCGCCCGGCCGCCAAGACACTCGTGGCCGACCTCGCCACCCTCGGCCTCTCGCGCCTCGACAACACCGAGGGCATGTGCTGGGGCCCACCGCAGCCCGACGGCCGCCGCCTGTTGGTGGTCGTGAGCGACGACAATTTCAACCCGCTGCAAGTGACGCAGTTCGCCGCCTTCGCCTACACCGACCGACCATGACCATCGCCGTGACCTTCCTGCCCCGCACCGCGCCGGGCCCCCTGCCCCCCATCGCCTTCATCGGCGGCGGCAACATGGCCAGCGCCATCATCGGCGGCCTGATCCAGCAAGGCGTTGCGGCCGACAACTTCGAGGTGGTCGAGCCCTTCGAAGACGCCCGCACCAAGCTGACCCAGTCCTTCGGCATCGTGGCCCAGGCCGAGGCCACCGAGGCCCTCGCGCGCTGCGACGTGGTGGTGTGGGCCGTCAAGCCCCAGACCTTCGCAGAAGCCACGCGCCCGGTGCGCGCCTTTGCCGGCGACGCCCTGCACCTGAGCGTGGCCGCGGGCATTCCGTCCGACAGCATCGCCCGCTGGCTCGGCACCGAGCGCGTCGTGCGCGCCATGCCCAACACGCCCGCGTTGGTGGGCAAGGGCATGACCGGCCTGTTCGCGCGGCCGGGCGTCGAAGGCGCCGACCGCGCCCGCGTGGGCCAGTTGCTGGCACCGACCGGCGAGCTGATCTGGGTCGACGCCGAACCCGCACTCGACGCCGTGACCGCGCTGTCGGGCTCGGGCCCCGCCTACGTGTTCTATTTCATCGAGGCGATGACCGAGGCCGGCGTCGAGATGGGCCTCACGCCCGACCAGGCCCAGCGGCTGGCCATCGGCACGTTCACCGGCGCCTCGGCGCTGGCGCACAGCGCAACCGAGCCGCCATCGGTGCTGCGCGAACGCGTGACGTCCAAGGGCGGCACCACCTACGCGGCGATCACCTCGCTGGAAGGCGCGGACGTCAAGGCGCAGTTCAAGACCGCCATCCGCGCAGCGCAGACACGGGCCGCCGAGCTGGGCGAGGAATTCGGCCGCGGTTGAAGCGGCTCAGCCAGCGAGCGCACGCGGGCCGAGAAAGAACAGCCACTCGGCCGCCAGCGTGACCGTGCCGTCCTCGAGTTCGAGTAGCACCTCTTCCTTCAACAGGAAACCGTCTTCTCCCTTGGGTGTCGCGCTGAGAATGCGCACCCGCGCCCGGAAGCGCGCACCCACCGGCATCGGCCTCACGAAGCGCAGGCGGTCGAAGCCGTAGTTCAGCGCGTGGTTCGAATCGAAGGGCAGCAGCGTGCGCATCGCCTCGCCGGTCAGCCGGATCAGGTGCGAGGCCTGGAAGAAGCCCGGCACGATCGTTCCGCCGTAGTTCGCCTCGCGGGCTGCGCGCTCCGGATCGAGGTGGATCCACTCGCCTTCGCCATCGCCCGAGAGCACCGCGTACTGGTCGACCATCTGCTGCGTGATGGCATGCCACTCGGACAGGCCCTCCTGGCCGATCTTCTGTGTCAGGCGGTCGAGCACGTGCGTCCTCTTGCTTTATCGGATGGCATAGCCGGCCACGACGCCGACGAACACCGCGAAGCCCAGCCAGTGGTTTTCGCGGAAGGCCTTGAAACAGCCGTCACGCGTGCGGTCATGGATCAGGCGCCAGTGCCAGAGCGCCTGGGCCACCGCCGCGGCAATGCCCAGATAGAAGAGCACCCCCAGCGACCGGCTGGCACCGGCCCAGATCCAGACCGCCAGGAAGATCGCGTAGCTGGCCATCACCGCCGCCACGTCGAAGCGGCCGAAGGTGATGGCCGAGGTCTTCATGCCGATCTTCAGGTCGTCGTCGCGGTCCACCATCGCGTACTCGGTGTCATAGGCCAGCACCCAGAACAGGTTGCCCGCCAGCAGCCACCAGGCAAAAGCCGGCACCGTCGACTGCACTGCGGCAAAGGCCATCGGAATGCCGAAACTGAAGGCGATGCCCAGCACCGCCTGCGGGATCGACACGAAGCGCTTGGCGAACGGATAGATCAGCGTGATCGCCAGCGCCGCGAACGACCACAGCACCGTCGTGCGGTTGGTGGTGAGCACCAGCCCGAAGGACAGCAGCGCCAGCACCGCGCCCAGTCCCAGTGCCTCCTTGACCGACAGCGCGCCGCTCGTCACGGGCCGCTGGGCCGTGCGCTTCACGTGGCGGTCGAACTCGCGGTCGGCCACATCGTTGACGCAGCAGCCCGCGCTGCGCATCAGGAACGTGCCGAGCGTGAACACCACGACGAGGTGCCAACCGGGCCAGCCATCGGCCGCGAACCAGAGCGCGCCCAGCGTGGGCCACAGCAGCAACAGCCAGCCGGCCGGCCGGTTCCAGCGGATCAGATCGAGGTAGAGCGCAAAACGGCGGGCGAGAGGCATGCGAAAAGCGGCAAGGCAGACGTCAAAAGAGCGGCCATTGTGCCGCTCTCCGAAGGGGCTCCCAACACATCAAAGGTGCCGGGAGATCAGGATGACGTCATCAGTCCTCGAGCAGCGAGCGCAGCATCCAGGCCGTCTGGTCGTGCACCGTGCAGCGCGCGGTCAGCATGTCGGCGGTCGGGTCGTCGCCGGCCTCTTCGGCCACCGGGATGAACTCGCGCGCGATGCGCGACACCGTTTCGTGGCCTTTCACGAGGATGCGCACCATCTCCATCGCCTTGGGCGGGGTCTGCGGCACGTCGGGCACGGTGGCGATCTTGCTGAACTCGGCGTACGAGCCCGGCGCGTAGTGGCCCAGTGCGCGGATGCGCTCGGCGAGCACGTCCGTCGAGCCCCACAGCTCGGTGTACTGCGTCATGAACATCGCATGCAGCGAGTTGAAGTGCGGACCCGTCACATTCCAATGGAAGTTGTGGGTCGTGAGGTACAGCGTGTAGGTGTCGGCCAGCACGCGGCTCAGGCCTTCGGCAATGGCCGCGCGGTCCTGGCGCTCGATGCCGATGTTGATCAGCGGCGCGTTGCGGCTGCCCGACTCCTGCGCGACGACGGCGCCGCCCTTCTTGGGCACCTTGCCGGCGGAAGCAGCGGGCGACGGGGACTTCGTTTTCTTCGAGGGTTTGGCCATGGCGGAGGGGTCTTTCTTGAAGTTGGGTGGACGACACCGAAATTCTGAAAGCCGGCAGGCGGCTTCGCAACAGCTTCACTCTATCCCAGCGATCAGCGATCCCAAACAGCCCGCGCGTAGGCGAAGGCCCCGAATCGCTAGGAGAGTCGTTTGACACCCGGCAGCTCGCACGCGTAGATCGCGTTGCGCAGCGCCGCAATGGCTTCGTAGCGCGTGAAGGTGCGGCGCCAGGCCAGCACCACGCGGCGCATCGGCGGGTCGCGGTCCTGCGCGTCGCGCACGGGCAGGTAGCGCACCATCTGCTCGGGCTCCTTGCGGCCCTTGACCTTCGGCTTGAGCGCCTCGGCCGGCACCGACAGGCGCGGCACCAGTGTCACGCCCATGCCCGAGGCCACCATGTGCTTGATGGTTTCGAGCGACGAGCCCTCGAAGCTCTTGCGGATGCCCTCGGCGTTGCTCGAGAAGCGCGCGAACTCGGGGCACACCTCGAGCACGTGGTCGCGGAAACAGTGGCCCGTGCCCAGCAGCAGCATCGTCTCGTTCTGCAGCTCTTCCGACGTGATCGATTCGCGGTCGGCAAACTTGTGCTTCACGGGCAGCGCCGCCATGAAGGGCTCGTCGTACAGCGGCGCCATCGCCAGACCGGTGTCGGGAAAGGGCTCGGCCATGATCGCGCAGTCGATCTCGCCGGCGCGCAGCATCTCGAGCAGCTTGACCGTGAAGTTCTCCTGAAGCACCAGCGGCATCTGCGGCGTACGCGCGATCACCTGGCGCACCAGGTCGGGCAGCAGGTACGGCCCGATCGTGTAGATCACGCCCAGGTTCAGCGGGCCGGCCAGCGGGTCTTTTCCGCGCTTGGCGATCTCCTTGATGCTGGCGGCCTGGTCGAGCACGCTCTGCGCCTGCTGGACGATCTGCTCGCCGAGCGGCGTCACGGTCACTTCACCGGCGCTGCGCTCGAAGAGCTTGACCTCGAGTTCGTCCTCGAGTTTCTTGATGGCCACCGAAAGCGTCGGCTGGGACACATAACAGGCCTCGGCCGCCTTGCCGAAGTGCCGCTCGCGGGCGACTGCGACGATGTATTTGAGTTCGGTGAGAGTCATAGCTTGCGTCAATTATGCGCAAGGGTGTGTGACCCGGCTGGGGCGGGGTTAAAAGTCGCAGACTGCGATCAGCCAGGCCGGCTCCAGACCCATTGCACCGGTTGCCCGCCATTCGCGGGCATCGGCTCGCCCTGCGTGACGGCCACGCTCACGCGCAGATCGGTCAGGCAGGCCCAGACGCCCGAGCGTGGGCAGGTCTGGCCCGTGTCGGCAAACAGCAACTCGTCACGGCGCATGCGTTGCCCCTGGATCTGCGCCGAGCCATCGACCTCCGCGGAGAACGCGACGCGGCCGGACGCGGCGCGCTCTTCGAAGATCTCGATGGCGCCTTGCAAGGCGACGAAGAAATCCCAATCGGACAGATCCTGCTCCGCCGCTGCAGCGGTGAAGTCGGACTGGTACAGGCGCTGATAGCGCTCGGCGTTGTAGTCCAGCTCGAAGACAACGCTGCCTGTCGCAGCATCGATCAATCGAAACTGGCTGAAGCCTTGTCGCAACCGCCCATCGCCATACCGCGAAGGCGCGATCTCGCTGCGCAAGACCGGCGGGAGCATGACCACGGAGCCGTCGTCGCGCTTCTGGCAGATCTCGAACACGGCACCGTCGTCGCTGCGAAAAACGAACTTCTCATCGTCCGTCCAATAGCTGTAGTAGCGCTTGTCGTTCTCGATGGTGTAGCCGCCTTTGACCGGGAGGTCGGCGAGCACCGAAGCGCCCGGCGGTTTCTCGGCATCGTCGACCGGACGCCAACGGCCGGTTGCGGGGTCCAGGTCGATGAGGTCGGAGGCGGTGTGATGCAGGTAGAGCCACATGGGA
Organism: Variovorax sp. RO1; assembly: GCF_002849325.1. Classification (NCBI taxonomy): domain Bacteria; kingdom Pseudomonadati; phylum Pseudomonadota; class Betaproteobacteria; order Burkholderiales; family Comamonadaceae; genus Variovorax; species Variovorax sp. RO1. The sequence continues at coordinate 182,655 of NZ_PKMT01000003.1, forward strand.
CGGTTTGAACCACCAACCTTATTTCGGGCAAACCTCGCCATCAGGACGATCGAACCTCGTCGAGACTGCGGCTGACATTTCCAGTGGCGCGTCTTTCGTTGTCGTCCAACGACCGTCGGCCTGCAGCTTGCGGGCGTAGGCCACCAGGTCTTTCGGGTACACCATGTGGTCGATGCTGCTGTCGTCGAGGTCGAGCAGGAAGCACGTCGCGCCAGCCTCGAAGGCCCAGTAGCCGTAGTAGAACGACCGATCGTTTTCGATCTTGAGGTGGGCGTTGTACCAGCGCGCGCCATCCTGGTGCTTGTACCAATTCTTCAGGTAGTCCTTCGCCAGCGCGACGGCCTTGACGTCATCGTCCTCGAAGTAGGCTTCGACCAGCGTGCTGTAGGGCGCATCGTGCTGCACCGCCTGCATGTCTTCCTGCGGGTCGTCCACAAAATCCGCGATCAGTTGTTCGTACAGCGCATCGGCGTAGCGATTGAAGACCATCGCCTTGACGATGCGTTTGACCGAGCGTGCATCGCGCAACAGGATGGCGACGCTAAGCAGTTGCAACGCGTTCTCGTACTCGATCTGATTGTCGAAATCGACGGCGCAAACGTCCAGATTGGTCGTGCCACCGTACTTCTTGTTGTGCTCTGCGAACTCCTCCTTCAAGGCGATTCGGAATGGCACGTTCGCATCATTCCAGCGGACAAAATCGTCCACGATGCCGGCAAGTTGAGGGGCCAAAACATCCAGATCGACGCCAGCTGTGTAGTCGAGCATCCAGAGCCAAAACTTCACGTTGTACGCCGATTGTCGAGCAGCAACCGAACTCATGGTGCCGACTTCTTGTTCACGCACATCCTCGGTCGTGATCACGATGGCCTCAAGTTGCTTATTGCGAATGTTCTCGTACAACGCCTTGTAGAGAAACTTCTGACGCCGATGCAGATGCATGTCGTCGAGCTCTGGAAACAGCGCAGGTTTCTCGGGGTTGTTCATAGACGATTCCTGCCAGCTCGCCGGCCCAGCGATGGATCAGGGTTTGGGCCCGGTCTGATCAGTATCCCACTGCCAGAAGGTGGCGCCGTAGTCGCTTCCTTCGATGACGGGCATGGCCTCCCCAGCCTCGAAATAGCGACGACTTCCGACTTTCGCAGGTGTGAACCACCAGCCTGATTTCGGGCAGGCCTCACCACCAGGGCAATTGAGCATGGTCGACGCTGGAGCTTCCGTTTCCAGTGGCACGTCTTTCGTTGTCGTCCAGCGACCGTCGGCCTGCAGCTTGCGGGCGTAGGCCACCAGGTCCTTCGGATACACCATGTGGTCGATCGTGCTGTCGTCGAGGTCGAGCAGGAAGCACGTCGCGCCAGCCTCGAAGGCCCAGTAGCCGTAGTAGAACGACAGATCGTCTTCGATCTTGAGGTGGGCGTTGTACCAACGCGCGCCATCCTGGTGCTTGTACCAATTCTTCAGGTAGTCCTTCACCAGTGCGACGGCCTTGGCGTCATCGTCCTCGAAATAGGCTTCGACCAGTGTGCTGTAGGGCTCGTCGTGCAGCACCTCTTGCATCTCTTCCTGTGGGTCGTCCACAAAGTCCGCGATCAGTTGTTCGTATAGTGCATCGGCGTAGCGGTTGAAGACCATCGCCTTGACGATGCGCTTGACCGAGCGCGCATCACGCAACAGGATGGCGACGCTGACGAGTTGCAGGGCGTCTTCGAACCAAATCTGATTGTCAAAATCGACAGCAGACACATCTAGACGCGTGGTGATGCCCTGCTGCTTGTCTTCTTCCGCGTATTTTTCTTTGAGATGTTTCCGATAGGGAACGTTGGCATCATTCCAGCGCACGAATTCGTCCACGATGCCAGCGAGTTGCGGGGCCAGCGTGTCCAGATCAACACCCGCTGTGTAGTCGAGCATCCAGAGCCAGAATTTTTCATGGTAGACAAACGCCTGTGCGACGACGTACGTTTGCGTGCCAGATTGCTTTCGTTCAACCCCAGCAACTGATACATCAATGGACTCCAGTTGTAGAGCTCGCACGTTCTCGTAGAGCGCCTTGTAAAGGAACTGTTGGCGACGACGCAGATGCATGTCGTCAGGCTCTGACATCAAGGTAGGTTTCTTTGGTTTGCTCATTGACGATTTCTGCCAGTACGCCGACCCGGTGATGGGAGTGGCTGCTGTGTTGGAGGTGCCGATGGCGATTGCTTGGTTGCAGCCGCAGTCTTGACTCGGTCATAGCGCTCTGAGACTGCGTCAATCTCTCCTGCGGTGAAGATGTCTGACGGGGTGTGATCGGCTTTGTGCTGATCGTGAAGCGCCAGATCGTAGAGGTCGCCCCCGGCCACCGCGCGCCTCGCCACCTCGGCGCTGACAGCGACGTGCTCCGGCATGCCCGGGGCCATTTCTTTCTTCAGCGGCCCGCCCGCTGCTGGCGTGTAGTCCTTGGGCGGGCTGGTACCAGGAATTGCAAAGTACCCGTAAACCCAACGGTTAGCTTCATTGCGATCCCAGATCAACGACGAGACCGTGACCTTCGCCCACTCCTCCGACATCTGCAGCCCCTTCTTTGGCTGCGACAGCATGCACCACAGGGCCACCTCTCGTTCTGTCATGCCGGGCGGGGGGCGCAGCTTTTTTGGCGCGCGTGGAGCGGTGCTCTTTCTTTTGGTGCCCTTGCCTTTTGGCTTCGCCTCGGTGCTGGCAGGTGGTTCTTCCTTGGCAAGTTCCTTCCAATCCGAGGCCCCTTGGCCGAACATCGCCCCAGCCGATTCGTTCGCCTTGGCTTCCACGAAATGATAGGTCCCGTTGCCCAACGACCAGACGCCGTCCACCCCGCTCTGATTGATGCGGGCCAGATGCACGGGCACCAGTTCGGTCGGCGTGGCCTCTGCACCTTGCTCCGACACCAGTTTTTTCGCGCCCGTCCACCGAGCATGGGGGTGCTGGCCCTCCACCGTGCCGTGCGGCCAGCTCCCGGGCGCATGCAGCTTCATATGGTGGTAGTGGGCCATATGCTCACCGAGCAGGCCCTTGTAGCGGCTCCCGATTTCCGCCCATGCAGCCCGGGTGATGCGCCTTGCGATGGTCTTGGGGCCACCTCCTGCCTCTGCGTTTTGGCGCCGGGTTGTAGCAGCCGGGTCGTGCTGCTTGTTTTGCTCTTCGGCAGGTTTTGCCGACTTCTTCGCGCGAGGAGTGGCGGGCGTGGCGCGTGCATGGCTCGTGGGGGTGGCACCGCCGCGCGCGCCCCTCGACGACGTCGATGCTGCTGCAGCGGCCGCCTGCGCCACGGCGTAGCCGTCTTCGCCCAACAGCGTGATGAGGAATTCGCGCAGTGCCTCGGTGCCCTCCCGCAGGCCGGTGCGCAGGGGGCCACTGAGACCCTTGAGCTGCGGTCGCATGTCGTGTGCCAGACCTTGCAGCGCGGCAGGCTCCCACCAATGCTCTTGCTCGAGGTAGGCCAGGAACTGGTCGCACAGCGTCAACCCTTGGTCGACCTGCTGGATCGCCGCCTGCGTGTGTCCGGCCCAGTTGAAGGTCTTGATGAACGTGATGGCGGCGCCCTTGGACTTGCCCAGCATCGCGCTGACGAAAGCCTGTCCGCGCACCGAACCCTTGAGGGCCGCGCTGCCTCGCCACAGCGGTTTGACGATGGTCTTGAACAGTGCGCCGACCTCCGGAATGCATCCAAAGGCGGCGATCGCAAGTTCCATCCATTCGTTCTTGCCGCATTTGGCCGGCCCGATGCGCGAGATGCGGAAGATCATGCCGCAGACGTCGCGCGCCGCCAGCACCTGTCCGGCAATGGGAATCAGCTGGACCAGCCCGTTGACCACCATTGCGGCGTTGCTGGGGTTCTCCTCGAAATCACCGAGGATCAAGTCCATGCAGAACTTGCCGATCGTGTCGAGCAAGCCGCTTTCACTTTTTTGAACAAGCACTTCGCTCATGCGATGACTCCCTCGCTGCCGCCGTCGGTGCCCGCGGACGAATCCAGCTTCTGACGGGCGGCATCGAGCTGACGCCTGACCTCGTCTTCTACTTCCTTGTGCGGATCAAAAGGCTCCAGCGGCGGTGGTTTCCATGCCCGCTGGTCTTCGCCAAGTTCGACGTGGTACGGCAGATTGGGTGTACCTTCGAGGCGCGCGAATCCCTGCTTGTCGAGCTTGCCCTCGCGCGTACTGCCGTCGCTGAAGATGACCTTGTAGGGCGCGCCTTCGACCGGCTCCAGGTCGTCGTATTGGTAGCTGAGTTCGATGGCTTGCTTGAACTCCGAGAGTCCTACCGGCAAAGCCGGCAACTCCGCCGGATTCCCCTTCGGCCCCACAAAACTCTTGCTGGTCCCCTTCACATCCAGCAGCCCCGGCATCTTCAGCGTGATGTTCATCCCATCCAGCTCGATGCTCGTCTGCCCACCCTTGAGCGTGATCTTCTGCTGCGCCAGCACGTGGATCTCGTCGTTGCTGCTGGTGACCGTGAAGCCTTCCTTGGCCAGCCATTCGAGCTCATCGGTGTGCGCCTGAACGCTCACCGGCCCGTCTTGTGCGATGACCTGGATACCGCCTTCGTGGCTGTACAGGCCCACGGATTTGCCGGCCGCGAAGCTCACGGTCTTGCCCGCTGCGACGTGGGCCTGCGCCTGCGCAGTCCAGTGGATCGCCTCGCCCGCGTACACAGTTGCGCTGGCAGGCGTGGCCATGTTCAGGCTCATCGCCGCATCGAGCACCATGAGCGGTCGTGCGAAGGCGGGCACGCGRTCTTGCCCTTCGCGCGAACCTGCGCCTTCTCCACCCTTCGGCTCGCGGGCGTCCTGTCCGTTGACACTGCCCGGGTAGTGCCCGTTCTTTTGCGGATCGATGTCGTCGATGAGCGGCTGCAGCAGCGCCGTGGCGCTCAACACCAACGCCTTCGCGCCGCCGGCCGCATCGGACAGTTTCTGTGCCTCGCGCAGTGCGCCCGCGAGCTGGCCGCGCACGCTGGTGGTGTCTTGCACGCTGCCCGCCGCCCGTTCCTGGGCCAGCGTGGAGATCAGCAGACCCTCGCCGGCGCGCGTGGCGACCCAGGCGTCGGAGCGCAGCTCGGCGCCGCTGCCGCGCCAGGCGCCTCGGCTGCTCTCGTCGGGTGACTGGGCGTTGAGGTGGCCCAGGTTCAGCTGGCTGGCCGCGTGCGAGCTGGCCAGGCGGGTGCGCACCTGGCCGGGCGCGTCGTCGGCGATCCACTGGTTGTATCCGCTGCCGTCGAGCGCGCGGCTGTGCCAGCCCGAGAGCACGCCTGCGTGGTTGGCCGATGAGTCGGTGCCGGCCGACCAGGGCGGTAGGTCCTGTCCGTTGTAGAGCTGTTGGGCGACCACCGGTCGGTCGATGTCGCCTTCGATGAAGGACACGAGCACTTCAGAACCTACGCGCGGCAGGTGGTGGGCGCCCCAGTTGGGGCCAGCCACCGGCGCGGCCACACGCAGCCAGACCGACTGGCGGTTGCTGGCGTGGCGACCGGCTGCGACCAGGCTGCCTTGTCCTCTGCTCGTCGATTGCTGCTGACCTGCACGCTGCGTCTGCCAATGGAAACGCACCTGGACGCGATGGTCACGCTGCGTATGCACGGCCGTCGGTGCCTCGTCGTCATCGGCCCCGACCACGAGCGCGACCATCGCCTCGGGGGCGGTGGGCTTGGGCCGCCACAGCGGCACGACCTGCGCCTCCGCCGGCTGGGCCTCGAAGCTGTTGCGGTAGCTGCCTTTCTCGAGTTCGCCGGCTTCGAGCACCTGCGCTGCTTGCGCGCCAAGGTTGTTCGCCGCTTCATGGCGCACGCGCAGCGAGAGGAATTTGCGGCCCTCGTAGCGGTCATGCTGCGTGAGCGTGAAGCGCTCGCCTGCACCGAGTTGTCGCACGCTGCCTGCGGCGCCGTATCGCTTGATGCGCGACTCGAAGGCCACGAGCTGCTGCTCTGCACGCCGAGAGGCAGTGGCGCTGTCGGCGTAGCGCTGTGCGCCGGCGCCGTCGTAGTGCTCCAGCACGGGCACGTCACCCATCGACAGCGCACTCTGCACGGCCCCGGTGGGGGCTTGCAGCACGCTGGCGTCCCAGGCGTTGCGCATGACGGCGTTGGTGGCAACCTGCCGCCGGCTGCTCCATGCGGTGATGGCGTCGGTCGACTCGGTGGCGTCGACGCGGTGAAAGCGGATCTGCGGCAAGGCGCAATCGGGTGGGGTTGCCGCGCGGTCGAAGATCACCAGGCGGTGGTGCGAGGGCGTGGTGTTGTTCGCAGCACTGCTGCTGCCATTGGCCGACTGCTGTTCATGCTCGAAGCGAAAGCTCAGGCCTTCTTCCGCCAGCAGTCGCAGCACGAAGGCCAGGTCCGACTCGCGGTACTGCACGCAGGTGGGCCGCACGGGCATTTCCTGCGTGACTTCGAAGCTGAAGCTCGCGGTCGTGTGGTCGGCGAACACCTCGCTGACGATGTCTTGCACGTGCTTGGCGGCGTACACGAAGCTGTCGCGGCGCAGGCCGAGCGCGGCGAGCCAGGGCTGCAGGTGCAGGCGGTAGCGCGCAAGGCCCCCATCACCGCCCAGCGCATCAACGGCCGTGAGGTAGCCGTGCCAGGTGCGAAAGCTGCCATTGGCCAGCAGCAGGCGCAGGCTCAGCTCTTCACCGATCATCGCGAACGGGTCGAACTCGCTCGACGTGGCGAGCGTGTCGACGGTGAACTCGAAGAGCTCGTTGATGCCTTCGGTGCCGGTGAAGCGCTCGACGACGACGGCGTTCTGCGGTGCCGACGTGGGCAGCTGCAGCTTGATGAGCCGCGCCTGCTCCGAGAGCCGCGCGACGTTCAGGCCTTCGAGCTTCCATGGCGTCGCGCCATGGAAGATATGTGAACTGGCTGATGACATGGATGACCACCTCCCCGGTGTCGTTGCCGGTAGCCCGGTCTTGGCCCATTTCTTCACATGCGTGATCTTCCCGCCTGCCTTGTCGATTCAAAGATCGGCCTCGGAAGTGCTGCATGAATCCGGACAACTCTACTTCAACGAAGAAGCATCAACTCGCCCCCCCAAAGTGAGTGCTTCTGTGTGCATTTCTCCGGAAAATTTGTTCTCTGCTTCGCAAAGGAAGGCGTTCGTTCTCATGCCAATTTTTGGATGAAGTTTTTTCTGACAGCGACAGGTCGATGGATGCGACGTGAACATCGCGCTCTGGTCAAAAAGAGCAGCCGCTGAACGATCGTTGAAATCGGCCATGGTCGCGTCTGAAAAGCGCGAACGAGGCGGCCAGCACCCCGAGAACCGGACATTCGTTCCGTATCTTTGGCGGCAGCCGGACAACTTGCAGAAGCGTCCACGCCAGCGGGGCAGGCGCGCCGACGCCGAGGCGCCCACCGTTGCGACGAACGTACGCATTACACGGTGCAACGTCGCGCAAATCGCCCTCATCACGCCCCGCAAACACCCGCCCGAAGCGCGTTTGCCGCACCGTCTTTCCGTCGATACGATCCCGCGCCTTTGCCCTCGTTTCTCGCGACGGGTAGTGCTTTTCTCGAACAAGAAAGGAATGCGCGGGTGCCCCCAACAACGACTGCTTCTTCGACCGCTTCGAACGCCCATGCCAACGCCAACGCGGATTGGCAACAACGCAGCCGCCGCCACGTCTGGCACCCCTGCACCCAGAGCATCCGCCTCGAGGTCGCGCCGCCGCTGCCCATCGCGCGCGGCGAGGGCGTCTGGCTGACCGACCACGAAGGTCGGCGCTACCTCGACGCGACCAGCTCGTGGTGGGTCAACCTGTTCGGCCACGCGCACCCGGCGATCAATGCCGCGCTCAAGGCGCAGCTCGACACGCTGCCGCACGTGATGCTCGCGGGCTGCACGCACGCGCCGGCGGTCGAGCTGGCCGAGCGGCTGGCGGCGCTCACGGGCCACGCGCTGGGCCATTGCTTCTATGCCTCCGACGGCGCCTCGGCCGTGGAGATCGCGCTGAAGATGAGCTTTCACGCCTGGCGCAACGCGGGCCGTGCCGACAAGCGCCGCTTCGTGGCCCTGCGCGGCGGGTACCACGGCGAGACGCTGGGCGCGCTGCACGTCACCGACGTGCCCGTGTTCCGCGACGCCTATGCGCCGCTGCTCGCCAGCGCGCACCTCGTGGCCTCGCCCGACGCGCGCGCCGCCCGGCCCGGCGAAGACGCCGCCGCCGTCGCCAACCGCGCCGCCGACGAGCTCGAGGCGCTGCTGGCCGCGCAGCACGACAGCATTGCCGCCGTGATCGTCGAGCCGCTGGTGCAGTGCGCCACCGGCATGGCGATGCACGACGCGGCCTACCTGCGCCGCCTGCGCGCGCTGTGCGACTGCTTCGGTGTGCACCTGATCGCCGACGAGATCGCGGTCGGCTGCGGGCGCACCGGCACCTTCTTCGCGTGCGAGCAGGCCGGCATCTGGCCCGACTTCCTGTGCCTGTCGAAGGGCATCAGCGGCGGCTACCTGCCGCTGGCGCTGGTGATGACGCGCGATGCCATCTACCAGGGCTTCGTCGACGACGACGCCGCGCGCAGCTTCCTGCATTCGCATTCCTACACCGGCAACGCGCTGGCCTGCCGTGCGGCGCTCGCCACGCTCGACCTGTTCGACGCAGAAGACGCGTTGAACCGCAACAAGGATCGCGCCGCGCGCCTGTTCACCCGCCTGCGCGAAGGGCTGGCCGGCCAAGCCGTTGATCACCTACGCCAGCGCGGAATGATCACGGCCTTCGACGTGCGCGCGCCCGGCCCGCGCTTCGCCGAGCGCTTCCACCTCGCGGCGCGCGACCACGGCCTGCTGATGCGACCCATCGGCGCGACCGTGTACCTGATGCCGCCGTATGCCATCGCCGACGACGAGATCGATCAACTGGTGGACGGCACGCTCGCGACGCTCAATGCCGTCACCACCGCATCCGGCACCATTGCCGAAGAAGGAGTCCGCGATGCTGCGCTTGCTTGAACGCCTGCAGAACGAAATCACCGCACTCGACGCGCGCTCGCTGCGCCGCCGCCGGCAGATCGCCGAAACAGCCTGCGCGCCCGAGCAGATCCTCACGCTGGCCGGCGCCACTGCGCCTCGCACCATGCTCGGCTTCAGCAGCAACGACTACCTGGGCCTGGCCGCGCACCCCGCGCTGGCCGAGGCGCTGGCCGAAGGCGCGGCGCGCTACGGCACGGGCAGCGGCGGCTCGCACCTCATCCTGGGCCACTCGCGCGCCCACGCGCAGCTCGAAGAACGGCTGGGCGAATGGATGGCGCCGCACATTCCCGAGGCGCGCAGCCTGTTCTTCTGTACCGGCTACATGGCCAACCTGGCGGTGCTGTCGGCGCTGGGCGACGGCGAGGCGGTGATCTTCTCGGAGACGTTGAACCACGCCTCGCTGATCGACGGCGCGCGGCTGGCCCGCGCCCGCGTGGAACGCTACCCGCACTGCGACCTGCAGGCACTCGACGCGCAGCTCGCCGCCTGCGACGCGCCGGTCAAGATCATCGTGAGCGACGCCGTCTTCAGCATGGACGGCCACATCGCCCCGGTGGCGGGCCTGCTTGCGCTGGCCGAGCAACACGACGCCTGGCTGGTGATCGACGACGCGCACGGCTTCGGCGTGCTCGGCGCCACCGGGCGCGGCGCGCTGCAGGCGCTGGCGCTGCGCTCCGAGCGGCTGGTGCTCATCGGCACGCTGGGCAAGGCGGCCGGCGTGTCGGGCGCCTTCGTGGCGGCGCACCGCACGGTGATCGACTTCCTGGTGCAGCGCGCGCGGCCTTATATCTTCACGACGGCAGCGCCGCCAGCGGTGGCGCATGCGCTGCTCACCAGCCTGGCGCTCATCGAGGGCGAGGAGGGGATGCGCCGCCGCGCGCAGCTGCGTGCCCGCATCACCCAGTTGCGCAGCGGCCTGAAGCAGGTGCTGCCGGCCGACGGTAGCGCCTGGCTGGCCGATTCGCCGACCGCGATCCAGCCGCTCATCGTGGGCGACAACGCGCGCGCCATGCAGACGATGGAACGGCTCGACGCGCACGGCCTGCGCGTCGGCGCGATCCGTCCGCCGACCGTGCCCGCGGGCACCGCGCGGCTGCGCATCGCGCTGTCGGCCAGCCACACCGAGGCCGACGTGGCGCGGCTCATCGGCGCGCTGGGCGAGGCCCTGGCCGAACCATGGCCGGAGGCCGCATGACGACGGCCGTGTCGACGCAGCGCCGCTGGTTCGTCACCGGCACCGACACCGGCGTCGGCAAGACGCTGGTGAGCAGCGCCATGCTCGCGCTGCTGGCCGCCTCGGGCCTGCGCGCAGTCGGCATGAAGCCGGTGGCGGCGGGGCTCGATGCCATCGATGGCGAATGGCGCAACGAAGACGTCGAGCGCCTGCAGGCGGCCGGCAACGTCGCCGCGCCGCTCGCCTGGCGCTGCCCCTACGTGCTGAAGGCGCCGATGTCGCCGCACCTGGCGGCGCGGGAAGAGGGCGTGCGTGTATCGCTGCCCGTGCTGCTCGATGCCTTCGAGCGGCTGTCGGCGCAGGCCGATGCGGTGGTGGTGGAAGGCGTGGGCGGCTTCTGCGTGCCGCTGGGCGACGACCTCGACACCGCCGACCTCGCGGTGGCGCTGGGCCTGCCCGTGATCCTCGTGGTCGGGCTGCGGCTGGGCTGCCTCAACCATGCGCTGCTCACCGCCGAGGCGATCCGTGCGCGCGGGCTGGTGCTCGCGGGTTGGGTGGCGAGCGTGGTCGAGCCGCAGATGCTCTCGCCCGAAGGCAACCTGCAGACGCTGCGTGCCCGGCTCGGTGCGCCGCTGCTGGGCGTGGTGCCGCACCTGGCCGAGCCCACGGCTGCGCGCGCCGCCGAACATCTCGACCTGCGCGCGCTGCGTGCGAGCGCGGCCCATGCCGCGCGGCAAGGCAACGTCGCTCTCAGCGTGGCGTCAGCCGCGACGGCCTGAGTCGGCCAGACGCTGGGCGCGCACGCCGCCCTGGCGCGCGAGCATCCAGCCCGGGTACTCAGGGGCCAGCGCGCTCGCGGTGTCGAGCGCCGCCAGCTCGTCGGCCGTGAGCTTCACCTCGGTGGCGGCGATGTTGTCGTCGAGCTGATCGATGCGCTTGGCGCCGACGATCACGCTGGTCACGACCGGCTGGTGCAGCAGCCACGCCAGCGCGATCTGCGCCACCGACACGCCGCGCGGTTCGGCGAACTGGCGCATGAGGTCAATGCAGTCGTAGGCGCGTTCCACGTTCACCGGCGGAAAGTCGAAGCTCGCGCGGCGGCTGCCTTCTGCGGTGGCGGTGTGGCGGTCGACCTTGCCGCTCAGCAGGCCGCCGGCCAGCGGGCTCCAGACCATCAGGCCGAGCTGTTCGCTGCGCAGCATCGGCACCAGCTCGCGCTCCAGGTCGCGCCCGGCCACGGTGTAGTAGGCCTGCAGCGACTCGAAGCGCGCGAGCCGGTCGCGCTCGGCAATGCCCAGCGCCTTGGCGATCTGCCACGCGGCCCAGTTCGACACGCCCACGTAGCGCACGTGGCCCTGGCGCACGAGGTCGTCGAGCGCGCGCACCGTTTCGTCGATGGGCGTGAGCGGGTCGGTGCCGTGGATCTGGTACAGGTCGATGTGGTCGAGCTGCAGCCGCTTCAGGCTGGCCTTCACGCCGTCCATGATGTGATAGCGCGAGGCGCCGGCCGAGTTCACACCCTTGCTGCCGGTTTCGCCGAGCACCTTGGTGGCGACCACCACGCGGTCGCGCGGTACCTTGAGGTTCTTCAGCGCCTGGCCGGTGATGGTTTCGGAGAGGCCGTCGGAGTACACGTCGGCGGTGTCGATGAAGTTGATGCCGGCGTCGAGCGAGCGGCCGATGAGGCCTTCGGCCTCGCCTTGCTGCAGCTGGCCGATGTGGTCCCAGATGCCAGGCGCGCCGCCAAAGGTCATCGTGCCGAGGCAGAGTTCGGAAACCAGGAGGCCGGTGCGGCCGAATTTGCGGTAGTGCATCGAAAGGGGTCCTTTGCGTGGGGAGGGGCCAGCCGGTTGTCGGGCCTGCCGGGGGTTGCCAAAAAGTATCCGGCCGGCAACCCCCGGCGGGCGAGCGTGTTTCTGCAAAGTCTTTGCCTATTTCTCCAGACCTCGCGCCGGGCCCGTGCAGATTCGAGGGCGCGGCGCTAAGCTGCGGGCAGCCCAATCCTCCATGGCCGTGATCGCGGCCGCGCCCCTTTTGTCAGAGGCCTACCCATGTCCGACGAAACCCCCGACACCGCCACCGTCCTCGCCATGCCGATGCCGCTGGACCCCGAACTCGACGCCGCCCGCGAAGAGCTGGTGCAGCTCATCCGCCACATCACGCGCGGGCAGGACGGCACGGTCGAATGCGCCGTGCCCGGCCTGCAGGTGCACTGCATCAGCAAGCCCGACGGCCCCAAGCATGGCTTCGCCACGCCGGCGTTGGGCCTCATTGCCCAGGGCTCCAAGCGGATCATCGTGGGCGACGACATCTACGTGTACGACCCGATGAACTACCTCGTCACCTCGGTCGACCTGCCGGTGTGCGGCCAGGTGTGCGTGACCAGCGAGAACGAGCCCTACCTGGGCGTGCGGCTGGAGCTGGCGGTCGATGAAATCGGCGACCTCATCGGCGACGAAAAACTGCCGGCCAAGGCCAACGCCCCGGCCTCGCGCGGCATGTACGTGAACCGCATCGCCATGCCGGTGCTCGAGCCCGTGCTGCGCCTGCTGCGGCTGCTCGACACGCCCGAAGACATTCCGATCATGGCGCCGCTCATCAAGCGCGAGATCATGTACCGCCTGCTGGTGAACGGCGAGGGCGCGCGGCTGCGCCAGATTGCGCTGCACGACAGCCACACGCAGCGCATCGCCAAGGCCATCAGCGCGCTGCGCACGAACTACGCGCAGTCGCTGCGCGTGGAAGACATGGCGCGCGCGGTGCACATGAGCGTGTCGTCGTTCCATCATCACTTCAAGGCCGTGACGGCGATGAGCCCGCTGCAGTACCAGAAGCAGCTGCGCCTGCAGGAAGCGCGCCGCCAGATGCTGATCGCCGGCACCGACGTGGCGAGCGCCGCGCACAACGTGGGCTACGAAAGCCCCTCGCAGTTCGCGCGCGAATACGGCCGCATGTTCGGCGCGCCGCCGCTGCGCGACAAGCGCCGCTGGCTCGGCGAGGCCGGCAACGACGCGACCTCGATGGAAGCCGCGTAGCAGGGCTCAGGGCTCGCCCAAGCAATCATCCAACCTAGCACTTGCCGCGATTTCTTGCGTCGTCGTGGAAATGCAGGTTTCGCAAAATCTCGTTATCGTTTTGTTGCTGCAGCACCCCATCCGCCCGTGGAGGCGGGACTACTCAACAACTCGGAGAGATGCATGCTTTGGGAAAAGAAGCTGGCGCAATGGAGCGCCGCGGTCCGCGCACGGGCCAACCTGCCCGCGCGGCTCACCTTGTGGGACGGCCAGTCCTACGACTTCGGTGACTTCAGCGGGCCGGCGGTCACGCTGCACGTGAAATCGCCCGCGGCGCTGTCGCTGATGCTGCAGCCCACGCTCGACAACCTGGGCGAGGCCTACGTCAAGAGCAAGATCGACATCGAAGGCAAGCTCAGCGACGTGATCGACATCGCCTACGGCCTGGCCAAGACCTCGATGGACATGCCCGGCGGCGCGCTGCGGCACATGGCGCGCTACTTCGCGCACACCAAATCGTCGGACAAAAAATCCATCGAGTACCACTACGACGTGTCGAACGCGTTCTACCAACTCTGGCTCGACGCGAACATGGTCTATTCGTGCGCCTACTTCGAGAACGGCGACGAAGACCTGGCCACCGCGCAGCTGAAGAAAATAGACCACATCCTCACCAAGATCGAACTCAAGCCGGGCCAGACGCTGCTCGACATCGGCTGCGGTTGGGGCGCGCTGGTGATCCGCGCGGCGCAGAAGTTCGGCGCGCGCTGCGTGGGCGTCACGCTGTCGCAGAACCAGTTCGACCTGGCGACCGAAAGGGTGAAGGCGGCCGGCCTGCAAGACCGCATCGAGATCCGCCTGCAGGACTACCGCGACGTGACCGGCCAGTTCGACCGCATCACCAGCGTCGGCATGTTCGAGCACGTGGGCCGCAAGAACCTGCCCGACTACTTCAAGCGCGTGCAGCAGCTACTGGCCGACGACGGCATCGTCATGAACCACGGCATCACCTCGTCCGACCCCGAGGGCGGCGGCGTGTCGTACGGCGGCGGCGACTTCATCGACCGCTACGTGTTCCCCAACGGCGAGCTGCCGCACATCAGCCTGGCGCTGCAGGCCATGCAGCAGGGCGGGCTCGAAGCCTTCGACGTGGAGAACCTGCGCCGCCACTACGCGCAGACGCTGCGCCACTGGAGCGACGCCTACGAGGCCCATGCCGACGAGGCACGTGCACTCGTCGACGAAGAGAAGTTCCGCATCTGGCGCATCTACCTCGCGGGCTGCGCCTATGCCTTCGAGAACGACGACGTGGCGATCTACCAGATCGTCGGGCGCAAGGCAGGCAGGGCGGCAAGCACGCTGCCGTGGTCGCGCCGCCATATCTACGACGGCACCTCGGCGCTGCGCGCCTGACCCGTCAAGGCCGCGTTGCGGCTACTCGAGCGTGAAGCCGATCTTCACCGTCACCTGCCAATGCGCGATCTTGCCGTCGACCACATGGCCGCGCGTCTCGGTGACGGTGAACCACTGGATGTTGCGCACCGTCTCGTGCGCCTTCGCGATGGCGGTCTGCACCGCGTCCTCGATGCTCGTGGGGGACGAGCCGGTCAGCTCGAGCGACTTGTAGACATGGTTCGACATGGCACTTGCTCCTTGGGTGGTTTCGCGTCCATCGTAGCCAGTGCACGGGGGGCGGGGCAACTCCTTTGAGCGCGCGGATGCGATGCAAACCGCATCAGCACATTCGCAATCCGTCGTTGGCAAGGGCGGGGGTGCTTCGCAGAATCGGCGGCATTGATCCAGGGAAACCGCCCGCCATGCCACTGCACACCGCTGCCTTTTCATCTCCCGCCGCACAGGCCCGCCACATCCTCGCGCTGACCGCCATCGCCTGGTGCATCGCAACGCCGTCGCCGCATGAAGTGGCACGCCGCGCACCGCACGGCCATGTGCCGCTGCGCGTGCGCAGGAGGCTGCACGCCACGGCCGTGGCGGCACTTCTTCCGTATGCGTGGTGAGCCGCGCGACCCCGCAGATTCCAGATATCGATAGAGGAATTCAGCGCAAACGGCCCGTGCGATGGCTCGCAGAATTTGAAGCACACCCGCTTCCACTGCGCCATCGCCGAACACCGTGTCCTACTCGCTCTCCCTGCTCGACAAGAGCCTGATCCCCGAAGGTGCCGACGCCGCGCAGGCGTTCCAGCACACCATCGCGCTGGCCCAGCGCGCCGAACGTCTGGGCTACCGGCGCTACTGGCTGGCCGAGCACCACGGCAATCGCACGTATGCCGGATCGGCGCCCGAGGTGCTGGCCTCGCACCTGCTCGCGAAGACCTCGCGCATCCGCATCGGCACCGGTGGCGTGATGCTGCAGCACTACAGCCCGTTCAAGGTCGCGGAGACCTTCAAGGTGCTGGCCTCGCTGGCGCCGGGCCGTGTCGACCTGGGCATCGGCAAGGCGCCGGGCGGCCTGCCGCTGACCAGCAAGGCGCTGCAATCGCTGCACGATCCGGTGAAGGCGAAGGCCCTCGATTTCGAAGCGCGACTGCAGGAGCTCGATGCCTTCCTGCACGACGGTGTGCCCGCCGACCATCCGCTGGCAGGTGCGATCGCCACGCCATTTCCACCGCAGCCGCCGCAGCGCGTGCTGCTTGGCGGCAGCCCCGAAAGCGCGTTGCTTGCGGCGCGGCTGGGCTGGCAGTTCGTCTATGCGGGCCACTTCAATGGCGACCCGGTGAACATCGAACAGTCGATCGACGCCTACCGCGCCGCCACCGGCCGCGCGCCGCTGCTCGCGCTCTTCGCCTTTGCGGCCGAGACGCACGACGAGGCCGCGCAGCTGGTGGGCGCATTGCGCAGCTTCCGCGTGACCTTGTCCACCGGCCAGAGCGTGAACCTGCCGAGCCTCGAAGCCGCCGCCGAGTTCGCACGGCAGGCCGGCACCAGCGACTACCGCACCGAGGAGCGGCGCCCGCATGTCATCGCCGGCACCGGCGACGAGGTGCGCGATGCGCTCGATGCCCTGAGCGCGCGCCACGGCATCGAGGAGTTCGTGATCGACATCCCGGTGGCGAACTTCGCCGCGCGCGCCACGGCCGTCGAGTTGCTGGCGCAAGCCCGCGAGCCTGCACTGGCCTGAGCTTCTTCTTCTTTTTCTCCTTTCCCATCACAAGAACGATCGACATGAGCAACATCCAGTTCGGCGTCATGCTGCAAGGGGCCGGCAGCCACATGAATGCCTGGAAGCACCCGGGCGGCCCGGCCGATGCCAGCGTCAACCTCGACTTCTTCATCCGCAACGCGCAGAAGGCCGAGGCCGCGGGCATCGCCTTCGCCTTCGTGGCCGACGGGCTCTACATCAACGAGAAGTCGATCCCGCACTTCCTCAACCGCTTCGAACCGATCTCGATCCTCTCGGCGCTGGCCGCCGTCACCTCGAAGATCGGCCTGGCGGGCACCATCTCCAGCTCGTACAGCGACCCGTTCACGGTGGCGCGGCAGTTCGCCTCGCTCGACCTCATCAGCGGCGGGCGCGCGGGCTGGAACGTGGTGACCACGCCGCTCGAAGGCAGCGCCAAGAACTACAGCCGCGCGCACCCCGAGCACGCGCTGCGCTACGAGATTGCCGACGAGTACCTGGCCGTGACGCAGGGTCTGTGGGACAGCTGGGACGACGACGCCTTCGTGCGCGACCGCGACAGCGGCCAGTTCTTCGACCGCGACAAGCTGCACACGCTGGACCACAAGGGCCGCTTCTTCCAGGTGGCGGGGCCGCTGAACATCCAGCGCTCGCCGCAGGGGCAGCCGGTGATCTTCCAGGCCGGCTCGTCGGACGCGGGCATCGGGCTCGCGGGCAAGTACGCCGACGCGGTGTTCACGCATTCGCCCTCGCTCGAAGACACGCGCGCCTTCCTCAAGCAGGTCAAAGCCAGCGCCGTCGCGCAGGGCCGGCAGGCCGGCGACGTGAAGATCTTCCCGGGCATCGGCCCCGTGGTCGCCGCCACTGAGGCGGAGGCCGAGGCCAAGTACCTCGCCATCCGCGCACTGCTGACGGTCGAGGAGGCCTTGGCCTACCTGGGCCGCTTCTTCGACCACCACGACTTCAGCCAGTACGCGCTCGACGCGCCGTTTCCAGAGCTGGGCGAGATCGGCCGCAACAGCTTCCGCTCGACCACCGACCGTATCAAGGCCAATGCCAAAGCCAAGGGCCAGACGTTGCGCGAGGTGGCGCTCGAGGTCGCCACGCCACGCACGCAGTTCGTGGGCACCGGCGAGCGCATCGCCGACGAGATCATCCGCTGGGTGGACGAGGGCGCGGCCGACGGCTTCATCCTCGGCTTCCCGGTGCTGGGGCAGGGCCTCGACGACTTCATCGAGTTCGTGGTTCCCGCACTGGAGGCCCGCGGTCGCTACCAGCGCACGCTGCCCGGCCAGACCCTGCGCGACCACCTGGGCCTGCAGCGCAAGGCGAGCCGCCATGCGCTGCCCCAAGGCAACGCCGCCCCCGAGCGGAAAGCCGCCTGATGGGCGCCGCATTGCCACGCCCGGCCCTCAAGGACATCCACCGCGTCGAATCGACCATTGCCGGCTACGGCGACGAGTTCATCGCGCTGCGGCGCGACATCCACCAGCATCCCGAGCTGTCGTTCAAGGAGCACCGCACCTCGGCGCTGGTGGCCGAGCGGCTCGCGGCCTGGGGCTACGAGGTCACGACCGGCCTGGCCGGCACCGGCGTGGTGGGCACGCTGCGGCGCGGGCCGGGGCGCAGCCTCGGTATCCGCGCCGACATGGACGCGCTGCCGATCCACGAGGCCACTGGCTTGCCATATGCGAGTGAGAACGCGGGCGTGATGCATGCCTGCGGTCACGACGGCCACACGGCGATCCTGCTCGCGGCGGCGCGCTTCCTGGCCGAGGCGGGCGCCTTTCGCGGCACCTTGCACCTGATCTTCCAGCCCGCCGAAGAACTCGGCGCGGGTGCCAAGAAGATGATCGACGAGGGCCTGTTCACGCGCTTCCCGTGCGACGCCGTCTTCGGCCTGCACAACTGGCCCGGCGTGAGCACGGGGCACGTGGGCTGCGTCACCGGGCCTGCGATGGCGGCCATCGACCAGGCGCACATCACGGTGCGCGGCAAGGGCGGCCACGGCGCGCAGCCGCATGAAACGGTCGACCCCGTGGTCGCGAGCGCGCATCTGATCGCGGCGCTGCAGACCGTGGTGTCGCGCAACGTCGATCCGCTGGACATGGGCGTGATCACGGTGGGCTCCATCCACGGCGGCGAAGCGTCCAACGTGATTCCGAACACGGTCGAGCTCAAGCTCACGGCGCGGTCGTTCAAGCCCGAGGTGCGCGCGCTGCTGGCGCGGCGCATTCCCGCGCTGGCGCGGGCGCAGGCCGAGAGCTTCGGCGCCGAGGCCGACGTCGACTACCGCCCGGGCTTTCCGCCGGTGGTCAACCACGCGGAAGAAACCGCCTTTGCGCGTGCGGTGGCGCTCGACACCTTCGGCGCGGAGCGGGTCGATCCGGCCTTCCGGCCGCGCACTGCCAGCGAAGACTTCGCCTACATGCTGCAGGCGCGCCCCGGCAGCTACGTGTTCTTCGGCAACGGCGAGAGCGCCTCGCTGCACAGCCCGCGCTACGACTTCAACGACGCGATCCTCGCGCCCGCGGCCGTGTACTGGGCGCGCCTGGCCGAGCGCTTTCTTTCCGCCGACAGCGACTTGCAGGAAACCACCCCATGAGCGAACAGTTTGTCTACACCACGCCGCTGGACCCGCGGGCCCGGCCGTTGATCGAAGGGCTCACCTTCGAGTACGACAGCCGCTACGGCGACGTGATGCGCGAGCCCGGCGCACCGCGCGAGATCGACCGCTACGCGCCCGAGGTGTTCGCACCGCCGCACGGCAACTTTGTGCTGCTGCTGCGCGACGGCGTGGCGATCGGCGGCGGCGCCTTCATGCGCCACGACGAACGCACCGCCGAACTCAAGCGCGTGTGGACGCACGGCGCGCTGCGCCGCCAGGGCCTGGCGAGCCGCGTGCTCGCCGAGCTGGAGGCGCAGGTGCTGCGCCAGGGCTATGAGCGCATCTACCTCACGACCGGTTTTCGCCAGCCCGAGGCCGTGGGCCTGTACCGCAGCCATGGCTACACGGCGCTGTTCACGGACGACGCCGATCCCGAGACGCCGCGCAAGCTGCCGTTCGAGAAGCACCTGGCGCAGTGGGCCGCGCAAGGCCGTGCCGGCGCGACGTTGAGCGAGGCGGTGTCGCGATGAACACGACCACCATCCTCGATGTCGGTCCGGAGCCGCGCACCCCCACAGCACCGGTCCGGCGGAGTGATGCGACGCCACCCGCCAAGGGCGACTACTCTCATTTGCGCATCGTCCCCGCGACGTATCCCGCGCGCACTGTCGGCACCATCTTCGCGGTGGCAGTGATCGGCCTCGTCCTGCATTCGGTGCTCACCAATCCGCGCTGGGGTTGGCCGGTGTTCGCCGAGTGGTTCTTCTCGGAGCCAGTGCTCGCCGGCCTGGGCCGCACGCTGCTGCTCACGGCGCTGGGCGCGGTGCTGGGCTTCTTCTTCGGCACGGGGCTGGCGCTCGCGCGGGTGTCGCGCTCGCCGCTGCTGGCGCGGCTGGCCTGGGTGTTCACCTGGCTCTTCCGCTCGGTGCCGGTGATCGTGCTGCTGCTGATCATCAACAACCTGGGCTACCTGTACGAGACCGTGTCGCTGGGCGTGCCGTTCACCGACCTCACGTTCTTCTCGTACCCGACCACGCAGCTCATCAGCCCCTTCGTGGCGGCGCTGCTGGGCCTCACGCTGAACCAGGCGGCGTTTGCCTCGGAGATCGTGCGCGGCGGCATCCTGTCGGTGGACCAGGGGCAGATCGAGGCGGCGGCTGCGCTCGGCCTTTCGCGCCGGCGCCAGGCCTCGCGCATCGTGCTGCCGCAGGCCATGCGCAGCATCCTGCCCACGGCCTTCAACGACATCATCGGGCTGGCCAAGGGCACCTCGAACCTCTACATCCTGGCGCTGCCCGAGCTGTTCTACACGATCCAGATCATCTACCGGCGCAACCTGGAAGTGATTCCGCTGCTCATGGTGGCGACCGTGTGGTACCTCGTGATCCTCACGGTGCTATCGGTGGCGCAGCACTACATCGAGCGGCACTTTTCGCGCGGGGCCCTGCGCCATGCACCGCGCTCGTGGCTGGGCGGTGTGGTGCACGGGCTGTGGGCGCGGGGCAGGGGGCCGGCCGTGGTGCCCGTGTCCGTGCCGGCCCCAGCGCCCGCACAGGTGCCGCGCTGGAACGGCGCACGCGCACCCGGCGGCGAGGTGACGATCCACGGCGTGTCCAAGCGCTTCGGCGCGCTGCAGGTGCTCGACGACGTGACCTTCACCGCGCCGCGGGGCAGCGTCACCGTGATCCTCGGGCCGTCGGGCTCGGGCAAGTCGACGCTGCTGCGCACCATCAACCACCTGGAGCGCGTGGACGACGGCTTCATTGCCATCGACGGCGAACTCATCGGCTACCGGCGCGACGCCGACACGCTGTACGAGCTGCACGAGAAAGACATCCTCACGCGCCGCGCCGACGTGGGCATGGTGTTCCAGAACTTCAACCTGTTCCCGCACCTCACGGTGCTGGAGAACATCGTCGAGGCGCCGCAGTCGGTGCGCGGCCTGCCGCGCGCCGAGGCCGAGGCGCTGGCCTCCGACCTGCTGGCCCGCGTCGGCCTGGCCGACCGCAAGGACGCCTACCCGCGCCAGCTCTCGGGCGGCCAGCAGCAGCGCGTGGCGATTGCGCGGGCGCTGGCCCTCAAGCCCAAGGTGCTGCTGTTCGATGAGCCCACCTCGGCACTCGACCCCGAACTCGTGGGCGAGGTGCTCGCGGTGATCGAGGAGCTGGCCAGCTCCGGCACCACGCTGCTCATCGTGACGCACGAGATCGGCTTTGCCCGCGAGGTGGCCGACACCGTGGTCTTCATGGAGCAGGGCCGCATCCTCGAAACCGGCACGCCCGAGCAGGTGTTCAACGCACCGAGGCACCCGCGCACGGCCGAATTCCTGGCCTGGGTGCTCTGAGCTTTTTCTTCTTTTTTCTTTTCCAACTGACTGCTTTTCATGACCCATCGACGCCATCTCCTGTCCGTTCTTCTTGCCGCCTTGCTGCCCCTGGCCGCCACGGCCCAGACCGCCCCGGCGCCCGACCTGAGCCCCGAGCAGCCGGGCCGCCCGCGCGCGCAGAAGATCGAAGAGGCCGTGCGGCTCGCGAAGGACTTCAAGTTCCAGAAGGAAGGCGTGCTCGTCGTGGGCACCACCACCGGCCGGCTGCCGTTCGCGGCCTACGCCACCGACACCAAGACGCCCGTGGGCAATGCGCCCGACATCGCGCAGCTCGTGGCCGACAGCCTGGGTCGCAAGCTGGAGCTGGTGTCCACCGCCTGGGCCGACTGGCCGCTGGGCCTGCAGTCGGGCAAGTTCGACGTGGTGGTGTCGAACGTGACCGTGACCGAAGAGCGCAAGGAGAAATTCGATTTTTCGACCTACCGCAACGACCAGCTGGGCATCTACGTCAAGTCGGACAGCAAGCTCGGCGCCATCAAGGAGCCGAAGGACATCGCGGGCCTGAAGCTCATCGTGACGGCCAGCACGAACCAGGAGCAGATCCTGCTGCGCTGGAACAAGCAGAACCTCGCCGCCGGCCTCAAGCCCATCGAGATCCAGTACTACGACGACGATGTGGTGCAGCGCCTGGCCATCCAGTCGGGCCGCGCCGATGCGTACGTGGGCCCCAACGCCATTGC
This sequence comes from Variovorax sp. RO1, assembly GCF_002849325.1. Taxonomy (NCBI): domain Bacteria; kingdom Pseudomonadati; phylum Pseudomonadota; class Betaproteobacteria; order Burkholderiales; family Comamonadaceae; genus Variovorax; species Variovorax sp. RO1. Next base: position 204,638 of record NZ_PKMT01000003.1, read on the forward strand.
GGCCTACGAGGCGCGCGACGGCAAGACCCGGCTCGCGGGCCTGGTGTCGGGCGGCTGGCCGCTCAACGCCGAGATCGCCGTCACCTCGCGCAAGGGCTCGGGCATCGCCGAGGCCGTGACGCTGGCGCTGAACACGCAGATCAAGAACGGCAACTACGGCAAGGCGCTGTCGCGCTGGAACCTGGCGTCGGAGGCGATCGAGGTGGCGCGCACCAACCCACCCGGCCTGCCGAAGAACTGAGGGGAGGGGACCATGTCGCTCAAGAAGAAACTGGGGGCCTTCGCAGCCCTCGGGCTGATCGCGCTCGCGCCGGCGCACACCGCCGAGACCTTCGACTTCAGCCCCGCGCAGCGCGGACGCCTGCACACCGGCAAGGACGCCGAGGCCGTCAACGCCATTCCGCCGAACTTCAAGTTCGTGAAGGAGGGCGTGCTGACCATCGCCATCGCGCCGTTCGCGCCGCCGATTTCCACCTACGCGACCGACGCGAAGACCGTGGTGGGCTTCGACCCCGACTTTGCGCACCTCATCGCCGAGGCACTGGGCCTGAAGCTGGAGCTGCAGCCCATCGCCTGGGCCGACTGGCCGCTGGGCCTGAGCTCGGGCAAGTACGACGCCGTGATCTCCAACGTGGGCGTGACCGAGCAGCGCAAGGAGAAGTTCGACTTCTCGACCTACCGGCTCGGCCTGCACGGCTTCTACGTGCGCACCGACAGCGCGATCCAGTCGATCCGCGAGCCGAAGGACGTGGCGGGCCTGAAGCTCACGACCGGCGCTGGCACCAACCAGGAACGCATCCTGCTCGAATGGGACCGGCAGAACGTGGCCGCGGGCCTGAAGCCGGTGTCGATCCAGTACTACGACGACGATGTGACGCGCTGGCTGGCGGTGACGACCAAGCGCGTCGATGCCAACTTCAACCCCAACGCGCCGCAGGCCTACGAGGCCGCGAAGAACGGGCAGTTGCGGCTCGCGGGCACGGTCAACGCCGGCTGGCCGCTGAAGTCGGACGTGGCCGTGGCCACGCGCAAGGGCAGCGGCCTGGCCGTGGCGCTCACCACCGCGGCCAACGGCCTGATCCGCAACGGCACCTACGGCAAGGCGCTTGCGCGCTGGCGCCTCGCGGAAGAGGCGCTGCCGAAGTCCGAGGTCAACCCGCCGGGGTTGCCGAAGTTCTGAACACGCCGCACACACGACCCCGACCACGACCATGACCATCCACCACATCGGTTTTCTCACGCCCGGCAACTACGACGAGGCCGACCCGCATGCCGGCCTCGAAGCCGCGCTGCGGCTGTTCGAATTCGGCGAGCGCCGCGGTTTCGACAGCGCCTGGGTGCGCCAGCGCCACCTGGAGCGCGCGGTGTCGTCGGCGCCGACCTTCCTGGCCGCCGCCACGCAGCGCACGCGCCGCATAGAACTCGGCGCGGCCGTGATCCAGATGGGCTACGAAAACCCGTTCCGCCTTGCCGAAGACCTGGCCACCGTCGACGTGCTCTCGCGCGGGCGCCTGCAGGTGGGCCTGAGCGCGGGTGCGCCGCCGCATGGCGCCTTGCTGGGCGGTCGCTTCCAGGACGCGCCGCCGGCCACCATCGACTTCACGCACAAGCGCGTGGCGCGGTTGCGCGCGAACCTCGAAGACGTGCTGCTGGGCGACGAAGACACGGTGATCGAATCCGCCGGCGGGCGCGTGCGTCCGCGCGTGCAGCCCTATGCGCCCGGCCTGGTCGGGCGGCTCTGGTACGGCGGTGGATCGCTGCGTTCGGCCGAATGGGCGGGGCGCAACGGCTTTCACCTGCTGCTGGGCAACGTGCTCACGGGCGAGACCACCGACGATTTCCTCGAGGCGCAGACCGGGCTCGTCGAGCGCTACCGCGCCAGCGAAGTGCCGGGCGCACGGCGCGGTCGGATCGCGTTGGGTCGCGTGATCGTGCCGCTCGATGGGGCCGATGCGGCCACGCGACGCCGCTACCGCGCGTTCGCGGCCGGGCGCGTCGAACGCACGCTGACGCCGCAGGGCGAGCGCCGCACGCTGTTCGCCGGCGACCTCGTCGGCAGCGCGGACGAGATCCTGGAGCGACTGCACCGCGACCCCGTGCTGCCGCTCGTGAGCGAGCTGCGCGTGGAGCTGCCCTACAACTTCGACAGCGAGGCCTACGAGCAGATTCTTGACGACATCGCCGTGCGCATCGCGCCCGAGCTGGGTTGGCGCGTGCGTGCCGAGCTGCCACAGAAAGAAGTCGCGGTGGCCTGAGCCTCAGAAGCTTTGGGCATGCGCATATCGCAAACGCTTCGTTGGTGATCGCGCGTTGCCTGCCTAGAGTTCGTTCTGATCTGTTTCAGATGTCGTCCATTCAATACAAGGAGTCCCGCATGTCGATCTTCAGCAGATGGTGGCGCGCCGCGTCCCTCGCCACGCTGACCTTCCTGGCCACCGCGCCCGCCGCTTTTGCCCAGGCCTCGGCCGACGGCAGTGGCCCGCTGGTCTCGACCGACTGGCTCGAGAAGAACCTGCGCAACCCGAAGCTGCGCGTGATCGAGGTCAGCGTGAACCCGGGCCTGTACGAGCGCGGCCACATTCCAGGCGCGGTGAATTTCTCGTGGCACAACGACCTCAACGATCGCGTGCGCCGCGACATCGTGAGCCAGGCCGAATTCGAGAAGCTGCTGTCGACCGCCGGTGTCGACAAGGACACCACCGTCATCCTCTACGGCGACACCAACAACTGGTTCGCGGCCTGGGGCGCCTGGGTGTTCGATCAGTACGGCGTGCAGAACGTGAAGCTGCTCGACGGCGGCCGCAAGAAATGGGAGGCCGAGAACCGCGTGTTCGACAACCGCGCGCCCGAACACGTCGCCACGCGCTTCAAGGTGACGCAGCCCAACCCGCAGCTGCGCGCGCGGCTGGCCGACGTGCTGGCCGTGGCCGAAGGCCGCTCCGACGCGAAGCTGGTCGACATCCGCTCGGCCGACGAGTACAGCGGCAAGATCTTTGCGCCGGCCGGTGCCGCCGAACTGGCGGTGCGCGCGGGCCACGTGCCCGGCGCGGCCAACGTGCCCTGGGGCCGTGCGGTGAACGAAGACGGCACCTTCAAGTCGGCCGCCGAGCTGAAGGCGATCTACGCGGCCGTGGGCATCGACGGCAGCAAGCCGGCCATCACCTACTGCCGCATCGGCGAACGCTCGAGCCACACCTGGTTCGCGCTGCACAAGATCCTGGGCTACAGGAACGTGCGCAACTACGACGGCTCGTGGACCGAGTACGGCAACGCCGTCGGCGTGCCGATCAACAACCCGGCCGGCACGGTGTGGGCATCCAAATGATTGAGTTGAGGTGAGATGAGTTCGAGGTGAGTCGGCGTTGGAGGGACCTCGCGGCCTCTCCGATGGGCGACATTGGGCGAGCCTTAGTGCTCGCTTTTTTTTTGGACCAAGAAAAAGGGACCGGGGCATGTCCGCTTCATCAATCAACGCGGTGCCTGCGCCGCTTTCTCGCACAGGCCTGGCCGCTGCTGTCGTCCTGTTGCTGCTGATCGCAGCCGGCGTGCATCTACTCGGCGAGCGCAGCGGTGGCCGTGCACTGGCCTTTGCGCTCGGGCTGGGCGCGGTGCTCGGCGTTGTGCTGCAGCGTTCGCGCTTCTGCTTCTACTGCCATGCGCGCGACTACTTTGAAGGCGGCGATGCACGCGGCCTGCTGGCCATCGTGGCCGCGCTCGCGGTCGGCACCGTGGGCATGCATGTCGTGATGACCGGCTGGCTGCCCGTGCCGCAGCCCGGCCGGCTGCCGCCCGATGCGCACATCGGCCCGGTCGGCGGGGCGCTGGTGCTGGCAGGGCTGGCCTTCGGCGCGGGCATGGTGGTGTCGGGCTCGTGCATCAGCGCGCACTGGTATCGGCTGGGCGAAGGCTCGCCGACCGCGCCGTTCGCGCTGCTCGGTGCGGGCGCGGGATTCCTGTTGGGATTCACCAGCTGGAACTGGCTCTACAGCGCCACCATCGCCACCGCGCCCGTGGTGTGGCTGCCGCATCACCTGGGCTATGCGGGCTCCGCCGCGCTGCAGCTGGCGGTGCTCGCGGCGCTGAGTGCCTGGCTCTGGCGAAAGCTGCCGACGGGCGACGCTGCATTGCCCGCACCGCGCAGCTTCATCGACGCGGTGCGCCGCCTGCTGCACGGACGCTGGCCGTATGCGTGGGGCGGGCTCGCGGTGGGCGCCATCGCCGTGATCGTGGTGCTGCGGCTGCGCCCGCTGGGCGTGACGGCTGCGCTCGGCAGCGCCGCGCGCGACCTCGGTAACGCACAAGGCCTGCTGCCGCAGCGGATGGACGGGCTCGACGGGTTCGGTGGCTGCGTCACGGCGGTGGTCGAAAGCCTCTGGCAGACGCCCAATGCGCTGCTGGTCGGTGGCCTCGTGGCCGGCGCGCTGGCCGCGGCGTTGGCAAGCGGGCAGTTCAAGCCCGCGTGGCCGAGCGTGGGGCAGGTCGTGCGCGGACTCGGCGGCGGCGTGCTGCTGGGGTGGGGCGCGATGACCGGACTGGGTTGCACGGTCGGCAACCTGCTCTCCGGCACGATGGCCGGCGCGCTGTCGGGCTGGGTGTTCGGCGCGAGCGTGCTGCTGGCGGTGTGGGGCGGGCTGCGGTTGAAGCGTCTGGCGGCGAGGGCCTGATCGTCGTTCATCGCTGCGCGGCAGACACCGCATTTCCATATGCGGAGTCCTTCTTTCGAGACGGTGCGGGGCAGGGCACAGTCCCGCCACGCAACGACAGGCGTGTGTCCATGCACAGCGGCCATCTGCCTGTTTCAACTTCACAAGAACACCCGAGGGATTCCATGTTCCGACCACTTCTGACCGCGGCCCTGCTGGCCGCCGGCCTGCTGCAGGCATCCGTCGCCACCGCCGAAACCGTGCGATGGGCGCGCAGCGCCGACCCCGCCACGCTCGATCCGCATGCGGTCAACACCGGCACCAACTTCGGGTTGCTGCACCAGATCTACGAGCCGCTGATCCTGCGCGGCGCCGACAGCAAGCTGCAGCCCGCGCTCGCCACCTCGTGGAAGCTCACGGCCGACCCGACGGTGTGGGAGTTCAAGCTGCGCCCTGGCGTCAAGTTCCATGACGGCGCGCTGCTCACGGCCGACGACGTGGTGTTCTCGCTGCAGCGCGCGCAGGCGCCAAGCTCGGCGCTCAAGTCGCTGCTGTCGTCGGTGGCCGAGGTGAAGAAGGTCGACCCGCTCACGGTGCAGGTCAAGACCAAGGGCCCGAACCTGATCTTCCCGAACAACCTCACGAACCTCTTCATCCTCAGCGAGGCCTGGGCCAAGGCGAACAAGGCCGAGCAGTCGCAGGACGTGGCAAGCAAGACCGAGAACTTCGCGACCCGCAACGAGAACGGCACCGGCCCCTACGTGCTGGCCTCGCGCGAGGTCGATGCGCGCACGGTGCTCAAGCAGTTCCCGCAGTACTGGGGCCGCGGCCAGTTTCCGCTGGACGTGACCGAGCTGGTCTACGTGCCGATCAAGTCGCCCGCCACGCGCGTGGCCGCGCTGCTGTCGGGCGAGGTCGATTTCGTGCAGGACCTGCCGGCGCAGGACGTGGGCCGCCTCAAGGCCGACAAGCGCCTGCGCCTGACCGAGGGGCCCGAGAACCGCTCGATCTTCCTGGGCCTGAACGTGGGCGCGAAGGAGCTCAAGTACGCCGACGTGAAGGGCAAGAACCCGCTGGCCGACCCCAGGGTGCGCGAGGCCATCGGCCTGGCGATCGACCGCGACGCGATCAAGGCGGCGGTGATGCGCGGGCTGTCGAACCCCTCGGGCATCATCGCGCCGCCATTCGTGCACGGCTACGAGAAGGGCTTTGCGGCCTACCCGAAGGCCAATGCCGCGCAGGCGAAGAAGCTGCTGGCCGAGGCCGGCTACCCGAACGGCTTTGCGATCACGCTGCACACGCCGAACGACCGCTACGTGAACGACGAGGCCATCAGCACGGCGGTGTCGGGCTTTCTGGGGCGCATCGGCATCAAGACCACGGTGGCGGCGCGCCCGATTGCGCTGCACAGCACCGCCATCAACTCGGCCGACACCGACTTCTACCTGTTCGGCTGGGGCGTGCCGACCTACGACTCGGCCTACATCTTCGATTACCTGGTCCACACGCGCGGCAAGGACGGCCGCGGCCCGACCAACGCCACTGGCTACAGCAACGCCGAGGTCGACGCGCAGATCGCATCGCTGGCCGCCGAGAGCGACAAGGCCAAGCGCGACGCCACCATCAAGAGCATCTGGCAGACCGTGCAGAAGGAGCGCATCTACATCGCGCTGCACGACCAGGTGCTCAACTTCGCCTCGACCCCGAAGCTGGACATTCCGGTCAGTCCCGACGGCAGCGTGTTCTTCAAGAACGTGAAGGTGGCGAAGCCCTAAGCGCCCGCCATGTGGGTTCATCTCTTGCGTCGGCTCGGCCAGTCCGTCCTGGTGCTGCTGGCGGTGTCCTTCGTGTCCTTCCTGGTGTTCCGCCACATCGGCGACCCGACCATCAGCCTGCTCGGCGAAGACGCGACGATCGAAGAACGCGCCGCGCTGACGGCCGAACTGGGCTTCGACCGCCCGGTGCCGGTGCAGTACCTGCGCTACGTCGGCCACGCGCTGCAGGGCGACCTGGGCGTGTCGTACCGGCTCAAGCGGCCAGTGGTCGAACTCATCGCCGAGCGGTTGCCGGCCACGCTCGAACTGGCGCTGGTGGCGGCCGTGTTGGCGGTGGCGGGCGGCGTGGCGCTGGGCGTGTACACGGCAATCCGGCGTGACAGCGTGGCGAGCCGCGCGGTCATGGCGGTGTCGCTGGTCGGCGTGTCGCTGCCGACCTTCCTGATCGGCATCGGGCTCATCTACCTGTTCGCGGTCGAGCTGCGCTGGCTGCCGTCGTTCGGGCGCGGCGACACGGTGCAGCTGGGCGGCTGGAGCACCGGGCTGCTCACGGCCTCGGGCTGGGCCTCACTGCTGATGCCCGCGTTGACACTGGGCCTGTACAAGCTGACGCTGATCATGCGGCTGGTGCGCGCCGAGATGCTCGAAGTGCTGCGCGCCGACTACATCCGCTTCGGCCGCGCGCGCGGGCTGCGCGAGCGCGACCTGAACTACGGCCATGCGCTGCGCAACACGCTGATCCCGGTCATCACCATCACCGGGCTGCAGATCGGCTCGCTGGTGGCCTTTGCCATCGTCACCGAGACGGTGTTCCAGTGGCCGGGCGTGGGCCTGCTGTTCATCACCTCGATCCAGGGGGTGGACGTGCCGGTGGTGGCGGCCTACCTGCTGCTGATCGCGCTGCTGTACGTGGCGATCAATTTCATCGTCGACCTGCTGTACGTGCTGGTCGATCCGCGCTTGCGACGCGCCTGACTCTTTTTCCCTCTTTCCCGAATGACGTCTTCTTCCTCGACCGGCGCCCCCGCGCCGCGCCGCTGGCGCAACGCCGAGTCGCCCGTGCTGCGTGCGTTTGCGCGCTCGCGCACCGTGCAGCTGGCCGCCTTCGTGCTGCTGCTGGTTGCCCTGGCCTCGCTGTTCGCGCCGTGGATCGCACGGCAAGACCCCTTCGATCCGGCCGTGCTCGACCTGATCGACGCCTTCACCCCGCCGGGGCAGCAGGGCGCTTCGGGCGCCTTCTATCCGCTGGGCGCCGACGACCAGGGGCGCGACGTGTTCTCGGCCATCCTCTACGGGCTGCGCATGTCGCTGCTGGTGGGTGTGAGCGCAGTCGGGCTGTCGCTGGCCATCGGCGTGCCGCTCGGGCTGGCGGCCGGCTATGCGGGCGGCTGGTTCGACACGCTCGTGATGCGCGTGGCCGATGTGCAGCTGACCTTTCCGGTGCTGCTGGTGGCGCTGCTGATCTTCGGCATCGCGCGCGGTCTGTTGCCCGAGGGCTACCGCGACGACATGGCGGTGTACGTGATCGTGGCGGCCATCGGGCTGTCGGAATGGGTGCAGTACGCGCGCACGGTGCGCGGCGCGGTGATGCTCGAGAAGCACAAGGACTACGTGGCCGCCGCGCAGATCATCGGCCGCTCGCACACCGGCATCCTGGTACGGCACATCCTGCCGAACCTGCTGGCGCCGGTACTGGTGATTGCCACCATCAGCTTTGCGCTGGCCATCGTGGCGGAGTCGACGCTGTCGTACCTGGGCGTGGGGCTGCCACCCACGCAGCCGTCGCTGGGCACGCTGATCCGCATCGGGCAGGGCTTCCTGTTCTCGGGCGAGTGGTGGATCCTGCTGTTTCCGGCGCTGGTGCTGCTGGCGCTGGCGCTCTCGGTCAACCTCGCGGGCGACTGGCTGCGCGACGCGTTGAACCCGAGGCTGCAATGAGCGCGCGCGACCCATCGCCAGAACCTGATCGCGAAACGCCCGTGCTGCGCGTGCGCGGCCTGGACGTGGCCTTCGACACACACCGGGGCACGATGCAGGTGCTCGACGGTGTCTCCTTCGAGATCGCGCCGGGCGAAATTCTCGGCGTGGTCGGCGAGTCGGGGGCGGGCAAGTCGATGGTCGGTGCGGCCGTCATCGGCCTGGTGCCGCCACCGGGACGCATCGCGGGCGGCACGGTCGAGCTGCACGGCGAGCGCATCGACACGCTGCGCGGCGAAGACATGCGCCGTGTGCGCGGGCGCCGCATCGGCAGCGTGTTCCAGGACCCGCTGACCAGCCTGAACCCGGTCTACCCGATCGGCCGGCACCTCATCGAAACCATCCGTACACACCTGCCCGTGAGCGAGCAGGAGGCGCGGCGGCGTGCATTGGCGCTGCTGGCCGACGTCGAGATTCCCGACCCCGAAAGCCGCATCGACCAGTACCCGCACCAGTTCTCGGGCGGCATGCGCCAGCGCGTGGCGATTGCGCTCGCGCTGTGCGCCGAGCCGCAGCTGCTGATTGCCGACGAGCCCACCACCGCGCTCGACGTGTCGGTGCAGGCCCAGGTGATCCGCGTGTTCCGCCGCGTCTGCCGCGAGCGCGGTACGGCCGCGATGCTGATCACGCACGACATGGGCGTGATCGCCGAAGCGGCCGACCGCGTGATGGTGATGTACCGGGGCCGCGTGCTCGAGACCGGCCCAGTGCGCGAAATTCTCGACCGCCCGCGCGAGCCCTACACGCGCGCCTTGATGGCGGCGATTCCTTCGGTGCATGCGCGGCTGCATCGGTTGCCGGTGCCTGAGATCGGCGCGGACATTGCCGTGGCTGCAGCCTTGCCGCCCGCGCAGGTCGAGACAGCGGCAGCACCGGCCGACAGCACGCCGCTGATCCGCGTGCAGGGCCTGTCGCGCGCGTTCGATCTGTCCGCCGGCTGGCTCGTCCGCACGCTCGCACGCCAGCCGAAGAAGGTGCTGCACGCGGTCGACGACGTGAGCTTCGACATCGCGCGCGGACGCACCTTCGGGCTGGTCGGCGAGTCGGGCTCGGGCAAGTCGACCGTGGCGCGCATGATCGCCGGCCTCACGCGGCCCACGGCCGGCACGGTGCATTTCGACGGCATCGACCGCTGGGGCGACGCCGCGCAGACGGCCGCGTTGCGGCGGCGCTTCCAGATGATCTTCCAGGACCCCTACGCCAGCCTCAACCCGCGCTGGCGCGTGGACCGGCTCATCGCCGAGCCGGTGGAAGTGCTGGGCCTGGCCGCCAGCGCCGAGGAAACCGCCGAGCGCGTGGCCGAGGCACTGCGCCGCGTGCGCATGTCGCCCGACGACGGCCGGCGTTATCCGCACCAGTTCTCGGGCGGCCAGCGCCAACGCATCGCCATCGCGCGGGCGCTGGCCAGCCAACCCGAGTTCATCGTCTGCGACGAACCGACCTCGTCGCTCGACGTGTCGGTGCAAGCCCAGGTGCTGAACCTCATGCGCGACCTGCAGGACGAGTTCGGCCTGACCTACCTGCTGATCAGCCACAACCTCGCGGTGATCCGCCACATGTGCGACGACGTGGGGGTGATGCAGCGCGGGCGGCTGGTGGAGCAGGGGAGCGCAGGCGAGGTGCTCGATGCACCGAAACATGCGTACACGCGGGCGTTGATGGCGGCTGTGCCGGACATGCGGCAGGCACCGGCGGCTGCCGTGCGCGCCACGGCCTAAGTCGGCCTCAAGGCACGCGCTGCAGCTGCTCGCGGAGGATGCGCCGGATCTCCAGAATCGCCAGCGGGTTCTCCTGCACGCTGTGCGCCGACGGAATCACCAGTTCCGACACCGCGCCGTCGAGGTGCGCGCTGGTGTAGGGCACGATGCCGTCGCTCGAGTCGGCCTGCGCCACGCCGGGCGTGTCGTTGCCGATGATCGAGTGGTAGCGCACCTTCGGGCTCATCGGCAGCCCCGACGACAGGCGCACGAACGCATCGCGGTCGCTGAGGTTGTCGATGCTGTTGGGAATGCGCAGCGGGCCCAGGTCCTGCGAGCTGGGCGCCACGCGCATCAGCTCGCGCGAGAGGTCGTTGAGCTGGCCCAGCATCGCCACCGGCAGCGTGATGAGGTTGGCCACCCAGCGCGAGATGCGCTTGTTGGCGAACGAGGTGCCGCGGTGCGGCGACGCGATGAAGATGGCGTCGCTGACCTGGGGCAGCGGCTCGAAGCGCAAGTAGGGCCCCAGCCCTTCCTCGATGCGGCGGCGCTGGGCGGCCGGCATGGGGTAGCCCTCGCGCAGCGCGTCCCACAGCACATCGCCCGACGACGACACCAGCAGGCGCGAGAGCACGCCGCCCATGCTGTGGCCGATGAGCGTGACGTTGCGCGACGCCTCGGCGCGGCCCTGCGGATCGAAGTGCGCCAGCGTCTGCGTGATGGCTTCGCGGATGGCGAGGTTGTTCAGCGGCAGCGGCGCGTTCGTGGGGTAGTACACCTGCCAGATCTGGTAGCGGCGGCGCAGCGTTTCGTCGCCGAGCACTTCGTTCGCGACGTTGATCCAAGCCTCGGGGCTGCTGGCCAGGCCGTGCAGCATGACGATGGTGCGGCGCTTCGGGTCGTAGGGCTGCATCAGGTAGATGTGCGGCCGGGTCAGGCCCTCGGCGCCGCCGAACAGGCTGCGCAGCGCCTGCAGCGCGAAGTCGGAGCGGGCCAGCCACAGGCCGTAGCCCGAAGTGAAGTTGGCGGCCAGCGGAATCTCTTCGCCGGCCAGCTGGATCGTGCTGGTGCGGTAGGGGTCGAACACGGCGATGCGCAGCGTGCGCGTGGCCAGCACGTCTTGTAGGGTGGTGCCGTCGAACTGCAGCAACGCGGTGAGGGCGGGGAAGGGCGTTTCGCTGAAAGGCGGCGCGTCTTCCTCGGCCTGGGCATCGGTCGGGCGGTCGCTGCCCGCGGCGACCAGCTCGGCGCCGAAGCCGTCGCGGCGGTAGATGTTGCGCAGGCCCGAAAAGGTCAGCGAGGCGGCGGGAATCAGCTCCTGCGGCAAGGTGGCGTCGGGCGCGAGTTGCAGCGCCGACAGGTCGGCATCGATGCGCCAGTCGCCCACCTGCGGAATGGTGGCGCGGGGCACGCCGCCCTTGCGGTAGCGGCCGAACAGGCCGGTGATGGCGCGCTGCACCGCGTAGTTGTAGTAGTCGCGCACCTGCGTCTGGCGGTCTTCGAAGGCGCGGTCGCGCGGCTTGCGTGCGGTGAAGAACAGGTAGGCGTAGGCATGGCGCGCGGTTTCGAGCCAGGCGTCGATGGCCTCGGGCGCGGTGGGCTGCGCGGCCGAGCCGCCGTCGCCGCCCGCCAGCGCGAGCTGCAGCCACACCTCGGACAGCGCCGACAGCCGCTGCTCGTCGCTCAGGCCGGCAGAGGTGGCCAGGTTCTGGCGACAGGCGCGGCCGTCCTTGCGGCACTGGTCGGCATCGGAGCCGATGACGCGCAGCACCTCTTGCGCCGAGCTGCTGAGCGTGCCCGTGGTGAGCACGTCGCCGCGCCGCTGCGCGAGGTACTCGGCCGGCGAGATGGTGCCGACCGTGACGCCGGCGCAGCCGGTGAGCAGCGACAGCGTCAGCAGCAGTGCAGAGAAGCCGACGCGCCTCATGGCGCAGCGCCCGGCAGGCCGTGGCGGATCGCCTGCGAGAAGTTCACACCGGGCTGCTGGTCCGTGGCAATGGCCCGGTCGGTGATGCGGCCGGCGCTGCGCAGCGCGTCCATGCTCAGCCCCGGCGTCAGGCCGCCGAGGTCGTGCAGGTACTCGGGCAGGTAGCCCGAGGCCAGCAGGCGGTAGTCCATCGGCAGGCCGGGCACGACGTGCTTGGCGAGGCTGTAGACGATGGTGGTGCAGTTGGCCGTGAGCGTGTTGTAGAAGCTCGGCGCGCGCGCCAGCGCGTTGGCCTCGCCCACGTAGCCGAGGAACAGCGAGCGCATCTCGGCTTGTGGCAGCTGCACGCGGTACATGTAGACGTCTTCTCCGCGCACGTTGGTGCGCACGCGCAGGATGTCGTGCTCGTCGGCGGCCACGAGGCTGTTCTCGAACTGCTTGAAGAAACCGCCGATGGACGAGAAGCTCTCGCCGCGCTCCTTGCGGATCTCGATGGAAAAAGTGACGTACTGTCCATCGTCGAAGCCGAAGGACACCAGCGTGTGGGCGATGGCCGGGCCGGTCCAGTACGACAGCGACACGTCGACCGAGCGCAGGCGGTCGAGCTCGTAGCGGCGCGTGTCCCAGCGCACGGTGTAGTCGGTGTCGCTGCGCCAGTCGAAGTTGCGCACGTTCTCCATCGTGACCACGTTGCCTTCGACGCGCGGCTTCAGGTGGCGCGCCACGTCGTCGGCCCATTCGCGGTTCTGCGAGGGCTGGATGGTGTTCCACCAGCCGAGCAGCATGGCGAAGCCGATGGCGTACGACAGCAGCGGGCGGGCCGCCTTGCCGCGCCACACGAGCACGATCGCCGCCAGGCCGAAGAGGCCCCACAGCACCATCGCGCCGACCTTGAGCGGCGTGGCCGCGGGCAGCTGGTACCAGAGGGCCGCGCAGGCCCAGGCAGCGGACAGCAGCAGGGCGAAGCTCACCAGCAGACGGCCGAGGGAGCGCAGAAGGATTCGGAGCATGAAGAAACGCGGAGGTGGAGGGCGGCCGATTCTCGTCGAGTTGCAGCCGCCCACTGCATTACCGGCGGGCTACAGCGGGTAGGTCACGAGCTTGAAGTCCGGGTCTTCAGGGAACGACTTCACCGTGAATCCCAGCCGGCGCACCAGCTTGAGCATGTCGGGGTTGCCGGCCAGCACCAGCCCGTCCATTTCGGACAGGCCGCGGTCGCGGGCCACGTCGATGATGCTTTCCATCAGACGCGAGCCGATGCCCTTGCCACTGAACTCGTCGGCCACCACGAGCGAGAACTCGCAGCTGGTCTGGTCGGGGTTGGTGATGTAGCGCGACACGCCCACGATGCGCTCGGTGTCGAGCACGGTGCCGTCGGGCGCGGTGCCGTCGGGCGCGGTGCTGCGTTCCATGATGGTGGCGACCAGCGCCATCTCGCGGTCGTAGTCGATGAGGGTGAAGCGCGACAGCATCGACGGCGGCAGCTCGTGGAAGCGCGAGACAAAACGGAACCAACGGCTTTCGGGCGACAGGCCCTGCACCAGCGCCTGCAGCATCTGCGCGTCGTTCGGATGCACCGGCCGCACGACGTACGCGCCGCCACCGGGCAGCGGCCATTCGCGCCGGTAGCGCGCGGGGTACGGCATGATGGCCAGGTGCTGGTAGCCGTTGCCCGCGGGGCCCGCCACCGCCTGCGTGCTGCTGTCGACCACGATGCGCGCATCGACCGACACCGCGCCGTGCTCGTCCACGATGATGGGGTTGATGTCCATCTCGCGCAGCTCGGGCAGTTCGCACACCATTTCGGACACGCGCAGCAGCACGTCTTCGATGGCCTCCATGTTCACTGCGTTGGCACCGCGCCATTCGCCCAGTGTCTCGGCCACGCGCGAGCGCTCGATGAGGTGGCGCGCCAGAAACTGGTTGAGCGGCGGCAGCTCCATCGCGCGGTCGTTCATGAGCTCGATCATGGTGCCGCCCGCGCCGAAGACGATGACCGGGCCGAAGGGCTGGTCGGTCACGAGGCCGACGTAAATCTCGCGCCCGCGCCGCGCACGCACCATCTTCTGCACGGTCACGCCGTTGATGCGGGCGTCGGGCGCGAGCTGCGCCACGCGCTCCATCATCTCCAGGTAGGTGTCGCGCGCGCTGGTGCCGTTCATCACGTTCAGCGCCACGCCCTCGACGTCGGACTTGTGCGAGATGTCGGGCGAGTCGATCTTCAGCGCCACCGGAAAGCCCAGCTGCGTGGCGATCATCATGGCTTCGTTGGCGCTGCGCGCGAGCAGCGTGCGCGTGATCGGGATGTGGAAGCACGACAGCAGCGACTTCGACTCCATCTCGGTCAGCACCTTGCGCCGCTCGGCCAGCACGCTCTCGATGAGCAGGCGCGCGCCGTCGATGTCGGGCTTGGCCAGCGCCGAGAGCGGCGGCGGCGTCTGCTGCAGCAGTTGCTGGTTCTGATAGAAGGCCGCGATGTTGCCGAAGGCGCCCACGGCCGCCTCGGGCGTGCGAAAGCTCGGGATGGTGGCCTCGGCCAGCACGGCCCGCGCATTGCCCACCGAGGCATCGCCCATCCAGCACGACAGCAGCGGCTTGGGCATGGGACGCGGAATGTCGGCCAGCGCGCGCGCCGTGGCGGCCGCATCGACGCCGGCCTTGGGCGAGAAGATGGCGAGCACGCCGTCGATCTGGCTGTCGGCCGAGGCCGTGTCGATGGCGGCGCGAAAGTGCGCGGGCGTGGCGTCTTCCGACAGGTCGATGAGGTCGGTGAGCGACGCGAGCGCGGGCAGCGAGGGCTGCAGCAGCTTCTGCGCGGGCGCCGAAAGGCGGCCCAGGTCGAGCCCGATCTCGTTGATCCAGTCGGCCGCGAGGACGCCGGGGCCGCCGCCGTTGGTGACCACGGCCAGCCGCTTGCCCACGGGCCGGTAGCGCGAGGCCAGGCATTTGGCGGCCGAGAACAGCTCGACGAAGGAGCGCACCCGCACCGCGCCCGCGCGGCGCAAGGCGGCGTCGAACACGTCGTCGCTGCCCACGATGGCGGCGCTGTGCGTCTGCGCAGCCTCGTTGCCGGCCGGCTTGCGGCCCGCCTTGAGCACCACCACCGGCTTGGCATGCGAAGCCGAGCGCAGCGCGCTCATGAAGCGGCGCGCGTCGGCAATGCCTTCGAGGTACACGATGATGCTGTGCGTGGCGGCGTCGTTGGCCAGGAAGTCGAGCACCTGCGGAATGTCGACCGAGGTGTGCGGCCCGAGCGAGACCACGCTCGAAAAACCCACGCCGTTCTGCCGCGCCCAGTCGAGCATCGACGCGGTGAGCGCACCCGACTGCGACACCAGCGCCAGCGGCCCGGTGCGCGCGAGCGGGCCGGCCACGCTGGCATTGAGGTGCAGCGGCGGGCGCTGGAAGCCCAGCGAGTTGGGGCCCAGCAGGTGCACGCCTTCGCGGCGCGCGATCTTGCGCCACTGCGCAGCCTGATCGGCGGCGATGCCGGTGGAGATGACCACCGCGGCCTTGCAGCCGATGCGGCCCGCGATTTCGATCGCGGCGGCCACGTCGCGCGGCGCCAGCGCGATCAGCGCCAGGTCGGCATGCGTCTGCGCCAGCTCTTCGAGCGTGCCTTGGGTGCGTATGTCGATGAAGCGCAGCGTGCCGTCGAAGCGGTCGGCGCGGAAGGCTTCGCGCAGCGTGTGGCCCAGGGCGGTCTGGCCGCCCAGATCGCTGGGCTCGCCGACGAAGGCCGCGATCGACGTGGGGGCGAACAGGGGGGTCAGGAAATGCTTGTCCATGCCCTAGTTTGCCCGGATCGGGGCCTGCCGCAAGCACCGCGTGTACACTCGCCGGCTCATGTCGTGCCTTTCACTTTCCCCTGTTGCAGCATCCAGCGCCGCCGTTATCGGCCGCACGATGCCGTTCGCCGCTTGCGTGCGAACGAGCGACGCCGTGAATGCACGAATGATTACCACCATGACCGCCGCGGCCCCCTAGCTCGCGCAGGGTGGCCGCTCCGGCAGCCACCTGGTGTCTCTTCTCCCGAATGAACGAAACCCAGCTGGCAGCTGGGTTTTTTTGTTTTTGTCCTGTTCGTTCGTTGTTTGGAGAAGCCCATGTACCGCGATCCCGTCTCGTCCTTCCTGCCCCAGCCCAGCCACGGCGCGGCCATTCGCCCCTTGCGCGTCGGCATGATCGGCATTGGGACCGTGGGCTCGGGCACCTTCCGCGTGCTGGCCCGCAACCAGGACCTCATTGCCGCCCGCGCCGGGCGCGGCATCGAGGTGACGGTGGTGGCGGCACGCAACCTCGCGCGTGCCCAGGGCATCGTGGGCGAGGGCGTGGCGCTCACGGCCGACCCGATGCAGGTCGCGACCGATCCCGATGTCGATGTGGTGGTCGAGGTGGCCGGCGGCACCGGCCCGGCGCGCGACTGGGTGCTGGCGGCCATTGCGCACGGCAAGCACGTGGTCACGGCCAACAAGGCGCTGCTGGCCGTGCACGGCCCCGAGATCTTCGCCGCCGCCAGCGCGCACGGCGTGGCCGTGATGTACGAAGGCGCGGTGGCGGTGAGCATCCCCATCGTGAAAGCGCTGCGCGAGGGCCTCACGGCCAACCGCATCGAATGGGTGGCCGGCATCGTCAACGGCACCACCAACTTCATCCTGAGCAAGATGCGCGACGAGGGCCTGGACTTCGCCGACGCGCTCGCACAGGCCCAGGCGCTGGGCTATGCCGAGGCCGACCCGGCCTTCGACATCGAGGGCGTCGACGCCGCTCACAAGACCGCGCTGCTGGCCGCCAACGCCTTCGGCATGCCGGTGCGCTTCGCGGACGCACAGGTCGAGGGCATCACCGCGCTGCAGCGCCTCGACGTGGCCTGCGCCGAGCAGCTGGGCTTTCGCGTCAAGCTGCTGGGCGTGGCGCGCCGCCGCGAGGAGGGCGTGGAGCTGCGCGTGCAGCCCGCGCTGGTGCCCGCGACGCACCTGCTCGCGCAGGTCAACGGCTCGATGAACGGCATCATGGTCAAGGCCGACGCGGCGGGCGTCACGATGTACTACGGCGCAGGCGCCGGCTCGGAGCAGACCGCCTCGGCCGTGATCGCCGACCTGGTCGACGTGGCGCGCCTGGACGGCACCCACGCCGGCCAGCGCGTGCCGCATACCGGCTTCCATGCGCATGCGGTGCGCGAACTGCCGGTGCTGCCGCGCGCGGCGGTGCGCAGCGCGCACTACCTGCGCGTGCCGGTGCAGGCAGCGACCGACATCGCCGCCGTGGCCGAGCTGCTGGCCGCGCAGCGGCTGCCGGTGCGGCAACTGGTGCTGGCGAACGGGGCGGCCGATGCGGCGCCGCAGGTGCTGGTGATCACCGAATCGGCGCTGCAGGGTGCGGTCGATCTCGTGCTGCATGCGTTGCAGGCGAGCCCGGTCGTGGCCGGCCCGGTGATCGCACTGCGCGTGGAAACGCTCGACGACTGAGCGCGCTCAGGTGTCGGACGCGGGTGCTCGCAAGCGCGGCTCCCTGTCCTCGACGCGCCCCGCATCCAGCCGTTTGCGGAACGTGGCACACCAGCGTTCGGCCAGCGCGGGCAGGGCGGCGGCCTGTTCCCATTCGGGCACGAAGCGCGCGTCGCGCGAGAACAGCAGCGCGATGAGACGCGACAGCGGCCACTCGGGATGCGGTCGTTCCACGCGCGTGGCCATGGCGCCGGCCCGCACCCAGCCGGGTTCGAGCACGCGGTAGTACCAGCCCGTGCAGCCGCGCGCCTGCATCTCGCGCGCCATGCCGGGCACGCCGAAGTGCGCGTCGAGCTTCCAGCAGGGTTGCCGGCCCTGCGACACCTGCACGCGTGCATCGCCGAGCTGGACCACGTCACCGATGCACACGGTCGATTCGTCCCAGCCGGTGGTCGAGATGTTCTCGCCGAAGGCGCCTGCGTGCGTCAGCAACTCGCTTGGGTGGCTCGCCGAGGCCCAGCCCGCGTAGTGCTCGCGGGGGTAGTGGTGCACGGCCTTCTCGACACCGCCATGGACGCGCAGGTCGGCCTGCGCATCGCCTTGCAGGCCGGTGGGCGACAGCCACAGCGCGTCGGCCGTGGCCGTCTTGCGGATGCCGCTGCGCGAACGCCCGTCGGGCAGCAGCGCGACGGGGCCGACCAGCAGCGCGTCGATGGGCAGGGCGGTCGGTGTTGTCATGCGGGGCAGCCGTTGTCGTTGCACGCGCCATCTTGCGGCACGTCGTCCGCAGGCTGCGCGATGAGGTGCGCGGGAACATCCTCAGCCGCGAGCTGCCCGATGGCGGCGCCCAGCGCCATGTCGTCGATCAGCCCGAAGTGGCTCATGCGCAGGCGCCCCTGCCGGTCGATCAGCACCGTGCTCGGCGTGCCTTGCCACTGGTAGTCGCGCATCGTGGCGGGAATGCCGCCGGTGGGCGAGGGCTGGTCGATGCCGATCGGGAAGCCCAGGCGGTACTCGCGCACGAAGGCGTCGAGCGCGGCGGGCGTCATGACCTCGTGGTGCTCGAACACCGTGTGCAGGCCGAGCACCGCGACATCTTTTGCGGCGAACAGCTGCCGCGTCTTCTTCGCCTGCGGCAGGCCGTGCGACACGCAAGCCGGGCACAGCATCTGGAACGCGTGCAGCACCACGACCCGGCCCCGCAGCGACGCCAGCGTGACGGGCGCGTCGCTGTTGAGCCAGTGGGACACCTGCAGCTCGGGCGCTTCGGGGTGCGGCCAGGCCATGTCAGGCCGCCTCGGTGCGCAGCTTCACCTGCGGGAAATCCACCGGCACCTGGAAGGCCACGTTCACGTAGTTGGTGAACAGGTTCAGTGCGACGTGCGCGAGGATCTCGACGATGTGCTGGTCGTCGAAGCCCACGGCGCGCAGGGCCTGCACGTCGGCGTCGTCGATCTGTCCGCGCGCGTCGACGAGCTTCAGCGCAAAGCGCAGCGCCGCCGCCGTGCGCGGGTCGACCGATTCGCCGGCCTGCGCGGCGGTCATGTCGGCAGCCGACACGCCCGCCTTGCGGCCGAGCGCGGTGTGCGCTGCGAGGCAGTAGTGGCAGGCGTTGCGGTCGGCGACGGCCACGGCGATCTGTTCGCCGAGCTGCGCCGGAATGACGCCGCCGCCGAGCGCGCCGAACGATCCCCACAGGCTGCGCAGCGCCGCGGGCGAGTTGGCGACGGCGCGGAACATGTTGGGCGTGGCGCCGAAGGCACCGTGGATTTGAGAGAGCAAGACTTGGGCGTCGCCGGTGGCGGCGGTGTCTGTGACGAGATTGACGCGGGGCATGAAGACTTCCTTTTGATGGTGACGATGGATGCAGTGTCTTCCCGGAGTCCGTATGATTTGAACGCTTTCATCCATTCAACATACCTTTTCGTCCAATGCCGAGCGCATCACCGTCACCGCCCATCGACAGGCTCTCGTCCCTGCTCGAGCGCTTCCGTGTCCGGGCCCACCTGTTCCACACGGGTCCGCTGTGCGGCGTGACGCACTTCGCGGCGAAGGAGGGGCGCAGCTTCCTGCATGTGATGCGGCGCGGCGAAATGGTGGTCACGCACTCGGCGCCGTCGGTGCGCTCGGCCGGCGTGCCGCGCAAGCTGGTCGTGAAGGAGCCCAGCCTGCTGTTCTACCCGCGCCCGCTGGCGCACGACTTCCACAACGCGCCCACCGAAGGATCGGATTTCGTCTGCGCCACGGTCGACTTCGACGGTGGCGAGGCGCACCCGCTGGTGCGCGCCTTGCCACCGCTGGTGCTGCTGCCGCTGCATGCGGTCGACGGCCTCGAAGCGGCACTGGCGCTGCTGTTCGCGGAAACCGGGCGTGTGCTGTGCGGCCATCGCCTGCTGGCCGACCGGCTGTTCGAGGTGGTGCTGATCCAGCTACTGCGCTGGCTGCTCGACCATCCGCAGGAGAGCGGCGTGCCAGCAGGCTTGTTGACGGGCCTGGGCGACCCGCAACTGGCGCGCGTGCTGGTCGCGCTGCACGAGCGCCCGGGCGAGCCGTGGCCGCTCGAACAGATGGCGGCGGAAGCCGGCATGTCGCGCAGTGCGTTCGCGGCGCGCTTCAAGTCGGTGGTGGGCGCGACGCCTGCGGACTACCTGGCGCAGTGGCGCCTGACGATTGCGCAGGCCGAGCTGCGCACGGGCGCGTCGGTCAAGACGATTGCCGACAGCCTCGGCTACGCCAACGCCTCGGCGCTGTCGCGCCTGTTCGCGCAGAAGGTGGGCGTGTCGCCGCGCGAATGGCTCGCGCGGCAACCTGCTTGAGCGTGCAGTTCAGCCTGCCACGCGCAGGAAGCGCTCGGTGAGCAGCACCCAGTAGGCGCCGCCCACCGCGACATTGCTGTCATTGAAGTCGTAGCCCGGGTTGTGGACCATGCAGGCACCGTGCGCGTCGCCGTCGCCATTGCCGATGAGCAGGTAGCAGCCGGGCACGCGCTCCAGCATGAAGGCGAAGTCTTCGCTGCCCGACAGCGGCGGTGTCTGCCAGGTGACCTGCGCCGGGCCTACGAGCTCTTCGGCCACGGTGCGCGCAAAGGCGGTTTCTTCGGGCGTGTTGACCAGCACCGCGTAGCCGGGCCGCCAGTCGATCTGCGCCTGCACGCCGAAGCTTTCGGCCTGCGCGGCCACCAGCGCCTTGACGCGGGTTTCGATTTTCTTGCGCACGTCGCGGTCGAGGGCGCGCACGCTGAGCTCGAGCACAGCGCTCTGCGGGATCACGTTGTTGGCCTTGCCCGCATGGATGGCGCCCACCGTCACCACGGCCATCTGCAGCGGGTCGATGTTGCGCGAGACCACGCTCTGCAGCGCCATCACGGTGCTGGCCGCGGCCACGATCGGGTCGGCCGCGCGGTGCGGCATGGCGCCGTGGCCGCCCACGCCGGTGAGGGTGATCGTGGCGTAGTCGGACGAAGCCATGGCCGGCCCTTCGCGCATCGCCAGCCGGCCTTGCGCCATGCCGGGCATGTTGTGCATCGCGAAGATGGCGTCGCAGGGGTAACGCTCGAATAGGCCGTCGTCGATCATGCGCACCGCGCCGCCACCGCCTTCTTCGGCGGGCTGGAAGATCAGGTTCAACGTGCCGTCGAAGCGCCCGCGTTCGGCCAGGTGCTGGGCAGCAGCCAGCAGCATCGCCGTGTGGCCGTCGTGGCCGCAGGCGTGCATCACCCCCGTGTGTTCGCTGGCGTAGGCCAGGCCCGTGGCCTCGTCGATGGGCAGGGCGTCCATGTCGGCGCGCAGGCCGAGGCGGCGCGTGCCGTTGCCGCGCACGAGCCGGCCCACCACGCCGGTGCCGCCAACGTGGCGCTCGACGGTGTAGCCCCAGGCTTCGAGCTTCTCGGCCACCAGCGCCGAGGTGCGGTGCTCGTCGAAGCCGAGTTCGGGGTGCTGGTGGATGTCGCGGCGGATGCCGATGAAGGTGTCGGCGCTGGCGTGCAGGTCGTTCAGGAGGGCGGTGGTGGTGCTCATTGGGGTTCCAGTCGGATGGACTTGGCGATGTCGCGGTAGCGCGCGGTTTCGGCCTCGTAGAACTTCGCGGAGTCGGCCAGCGTGGTCGATGGCGAGGCCTGCTGCGTCTGGGCTGCGAGCTGCTCGCGCACGCTGGCTTCTTTCAGCGTCGTGCCGATGGCCTGGTGCAGCTTCTGCACCACGTCTTCCGGCGTGTTCTTGCGCACGAAGAAGCCGCTCCAGGTCTTGTAGTTGACGTTCTTCAGCTCCTTGCCTTCGCTGGCCGTGGGCACGTTCTTCAGCAGCTCGGAGCGCTGCCCGCCGAGCTGGCCGAGGATCTTCAGCCGGCCCTGCTCGGCCAGGGCGCCCATGGCGGCGCTGTAGACCAGCACGGCAAAGTCGACCTGGCCGCCGCCGATGTCCTGCAGCAGCGGTGCGTTGCCCTTGTAGGGCGCGTGCATGAGCTTCACGCCGGTGTCCAGCTGCACCTTCTCGAGGATCAGGTGGTAGAGCGAGCCGATGCCCACGCTGCCGTACGACAGCGGCTTGTCGGCCGACTTGCGCGCCAGCGCAATGAGCTCGTCGACGCTGTTGGCCGGCAGGTCCTTGCGGGCGACGAAGACCATCACCGCCTCGGCGACCGGGTGCACCATTCGGAAGTCTTCGGCCTTGAGCTTGACGGCCGCATTGGCCAGCGGCGACAGGATGATTTCGTTGGGCGAGCCCTGGAAGATGTAGTAGCCGTCAGCGGGCGCGGCCAGCACCTTCTGCGCGGCCATGGCGCCGCTCACGCCGCCCAGGTTCTCCACGATCACTTGCTGGCCCAGCGCCTTTCCCAGCGGCACGGTGAAGATGCGCGCGGTGGCGTCCGAAGGGCCGCCGGCCGGGTAGGGAACCATCAGGTTCACGGGCTTGGTGGGAAAGCTGTCGGCGCTGGCGGGGCCCGCGGCCAGCATCAGCCCGCAGGCGAGGCAGAGCGCGGAACGGAAGAACGAGGTCGTCAAATCATGTCTCCTTCGTGGGAAGCCGGCTCGTGTGGCCGGATGCAAGGGGATGCTAGGAGCGAGCCTGTCGAACGTCCAATGCATTGTTGTCTGCATTAGCATGAGTCCAATGCATTCGAAATAACGAGGCTTTCGCCATGACGCTGGTTCAACTGAGGCACCTGATTTCGCTGGCCCACACGGGCTCGTTCAGTAAATCGGCCGAGGCCCTGCACCTGACGCAGCCCGCGCTCAGCCGCAGCGTGCGCGCGCTCGAAGACGAGCTGGGCATGCCGCTGTTCGACCGCATCGGCCGGCGTAACGAGCTCACGGCCTTCGGGCGCGAGGTGCTGGAGCGCGCGCGGCTGCTGGTGTCGGAGGCCGAGGCGCTGCGCGACCGCGGCCGACAGATGCGAGAAGGCGAGGGCGGCACGGTCCGCATCGGGCTGGGCTCCGGGCCGGGCGCGCTGCTGATGACGCCCTTTCTGCTGCACATGGCGAAGCACCATCCGGCGGTGCGCACGGAGATCGCGCGTGGCAGCACCGACCTGCTGGCGCAGGCGCTGCGCGAGCGCAGCCTCGACGCGCTGGTGGTCGATGCGCGTGCGCTCAAGCCCGCGCCCGACCTGGTGCTGACCCACGTGTACGAGCTGCGTGGCGCCTTCCTGTGCCGCCGCGGCCATCCGCTCGCGCGGCTGCGCAAGGGCGTGAGTTTCGAGGCGGTGCAGCGCTACCCGATCGCCTCGACGCCGCTGAGCGACGAGGTGGCGCGCGGGCTGGTCGAGACCTACGGCCCGCAGGCACATCCTGCCAACTGCGTGACGCTGCAGTGCGAAGAGCTGCCCAGCATTGCCGACGTGGTGCGCCAGAGCGACACGGTGCTGCTCGCGGTGCACGAGTCGGCGCCCGACCTGGTCGAGTTGCGGATGGAGCCGCCGATGCGCGGCACGGCGCGCTTCGGGCTGGTGACGCTGCGCCAGCGCACCGAGGCGCCGGCGCTGGAGATTCTTCGCCGGTTGATGAAGGAACGGATGGCGGGGGCGTAGGGCGGCGTCTGGTCAGGAAGCCGCGGCCGCGGGCAGCAGCCCGGCGGCCGACAGCGCACGCCCGAGTTCGTCCAGCAATGCCGCCACGCGCGTGCCGCTGGATGCTGTATCGCTGCGAGCGATTCCCTCCAACGCATCGGCGAACGCTGCCACGGCCGCAGCCTCGACCATCAATGCCGCGCCCCTGAGCCGGTGCGCATGGTGCGCTGCACCTGTGGCATCCCCCGCAGCGAACGTGCTGCGCAACGCAGCAAGTTCTTCCGCCATGGCCTCGTGCAGCTGCGGTGGCACCGCGGTGCCAGGAGGTTGCGGCGACGGCGCGCCGCCCAGCCAGAGCTGCAGCATGCTCGACAGCTCGTCCAGGCGCAGTGGCTTCTTGAGCACACCGCCCATCCCGCTGTCCATGCATTTCTCGAGATGCGCCAAGTCGGTCGCGGCCGAAATCGCGATCACGGGCAGATGGCTGGCACCCGTCTCGCGCTCGCGCTCACGGATGCGGCGCGTCGCTTCGTAGCCGCTCATGCCGGGCATGTGGCAGTCCATGAGCACGAGCGCGAAGGAATGCGGCGGCTCGAGCGCAGCCAGTGCTGCCGCGCCATCGGCTTCTATCCGCACTTCGTACCCCAGCGTGCGCAACTGCTCGGCAATGATGAACTGGTTGCCCGGATGGTCCTCCACAACCAGCACGGTGGCCGCCGCACCGGAGGACGGCAGGCCAAGCGCCGCAGCGGCATCCTTGGACAATGCTTGTGCGGGCGATGCAAGCCGCACCGGCAAGGCGAATTCGACCGAAGTGCCTGCGCCAAGGCGGCTGGTCAAACGAATCTCGCCGCCCATCAACTCGACCAGCTCCTTGCAGATGGTCAGCCCCAGGCCCGTGCCGCCGAAGCGCCGGGTGGTGGCGTTGTCGGCCTGCGCGTAGGCATCGAAGACAGCGGCCTGTTGCGACGGCGCGATGCCGATGCCGGTGTCGCTCACGGTGACCGTCAGCCGGCCGTTCATGTCACCACCGTCCACAAGCGCCAGCGTCACATCGACGCGCCCGCGCTCGGTGAACTTCACGGCATTGCCCACCAGGTTGAGGAGCACCTGCCGCAACCGTGTGGGGTCGATCAGCACGTGCCGGCCCGACGGGTTGGTCGTGCGCACCTCGATGACCAACTGCTTTTCTTGCGCGTTCACCCGCGCCACATGCGCCACCTTTTGCGCCAGCGCGTCGACATCGGTACGGATCAGTTCGAGTTCGAGGCGCTTGGCGTCCAGCTTCGAGAGGTCGAGCACATCGTCCAGCAGCGACAGCAGCGCTTCGGCGGCGGCCGAGGCGGTGCGCGTGAAGCGCTTCTGGCGCGCATCCATCGGCGTGTGCGCCAGCATCTCGATGGAGGCCAGCACCGCGTTCATGGGCGTGCGGATTTCGTGGCTCATGACCGCCAGGAAGTGCGACTTGGTGCGCTCGCTCTTCTGTGCGGCGCGTTGCGCCACGCGGGCGCGCCAGGCGAACCAGCCGAGCAGCACGACCGTGCCGAGCAGCATCAGCAGCTGCGGCAAGCGGTACCGGATGATCGACAGCAGCGACGGCTCGCCGAAGTCCGTCTGCTCCAGCCATCGGTCGTTCATCTGGCCGGTCTCTGCCGCCGAGAGGCTGGCCAGCGACTTCTCCACGATGGCGTGCAACAGCGGCAGGTCGGCGCGAACGCCCATCTGGGCGACGTACAAGAGGTCGCCAACGGTGCCGGAGATGCTCAACTGACGCGCATGCCTGCGGCGCATCATGGGCAGAAACACCGCGTCGGAGCCGATGGCGGCGTAGGCTTCTCCCGCGATCACCGCATCGAGGCTCTCCATCGGCTCGCGGGTTGGCAGCACGCGGACACCGGGATAGCGTTCGGCGAAAACATGGGCGTAAGACCCCCCGCCGCGCACGGCTGCCACCTTGCCGTCCAGATCTTTCATGGTGAGGACGATCGGGGCGTTGGTCCGCGTGACGATGATGGTCTGCGCCACGAAGAAGGGATCGGTCAGGCGCAGTTTCGCGCCGACCTCGCGTGTGGTTCGCTGGGCGCTGGCGTTCGGGAACATGTCGACCTTGCCATCGAGAAAGGCCTGCTGGGCTTCCTGCCAGTCCTGGGTGGGGTTCAACTCGAAGCGCAGGCCCGATTTGCGGGCGACCGCGTCAAGGTACTCCGCCATCAACCCCTTGTAACGGCCGTGCTCGATGTACTCCAGGGGGCTCAGCCGTGTGTCTGCGGCATAGCGCACGACGGGGTGGGCGTTCATCCAGCGATGCTCTTCCTCGGTGAAGACGGGTTGCGTCTGCGCCCACGCGGAGCCGGCCGGGAGCGCCATGGCGGTTCCCATGATCCACATGGCCACCGCCCGGAAGGAGTTCCAGTGCCTCATGTCTTGTCCAGCTGGTGGCGAATCTTGAACAGCTCGTTGTCCGTTCGAATGCCCAGCTTGCGGAACGCCGCCTGCTTCTGCGTGCTGATGGTGTTCACGTTGCGAGAGAACTTCGCGGCGATCTGCGTGACCGACATGCCTTCCAGGCAGCAGCGCAGCACCTCGCGCTCGCGCGGGGACAGCAGGGGATTCTTCGTGAGCGCTTCGGCGTCGGTGCGGCCCCACGATGCTTCGGCGTGGGTCGCGATGTCCGCCGCCATGTCGGGATGCAGGTGGATCCGGCCCTTGGCCACCGTGCGGATGGCCGCCATCAACTCGCTCAGTTCCTGGTTCTTTCCGACATAGCCGCGCGCGCCGGCCTTCAGCGCCAGGGCCACGGTGGCCGCGCTGTAGTGCGCGGAGACGACGATCGTCTTGCTGCGCGGATGCCGGACCTTCAGTGCCCGGATGAGATTGAGCCCGTCGATGTCCGAAGGGCCGAGCGAGAAATCCATGAGAACGATGTCTGCTGGCAGGGTGGCCAGTGCATCGAGCAGTTCGCGGCTGGTGGCATGGCTGCCGACCACCGACAGGCCGGGCTCGTCCGCCAGCCTGACGATCAGGCCATGCCGGACGACCGCGTGATCATCGAGCACCATCAGGCGAAGAGGCTGCGCGGCGAGGTGTGTCATCAGGACATTCCAGTGGACGGATCGTAGGCCGCTTGCCAACACGTCAATACCGTCCAAACGAGGGGGGTTGCCCCAAGCATGACGATGGATGTCGACCCGGTTCCAGAGGGAAAGAACGGCTTCGCGCCTGCCGCCTGGATCGGAATTTAGAACTATCCCTAGATCGCCCCTCCGATTTTTCGTTGCATTCCTATATCGGGAAAAGCACCCGAAAAGAACAATGAACCGGACCGAAAAGGCTCACAGGCGCCGGCTTCCTGGAAGAGGTGCAAGGCGCTCGAGATGCCGCATCGATTTTCGGATTCGGGCCTGTTCCGATGCCCTCAAAAAGCATCGCTTCGGGGCCATGAGTGGGTTTCAACGAATCCGTCGTTGAAACTTTTTTTGAAGTTCTTGAGGAAATAGTAATGAAGAAAATTGCAGCTCTTGCCGCTGTCGCCGGCGTGGTCGCCGTGATGTTCGCGCCTGTCCAGGCGAGCGCCGAAAGTGCCGAACTCCGGATCACCGGCACCATCGTGCCGTCCGCCTGCAAGCCCGCGTTCGCAGGCGGCGGCGTGGTCGACTACGGCGTCATGTCCGCCGGCTCGCTGAACCAGCTGGCCCAGACCACGTTGGCGGACAAGTCGATCCAACTGACCCTGACCTGCGAGGCGTCTGCGCTGTTCGCCTTCAAGGTGATTGACGAACGCGCGGGGACCGCGGTCGCTTCGCTGGAAACCATCCCGACGTATGGCGCGGACTCGAAGTTCGGCCTGGGTGCTGTGGATGGCAAGAACATTGGCGCCTATTCGTTGCAGATCACGAAAGAGACCGCCGACAACGGCCCCACCCAACACATCCACAGCGCGGACGGCGGGGCCAGCTGGTCGAGTTTTGCCGGCGGCTTGACCGTTGACGGCAGCAAGATCGTTGCATTCGCCGACACCGGCACAGGAATAGTGCCGGGCGCCCACAGCTCCGTCACGGCCGATATCCGTGTGGTGACCGCCATCGACCGGGGCAGCAACCTGCCGTTGACCCAGCGGATTGCGCTGGATGGCCTGTCGACGTTTGAAGTCGTCTACCTGTAAGTCACACGGCGGTATCGAGCGGGCCCGGCACCGGTTGCGGCATCCATTGCACGGGCCCAAGCCGCCCCTCCGATCTTGAAGTCCTCAAGGAAATTATTTGTGAAGAAGATTGCAACCCTTGCTGCCGTCGCTGGCGTGGCCGCCGTGATGATGGCGCCGCTCCATGCGAGCGCCGAACGTTCCGAGCTCCGGATCACCGGCGCCATCGTGCCGTCCGCTTGCACGCTTGCCTTTGCAGGCGGCGGCGTGGTCGACTACGGCACCATTTTCGCCAGCTCGCTGAACCAGACGGGCCAGACCACGCTCGCGGACAAGTCGACCCAACTGACACTGACCTGCGAAGCGCCTGCACTGTTCGCTTTCAAGGTGATCGACGAGCACGCTGGGACCGCGGTCACTTCACTGACCACCGTCCCGGCATATGACGCGAAAGCGAAGTTCGGGCTGGGCGCTGTGGATGGCAAGAACATTGGCGCCTATTCATTCAAGATTGAGAATGAAACCTCCGATCACGGTGCGACCAGGCAGATCTTTAGCTTAAACGGTGGAGCCAATTGGACGCTCTCTGCTGGCGGCGTGGCCGGCGACGGCAGCAAGCTCGTTGCATTCACCGACAGCGCCGCGGTAAATGTGCCAAGCCCCTATACCTCCGTCACGGCTGATATCCGGTTGGTAACCGCCATCGACAAGGGCAGCAACCTGCCTCTGACCCAGAAGATCCCGCTGGATGGCCTGTCGACGTTCGAACTGGTCTACCTGTAAGTCACATGGCGGTATCGCGCGGGCCCGAGACCGTTGGCCGCCACGCCAACGTCTCTGGCGGACCGCATGACCGCCACGGCGGGCTGCCAGGCGAGGCCTTGCGGGCGCGGGCTCGAAAGCCAGGGCCCGCCGTGGGCCGCCCCTCCGACTTTGAAGTTCTCAAGGAACCATCGATGAAGAAAATTGCAACTCTTGCCGCGATCGCCGGCATGGCCGCCGTGATGCTGGCGCCCGTCCATGCGAGCGCCCAAGGTGCCCCACTCCGGGTCACCGGCGCCTTCGTGCCGGCCGCTTGCAAGCCCGCCCTTGCAGGTGGTGGTGTGATCGACTACGGCACCATTTTTGCCAGCTCGCTGAACCAGATGGCCCAGACCACGCTCGCGGACAAGTCGACCCAACTGACACTGACCTGCGAAGCGCCTGCGCTGTTCGGCTTCAAGGTTGCCGACGAACGCGCCGGGACTGCGATCACTTCGCTGGTCACGATTCCGAACTATGACGCGGGTTTGAAGTTCGGCCTGGGCGCCGCGGATGGGAAGAACATTGGCGCCTATTCGTTGCAGATGACGAAACAGACCGCCGATGAAGGCACTACCAGACTCATCACGAGCTTGGACGGCGGAGCCACTTGGTTGCTCAATGGCGGCGCCATTGCCAGTGACAGCAGTGTGCTCGTTGCATTCGCCGGCAGCGCCACGGGAACGGTGCCAGGCGCCCACACCTCGATGGCGGTCGATACCGGCCCTATGGCAACGGCAATGGAGCACAGCAAGACAAGCCCTGGGTCGCGACGGGCACCGGCACCTGGGCGCTGGACGCGTCCACCCACCTGACGGCGGGCGCCATGGCGGCCTCGCGCTACCAGGCCGCGGCATGGGCGGTGAATCGCATGCTGGTGCCGGGCACGATGGCGGGGTTTCGCCAGGCCGTGTCCCACGCCGCGGGCGAGGGCGTGCGCGGCACGCAGGTCAATGCCTCGGTGAGCAGCGCGGTCTCGCCCACCGTGTCGGCGTCGATGAGCGTCACGCAGCAGACCCAGGGCTTTCGCGACCTCGCGGACACGGTCAACGCGAACCTGCTCGACACCGGGTGGACGCGCCAGCGCTACAAGGGCCAGTACGCGGGCTCCGTGGGCTGGACCCACCCGGACTGGGGCGGTTTCCGGTTGGCCTATTCGCAATCCACAAACTTCAATGGGCGAAACATCCAGCGCATGACGGGCGCGTGGGTGAAGTCGTTCAAGCACGCCACGGTGTCGTTCAACGTGGAACACAGCACCGGCGACCTCGGACGCTTCGACAACAGGCATGCGGCCTATGTCACCGTGAGCATTCCGCTGGGTTCGAAGACGGTCAAGACATACGTCAACCGCTACGACAACCGCATGCGCACCGGCGCCACGCTCAACGAGCGCGTCAACGATGCCGTGAGCTACCAGGTCTCGACCGAGCGGGACAGCCGCGAGGGGCAGAACAACATCGACGGGCGCCTGAGCCTGCAGGCGCGCTACACGCAGGCCAACCTGGGGCTCTCGCGCAACGGCGCGAGCACCACCTACAGCGGGCAGCTGCAGGGCGGCATCGTCGCGCACAAGGACGGCGTCACGTTCTCGCCGTACCCCGTGGAGGACACCTTCGGCATCGTCTCGGTGGGGGGCGTGCCCGGCGTCAAGATCGTCACGCCGCAAGGTCCGGTATGGACCGATGCCTGGGGCCGCGCGGTCGCGCCCCGGCTGCTCCCGTACCACACGAGCCGGCTGGAGATTTCGACCAAATCACTGCCTCGCAACATCGACCTGGTGAACGGCTACCAGGAGCTCGAAGCGGGCCGCGGATCGGTGAACCACATCCGCTTCGGTGTGATCAATGCCCGCCGGGTGCTCCTGAAAGCCACCGGTCCCGAGGGGAGGGTGCTCGAGAAGGGCTTGGCGGTGGTCGACGGCGACAACCAGTACCTCACCTCGGTCGTGGACGGTGGGCAGGTCTTTCTGCCCGACGTGCAGGGCGGCGCGAACCTGAGGGTCACGCTGTCGAACGGCGACACCTGCAGGCTCGATTTTTCGCTGCCGGAGACGTCCGACGCATCCACCTACTTTGAATCGGCCAACGCCACTTGCACGGCCATGGGAGCACCGCTATGACCACCACGATACGAGGCACGGCCCTTGCCGCACTTGCGACCCTTGGTGTGCTGGCCGCAACGCCGGTGCATGCGCAGGCATCGGCACGCTGCGATGCGCAACTGAGCGAGTCGCTCGTCGACTATGGACGCACGACCCGCGCACAGCTGATGGAACGCCAGCCCGACCCCGCCCGGGCCTCGTTGGGCAAACGCCGGGTGACGCTCACGGCGGTGTGCGCCGAACGCACGGCGATGACGCTGTCGTTTCAGGGCACGGCAGCGGACGACGCGGGTTTTCGCTTTGCGAGGAACGATCGCTTCACGCTCAGGATTCTGGATGCGCAGCTCGACGGCAAACCGGTTTGCCTGGCTGCATCGCAGGGGGACGCCACGGGCGTGGCACCGTCCCCGGTCCTTCGGCCCGGCGACCGGATGTCTGCGATGGACGGCACAGGCCCGGCCCACGGCCAACGCCTGACGGTGCAGCTGGAAATCGAGCCCTTCGTGGGAGCCGCAGCGACGCGCGTCGCGGGAGAAAGCACATGGGAAGGCGCGGGGCGTTTCGAGGTCTTGCGCCGTTAGATCGAGCGGGGCCTCGTGCGCCCACTTTCGAGCAATCCCGAAGCCGTGGCCCCCGCTTTTCGATGCATCCCTATTCGAGAAAAACCGCTCGGCGAAAACAATGGATCGCAAGAAACGGGACCGCCCCTTGCTGGCTGTCCCGGCCCGATATTCAACTTGCCCAGAAAGCGATGCGAAGTCCGATCCATCTCTGGAGCGATCCTTGAAGCAGAGTCATTGCACTGTCCCCACCCCCCYCCTGACCACGCCGCGGCTGCCCATCTTGTTGAGCGAGTCCGAGTCCTGCACCCTTGCGGTGATCGACCCCGACCTCCAGACCCGAAGCCAGATGGGGCGTGCCATCCGCAGGCTCGGCCACTGGCCGATGGTCTTCACCAGCGCGCTGGAACTGACACAGGCGTGCCGCGACTTCGAACCCCGCTTTGCCGCCGTGGTCGTGGCGTGCCCGGTCGACGTCGGCGCTGCAGGCGCACTGGTGGCCCAGGTGCGAGAACAGGTCGGCCCGGATTGCCCGTTGGTCATGAACGCCGGAAAACGCGGCATCCGCGAGTTGGCGGTCTTGCACGCGCACGCGTCCGATCACGTGGAGGTCACGCCGTCTTCATTCGAAGAGGCGTACCTCCTGATGCGGTCCTTCCTGCAGCAGCGCCGGACACCGATGCTGGACATGTTCGTCGAATGGGGGGCGTTTCGCCTCGACCTCTCTGCGGACAGCGCACAGGTGGCCGGCACGCGGGTCGAACTGACGCCCAATGAATTCGAACTGGCCATCGCGCTGTTCAGGAACGTCGACCGGGTCTTGACCCACCACGGACTGCGCTCGCTGGTATGGGACCGCGGCCCTCGCTGCGGCTCCGGGGTGCTCTCCACCAATGTGTGCCGCCTGCGCCGCAAGCTCGGCTTGAGCGCCGGACGCCACGGGTTGGAACTGCAGGCGGTTCCGGGGCACGGCTACCGGTTGAGCGCAACGGAAAGCTAGGCGGCCTGCGCGTCGGCAGCTGCCGCATCCGGCCGCGCCAGCCCCGACGCCACCGCCGCCAGGATGCCGCGCAGCCAGCGGTGCGCGGGCTCGTGCTGCGAGCGGTCGTGCCACAGCTGGTAGAAGCGCATGCGCGGAAAGCCCTGTGGCGCCGGCACCGCCACCAGCGGCAGCGTGTCCACGAACTGCATCGCGAAGTGGCGCGCGGTGGTGAACACCAGGTCGGTGCCCACCAGCAGGTGCGGCGCCACGGTGAAGTAGGGCACGGCAATGCAGGCCTCGCGCGTCTGGCGCAGCGTGGCCAGGTGCGTTTCGACCACGCCGCGCTGCGACGCCGCGTAGGGCGTGGGCACCACGTGGCGCGCCGCGATGTAGCGCTCCATCGTCATGGCGCCCTTGGCGGCGAGCGGGTTGTTCTTGCCCATGAGGCACATGAGGTCGTCTTCGAGCAGCAGCGACAGGTGCAGGCGGTCGGGCGGCTGCGGCCAGTTGCCGATGACGATGTCGAGCTCGCCCTGCGCCAGCGCGCGCTCGTAGTCGTAGGTGACGCTCAGCGGGTGCACCACCAGCCGCGCATGCGGTGCCTCGGCGCGGAACCGCGTGGTCACGTCGGCCAGGAAGCTCATCGCCAGGTAGTCGGGCAGCGCGAGGTGGAAGGTCATCGCGCTGGAGGCGGGCTCGAACTGTTCCGGCCCCGAGAGCATGCGGTCGATTTCGAGGAGCGCGCCGCGTGCGCGGTCACGCAGCTGCAGGGCCCGCTCGGTCGGCACCATGCCGCTGCGCTCGCGCACGAGGATGGGGTCGGCGAACACCTCGCGCAGCCGGCGCAGGGCGGTGCTGATGGCGGGCTGGGTCTGGTTCATGCGCACGGCCACGCGGGAGACGCTGCGTTCGGCCACCAGGGCCACCAGCACGCGCAGCAGGTAGGTGTCGATCGGGGCGTGGGAGCGTGACATGGCGGAGAGAAATGGGCTCTGGGGGCGCTACGGGCGGCAGGCCCCTCATGGCAAACCGTTATGCCGCACATTCTAGAGAGCGTGATCCAGCGCGGCGATATCTGCCTACAGTTCGCCACCAACGGGAATGGCAGCCGCAAGCGGACCCACAGAAGGTCTCAGGCGGTGCGTCCCGTCCACACCCAAAATGGAGACAACCATGAGCATGGACGCCACGCTGGCGCCGATCCGGGAACACACCGCCACGGCGGAACTGGACGGCATTTACCGGAAGATCATCTTTCGCCTGATTCCCTTTTTGATGCTGCTCTGGGTGCTGGCCTGGATCGACCGGGTCAACATCGGCTTCATCAAGCTGACGATGCTCGACGACCTGAAGTGGAGCGAGGCGTCGTACGGGCTGGGCGCGGGCATCTTCTTCCTGGGCTACTTCTTCTTCGAGGTGCCGAGCAACCTGCTGCTGCAGAAGATCGGCGCCAAGAAGACCATCATGCGCATCACCATCGGCTGGGGCCTGACCTCGATCGCCACGATGTTCGTGAAGAGCACCGAGATGTTCTACCTGCTGCGCTTTCTGCTGGGCGTGTTCGAAGCGGGCTTCTACCCCGGCATCATTCTTTACCTGACCTACTGGTTCCCGGACGGCCGCCGTGCCAAGGCCTTCGGCATGTTCATGTCGGCCTCGGCCTTCGCGGGTGTGATCGGCGGGCCGCTGGCCGGCTTCATCATGAACAACATGCACGGTGTGAACGGCTGGGCCGGCTGGCAGTGGGTGCTGCTGCTCGAGGGCATTCCCTCGGTGCTGGCCGGCATCGCCACGTATTTCTACCTGACCGACCGGCCCGAGCAGGCCCACTGGCTCACGGCGCGTGAACGCCAGCTGGTGCACGACGACCTGGAGCGCGACCGCAAGGCGCTGGGCCACCGCGAGCACAGCATGCTGGCCTCGCTGAAGAACGGCAAGTTCTGGCTGCTGATCCTGATCTTCTTCTGCATCATCGCGGCGAACTCGTCGCTGACCTTCTACGGCCCGACGCTGGTGAAAGAGATCGGTTTCACCAACCCGCTGACCATCGGCTGGATCATGGCCGGCGCCTACCTGTGCGGCGCGGCCGGGATGATCTGGAACGGCTTTCACTCCGACCGCCACCAGGAGTCGCGCTACCACTGTGCGCTGGCCGCGGCGCTCGGTTCGGGGGCATTGCTGGTGGTTGCGCTGTTCCTGCGCCAGAGCCCGGGCCTCGTGCTGGCCGGCCTCACGCTGGCCATCGTCGGCACCATGAGCGCGATCCCCGTGTTCTGGCAGATGCCCAACCGCTTCCTGGCCGGTACCGCAGCCGCCGGCGGCGTGGCACTGATCAACTCGATCGCCAACCTCGCGGGCTTCGGCGCGCCGTGGATGCTGGGCCTCATCAAGACCGCCACCGGCAGCCTCGCACCGGGGCTGTATGTGGTCGCGGCGGTGGAAGTCTGCGCCGCCGTGCTGATCCTGCTGTTCGTGCCGCGTCTGCACAAGACGCCGGCGCGCTGATTCTTCCCACCCCTTCGTCCGTCTGTCTGACTACAAGGAGATGCGCTCCATGCCTTCCCACGCCCATCGTTTCGATCTCCAGGCGCTCAACGCCATGGACTGCGACGCGTTTGTCGCCGCGCTCGGGCCGACTTTCGAGAACTCGCCCTGGGTCGCACGCACGGCCTGGCAGCTCCGGCCCTTCGCCAGCATCGACGCCTTGCACGACGCCATGCTCGACGTGGTGCGCCGCGCACCGGACGCGCAGCAACTCGCCTTCCTGTGCGGCCACCCCGAACTGGCGGGCCGCGAAGCCCAGGACGGCACGATGACCGCCGAGTCGGCCGGCGAGCAGGGCAGTGCGGGCCTGAACGCACTGAGCCGCGAAGAGATGGCCGAGATCCAGCGGCTGAACCGCGTGTACCGCGAGCGGCACGGATTTCCTTTCATCATCGCCGTGCGGCGCAGCACCAAGGGCCAGATCTTCGAAGCGATGCGCAGCCGCGCCGCCGAGTCGACCGAAGCCGAGCGCCGCGCGGCGCTGGCGCAGATCGGTTTGATCACCCGCGGGCGCATCGACACGCTGCTGGGTGCGTCCCTCTCTGAAGGAGCGGTCCATGCCTGAGAACGTGATTTCCCTTGCTGCACGCCGCCGCTTCGCGCTGTCGGGCCTTGCGCTTGGCGCCGCAGCCCTGGCACCTCACGGCGCTGTTGCGCAAACGGCCGCCCCCGTCGGCCCGGCCCAGGCGAGCGGTCCGATCGTGCTGCACGGCGTGAGCCCGCGCCTGACCGTGCATGCACTCGACACCTTCCACGGCGCCGCGGCGACCGGACTGCGCATCGATTTCTCGGTGCGCGAGGGCGACAGCTTCAAGCTGCTGCGCACCGTGACCATGAACGGCAACGGGCGCTCCGACGAGCCGCTCCTGATCGGCGACGGCTACCGCACCGGCGACTACGAACTGCTGCTGCACGTGGACGAGTACTTCGCGCGCAAGCCATCGCGGCTGCCCACGCCGCCGTTCCTCTCGAAGCTGCCGGTGCGCATCCGCGTCGCCAACGCGGCCGAGCGCATCCACCTGCCGATCCAGTTCGGCCCGTGGAGCTACACCTATTCGCGCGGCAGCTGAAGCAGCAGGCCCCGTTCGCACCCATCGTCTGCAAGGAGTTTCTTCTCATGACCGGCATCACGACCCATGTGCTCGACATCACCACCGGCCGCCCGCTCGTCGGGATGAAGGTCGACCTCTACGACGTGGCGACCACGCCGCCGACGCGCCTGAACAGCACGCGCACCAACGCCGACGGCCGCACCGACGCACCCATGCTGCCCGGGGCCTCGGCGCGCACCGGGCAGTTTGAACTGCAGTTCCATGTCGGGGACCACTTCA
The DNA here is from genome assembly GCF_002849325.1 of Variovorax sp. RO1. Taxonomy (NCBI): domain Bacteria; kingdom Pseudomonadati; phylum Pseudomonadota; class Betaproteobacteria; order Burkholderiales; family Comamonadaceae; genus Variovorax; species Variovorax sp. RO1. Next base: position 240,570 of record NZ_PKMT01000003.1, read on the forward strand.
AGGCGGCCGACGCGCTGTCCGACGTGGTGCCCGTGCGTTTCGCCATCGCCGACGCCACGCAGCACTACCACGTGCCGATGCTGTGCGCGCCCTGGTTTTTTTCCACCTATCGCGGCAGCTGACCGCGGGAGCTTTTCCTGAATGACAACACCCCATGACCCGAACGCAGGCACGTACCTGCTCGACTCCATCCGCCTCGCCATGGGCAACATCCGCGAACGCAAGACCTGGCCCTTCGGCGCAGTGATCGCGCGCGACGGGCAGGTGATTGCCACCGCCGTCAACGAGGTAGACGCTCTGTGCGACCCCTCGGCCCACGCCGAGATGCAGGCCGTGCGCGCCGCCGCGAAGGCGCTGAAGAGCACCGACCTTTCGGGCTGCACCGTGTACGCCAGCGGCTACCCGTGTTCGATGTGCCTGACGGCGATGTACCTCGCGGGCGTGAAGGAGGTTTTCTACGCCTACTCGAACGAGGACGGCGAACCCTTCGATCTGTCGGCCGAGCGCGGCTACATCGAGATCGCTCGGCCGCCGGAACAGCGTGAGATGAAGCTGCATTCGATGCCGGTGCGCGATGAGGCAGATGAAGACTTGTACGAGGCCTGGAGCAAGGTGGCTGGCTGAAAGCGCCTCGGCAGAGCAGGGCGGTTCAGGAGGAGGGCGCGCCGGGGCGAACGATGACCGGCGCATGCTGCGCCATCAGCTCGGCGACCCACTCGATGAACGCGCGCAGCTTGGCGCTGACATGCCGGTTCGGCGCGAACGCCACGTACAGCGGCATCGGGTCGAGCTGCCAGTCTTCGAACAACGGCACCAGCTCGCCGCGTGCCCGGTGCGGCGCGGCCATGTAGTCCGGCATCCAGACGATGCCCAGGCCCACCAGCCCGGCCGCGAGGTACGCGTTGCCGTCGTCCACCGAGAACACGTAGCGGCCCTGCACGCTGATGCGTTCGCCGCCCCGGCGCATGGCATACGGAAAGGTCTTGCCGTTGCGCGACCAGATGAAGCCGACGATGCGGTGGTGCGTGTTTTCCAGCTCGCTCGGATGCGCGGGCGTGCCGGCCCCTTCCAGGTAGCCCGGCGCCGCGTAGACCCCGAGCTGCAGGTCGCCCACGCGGCGCGCCATGAGCGACGGGTCGGTGAGCTCGCCGCCGCGCACGACGCAATCGACGTTCTCGCCGATCACATCGACCACGCGGTCGCTCACGCCCATGTCGAGCTGGATGTCGGGGTAGCGCGCATGAAAGGCCGGCAGCGCGGGTACGAGGATCGTGCGGGCCAGCGGGCTGGGCACGTCAACCCGCAGGCGGCCGCGGGGCAGGGCGGACGCGCTCGACAGGCTGGTTTCGGCATCGTCCAGGTCGGCCAGCAACCGCACCGCGCGTTCGTAGTACGCCGCGCCGTCGGCCGTCACGTTGACCTTGCGCGTGGTGCGGTTCAGCAGCTTCACGCGCAGCCGTGCCTCGAGTTGCTGCACCAGCTGCGTCACGGTGGTCTTGCTCATGTGCAGCGTGTCGGCGGCCTTGGTGAAGCTGCCGGCTTCCACCACGCGGGTGAAGGCCTGCATTGCATCGAAACGGTCCATGGGAGGGCTCCAGCGGGGCGTGTGCCGTGATTGTTTGGGATCTGCAAACAGTGATTGTTGGCTTGGCCCGTTTATCGATGGCGCGTGGCTTCCTAAAGTCCCTGCATCGTCATCACTCACTTCAGAAAGAAAGCAACCCATGGCTTCACGCGACGTCGTTTTCCCACCCGGGCGCCAGGCGCTCTATGAACGCAACCACTATTCGCCGGCGGTTCGATCCAACGGTTTTCTGTTCGTCTCGGGGCAGGTCGGCAGCCGCGAAGACGGCTCGCCCGAACCCGAACTGGAGGCGCAGGTGCGGCGCGCGTTCGACAACCTGAATGCCATCCTGAAAGCGGCGGGCGGCACCTTCGACGACGTGGTCGACGTGACGGTCTTCATCGTCGACCCAGAATCGAACTTCGAAACGATCTGGAAACTGGTGCCCGAGTACTGGGGCGACGCGCCGCATCCGACGCTGACCGGCATCGGCGTGACGTGGCTGTATGGCTTTCAGTTCGAGATCAAGGTGATTGCGAAGCTGCCGGATGGGGCCACGCTGAGCTGATTCGATTCAGGGAAGCTTCGCTCAGGCCTGAAATATGAGGGCTGGGCGAAGTGCGAAGCCGGAAGGGCATTTGGCTCAGGTCGAGGACTGCCGAGGTTCTCCGGCTCACAGCGGCAAACGGTCCGTACTCGCACAAGTCATTTTACATAATGCACATTGTGTTGAATGAATATGGACTGACGTACAGTTCGAGAAAGCCCAAGACCCCAGCCAGGTCCATGAGCCCGCCAGCATTCCAACCCGTCGAAGAACCTCCATTGACATCGAACGTCCTTGCCGCACGACGCGCGTCATCGATGGTCACGCCAGATGGGCTGCTCAGCCGATGAGACGGACATCCGCCGATCGACGGGCATCTCGCAGAAGCAGCAAAGAGATCAGCCCCTGTTTTTCCTGGCAATCGGACGCAAAAGGATCGACCGCACTTTTCTCCCTGCTGATGGCGGCTGCCGCCTCGCTGGGGGTGCTTGCCATCGTCACCCCCATCTATCTTTTCGGGTTGGGTCTGGCGAGCGTGGCCTCGCTCGTGAACGGCGTGAACCCGTTCTCATCCGGCGTGTTCGCGGACCCGGCGATCTGGTTTCCACTGTTTGGAACGAGCGGTCTCGCGGGCCTCATGCTGCTGGTTGCGACCTCGAGAAGAACAGTCGTCGCTTTCTGCTTCGATTCGAAAACCGAGCAGCTCAGCTATGTCGAGATGGCGCCGCTGCGAAAGCCGCGCACCACCGTGGTCCCGTTTGAGTCCATTCGCTCAGTGACCCCCACGACGCTCACCACCTACGCCACAACGGGCTATCTGAGTGTGGTCACGCGCCTGCCCGGACAAGATGAGAAGTCCTTATGGCTGGGAAACCATATTCCGGTGGAGAGCCTCCAGGAGCACTGCACGTGGCTGTCCAGCTACCTGGGCGAGCGTGTGCAGCCTCTTTTTCGTCAGGATTGCTGAGGCCCGCAGGCACTCACCATTTCCCATCTTTCGGCACCGCCTTCACCCCATTCGCCTTCGCATCCCCAGCCGCCTTGATCAGCTCCGCAGACTCAGCGCGATTCGCTTTCACTGCAAAGTCGATAGCGGTCATGCCAAGTTGGTTCTTCATCGCCGTGTCCGCGCCTTCAGCCAGCAGCAGCTTCACGGCGTCGTTCGATCCGTACATCGCGGCCATCATCAGCGGCGTCGTGCCGTTGGGCGATTGGGCGTCGATGAAGGCGTAGTTCTCGAGCAGCAACTTGATGATCGACAGCTGTCCGCTGCTGGCGGCGTAATGCAGCGGTGTCCAGCCGGTCTTGTTGACGGCGGCGTCGCGCTTGAGCAGTTGCACCACCAGGTCTTGCTGGCCCTTGATCGACGCCAGCATCAGCGGCGTTTCGTCCTTGGCGTTGGCCAGGTCGACATTGAGCTGCGGCGACGCCATCAGCACCTCGATGACCTTCGGCGACGGCTCGCGCAGTGCGAGCATCAACCCGGTCTGGCCATGTTCGTCACGTGTGTTCGGGTCGAAACCGCGGTTCAGCAGGGTGCGCACACCGCTGGCGTTGTCGCCGCGCACGGCGCGGAAAAAGTCTTCGAACGACCCGGCATGTGCTGCAAAAGATGCAGCCATGACAACAAGATATATCGACTTCTTAAAGTAATTTTTCATAGTTTGACTTCCCTGAACAAGGCTTCGAAGTTGTCGCTTGTCGCCTTGGCGATGTCCTCTATGGGCATGTGTCGCAGTTCGGCGATCTGTTGCGCCACGAAAGGCACATACGACGGGTTGTTGGTCTTGCCGCGGTACGGCACGGGCGCCAGATACGGGCTGTCCGTCTCGATCAGCATGCGGTCCAGCGGCACGAAAGCTGCCACGTCGCGCAGGTCCTGGGCCTTCTTGAAGGTCAGGATGCCCGAGAAGGAAATGTAGAAACCCAGGTCGAGCGCGGCGCGCGCCACCTCGGCGGTTTCGGTGAAGCAATGGAACACGCCGCCGGCCGCCCTGCCCGCGCCGTCTTCGCCCTCCTCCTTGAGGATCGCCAGCGTGTCGGCCGATGCGTCGCGGGTGTGGATGATGAGCGGCTTGCGCGTTTGCTGTGCGGCGCGGATGTGCACGCGGAAGCGGTCGCGCTGCCATTCCATGTCGGCGATGCTGCGACCGCCCTTGCGCTCTTCCATCTGGTAGTAGTCGAGGCCGGTTTCGCCGATGGCCACGACGCGCGGCCGGGCCGACAGGCGCACCAGGTCTTCCACGGTGGGCTCGGCGATGTCCTCGTTGTCGGGGTGCACGCCCACGCTGGCCCAGAAGTTGTCGTAGCGGGCGGCCAGGGCCTGCACGTCGTCGAACTCCTCGAGCTTGGTGCAGATGCACAGCGCCCGGTCGACCTTGGCGGCGGCCATGGCGGCGCGGATCTGGGGCATCTGGTCCGCGAACTCGGGAAAGGTCAGGTGGCAGTGGGAGTCGGTGAACATCGGAAAGGGTGAAGTGCGGCGCGCCTGTGGGAGATCGCGCCGTGTCCGGAGTTCCGCGTCACGGGGACGGCGGCGGAGAAAGAACTCAGATGGTCTGGGTCGCGCGGTCGGAAGCCATGGAGCCACCGAGCGCGGCTTCGATGCGCGCTTTCAGCTGGCGCGACTTCTCGTCCGAGGGAAAGCGCACGCCGACGCCCGGCGCCCGGTTGCCGGCGGCGCGGGCCGGCGTGATCCAGGCGACCTTGCCGGCGACCGGGTAGCGCTGCGGGTCTTCAGGCAGCGTGAGCAGCACGTAGACGTCGTCGCCCAGCCGGTACTCGCGCGTGGTCGGAATGAAGATGCCGCCTTCGGCAAACAGCGGAATGTAGGCCGCGTAAAGCGCGCCCTTTTCCTTGATGGCGAGCTGAATGACGCTCGGCCGGGCGGGCGTGGCAGACAAAGCGGCGGCGGGAGCGACAGGTGGGTTCATGGGCGGCGAGCGGCAGAGTTTAGGGTGCTTCGCGCCTCGCTCACAAGCGCTTCGAGCATGAGGCCGGCGTTGAACGGATGTTCGGCGGTTCGCGCGGCGCTGGCGAGCGATTTCGACCAGCGCGCCAACGCCAGCTTGTGCGGGGCCGGCGGCAGGTCGGCCGCATCGAAGAAACGGGGTTCGGCGCCGTGGCCCACGGCCATCAGGTCGTGGCACAGCTTCTGCAGCGCGACAACGGCCTGGGCGGGCGCCTGGTCGGTCAGCGCGCCCACGTCGCCGCGCGACATGGCCTTGGGCAGCAGCGACCACGCCTTGGGCGACTGGCCCGAGCGCGCCAGCCGCAGTGCATCGCTGGGCCGTCCGCCCGCGGCACGCAGCAGTTGTGCGGCATCGGCGGGCGGCACGTCTTGCGCCACCAGCCAGGCTTCGGCTTCGGCGGTTTCGGGCCACGGCAGCGTGAAGCCGAGGCAGCGGCTGCGGATGGTCGGCAGCAACTGCCACGCGGCCTCGCTGGCGAGCACGAAGCGCACGTCGCCGACGGGCTCCTCGAGCGTCTTGAGCAGCGCGTTGGCGGTGATGGTGTTCATGCGCTCGGCCGGATACACGAGCACGACCTTGCCGCGACCCCGTGCGCTGGTGCGCTGCGCAAAGCCGACCGCGTCGCGCATGGCCTCGACGCGGATCTCGCGACTGGCTTTGCGCTTCTTGTCGTCGATGTCGGACTGGGCCTTTTCGTCGAGCGGCCAGCCGAGTTCGCCCATCGCGACCTCGGGCATCAGCACGCACAGGTCGGCATGGGTGCGGACCTCGATGGCGTGGCAGCTGGGGCAGTGGCCGCAGGCGGCACCGCCCTCCTCCACCGGTTGTTCGCACAGCCAGGCGGCAGCGAGCGCCAGCGCGAGTTCGTACTGGCCGATGCCCGACGGGCCTTGCAGCAGCCAGGCATGGCCGCGCTGGCGAAGCAGCTCGGCCAAGGGCTGGCGCAGCCACGGGGTCAATGTGTTCACCGGCTCGCTCATCGTGCGGCTCCTTGCACCGGCGACAGCACGCCACGCGCCACCAGCGCCGTATCGATCTGCTGCCAGACCTGGTCACGCGCCTGGCTCGCGTCGATGCGCACGAAGCGCGGCGCATCGGCGGCGGCGCGAGCCGCATAGCCCTGCGCCACGCGGCGGAAGAACTCGACGGGCTGGGCCTCGAACTTGTCGGGCACGCGCGCGCCAGCGAGGCGCTGGGCGGCGATTTCGGGGGCGAGGTCGAACCACACGGTCAGTTGCGGCTGCAGCAGTTGTGATGCCGGTAGACCGGCCCGGCCCGCCTGCACCCATTGTTCGAGCGTCGCCAGCACGGCGGTATCGAAGCCGCGTCCCGCGCCCTGGTAGGCGAAGGTGGCGTCGGTGAAGCGGTCGCACAGCACGACCTCGCCGCGCGCGAGTGCCGGTTCGATGACCTGCGCGATGTGGTCGCAGCGGGCCGCAAACACCAGCAGCGATTCGGTCAGCGGGTTCATCGGCTGTTCGAGGACCAGTCCGCGCAGCGTCTCGGCCAGCGGCGTGCCGCCGGGTTCGCGTGTGCGCACCACCGTGCGGCCCTGTGCCTTGAAGCGGGCTTCCAGCGCGTCGAGGTGGCTGGACTTGCCCGCGCCGTCGATGCCTTCCAGCGTCAGAAACAGACCGCCATTGCTGATCGAACTCATTGGGTCGCCTTGGGTTGAGGGCTGCCGCCGCCGCGCTGGTAGCGGTTGACCGCGCGGTTGTGGTCGTCGAGCGAGCTGCTGAACTGGCTCGTGCCGTCGCCGCGCGAGACGAAATACAGCGACTTGCTCTGCGCCGGCTGCACGGCCGCCAGCAGCGCGGCCTTGCCGGGCATGGCGATCGGCGTGGGCGGCAGGCCGCCGCGGGTGTAGGTGTTCCAGGGTGTATCGGTCTGCAGGTCGCGCTTGCGCAGGTTGCCGTCGAAGGCGGCGCCCATGCCGTAGATCACGGTCGGGTCGGTCTGCAGCGGCATGCCGACGCGCAGCCGGTTGGTGAAGACGGCGGCAATCTCCGCACGGTCGTTGGCCTTGCCTGTCTCCTTTTCGACAATGCTGGCCAAAATAAGCACCTCATCGGCCGACTTGAGGGGCAAATCGGCCGCGCGGGCTGCCCAGGCGGCCTCGAGCTTCTTGTCCATGGCCCGCATGGCGCGTTGCAGCAGCGCGATGTCGGTCGAGCCCTTCGAGTAGGTGTAGGTGTCCGGGAAGAAGCGGCCTTCGGGGTGCAGGCCGGGCTTGCCCAGCGCGGCCATGAGCGCGTCTTCGGTCATGCCCGCGCTTTCGGGCTTGAGCTGCTCGGCCTTGGCGAGCGCGGCGCGCACCTGGCGGATGTTCCAGCCTTCGACCAGCACCACGCTGCGCGTGGCTTCTTCGCCGCGTACCAGGATGTTGAGCAGCAGCTTGGGCGTGACGCCGCGTTCCAGTTCGTAACTTCCGGCGCGCATCTGGCGGTCTTGCCCCGAGATGCGGAACCACCAGTACAGCAGCTGCGGCTGCACGTCGGCACCCGCGTCGGCCACGGCCTGGGCGATGCCGCGCGGCGTGGTGCCGGGCTCCACGGACAGGTCGACGCTGGGCGTCGGCAACTTGAGCGGCTGGTGCACCCACCAGAGACCGGCGCCGCCGAGCGCCAGAACGGCCAGGGCCACGAGCAGGAAGAGCGTGAGGAAGAAGCTGCGCACGAATCCGAGGAAAAGACGGAGGAAGAAAAAGGGCCTGCCAGACAATGGACACAGACCCGCGGGAAAGACCGGCCCCATCGCTGCGACGGGGAATCCCTGCCGCCCCGAAGGAACAGGCACGGCCATGATAATTCAGCGATGACCACAGTCGTTCTCAACGGGGTGAGCACCCTGCCCCACCTCGGCGTGATTCGCGCCGAAGGCCCCGATGCCGCCAGCTTTTTGCACGGCCAGCTCACACAGGATTTTTCTCTGCTCGGCGCCACCGAGGCCCGCCTGGCGGCGCTTTGCACGGCCAAGGGCCGCGTGATCGCCAGCTTCATCGGCATCCGGCCGCAACCCGAACTCATCCTGCTGGTGTGCAGCCGCGACATTTTGGCGGCCACGCTCAAGCGCCTGTCGATGTACGTGCTGCGCGCCAAGGTCAAGCTCAGCGACGCCACCGAGCAGTTCGCGCTGCACGGCCTGGCCGGCACCGCCCTGACCGCCAACGGCCTCGACGCGGCCCTGCCGCCCGGGCGCCGCACGGCCATCGGCGAAGACATCAGCGTGGTGTCGCTCTATCCGGCCGACGGCGTGCCGCGCGCGCTGTGGATCGCCCCGGCCGGCCAGAAGGCGCCCGTGGGCCCAACGCTCGACGCCGCCCTGTGGCCGTGGAGCGAGGTGCGCAGCGGCATCGTCACGCTGACCACGCCAGTCATCGAGGCCTTCGTGCCGCAGATGATCAACTACGAGTCGGTGGGGGGCGTGAACTTCAAGAAGGGCTGCTACCCCGGCCAGGAGATCGTGGCGCGCAGCCAGTTCCGCGGCACGCTCAAGCGCCGCACCTACATCGCGCAGACCGACGCGCCGCTGGCCGCGGGCCAGGAGGTGTTTGCCGCCAACGACGCCGAACAGCCCGTGGGCACCGTGGCGCAGGCCGCACCCGCGCCCGATGGCGGCTGGTCGGCGCTCATCTCCATCCAGATCGCCGCGCTCGAGGCCGGCGGCCTGCACGCCGGCACGCCCGACGGGCCGGTGCTGTCGATCGATCCGCTGCCGTACCCGCTGCTCGAAGACATCTGATTCCCCCTGCGTCCCTGTTTTGTTTCCAGGGGCGCTTGGCGCTGTCTCACGACAGCGCCATTTTTTTGCGCGACGCTTAACCCCGTTCGCGAGGCCCCGCCGTAGAAGCCTGCATCGATCCACTCCTGGCAAGGAAGCCACCATGATGCAGCGCAGACTTCTCCTCACCACCGTCCTGGCCCTGACCGCGCTGTCGGCGGCAGCAGAAAGCCCGGTCCGGCCGTACCCCTCCAGCGCCAGCCGCATCGGCGGGCTGATGAACATCAGCATCGTCGACCGCACGAACGGCGCCGAGCTGCCGATCTACCGCCACCGCGGCGAGTACTGGGTAGCCGGCCGGCCCGGCGCGCGCTATGCGATCCGGGCGCGCAACGCGATGGGCGAACGCGTCATGGCCGTGATGTCGGTGGACGGCGTCAACGTCGTCACCGGCGAAACCGCCGGCGTCGGCCAGAACGGCTATGTGTTCGGCCCGCGCGAACGCAGCGATATCACCGGCTGGCGCAAGAGCGATTCGCAGATCGCGGCCTTCGAGTTCGCCGCCGCAGGCAATTCCTACGCGAGCCGCACGGGCCGCCCCGACGACGTGGGCGTGATCGGCGTCGCGATGTTCCGCGAGCGCCGGCCGGAACCGCCACCGCCGGTCGTGACGCCGTATCCGTCGCGCGACGAATACAACGGCGGCCTCGATCGCGAACGGCGCAGCGAGGCACCGTCCTCGAGGGGCGATGCACGCGCCAAGGCGGCTCCTCCCGCCGGCAGCGCCGACATGGCCGCGGAGTCGTCGGCCGGCGCCATGGCCCGCCAGTCGGCGCCCAGCCCGAGCCTGGGCACGGCCCACGGACGGCGTGAAACCTCGTACGTCGGCAAGACGACCTTCGAGCGCGCCAGTTCGCTGCCCGACGAGGTGATCCGCATCCGCTACGACAGCCGCGAAAACCTGGTCGCCGCGGGCGTCATTCCGATGCCGCAGCGCTGGCCGCGCCCGTCGGGCCCGTCGCCGTTCCCGGGCTCGGACCCGGGCTACGTGCCGGACCCGCCAGCCCGCTACTGATCGAGGGTGCTCGGCTCAGCGCAGCGCGCGCCGCATCTCGATGTGCGGAATGCCGGCTTCCTCGAAAGGCTGACCGTGCACCGCGTAACCGAGCCGCGCATAGAAGCGCTCGGCGCTGCGCTGCGCGTTGAGCGCCACCTCGCGGTCGCCGCGTGCGCGGGCCGCGTCTTCCAGCGCCTGCACCACGGCCGCGCCATGGCCGCCGCTGCGCAAGGTGCGGTGCACCGCCATGCGCCCGATGTGCGACACGCCGTCCTCGGCCGCCAGCAGCCGGCCCGTGCCGATGACCTGCCCGATGCGGTTGCGCGCCACCGCATGCAGCACGACCGCGTCGTGCGCGTCCCATTCCAGCTCCATCGGAATGTTCTGCTCCTCGATGAACACGGCGCGGCGCAGCGCGCTCGCGCCTTCGCCGAGCGTGGCCCAGTCGCCGGTCTCGACGGTGCGCATCGGCTCGCCGGCCTCGAAGGCCATCAGCGTTTCGCGCAGCGCCGCGGGCACCGCCTTCGAGGTCTGCGTGGCCGGGTCGGCGAACACGTAGACGAGTTCGCAGCCGACCAGGAACTGGTCCTGGCGAAACAGCCCGCCCTGGAACACGATCGACGAGTTGCCGATGCGTTGGCACTTCATGCCCACGTCGATCATGTCGTCCATGCGCGCCGAGGCGCGGAAGTCGATGGTCGCCTTGCGCACGTACAGGTCGCCGCCCAGCGACAGCATGGCCTCTTCATAAGGCAGCGCCATGGCGCGCCAGTAGTCGCTGATGGCGGTGTCGAAGTACATCAGGTAGTGCGCGTTGAAGACGATCTTCTGCATGTCCACTTCGGCCCAGCGCACGCGCAGGCGGTGGAAGAAACGGAAGTCCTCGCGGACGGGGGTGTCGTTGGTGTGGTCGCTCATGGGGTCAATGCCTCTTTCAGTGCGCGGGCCGCGTCGTTCTGCGCTTGCAGCGCTTCGGGAATCGCCCGGCCCATCTTGATGAATTCGTGGATCACGCCACGGTAGATTTCCAGGTCGACCGCCACGTCCGCGGCGCGCAGCTTGTCGGCGTAGGCGATGCCTTCGTCCACCACGGGGTCGGCCTCGGCCAGCCCGATCCAGGCCGGCGCCACGCCGTCGACGTCGTCGGCCAGCAAGGGCGCAAAGCGCCAGTCCTCGCGGTCGGCGGGCGTGTTCACGTACTGGCCGAAGAAGAAGTCGATCATGGCCTTGGTCAGCAGCGGGCCGTCGACATGGCGCCGGTGCGAATCGGTGTCCTGGTGCGCGGCCATGCCGGGGTAGATGAGCAGCTGCAGCGCCACCGGCAGGCCGGCATCGCGCGCCAGGATGGCGCACACGGCCGCCAGCGTGCCGCCGGCGCTGTCGCCACCCACGGCGAGGCGCGCGCCGTCGAGGCCGAGGCTGGCGCCTTGCGTGGCAACGAACTGGAACGCGTCCCAGGCATCGTTCGATGCGGTCGGAAACTTGTGCGCGGGCGCGAGCCGGTAGTCGACCGACACCACCGCGCAGCCGCTTTTCTGGCTCAGCACCCGGCACAGCGTGTCGTGCGTGCGGATGTTGCCGACCGTGAAGCCGCCGCCGTGGAAGTACACGAGCACCGGCAGCACCTCGGCCGACGGCGCATACAGCCGCGCGGGAATCGCGTGGCCATCGCGCGCGGCGATGTGGAAGTCTTCGATGCGCGCCAGCTCGGGCTTGGGCACCTCGAGCACGCCCGCGCCTTTTTCATACGAGGCCTTGGCTTCGTCGGGCGTGAGGCGGTCGAGTGGCGGATGGCCCGCGCGCCCCATGCGCTCGACCACGCCGGCCATCTTCGGGGTGAGTGCGGGCTGCGTGAGGCGGTTCGGTGTTGTGGTCGCGGTGCTCACTTGAAAGACACCACCACCGGTTGCATGCGCGACAGCCCCTCGTAGCTCACCACCACCGTCAGCCCGGCCTTGGGCGGCAGCAGCGGCGAGAACGAGCCCAGGCTGATCAGGTCGCCCGGCTTCAGCGCGATGCCTTCCTTGGCCAGCGCGCCGGCCAGCCACACCACGGCATTGAGTGGATGCTCGAGGATGTCCGAGCCCTTGCCGGTGGCCAGCTCCTTGCCCTGCCCGTCCTTCATGACCACGCGCATGTCGCGCAGGCTCTCGAGCATCCAGGACTGGCCGTCGGCCGTCGCCGGCACATCGACCGGCAGGCCGCGCACGCCGAGCCGCGCGCCGACGTTGATCGCCGCCACGCCCGGGCCGTTGAGCTTCGACGGCGTCTGCACCGCGAGGTCGGGCAGCTCGATGAAGGGAATCAGCTGGTCGATGTTGGCCAGCACCTCGGCCGGCGTCTTGGCCTTGTGGATGTCGGCGCTCTTCACGCGCACCAGCATGTCGGCCTCGAACAGCGGCCGTGCGCCGAAGGCCGCGTCGACCACCGCGCCGCTGTCGAGCAGCATGCGCTGGTAAAGCACGCCCCACACTGGCTGGTCGTAGTTGAAGCGTTTCTGCACCGCGGGGTTGGTGAGGCCGGCCTTGTAGCCGACCACCTCGCCCAGGTTGCGCGCATGCAGCACGTTCAGCTTGGCGCGCGTGCAGGCGGCGTCGGCCTCGTTGAGGTTCTCGATGTCGGCGGCGGGCGTGCGTGCCGCCTGCGCGGCGGCGAAGTCGGCCACCTGGGTGTCGCTGAGGCAGGCGGACTGGGCTGCGGCGCCGAGCGCCAGCAGCACTGTGCCGAGGGCGACAGACGCAAGGGTTTTGTTGGTGGGCAAGAATGTCCCCTCTTGTTAGATTCGAACGGTCAGCAATCGTACTGCCCTCGGGCGTTCCCCCTCATGGCCCTCATCCAATACCTCACCCAGATCCAGTTCGAATTCGGCGCCATCAAGCTCCTGTCGAGCGAGTGCGCACGCATCGGCATCAACCGCCCCCTGATCGTCACCGACGCCGGCGTGCGCGCGGCCGGCGTGCTGCAGAAGGCGCTCGATGCCATCGCCGATCTCGAGGTCTCGGTGTTCGACCAGACGCCTTCCAACCCGACCGAGGCCGCGGTGCGCGCTGCCGTCGAGCTCTACCGCAGCGGCCGCTGCGACGGCCTCATCGCCGTGGGCGGCGGCTCGGCCATCGACTGCGCCAAGGGCGTGGCCATCGCCGCCACGCACGAAGGCCCGCTCAAGACCTACGCCACCATCGAAGGCGGCTCGCCCAAGATCACCGAGCGCGCGGTGCCGCTCATTGCCGTGCCCACCACCAGCGGCACCGGCAGCGAAGTGGCGCGCGGCGCCATCGTCATCGTCGACGACCACCGCAAGCTGGGCTTCCACAGCTGGTTCCTCATGCCCAAGGCCGCCATCTGCGACCCCGAGCTCACGCTCGGCCTGCCGCCCCGGCTCACGGCCGCCACCGGCATGGACGCCATTGCGCACTGCATGGAAACCTTCATGTCGGCCGCCTTCAATCCGCCGGCCGACGGCATCGGCCTCGACGGCCTGGAGCGCGCGTGGAGCCACATCGAACGCGCGACCAAAGACGGCAGCGACCGCGAGGCGCGGCTGAACCTCATGAGCGCGTCGATGCAGGGCGCCATGGCCTTCCAGAAGGGCCTGGGCTGCGTGCACTCGCTGAGCCACAGCCTGGGCGGCGTCGATCCGCGCCTGCACCACGGCACGCTCAACGCCCTCTTCCTGCCGGCGGTGATCCACTTCAACTCGGGCGCCGAGTCGGTGCAGAAAGAACAGCGCCTGCAGCGCATGGCGCAGGCCATGCACCTGGATTCGGCCGGTGACCTCGGCGATGCGATCCGCGACATGAACGCGCGCCTCGGCCTGCCCGCCGGCCTGGCCGAAGTGGGTGTGACGCCCGCGATGTTCGAGCAGATCATCGACGGCGCCATGGCCGACCATTGCCATAAGACCAACCCGCGGCTGGCCACGCGCGACGACTACAAGGCGATGCTCGAAGCGTCGATGTAAAACGTTTGAATCACTCCCGGCGCTGCCGGGCGTTTTCTCTTCTCAAAAGGCCGTTTCGACGGCCTTTTTGCATGGGGCGCGTCATGGATGTGACACGCGGCGTTTTCATACTGTCCAGGACCATTCCGCAGAGGCTTCGCATCCGTGAAAGCCCGAGGGGTCAGGGAAGTGCCGAATGCCGCGTACCGTTCAAGTCCATACCGTCCTGAGCACCGAGCAGCTCAAGTTCCGCGCGATGCGGGGGCACGAAGGACTCTCGCAACTCTTCGAGTTCGAGGTCGACATGGTCAGCACCAGCTTCAACCTCGATTTGAAGCGCCTGCTCGGCACCTCGCTCACGCTGGCCATTGCCGACGACGGGGCGCCGCGCTACCTCAACGGCACCGTGGTGCGCTTCGAGCTGGTCGGGCGCGCCAACGAAACCGGCCGCCACTACATCTACCGCGCGCTCGTGCAGCCGTGGCTGTGGTACCTCACGCGCACCACCGACTGCCGCATCTTCCAGAACCAGAGCGTGCCCGAGGTGCTCGACGCGGTGCTGGGCAAGTACGGCTTCCAGTTCGAGAAGCGCCTCACCGGCAGCTACCGCCCGTGGGAGTACTGCGTGCAGTACCAGGAGAGCGACTTCGCCTTCGTGAGCCGCCTCATGGAGCACGAAGGCATCGCCTACCACTTCGAGCATAGCAACGGCTCGCACCTGCTGGTGCTGGCCGACGACGCGGGCGGCTACGCCAAGCTGCCGGGCCACGCCCGCATTCCCTACCGCCCGCGCGACCGCGTGGTGAATGCGCTGGAGCCCTGCATCGACCGCTGGCGCGTGGCCGAGCAGATCACCTCGGGCCGCGTGATGCTCGACGACTTCGACTTTCGCAAGTCGCGCGCCTCGCTGCAAAGCGTGCAGCAAGACCCCAAGGGCCACGACCACGCGACCTACGAAGTCTATGAATGGCTCGGCGGCTACAGTGAGCACCAGCAAGGCGATGCCTACGCGAAGATCCGTCTGCAGGAGCTGCAGTGCGCGCACGAGCTGGCCTCGGGCCACACCAACGTGGTCGGCATGGCGCCGGGCCACCTGTTCGAGATGACGCACTGCCCGCGCGAGGCCGACAACCGCGAGTACCTCGTCACCGAAACGCGCTACGACCTGCGCGAGCCCGAATACTCGAGCGGCGGCAGCAGCGAATCGGTGTGCGAGTTCGACTTCACCGTGCTGCCCTCGGGCGTGCCCTATCGCCCCGCGCGCACCACGCCGCGCCCGCGCACCAACGGCCCGCAGACCGCCACCGTGGTCGGTCCCGAAGAGATCTGGACCGACCGCTTCGGCCGCGTGAAGCTGCAGTTCCGCTGGGACCGCTATGGCCAGTCGGACGAGAACAGCTCGTGCTGGGTGCGCGTGTCGAGCAACTGGGCCGGCGCCAACTACGGCACCCTACACATGCCGCGCGTGGGCCAGGAAGTGATCGTCGATTTCATCGGCGGCCAGCCCGACCGCCCCATCATCACCGGCCGCGTCTACAACAGCGACCAGATGCCGCCCTGGGAGCTGCCCGCGAACGCCACGGCCAGCGGCATCCTCACGCGCTCCAGCACCGGCGGTGCAGCCAACCAGGCCAACATGCTTCGCTTCGAAGACCGCGCGGGCGCCGAGCAGATCCTGCTGCACGCCGAGCGCAACCTCGACGTCGAAGTGGAAGCCGACGAAACCCACACCACCGACGGCACACGCACCACCCTCATCAAGGGCCACGAGTCGGCCACCTACCAGGACGGCGAAACGCGCGACATCACAGCAGGCGCGACAGAGACCATCACCGGCGGCGACACGCGCGACGTGACCGGCGGCTTCAGCGAAACCGTGAGCGGCGGCGTGACGCAGCGCATCACGGGCGGCAAGACGCGCACGCTCGGCGGCGGGCTCAACGACACCATCTCCGGCGGCGTGACGCTCGCCATCAGCGGCGGCTTCAACGGCACCATCGACGGGCAGGAAATCCGCTTCGTGAGCGCGGGCCGCAACGACACCATCCACACGTCGAACACCGTGCACGTCAACGGTCCGTCCAACACCACGGTGACCGGCCCCACGGTCCACACCTCGCCGGACGTGACCTTCAACACCACGAACCACATCCACAACACGACGCAGCACGTGATCAACACCAACGTCTACAACACGACGTCCAAGGTCTACAAGAACATCACGAACGACTACACGAACAACTCGAAGACCTACATCAACAACTACGCCAAGAGCAACGACTGGCGCTGGTACCGCGCGGGCGGCGTGGGGGCGCGTTTCTCGGCGGTCGGACTGGCACTCGATCTGTGGGGGCTGCGCCAGCAGAACTACATCCTCAACTCGCAGTTCTCGGGCATACGGCTCGACGTGGCGGTGTTCCGCTCGCAGAACTCGGCGACCGAGATCGAGGGAAAGATGCTCAAGGTCGCGAACATCGGCATGAAGATCGCCAGCGGCGGCCTGGCCTTTGCCGCCAAGGCGATGACCGTCAAGGTCTGAGCTTCAATGGCCGTCTGGGAACAGATCCTCTGGAGCGTCTTCGCCGTGATGATGGGCGGGGCGCTGCTGGCGGGCGTCGCGGTGGTCGTCACGGCCACGCGCGAGCAGCGCAAGTACACGCAGGAGCGGCGCATCGGCGAGCGCCTGGGTTTTGCCGGTGTGGCCACGCACGGCGTGGTCGCGCAGGTGCGGCGCTCCGAACACCAGCTCACCAGCCCGGGCAGCCAGGGCCAGTGCATGGTCGCGCTGGAATTCACGCTGCAGATGCCGCCGACGTCGCCGGTGCCGACCGTGGTGCTGCGCACGCTGGTCGACGAGTTGCTGCTGCCCCGCCTCGCGGTGCCGGGCGCCACCCTGCATCTGGTCCAGGATCCGGCGCATCCCGACGTGGTGTCGGTCGACCGGCAGCGCACGCCGCTCGAAGTGGCGCCCGCGCGGAGCTAGCCGCCCCTTGAAAACCGTCAAGCCGCTGCGGCTGAGCGTCATCACGCGCCCCTTTCTTCGCGGCCGCCAGCAGCGCCTGGGCGTCACGCTGATGGGCATGGTGTCGATGGACACTGCGCCCGTGCTGCTGCCCGAGCCGGAGTTCTGGAAGATCGCCGCCGAAGAACTCGGCCCCACGGGCGCCATCGACCTGGGCATTCCCAAACCCCACGCCGAGTTCCTGGCCACCGGCCACGCCTACACGCACCATCAGGACGACAAGACCGCCTGCGCCGTCGCGATGCACATGGGTGAACTTTCGCGCCAGCTGCTGGTGTTCGGCGACCGCTTCTGGCTCGACGGCCGCGCCACCGCGCCGCAGCCCTTCGAGTCGATGCGGCTCGACGCGACACGTGCCTACGGCGGCCCCGGCTTTGCCGAGAATCCGCAGGGCATCGGCCATGCACTCGAAACCGTCAACGGCCTGCAGGTTCAGCGCCTGCCGAACATCGAAGACCCGCAGCAGCGCATCGACCGGCCCGACCGCGAGACCGCGCCGGCCGGCTTCGGCGCAATCGACCTGACCCGGCCCAGCCGCATGCGCCTGATCGGTCGGCAGTACGACGGCCACTGGCGCGAGCACCTGTTCCCCGGTTTCTCGGAAGACATGGACTGGCGCTTCTTCAACGCCGCGCCGCCGCAGCAGCGCTGGCCCGCGTGCGACCACATCCCGGGTGGCACGCCCTACGAAATCTGGCACATGCACCCCACGCAACCGGTGCAGCGCGGGCGGCTGCCTGACTGGCGTGCGCGCGCCTTCATCGCGCGGCGGAGCGGTCGTGGCCGCGAGCCCGAGCAGTTCGACGAGGTGCCCATGCGCCTCACCACCGCGTGGTTCTTTCCGCACCGCGGGCAGGTGGCGCTGATCCACCACGGCGAGATCGACATCGTGGAAGACGATGCCGACGACGTGACGCATGTGATGCCGGCCATCGAAGCCGCGGGCGATACGCCGCGCCCGCTGGCGCACTACTTCGCCCTCCTCCAGCGCCGCTGCGATCCCGAGACCGGCGCGCTGCATGCGGCCCGCGACGACGAACTGCTGCCCGCACAGGCCATCGGCCCCTGGCTCGACACGCTGGATGACGGCGAGGAATCCGCGCTCGTGCGCAACATGCGCGAACGCGGCGACCGGCTGCGCGCGGACATGATGCAGAAGGCGCGCGAGGCCGGCCACGATCCGCGCCTGCTGCGCGAAAGGCCGATGCCCGAGCCCTTTCGCAAGATGCCGACGCTCGCCGAGCTGCCGGAGTTCGTCGAACGCACGCGGCGCTTCACGCAGGACCAGCGCAAGGCGCTCGAAGATGGGCGGCGCGAGCTCGAACGCGCGGGGCAACTCAACGCGGCCGAGTCGCGCCAGGTCGGCTTCGACTCCGCAGAGTTGGTCTCGAGCATCGACCGCACCACGACCAAGGGCCCGCCCGCCTTCGACGCGCAGACCGTGCTGCAGGGCATGTTCGGCATCGCCGCCGCGACGGGCACGTCCGCGCTGCCGCCCGCGCAGCAGCAAGCCTTCGCGGAGGTGGTCGAGAAAGGCCAGCGCGGGCTGATCGACATGTACCGGATGGGCGCGCAGCACCAGTCGCCGGCCGACGTGCTCGAAGGCGAACGCGCCACCGAGGCGCGCCGGCGTGTGCAGGACGCGATGGCCACCACGCGTGACCTCTCGGAGATGGACCTCACGGGCGCCGACCTGTCGGGCATGGACCTGCGCGGTGCGCGCCTGCACCGCACCTTGCTCGAGCACGCGAACCTCGAAGGCGCCCGGCTCGACGGTGCCGATGCCACCGAGGCTGTGCTCGTGCGTGCGCGCCTTTCCCGCGCCTCGCTCGCGGGCTGCGTGCTGCACCGCGCGAACCTCAGCCTCGCCCACTGCGTTCACACCGTGTTCACCGGCGCGCAGCTGCACCACACCACGCTCGAGCAGACGCACTTCGACCATTGCGATTTCTCGCAAGCCTCGCTGGAACACCTGACCGTGCTCGGCCTGCAGGTCGCTCACTGCCGCTTCGACGCCGCACGCTTTTCCTACGTGACCTTCATCGAACAGACCCGCCTGCAGGACTGCAGCTTTCGCGGCGCCGTGCTCCACAAGGTCGGGCTGATCTCGTGCATCGCGGAGCGGCTCGACTTCAGCGGCGCCAGGCTCGAAGCCTGCGCCTGGGCCCACACGCCGGGCGACACCGGCATCGTGTTTCGCGGCGCGACCCTGCACACCACCTGCTTCGTCGGCACCAGCAGCCTGCGCACCATGGACTTCGAAGGCGCGACGCTGGTGCAATGCGGCCTGCGCGAGATGCCGCTGGACGGCGCGCGCTTCGTGCGCGCCACGCTCGACACCTGCGACCTGTCGGCCTGCAGCCTCACGGGCGCCGACCTCAGCGGCTGCGATGCGCCCGAAAGCCTGTTCATCCGCGCCGACTTCACACAGGCCTCGCTGCGCGGCTCCAACCTCATGCATGCCAGCCTCCAGAAAGCCCGCCTGGTCCGCACTGACCTGCGCGAGGCCAACCTGTTCCGCGCCGATGTGTCGCAGACCCTGATCGACGGCGTGACCGACACGCACGGCGCGTACCTCGAACAGGCCAAGACCCTCCCGCGCCGCGCCGCGGACCCGGCGCCATGACGCCGGCCGAGCTGGCAGCGACGATCCGCGGCGGCGAACACATCCAGGGCCAGGACTTCCAGGGCATGAACTTCGACGGCATCGATCTGCGCGGCGGCAGCTTCGGCGCCTGCGACTTCCGTGGTGCCACCCTGCATGCCGCGCGGCTGGCCGAGTCGGTGTTCGACAGCTGCCGCTTCGACGACGCGGTGCTCGACGCCGCCGACCTGCAGCACGCCGCCTTCCACCGCTGCGCCCTGCCCCGCGCGCGCCTGCGGTCTGCGGCGATGGCCCACGCGGTCTTCGCCGAGGCCGACCTGTGCGGCGTCGACATGACCGAAGCGCAGGCGGGCCAGGCCACCTTTCACCAGAGCACGCTCGACGGCGCGGGCTTCGAGCGCGCGGACCTCACCAAGTCGGTGTTCGGCGAATGCCGCCTCGACGGCACGCGCTTCGACGCCGTGGCGCTGAACACCACCGTCTTCTACCGCGCGGCGCTGCGCGGCACGCATTTCAGGGGCGCGAGCTTTCACAACGTGATCTTCGGCGAGGCCGACCTCGCGGGGCAGGACTTCTCGGCGCAGTCGTTTCATCTGTGCCAGTTCATCGACGCCGACCTGACGGGCTGCAACTTTGCCGGCGCGCGGCTGAGCCAGTGCAACTTCAAGGGCGCGAAGCTCGAAGGCGCGGTGCTGTCGGGTGTGCACGCGCCCCAGTGCCTGTTTCCCGAAGCGGACCTGCGACGGGCCGACGCACGCGGCGGGCACTTCGACCAGAGCCTGTGGGTTGGTGCCAGGCTCGACGACGCCGACCTGTCGGACGCGCGGCTCGAACAGTGCGTGTTCCACCGCGCGAGCTGCCGCCGCACCGCGTTCGCCCGCAGCCACCTCGTGTACGCGGACTTTTCGTACGCCGACCTCAGCGAGGCCGACCTGCGCGGCGCCACCTTCCATCGCACACAGATGCACCGCGTGATCGAGACCGGCGTGCGCTGGAGCGACCGCCTCGGTGTGCTCGACAGCGACCCCGCACTGTTCGAGGCCGAGCGCTTTTCCGCGGCCCGCGCGAGCCGTCCGCAACGCGCCGGCCGCGACACCTTCGGACGGCCGCTGCCGCCCGATCCACAGGACACCCTGCCATGAACCACCGCGCCGTTCGCGAGCTTGTCTCGCCGCTATCGGATACGCCTGAGACCGAGATGCACGCGCTGCTGCGCAAGCCACTGCCGTCGGTCGCTGCACCGGCCTGGACCGGCAGCGCGCTAGGCACCATCGTGCAATCGCTGCCCGACGGCCGCTTCGTCGTCGAGCCTCAGCAAGGCGGTGCGCCCTGGCACTGCCCGCGCGCCGCGAGTTGCCTGCTGCAGCCCGCCCTGGGCGACGTCGTGCTCGTGGCCGGACCGCAGCGCGACCAGCTGTTCCTGATCGCCGTCGTCACGCAGGCGGACCCGAGCCAGTCGCAGCTCGTGGCCGACGGCGACCTCACGATCCGCTCGCGCCGCGGCGGCATCGCGCTGCAGGCGTCCACGTTCGCGCTTCAGGCCGACAAGGCGACCGTCGACATCACCGACATGGCCTACCGCGGCGCCGAAGTGCGCGTGACCACGCTGGTCGCCCGCTTCGTGGGCCGCACGCTCGAGACCGTGCTCGACCGTCTGAGCCTGCTCACGCGCTCCAGCTTTCGCCTCACCGAAGAGGTCGAGCAGGTGCGCGCGGGCCAGATCGACATGCAGGCCTCGCAAAGCCTGCGCCTGCACGCGAAGAACACCTTCGTCACCAGCCAGGCGCTGGTGAAGGTCGACGCCGAACAGATCCACATGGGTTGATGCAGACAGAGAAAAAAGGAGCTTTCGCCATGTTCGCCAACGCACAGATGATGGGAATGGACCTCGCCTTTCCCGATGTCTGCAAGACACCGCCCGCGCTGCCCGTGCCCTACCCCAACATCGCGCTCGGGCCGACGGCCCTGCCCAACGCCTGGAACATCCTGTACGGCGGCACGCCCGTGCACAACATGGCGACCACCACGCCGATCACCAACGGCGACAACGCCGGCGTGCTGATGGGCGTGGTGTCGCAGACCGTGATGGGGCCGTCACGCCACATCACCGGCGCCTTCACGGTGCTGCTCAAGGGCACGCCCTGCACGCGCATGACGAGCCTGTCGGTGCAGAACCGCTGCAACATCGTGGGCATGCGCATCGTGCCCAGCCAGTTCAAGGTGCTGGTGCTGGCGCCCTGAAACCGCGCGGGGCGATCAGTCCAGCTTGACGCCCGCCGTGCGGATCACCTTGCCCCACTTGGTGGTCTCGGACGCGATGAACGCGTCGAACTCCTCGGGCGTGCTGCCTGCTGGGAAGGTGCCCATGGCATCGAGTTTGGCGCGCGTTTCGTCGCTCTTGATGATGCGCGCCACCTCCTCCGACATGCGCTTGACGATCTCGCGCGGCGTGCCTGCCGGTGCCAGCATGCCGGCCCAGGTGCTGCCGGTGAAGCCCGCGAAGCCCTGCTCGATGAAGGTGGGCACGTCGGGCACGGCCGGCAGGCGCTTGTCGCCGGCCACGCCGATCAGCCGCACCTTGCCGGCCTTGCCCTGGTTGATGAGGCCTGTGGGCGCATCGAAGAACAGCTGGATCTGCCCGCCCATCAGGTCGGTCAGCGCAGGCACCGCGCCGCGGTACGGGATGTGGATCATGTAGGTCTGCGTGAGCGACTTCCACAGCTCGCTCGTGAGGTGCGCGGCCGAGCCGTTGCCCGACGAACCGAAGCTGATCTTGCCGGGATGCTTGCGTGCGTAGTCGATGAGCTCGCGCGCGGTCTTGAACGGTGCATCGTTGTTCACCGCCGCGAGCAGCGGCGACACGCCCATGAGCGAGACGCCCACGAGGTCCTTGCGCGGGTCGTACGGCAGTTTGGGGTACAGCGTGGTGTTGGCCGTGTAGGCGGCGATGACGACGCCGAAGGTGCTGCCGTCGGGTGCGGCCTTGGCCACGGCATCGACGCCGATCAGGCTGTTGGCGCCGGGCTTGTTGTCGATCACCACGGGCTGGCCGAGCCGCGTCTGCAGGCCCACCTGCACCAGCCGCGCCATCTGGTCGGTGAAGCCGCCCGGCGTGTAGGGCACGACGATGCGGATCGGCTTGTTCGGCCACGCGCTTTGTGCGAAAGACGGTGCGGCAAGGCTGGCAGCGGCGGCGGCCGTGGCAAGGGAAAAACGGCGGCGGGAGAGCGTGGCGTGCGGCATGGTCGGGAACCCTTCGGATGGCATGGATCGAGCCATTCTCGAAGCGCCCTTGCGCACCGGCGCTCAGGGTTTGTCCCCGACGGGACAACGGTACTTTGGTGCGCTCAGAGCGGCAGGATGTCGCGCGAACGCCCGTCGTCGCCGAGCCAGGCCTCGAACTCGTCCGACATCCGCGTCGCCTCGCGCGTGGCCTGGCCCCACGCAGAGATGCGCGCCTGCGCGTCGTTCGCGAAGCGGATGAAGTCCTTGCGGTCGGGCAGCTTGCCGTGCGGCAGCGTCTTCACCCACTCGGGGTTGGGCGCCAGCACCACCATGCGGTCGAGAAAGCGCGTCGACTTGTGGCGCCAGCGCAGCCCCTTGTCGAGCCAGCCCGGCACCACGGCCTGCTGGAAGTGCGGGTACAGCACGATGCCTTCGTCCGCCGGCTGGTAGTCCAGGTGCAGGTGGTAGTCGGTAATGCCGCCGTCCCAATAGGCACCGCGCGGCGCACCCGGAATGTCGTGCACCGCGGCCAGCAGGAACGGAATGGAGCACGACGCCTGCAGCACGCGGTTGAAGTTGGCCTCGCTCAGCGCGTGCTGGCGCGTGCGGAAGTCGGTCGTGCCGAAAGGCAGGGCGGCGCCGGGCGTGGAGAACACGCAGCGCTCCAGCCAGGCGCCCAGGCTCTTGCGGTGCAGGCTGTTGCTCGCGAAGGCGCCCAGGTAACCGACCGGCGTGCGCGCCCTGCCCTCGCGCCCGAGGATGTGGCGCCCGCGCGAGGTCACCACATGCAGCCGGTAACGCGAATGGCTCAGCACCTCGCCGATGCGTCCGCCGTAGAAGGTGTCGAGGCTTTCCGCGAAACGCTCGCTGAGCTGGTGCGGACTGAGCCGCTTCTGGCCCGGCGGCACTTCGAACTGCTGGCGCACGTAGTCGTGCTCGAAACGTCCGAAGGCCGCCTCCGGGTCCGACAGGCACGCCGTCGCCAGCCGCCACGCGCCGATCGACGCGCCCACCAGGTCCACCGGCTGGCTCGACTGCGTGAGCCAGCGCCCGAAGATGAAGCGATCGAGCGGCCCGAGGATCAGCCCCTTGGGCCCGCCCGCCGCGCCGGGAACGGTGCGCACGTCCTGCGGACGCAGGCCGTGCTGCTCGATGTGCTGCCGGGCCGCGGGGCCGGCGTAGATGCGCAGGGCTTTCATGCGGCACCCGCTTCGAACGGATTGAAGACCTCGACACCGAAGCCGGCGAAGTCGCTCACGTTGCGCGTGACGACGGTCAGCCCGTGCTGCTTCGCGGTGGCGGCGATCATGGCGTCTTCGTACAGCGTGACGGAGCTGCGGTGCATCAGCCGGGCCCACAGCCTGAACGTCTTCGCATCCATCGGCAAAACGTTGTACGACGCAGCGACCAGTTCGACCCATTGCTCGATCTCGTCCGCCTTGGCGGCGTCCTGTTCGCGCGTGAGTTCGATGCCGGCCTGGATTTCGCCCAGCGTCACGGCCGACAGATGAAGCTCGCTGTCGGGAATGGGCGCCAGCCACGCCAGGACGGCGCCATGAGGGCGAAGCCGGCGCAGTTCTGAGATGACGTTCGTGTCCAGAAGGTACATGCCGCGCGCGCCTTCAACGGGCCGGGGTGACGCGTCGCCTGCGCGCGGCACCGCGCTCGGGCACGAGGAACTCGGTGCGCGCCTCGTCGGCGCACAGCAGTTCCTTGAGCGAGGGCTTGGCAATGGCATGCAGCCGCCGCCATTCCGCGGCCGGCACCAGCACGGCCGCCTCGGCCCCGCGCCGGGTGACCATTTGCGGCCCGTCGTTGAGACAGGCCTCCAGGAATTCGCTGAAGCGCGCTTTCGCGTCTTGTACCGGCCAGGTTTTCATTGGCGCCACCCCATCAGACTAGTTAGATGACTAGTTTAACGGGGCGGCCTTCGGTCTGCTTGCAGTTACTTGCGCAACCCCTGCAACTTGGCAAACGCACTCGCCATCTGCCCCGCCGGCTGCGGCGCGTTGTCGCGTCGGCCTTGCTGCTGCTGGCCGCGTCCTGCCCCTTCGAAGCGGTTGTCGCGCGGGCCGTCGCGGCGGGCGGGGGCTGCGTCGAGCTTCATCGACAGGCCGATGCGCTTGCGGGCCACGTCGACTTCCATCACCTTGACCTTGACGATGTCGCCGGTCTTGACGACTTCGCGGGCGTCGTTGACGAACTTGTGGCTCAGCTGGCTCACGTGGACCAGGCCGTCCTGGTGCACGCCCAGGTCGATGAAGGCGCCGAACTGGGCGACGTTGCTCACGGTGCCCTCGAGGATCATGCCCTCGACGAGGTCCTTGATGTCGTCCACGCCGTCGTTGAAGCGCGCCACCTTGAAGTCGGGGCGCGGGTCGCGGCCGGGCTTCTCGAGTTCGCCCAGGATGTCCTTGACCGTGATGACGCCGAACTTCTCGTTGGCGAACAGCTCGGGCTTGAGCGTCTTGAGCATGTCGGCGCGGCCCATCAGCTCGGCGATCGGCTTGCCGGTCTTGACGATGATCTGCTCGACCAGCGGGTACGTTTCGGGGTGCACGCCGGTGATGTCCAGTGGGTCGGCGCCGTCGCGGATGCGCAGGAAGCCGGCGCTCTGCTCGAAGGCCTTGGGGCCGAAGCCGGTCACGTCGAGCAGCTGCTTGCGGGTGGAAAACGCACCGTTGGCTTCGCGCCAGCGCACCACAGCCTTGGCCACGCTGGCCGACAGGCCGGACACGCGGCTGAGCAGCGGCACGCTCGCGGTGTTCAGGTCGACACCCACCGAGTTCACGCAGTCTTCGACCACGGTCTGCAGGGTGCGCGCGAGTTCGCTCTGGTTCACGTCGTGCTGGTACTGGCCCACGCCGATGCTCTTGGGGTCGATCTTCACGAGCTCGGCCAGCGGGTCTTGCAGGCGGCGCGCGATGGAGGCGGCGCCGCGCAAGCTCACGTCGACGTCGGGCATTTCCTGCGAGGCGAATTCGCTGGCGGAATACACCGAGGCCCCGGCTTCGCTGACGACGACCTTGTCGACCGTCATTTCGGGCGCACCGGCCTGCTCGGCCATCTTGGCCAGCAGCTTGATGAGGTCGCCGGCGAGCTTGTCGGTTTCGCGGCTGGCGGTGCCGTTGCCGATGGCGATGAGGTTTACGCCGTGCTTGGCGCACAGCTTGCCCAGCGTGTGCAGCGAGCCTTCCCAGTCCTTGCGCGGCTCGTGCGGGAACACGGTGGCGGTTTCGACCAGCTTGCCGGTCGAATCGACCACGGCCACCTTCACGCCGGTGCGGATGCCGGGGTCGAGCCCCATCACGACGCGCGGGCCGGCGGGTGCGGCCAGCAGCAGGTCGCGCAGGTTGTCGGCGAACACCTTGATGGCGACTTTTTCGGCGTCTTCGCGCAGGCGGGTGAACAGGTCGCGCTCGGTCGACAGGGCCAGCTTCACGCGCCAGGTCCAGGCCACGCACTTGCGCAGCAGGTCGTCGGCCGGACGGGCCGCGTGGCTCCAGCCCAGGTGCAGCGCGATCCTGCCTTCGGCGATGCTGGGCTTGCCCGGCTCGGGTTCGACGGGCAGCACGAGCTTGGCGTCGAGCACTTCGAGCGCGCGGCCGCGGAACACGGCCAGGGCGCGGTGCGAGGGCACGCGGCCGATGGGCTCGTCGTATTCGAAGTAGTCGCGAAACTTGGCGATGTCGGCGTTGTTTTCGTCCTTGCCGCTCATGAGGCTGGACTTGAGCAGGCCTTCGTTCCAGAGCCATTCGCGCAGGCCCTGCACGAGCACGGCGTCTTCGGCCCAGCGCTCGGACAGGATGTCGCGCACGCCGTCGAGCACGAGCGGCACGGTGGAGAAATCGGGGCCCGGCTTGCCGTCGTCCAGCGTGGTGGCGGGCTGCAGGAAGGCCTGGGCTTCGGCGGCGGGGTCGAGCGTGGGGTCGGCCAGCAGCTTGTCGGCCAGCGGCTCGATGCCGAATTCGCGGGCAATCTGGCCCTTGGTGCGGCGCTTCTGCTTGAACGGCAGGTACAGGTCTTCGAGTTCCTGCTTGGTGGGTGCGAATTCGATCGCGGCGCGCAGCTCGGGGGTCAGCTTGCCCTGCTCGTCGATGGCCTTGAGCACCGCCACGCGGCGGTCTTCAAGTTCGCGCAGGTAAGACAGGCGGGCTTCCAGTTCGCGCAGCTGGATGTCGTCGAGGCCGTCCGTGACTTCCTTGCGATAGCGGGCAATGAACGGAACCGTGGCGCCTTCGTCGAGCAGGTCGACGGCGGCCTTCACCTGGTGCTCGCCGACCTTGATTTCAACGGCGAGCTGGCGAATGATTTTCTGCATGTCTTGAGCGCGTCCCTGGCAAAGCGCGGAAGTTTGCCATAGGCGAAGACGCCGCCGGCCGGGCACCCCCGCGGCATAGTTACAACGTGCGCTCGGCCTCTGCCACGACTGCAGCCAACGGCAACACTTCGCCCGGCATCACGAGCCGGATGCGCAGCCCGTGCGGCGCCGCGTCCATGACGGCCAGCTCGCCGTGCAGCGCGTCGGCGCGCTCGCGCATGCTGCGCAGGCCCTTGCCCCCGACCTCGCCGGCCGTCGCCTCCAGGCCGCGCCCGTCGTCGAGCACTTCGAGCACCAGCCCGTGCGAGCGCTCGCGCGGGCCAAAGCGCACTTCCACGCGGGTCGCCTGCGAATGGCGCAACACATTCGACAAGGCCTCCTGCGCGATGCGGCACAGCTGCATCGCGGCCTCGGACGAGAGCGGCGGCGACAGCACCACGTCCTGCACGTTCCACACGAGGGTGATGCCGAGCCGGTCGAACGCCGGTTGCAGCCGGTAACGCAAATGACCCAAACGATCGCCGATGCTGGTGTCGGGCTGGTCGTCGAGCGAGTCGACCGTCATCTGCAGTTCGAGCAGGCAGGCCTGCAGGGCCATCGACAGCTCGCGGGCGTCGGCGGAGCGCGGGTCGTAGCTGGCCATGAGCGCCACCAGCCGGGAGCCGACGCCGTCATGCAGGTCGCTGGCGATGCGGCGGCGTTCGGCGAGCACGGCCTGCGCCTGGCGGTTGCGCAGGAGGCGGCGCCGTGTGAGGTACCACGTGCCGACGATCATGCAGAGCACGGCGATGTTGACGCCCTGCAGGGCCCAGAAGGCGGCCGGCACCTCGGTACCCAGCGTGGTGATCGCGGAGGTTGCGCGAATCGCCTGCCCCACCAGCGGCGTCAGGTGCAGCGCAAACGCGAGCCCCACCCACAGCAGCCTGCGCTGGCGCGAGGCGTGCGGCCAGAGCCAGATCAGGAGCACACACCAGGCGGCGATGGAAAGCCACACGAACTGGTCCTCCAGGAAATACGGCGGGAGCGGGGGCACCGGCGCGGGCATGGATGGCTCCGCTGCGAACGCGGCGCGCCCGAAGCGCGCCCTAGAGCAGCCCCCGGTGCGAGGCGAAACTCACGGCCTGCGCGCGGGTGTGGGCGTGCAGCTTGCGGTAGATGTTCTTGACGTGCGCATTGACCGTTTGGGCACTGATGGTGAGCTGCAGCGCGATTTCTTCGGTCACATATCCCGTGGCTACAAGCCGTAACACTTCGCGCTCCCGTGCCGACAGGGTTGCCTTGCTGTCCGGCGGGCGCACCGGGCTCGGATTGGCGCGCTGGTGGTCCAGGTGAACGAGCAGCCGGCGGGCCAGCCGGGGGGTGATGGCGGCACCGCCATTGACCACCTGCAACACGGCCTGGGCGTAGCTCTGAAACCAGGCGTTTTTCACCAGGTAACCCGAGGCGCCGAGCTCGAAAGCGTGCAACACCTGGGGCTCGTCTTCCAGGGCGGAAATGACGATGATCTCGGCAGCGCTGCGGTGCTTCTTGGCTTCTTCGATGAGCTCGAATCCGCTGCCGTCTCCGAGGCGAATGTCGACCATGAGCACATCGAATTCATGCTGCATCAGGAGGCGCCGGCCCTCGCGCAGGGAGCCGGCCTGGCCTTCGAGCTGGATGCGCAGATCGCCCAGAAGCTCCTGGGCGATGACGCGGCGAACAAAGGGGTCGTCGTCGACGAGCAGGACACGAACGGGCTTCGTTTCCTGGCCCGTGAGGTAGTCCGGCCACGGCAGGGTATCTGCCGAGGGCGCCAGGAGCCCACCGAACTGGCCAGGATTGGAGAATTTCCTAGCGCCACCACCGACATCGGTCAATGAAATGTCGAGATCGTTTTCCATTTAAGCCCCCTTGTCACAGATAAAAGTCGCGACTTCGTGAACAAAAGTTAATCGATTTCTACTCTTTTTCCGGCTATCGGCTTTTTTGATTACCTTGGTTTCTTTCGGTTGCAATATTGCCAGATTGTGAACCAAAGTGATAGTTCCCACGAGGGGAACAGGGCCTAGAGCCGGCTCTCTGCCAACGCCCAAAACGCCTTCAGGCATTGCTTTCGCCATAGCCTTGCTCTACCCAGCCTGAGGCATTTTTCGATCGCTCCCCCCCGCTGAAACTGCATCCCGGTCGCAACGGAATCCCTTCACTCCGTGCTCGCTGACCGTCGCTGATGGCCGGATTCGCCGGCGATCGGGTTCGTTTCAACACTATCGAGGAAGCATCATGAAGAAGACTCTTATCGCCATGGCAGTGGTTCTCGTGGCTGGCATCGGGACCGCAACCGGCAGCAGCGTGGCGCTCGCCGTCACCAACACCACGACCGGTTCCTCCAGCTCGGCTGGCTCGGTCGCTGCCAGCTCCGGAACGGGCAGCGCACTCAGTTACAACGCAGCCAGCTCCACCTCGTCGGCCACGGCCAACGCGGCGGGCGGCGCAGCAGGCAACGCATTCCTGCGTGTCGGCGGTGCCACGGCCAGCGGTGCGGCCACCACGCAAGGGCGTGTGACCAGCGTGGCTGCAACGACCGGCAACGGCGTGGCCGCAGGCGGTGCGAATGCACAGGCCAATGCGACCTCGAGCGCCAATGCCAACTACGCCGGCGGCGGTGCCAACCCCGTGAGCGGTTCGGCAGGCGGCGCAGCCGGCTCGACCACCAACAACACCGCAGCCACCGCTGCAGGTCCTGGCGGCGGTCTGGCTGTGGTCACGCGCACTTCGGGCACGACGGCGGGCTTCAGCGCCAACTCGGCAGCGGTCAACGGCATCGTCAACGGCACCAGCACCTCGGCCACGTCGGGCTCGACGGGCGGCTCCTCGGGCGTCATCAACTTCGCCGTGGGCAACGCAGCGGGCTTCAGCAACGGTGGCGGCAGCGCAGGCGGCGCGATCTCCGGCGCAACGGCCAACGCTCCCTGAGCGATCTGGACCATCGGTTGTTGGACCACAAATGGGGAGGGGCACGCCCCTCCCCCTGCTTCCCAAAGGAGTCGAAAAAATGAAAACATTGATCGCCCTGACCTTGCTGGGCTTGTCCGCGGGCGCGTTGGCGCAAACGGCGGGCGGCGCCAACAACCAGTCAACGAGTTCCGCCACCACGAACGCCCAGGGCAACACCCAGGCGGTGAACTTCAACAGCTCGTCCCCCTCGGATGTCACGTCCCGGGCCACGGTGGACAGCAACAGCACACAGAACATCAACAACACGGGTGCCACGACCAGCGTCGTCGACTACCGTGGCAGCTACACCGTCAAGAACGTGCCCTCCGTGAGCGGCCCGAACCTGACGACCAGCAATGACACCTGCATGGGCAGCACCAGCGCCAGCGCGAACAGCGCAGGCATCGGGCTGAGCTTCGGCACCACCTGGACGGACGAACACTGCAAGCGCCTGAAGATGAGCCGCGAGCTCTGGAACAAGGGCATGAAGGCAGCGTCCCTGGCCATGGACTGCATGGACCCGCAGGCCCAGGCCGCGCTGGAAATGACCGGCTCGAAGTGCCCGCAGTCGATGACCGTTGAAGAACGCGTGAGCGCGTTCGGGCCGCAGGCATCGGGCAGCGGCGCACCAATGGCGGCACGTCCGGCGGCGCCCGTGGCACCCGTGGCCGCGGCGCCTGCGCCAGTCCCTGTGGCGGTGGCCGTGCCCCAGCCGGTGGCGCCTGTGGCACCTGCAGCGCCTGTCGCGTTGGCTCCGGCCCCGGCGCCCGCGCCGGTCGTGGCGGTGCAGCAGCCCGCCGCACCGGCCACGCTGGTCGAGGCGATGCCCATGGCAACCCCGGCACCGCAACCCGCGCCCGCCGCGACCGTCGTCCCGACGGCTGCGCCGGAGGTGGCACCGGCCCCCGTGGCTGCAGCGCCCGCCGAGGAGGCCGCGGCACCTGCCGCTGAGCCGGCACCGGTGATGGTGAGCGCCGTGGCACCGGTCGCGCTGGCCCCGCAGCCGGACATCCTGGAAGCGCGCATCACGCGCCGCCTGGCTGACTCGGCCGACGAGGTGGCTGCAGCACCGGCCGACGCGCAATGAGGTCGGATCTGGAGTCCATCATCATGAACACCAGGACCGTTCCTCTCTGGCTGGCCGCCTGTTGCGTGGCGACGGCGTCGGTCGCCGCCACGCCGATCATCCGCATCGAGCGGATGCCACTGGGCAGCGGCCTGCAGAACGCCAGCGGCACGGAGAACGCCGAGCCGGTGGGCGACTACGGCGTCTGGCACGTGCCGCAGTACATGCCGGGATTTCCGACCTCGGCCACGATCTGGCCGCGCGTCGTGATCATCCAGTGCAACGTCACGCGGTGCAGCGGCTACGAAGTGACGCCCGAGCTGGGCCGGGGCGAGTACCTGTTCTTCCGGCCTGCGGAAGACAGCAGCGTCGGCCGCAAGTAGACCGGCACGCAGACGCCGCCTTTCCGCACGATGCGCCGCCGGGTCCGCAAGGTTCCGGCGGCGCACGGCCATGTGCGGATACCCTTCGCGGATGCACAACCCCCTCGTGCGCGCCTTGCGCGCCCTGTTTCGCGCTGTTGCCACCACGATCCTCGTGCCGGTGCTGCTGTTCGAGGAATGGGGCTGGGCGCCGCTCGCGGCGCTGGTCGCGCGGCTGTCGCGCCTGCCCTTCTGGGCGCGGCTCGAAAACCTGCTGCGCGCGCTGCCGCCCTGGGGCGCGTTGCTCGCGTTCTTCGTGCCGGTGCTGCTGCTTTTCCCTGTGAAGCTGCTGGCGCTGTTTCTCTTCGGGCGCGGCCACGCGGTCAGCGGCATGGCCGTGCTGCTGCTGGCCAAGCTCGCGGGCACGGCCGTGGTCGCGCGGATCTTCCAGCTGGTCGAAGGCTCGCTGATGCAGCTGGCCTGGTTCGCCCGCTGGTACCCGCGCTGGAAGGCATGGAAAGACGGCGTGCTGACGCGGGTGCGCGAAAGCCGCCCCTGGCGCATCGTGCGGGCTGTGCACCGGCGCGTCCTTCGGGGATGGCACCGGCTGCGGGCCGAGTGAATCTATTTTTACCCGGGTGTATTGCGTTTTATATTTTGCCCGGGTAATATTTGGAGATGAATCCATCTCCCACCACGCGACGTACCCTCGTCAAGCAATACAAGGACAGCGTGCGCCCCGCTGGCGTCTTCGCGATCCGCAACCTGGCGGACGGCCGCGTCTACGTGTCCGGCAGCCTCGACCTCGAAGGCGCCATGAACCGCGCCCGCTTCGAGCTGAACCTGCGCTCGCACCGCAACAAGGCCTTGCAGCGCGACTGGGTGGCGCACGGCGCGACGCAGTTCAGCTTCGAGGTGATCGACCGGGTGAAGGAGCGCGACGACCCCGCCTTCGACCGCGCGGCCGAGCTGGAAAAGCTGCTTGAACTCTGGCGCGAGGAACTCCAGTGCACCGGCGACAAGGGATACAACACACCATGAGCACCGACGCACTGGGCTTTTGCCTCGACCTCGGCCGCGCCCACGCCAGCCTGAGCCTGAAACTCAACGAAGACCTGGGCGCCTTCCACGGCCTGGACTACGAGGACTTCACCCTGCTTCACCTGCTGCTGCGTGCCGGCAACGGCCGCGTGCCGATGGTCGAACTTGCGCACACGCTGGGGTTGCCAATGTCGGCGTTGATCCGCAAGATGGTGCTGCTCGAAAAGACCGGCCTGGCCGAGCGCATGACGGGAACGGATGGCGACAACCGGCGCCACGCGGTGATTCGCGGCGGCGGCAAGCAATTGGTGCAGGCCGCCCTCACGACCGTCGAGGCGACCTGCGCCGACGCCGTGAAATCGCTGGACCCGCAACGCCTGCCAGACCTCCGTGCCGCGCTGCGGGTGCTGTGCGATCACGACACGCCGCACGCCTGAACCGTCCTGCGGGTAGATTACGAACCTCGTTTCGTTCCGCCCGGATCGACAACCCAAAAAGAATCCGCATGTCACCCGACGAACTACCGACCACATTCACCGCGTTTGCCGGCTTCCAGCGCGTCGCCGCCGGCACCAAGGCCCAGGTGCTCACACAGCTGCGCGAGCGCGGCGATGCCGCCGCCTGCCTCGTGTTCGACGACCAGACCGGCGAGCAGCTCGATGTCGATCTGCGCGACCCGAAGGCCATCGAAACCTCCGCGCTCGAAGCCGAAAAACACGAAGACGCCCCCCGCGGCGTCGGCCGTCCGCGCCTGGGCGTGGTGGCGCGCGAAGTCACGCTGCTGCCGCGTCACTGGGACTGGCTCGGCCGCCAGCCGGGCGGCGCCTCGGTGGCGCTGCGCAAGCTGGTCGACGACGCACGCCACGTGCACGCCGACCGCGACACCGTGCGCGCCGCGCGCGAAGCCACCTACCGCTTCATGACCGCCATCGCGGGCAACCTGCCCCACTTCGAGGAAGCCACGCGTGCGCTGTTCGCGGGCGAGCATCAGCGCTTCAGCGACCTTGTCGAACCCTGGCCCACCGACCTGCGCGTGCACCTGCACAAGCTGTCGGCCGGTGGCTGGGGTGCCGCATGAGCGCGGCGCCCGACAGCAGCAGCACCACATCCACCAGCAGCCCCGGCAACCCGAGCGGCCTGCGGGGCGTGCCCGTGGCGCCCGTGGGCGCGGCGCGTCCGCTGTGGAAGGTGTTCCTGTTCTTCCTGGCGCCGATGTTGCTCAGCAACATCCTGCAGTCGCTCTCCGGCACCATCAACAACGTCTACGTCGGGCAGATGCTCGGCGTGAGCGCGCTGGCGGCGGTGTCGAGCTTTTTCCCGGTGATGTTCTTCTTCATCGCCTTCATCATCGGACTGGGCGCCGGCGCCTCGGTGCTCATCGGCCAGGCCTGGGGCGCGCGCGACGCGGCCAAGGCCAAGGCGGTGGCGGGCACCACGCTCACGGTGGGCCTGCTGCTGGGCCTGGCGATCGCGGTGTTCGGCGGTGTCTTCACCACGCCGATGCTGGCCATGCTCGGCACGCCGCCCGACGTGCTGGCCGACTCCACGCGCTACGCCCGCATCATGCTGATCGCGATGCCCGGTGTGTTCCTGTTCCTGCTGGCCACGGCCATGCTGCGCGGCGTGGGCGACACCATCACGCCGCTGCTGACGCTGCTCATTTCCACGGCCATCGGCCTCGTCGTCACGCCCGCGCTCATCCGCGGCTGGGGCGGGTTGCCGCAGCTCGGCGTGGCGGCCGGCGCGTGGGCCTCGGTGCTCTCGTTCGCGGTCGCGACCACGTGGCTGGGCTTCCGGCTGCGCCAGAAAAAGAGCCCGCTCGCGCCCGACGCGGAGTTCTTCCGCTGCCTGCGCATCCAGCCGCAGCTGCTGAAGGCGGTGCTGAAGATCGGCGTGCCCACGGGCGTGCAGATGATCGTGGTGGCGCTTGCCGAAGTGGTGCTGCTGTCGATGGTCAACAGCTACGGCTCCAATGCCACGGCCGCCTACGGCGCGGTGAACCAGGTGGTGGCGTACGTGCAGTTCCCGGCGATTTCGATCGCGATCACCACGTCGATCCTCGGCGCGCAGGCCATCGGCGCGGGCCGCGCCAACCGGCTCGGCGCGATCGTGCAGACCGCGCTCGGCATGAACCTCGTGCTCACGGGCGGGCTGGTGCTGCTGGGCTACCTGTTCTCGCGTCCGCTGATGGGCTTCTTCATCACCAGCGCACCGGTGATCGAGATTGCGCAGAACCTGCTGCACATCATGCTGTGGAGCATGGTGCTGTTCGGCATGGCCTCGGCGGTGTCGGGGATCATGCGCGCCAGCGGCTCGGTGCTGGTGCCGACGCTCATCACCATCGCCTGCATCCTGGGCGTGGAAGTGCCGGTGGCCTGGCTCATGAGCCGCTATTTCGGCCTGGGCCTGGACGGGATCTGGATCGCCTACCCGGTCACCTTCGGCGCGATGCTGCTGCTGCAGACCGCGTACTACCGGCTGGTGTGGCGCAAGAAGTCGATCGGCCGGCTGGTCTGATGCACGCCTCGGCGGGGGTCACTCCCCGTCGAAGGCCTTCTTCACCGTGGCGATGTCGAGCTTGATCATCTTCATCATGGCCGCCATCGCGCGGGCGGCCTTGGCCGGGTCCTTGTCCTGGAACATGCGGATCAGCGGCATCGGCGTGACCTGCCACGACACACCGAAGCGGTCGGTGAGCCAGCCGCACTGCACGGGCTCGCCGCCGCCCTCGAGCAGCTTGTCCCAGTAGTAGTCGACCTCCTCCTGCGTCTCGCAACTCACGCTGAGCGAAATGGCCTGGGTGATCTTGTACTCGGGCCCGCCGTTGAGCACCATGAACGACTGCCCGTCGAGCTCGAAGGTGGCCGTGAGCAGCTTGCCCTTCTTGGCCGGATTCACGTCGCCCCAGAGCAGCGTGTCGGTCAGGCGCGACTTCGGAAAGATGGCGGTGTAGAACTTGACCGCGTCCTCGCCGTTGCCGTCGAACCAGAGGCAGGGAATGATCTTCTGCATGGAATCTCCTTGGGTTGGATGATGAACTGGAGGGTTCAGTATCAAAGGCCGAACGGCGCGCTGTCAACCCGTGCCGCGGCTGTCAGTGAGAAGTTCGCAGGCGGGGCCGCGGGCCACAATGGTCCGGTCCTTTGCTTCGGAACTGCCATGTTCGCCCCATCCAGAACCCGCTTCGGCGCCCAGGTTTTCCTGGCCGCCGGGCTCGCCGCCCTGGCCGTGTCGGCCGGTGCGGCCGATGCCACATTCCCCGATGCCGCAGCAAGCGATCCCGCCAAACTCGGCTGGATGACCGGCTCGCCGCCGCCGCCCGACCGCACGCTGCGCTTCGACGACGGCAGCTATTTCCGGTTTCCGGCGATGCGCTGGAGCGTGTCGAATTTCCGCCAGCTGATGCCGACCGTGAACGTGTCGCGCGGGCTCGGTGCGCCCACCGCCCTGCCCCAGGCCTTGCGCAAGGACATCGACACGCTCAGCTTCACGCCGCTCGATGCGAAGACGCCCATGACCTGGGACGCATCGCTCGCCGCCACCTACACCGACGGCATCCTCGTGCTGCACCGCGGGCGCGTCGTCTACGAGCGCTACTTCGGCGTGCTGAAAGACGACGGGCAGCACGGCGCCATGTCGGTCACCAAGTCGGTGGTCGGCACGCTGGGCGCGATGCTGGTGGCCGAGGGCAAGCTCGATGCCGGCAAGCCGGTGGCCGACTACGTGCCCGAGCTCGCGAAATCGGCCTTTGGCAACGCCACGGTGCGCCAGGTGCTCGACATGACGACCGGCCTGAAATTCAGCGAGGACTATGCCGATCCGAAGGCCGAGGTCTGGGCCCATGCGCAGGCCGGCAACCCGCTCCCTAAGCCCAAGGACTACACCGGCCCGCGCAGCTACTACGAGTTCCTGCAGACCGTGCAACCCGAGGGCAAGCACGGCGAGGGCTTCGGCTACAAGACCGTCAACTCCGACGTGCTCGGCTGGGTGATCGCGCGCGCCACCGGCCGCACCGTGGCGCAGCTGCTGTCGGAGCGCATCTGGCGCCACCTGGGCGCCGAGCAGGACGCCTACTTCACCGTCGACTCCATCGGCACGCCCTTCGCGGGCGGCGGCCTGAACACCGGCCTGCGCGACCTCGCGCGCTTCGGCGAAATGCTGCGCAACGACGGCCGCGTGAAAGGCCGGCAGATCGTGCCCAAGGCCGCCGTCGAAAACATCCGCCGCGGCGGCGACAAGGCCGCCTTCGTCAAGGGCGGCTACCCGCTGCTGCAAGGCTGGAGCTACCGCAACATGTGGTGGGTGACGCACAACGACCACGGCGCCTACATGGCGCGCGGCGTGCACGGCCAGCGCATCTACATCGACCCGAAGGCCGAGATGGTGATCGTGCGCTACGCCTCGCACCCGATCGCGGGCAACGCAGCGAACGACCTGGTCACGCTGCCGGCCTTCGAGGCGCTGGGGCGGCACCTCCTGGCACAGCGTCGCTGACTACCAGCGGTAGGTCGCCGTGGCCGTCGCCGTGCGCGGATAGCCGTAGTAGCAGTTGCGGTAGCCGCAGTTCGCGAAGTAGGTCTTGTTGGTGAGGTTGCGCAGGTTCAGCGCCAGGCTCCAGCGGTCGATGTCGTAGCCGAGCATGGCGTCGAACACCGTCGATGCAGGCACCTTGCTCGGCCACGCGGCTTCGCCGTCGCCGTAGTTGGAGCCCGTGTAGCGCGCGCCCAGCCCCACCTTCACACCGTTGACAAAACGGTAGTCCGCCCACACCGACACCCGATGGCGCGGCACGGCCGTGGCCTGCTTGCCGATCTCGCTCGTCTTGCTGCTGGCCGTGACGATGGCGCGCGGCGTGTAGCTGTACGACGCCGTGAGGTTCAGGCGCGAGGCGATCTCGGCCGTGGCCTCGAGCTCCAGGCCACGCACCGAGATCTCTCCCGTCTGCTTGGGCATGAACTCGGCGTCGTAGCTGATGTAGTTCTTGCGCCGCAGGTCGAAGATGGCGGCGCTGTACATCGCCTTGCTGCCCGTGGGCTGGTAGCGCACGCCGGCCTCGTACTGCTTGCCGCTTTCAGGCTTGAACGGGTCGCCCGACACCGGGTCGATGGTGGCCGTGGGCGCGAACGACTCCGAGTAGCTCAGGTATGGCGCCCAGCCGCTCGGGTGCAGGTAGACCAGGCCGGCGCGGCTGGTGAACTTGTGGTCGCGGATGCGCTGGCGCGCGCCGTCGAGGCGGCTGTCCACGGTGCTGTCGGCGGTGTCGTAGCGTCCGCCCAGCGTCAGCGTCCAGCGGTCGCCCCACTTGATTTGGTCCTGCAGGTAGACGCCGGTCTGCGCGAGCCGGGTGATGCCGTTGAAGTACGGCTCGGGCAACGCGATCGGGCCGCCGTAGCGCGGCGCGTAGATGTTCAGCGGCGAGGCGCTGCCGCCGCTGAAGGTGACCTGGTCGATGCGCGTGCGCTGGTAGTCCAGCCCGACCAGCACCTTGTGCTGCGTCTCGCCCAGGCGAAAGTCGGCCTGCAGCTGGTTGTCGAGCGCCACGGCGCCGATGTTTTCGCGGCTGCCGAACACGCTGCGCGACATCTGCTGGAAGTTGAGCGGGTCGTTCGGCACCTCGGGGTTCAGCGCCATGAAGCCGGTCAGCTGCGTGCCCGTGTAGTCGAGCTTCTGGTGTGCGTAGCGCGCGTTCTGCCGCACCGTGAAGGTGTCGTTGATGCGGTGCTCGAACTGGTAGCCGACCATCTCCTGGTCTTGATTGAAGCGGTCGAAGCCGGGCTCGCCGACGAACAGTTTCGAGGGAATGCGGGTGCCGATGGCGGTCGGATCGAGCGAGCCGACCTGCGGCCGCGCGCGCGTGTAGACCCCGCCGCGCGTGCGCGAGAACTGCGACAACAGCGTGAGCGTGGTGTCGCTCGACGGCTTCCAGGTGAGCGCGGGCGCGATGTACATGCGATCGTCGGCTTCCTTGGCCGCCGGCAATTGCGCGTCGCGCACGAGGCCGGTGATGCGGTAGAGCAGCTTGCCGTCTGCATCGAGCGCGCCCGAGAAATCGCCTGCCACCTGCTTGCGGTTGTGGTCGCCCACCTGCAGCTGCAGCTCGCGAATCGGCTCTGCCGTCGGGCGTTTGCTGACCACGTTCACCACCCCGCCGGGGCCGCTCATGCCGTACAGCACCGACGACGGGCCGCGCAGCAGCTCGATGCGCTCGGCGCCGTAGTTCTCGGTGCGCCACACGCCCCAGGTGCTGTTGTTGCGCAGCGGCAGGCCGTCCAGGTAGAAGCCCGGCGAATAGGCGTCGAAGCCGCGCAGCGAGATCCAGTCGTAGCGCGAATCGGCACCGTAGGTGGTGGTCGACACGCCCGGCGTGTAGCCCAGCGCGTCCTTGAGGTTGGTGGCGCCGATGGCCTCGATGCGGTCGGCCGTGATCACCGAGATCGACTGCGGCGTCTCGATGATCGGCGTGTCGGTCTTGGTGCCGGTGGCGCTGCGCTTGGCGACGTAGCCCTGCACGCGGCCGGTGGCGCTTTCTTCGCCGTCGGCGATGACGGTCACGGCCGGCAGCGTGGAGGTGCCGCCGGAGGCCGGCGCGGCCTTGATGACGGCTGCGT
Source organism: Variovorax sp. RO1 (assembly GCF_002849325.1). NCBI lineage: Bacteria > Pseudomonadati > Pseudomonadota > Betaproteobacteria > Burkholderiales > Comamonadaceae > Variovorax > Variovorax sp. RO1. Next base: position 279,593 of record NZ_PKMT01000003.1, read on the forward strand.
TGCCTTCCATCGTGGCCGCCAGGCCGCTGCCGGCCAGCAGCCGGTCGAGTGCCTGCCGTGCCGTGAGGCTGCCGGAGATGGCCGGCGCGGTCTTGCCCGCGACCAGGCTCTGCTGCACGACGAGCTGGATGCGGGTCTGCCGCGCCCAGTCGTTCAGCGCCTCGGCCAGCGGCTGGGCCGCGATGCTGATCGGCTGGGGCGCGCCCTGCGCCCGGGCCATCAAGGGCGCGTTCGCCAGGGCCAATGCGACGGCCAGGGCCAGCGGCGCGGGTGTCATCTTTGTTATCAAGCGCTTCGTCATCGAACGTCTTCCAGGTAGTGAATGCAAATGGTTCCTATCTGGGCTGACGCACGAGCCGGCGGAATCCCCGTAGTGCCGACTAAAAAATCTTTGCTTCTTTTGTTTTAGAGGGCCGGCACGAGCTCCGCGACCGCGCCGTTTTCCTTCAGCTGCACCGGCAAGGCGCTGGCCAGGGCGCGCCGCAGCGTGCGCGCGTCCCGCGGATCGAAGGTGCCGCTCAGGCGCAGGGCCGCCACGGCCGGGTCGTTCACCACCAGGCCGGTGCTGCCGTAGCGCTCCAGCTCGGCCAGCGCGCGGGCCAGCGGTGTGTCGACGAAGCTCAGGCGGTGATCGCGCCAGGGTGCGATGCCGTCGCGCGGCACGGCCGAGACGGCGGAGAACCGGCCCTGCGCGTCGCTTTCCACCTGGCGGCCGGCGACGAGGAAGACTTCGCTCGTCGCATCCGGCGCCCGGCGCAGCACGCGCACCTTGCCCTCTTCCACCGACACTCGTGTGCCGTCGGCGCCCGGCATGCCGGGGGTGTGGCGCACGGCGAAGCGCGTGCCGACCACGCGCACACGCAGCGGACCGGCCAGCACGTCGAAGGGGCGTTTCGCATCGGACTGCACCGCGAAGACTGCCTGCCCGTCGATCAGCGTCACCTCGCGGCGGTCGCGGAACAGGCGCACTTCGAGGCGGGTGGCGGTGTCCAGCCGCAGCCGGGAGCCGTCGGGCAGCGGCGCTTCGAGCTGCTGGCCGCGCCGGGTGGCGAAGGCCTGTTCGAACACGGGCTGGGCCTGGACGTGGCTCCACCCGAGGTAGCCAGCGCCGACGGCCATGCCGGAGGCGGCCAGCACGAGGGCCGGTTTCAGGAAGCCGCGGCGCGTGGGCGTGGCGGGCGCGCTGCCTTCGAAGCCGCTGCGCCAGCCCGCGACGGTCTCGGGCGCGATCGCGTCGAAGGCGCGCCAGCGCGACTCCCATTCGCGAAACGCTGCGCCATGGCGCGCATCGGCGCCGAGCCAGGCCTGGAACGCGCGCTCCTCGCTCGCGCCCCAGTGCGCACGCTGGCGGCGGACGAACCAGTCCAGCACGTCCTGTCGCAGGCGCTGGGCTTCTTCGGACGGAGGCGACGTGAGGGTCATGACGTGGGCATCGTTCTTAGGGGGGTAGACGCACGAGCGTGGTCAAACCCTGTAATGGTGCGTGTTCTGCGGTCTCTCATCTCACTCCGGACCACGGGTTCGCTCCAGGCACGCCCAGCACGCCTCCATCGCGATGCGCAACTGCATCTCGACCGTGCGCACCGAAATGCCCATGCGCACGGCCACCTCGGCGTACGAGAGGCCATCGAACTTGTAGAGCACGAAGGCTTCGCGGCAGCGCGGGGGCAGCCGGTCGATGGTCGCGACCATGGCCGCCATGCCCTGGCTGGACGACAGGATGGCGTCGGGCTCGAAGGTCTGGGGGCCGATGCAGTCGTCGGCGTCGGGCGGTGCCTCATCCGGCGTCGCCGTGTCGCCGCCCGCGCGCACGCTGGTGCGGCGGTGGTGGTCGGTGACGAGGTTGCGGGCCGTGCGGTAGAGCAACGCGCGCGGGTCGCGCACCACGCTGCCGGTGCGCTGCGCCTCGTACACGCGCACGTAGCTCTCCTGCGCCAGGTCGGCCGCGGTGGCGCGGTCGGGTACCTTGCGGGACAGAAAGCTCAGCAGCTCGCGGTAATAGTGTTCGAACACAGGCGCACCACAGCCGGAAAAGGCGGATCGAAGTCCAGGGGCAGGTTGGCTTCGACACGGCGTGGCTACCTGAGAGATTCAGAACAAAAGAAAACGCGAGATTATGTGCGGGTTCAACCCGCACATCGCCGAAGGGTAGGCATTTCGCTTGCCGCGCACGGCATGCGCGCGGGCTACCCTCCCCTCCGGCGCTCTCCAGATTCGCCCGACCTCAGTTGCCGCACGCCGGGTGCTTCTGCCCTTCGGTGGTGTTCGGCAGGCCCAGGAAGTCGAGGATGTGCGGCGTCGTGCCGTCCACCTGCGTCAGCGCGGTACCCCCGAGGTTGCCCAGGCAGTAGCTGGGCTTGAGCGGGTTCAGGTGGTTGTTGTTCAGGATCAGCAGCGTGCTGCGTTCCCCCGCCGTCTGACCGCCGTGGCCGCTGCCGGTGCCGCCGTGGTCGGAGGTGACGACGATCAGCCATTCTTCGTTCGCGTAGTTAGGCCGCGACGTGAGCGCCGTGAGCACCTGCTGGATCTGCTGGTCTTCGCCGGCGATCTTGCCTTGGTAGAACGCGTTGAGCGGTTCGTAGCTCGGCGCGTGGATGTCGGCGTTGTGCAGGTAATAGAAGATGGCCGTCGGCGGGTTCTTCCAGCTCAGCCAGCCTTTGACCGCATCGGTGGCCTGCTGCGAGTTCTTGGCCGCGTTGGCGACCACGAAGTCGGCCAGCGCCGGGCGCAGGTTGTGGGTGATGTTGAACCAGTCGCCCACCACCGCGGTCGTGGCCGTCGGCCAGGCCGCCTTGATCTGGTCGAACACGTGCGTCTTCTTCAGCGGCAAGGTGGTCGTGTTCGAGGTCACGCCGTGCTTGTCGGCCCAGAAGCCGGTGAACACCGACGACCAGCCAGGTCCGCTCACGGTCGCCTGCTTGGTGCCGCCCGCCAGCACGTTGCCGTGGAAGGCGCCGCCGGCAATCAGCGCCGACATCGCGGGCGTCTGCACGCAGCCCGCGCACTGGATGGCGTCGCCGCGCAGGCCGTCCAGGCCGATCAGCAGGATGTGCTTGTTGCCGGGCACGGGGTTGGGAACGCCCTCGCCCGCAATCAGCGAATAGTGGTCGTAGGGGTTGCCGGCGTAGTCGGTCTTCAGGCCGCCGATGTCGCTGGCGCGCTTGTCGCTCAGGTCGCAGCGCTGCTGCGTCTTGTTGTAGTCGAAGGACTTGCACCACGACGTGCGGCTCGCGTCGGTGCAGGCGTTGGCGCAGTCGGCGGGCGTCACGGTCTGCAGGGCTTCGGTGTTGTAGCCGCTGATGGCCGCATTGGCCGTGTGCGCAAACGGCTTCAGCGGATCGGGCTTGAGGCTGTAGTGGTCATAGGGGTTGCCGGGGTAGTCGGTCTTCAGCCCGCCCACGTCGGCGGCACGCTTGTCGCTGAGGTCGCAGCTCTGGTTCGTTTTGTTGTAGTCGAACGAGACGCACCAGGCGCCACGCGGCGCGCCCAGGCAGGCCGACGCGCACATCTCGGGCGTGGACTGCGTCAGGTTCTCGCTGTTGTTGCCGGAGATGGCCGCGTTCGGCGTGGTCGCGAAAGCGTCCAGCGAAGCGGCGCTTGCATGGCCTGCAAGCGCTGCGAACAGCAGGCCCGCCAGGGATGCACGGATCGATGACTTCATGAGGTCTCCTCATCACAGGGTCGTGGGGTGATTCCCGGGAGCTGCCTCACCGTCTCCGCACGGTGAGTGCAACGCCGGGCGGAGTAAATCACCGCCGCCTGCCATCGATCCAATTCAAAAATCTTCGATGTTGTATTCAGCAGAGCTATACATCGCCGTGTCACGAAGCACAGTCAGGCCGTGCGATTCGAGAACGCCATCACCCCATCGTCCACGCGCCCGAGGCGCAGCAGGAGGATGTCGCGCAGGTAGTTCTGGTGCAGCGTCCACGGCGTGTGCGCGCCCTGTTTCGGAAATTTTTCGAGTGAGCGCTGCACGTAGCCCGAGCTGAAATCGATCCACGGTTCGGGCGACAGATCGGGGCCGGCGTTGTGCGGCGTGCATTGCCGCCAGCCGTGCTTGCGCATGTGGTTCAGCAGCCGGCAGACGTAGGCGCAGGTCAGGTCGCACTTGAGCGTCCACGAGGCGTTGGTGTAGCCGAAGGACGAAGCCAGGTTGGGCACGTCGCTGTACATCATGCCCTTGTAGTTGAAGGTGCCGGCGGGGTCGATGCGACGGCCGTCCACGCTCAGTTCGATGCCGCCGAGCACCTGCAGTTCGAGGCCGGTGGCGGTGACGACGATGTCGGCCTCGAGTTCGCGGCCCGACTTCAGTCGCAGGCCGCTGGGCGTGAAGGTGTCGATGTGGTCCGTGACCATCGACGCACGGCCCGCGTTGAGCGCCGCGAACAGGTCGCCGTCGGGCACGAGGCACAGGCGCTGGTCCCACGGGTTGTAGCGCGGCGTGAAGTGCGTGGCGACGTCGTAGCCGGGCCCGAGCGCGTGGCGCACGCCACCCAGCAGCATGCGCTTGACGCGCGCCGGCTTGCGCCGCGCGAGCCGGAAGAACAGCATGCCGAGCGTCACGTTCTTCCAGCGCGTGAGGCGGTACGCGGCCATCGCCGGCAACAGGCGCCGCAGGCGGTTGGCAATGGGGTCTTCGGCCGGGCGCGCCACCACGTAGGTCGGCGAGCGCTGCAACAGCGTGACGTGCGCGGCGGTCTGGGCCATCGCGGGCACCAGCGTCATCGCGGTGGCGCCGCTGCCGATCACGACCACGCGCTGGCCGCTGTGGTCCAGGTCGGCGGGCCAGTGCTGCGGATGCACGATGCGGCCCTTGAAGTCGGCCATGCCGGCGAAGTCGGGCGTGTAGCCCGCGTCGTAGCGGTAGTAGCCGCTGCACAGGAACAGGAAGTTGCTGCGCCACTGCACGAGTTGCTTGTCAGGCCCCTGCTCGACATCGACCGTCCAGCAGGCGTCGGCGCTCGACCAGGCGGCGCGCACCACGCGGTGTTGGTAGTGGATCTTGTCGTCGACGCCGTGCTGGCGCGCGGTGTCGCGCACGTACTGCAGGATCGACGGGCCATCGGCGATCGCCTTGGCCTGCGTCCACGGGCGGAACACGTAGCCCAGCGTGTACATGTCGGAGTCGGAACGCACGCCCGGGTAGCGGAACAGGTCCCAGGTGCCGCCGCTGCGTTCGCGCCCTTCGAGGATCGCGTAGCTGCGGCCCGGGCACTGCGCCTGCAGGTGGCAGGCGGCGCCGATGCCGGAGAGGCCGGCACCGACGATCAGGACATCGACGTACGGCGGCGCGTCGGCCGGTTGTTCTGGTGGCATCGGGGGCTTGTCTCCTGGCTCATGGCTTTTTGTTGTCTGGCTTTTCTGTTGGCGCGCGACGGATCATCAGCCAGGCACTCACCGCACTCAGCACGGCCAGGCCGGCGCTCAGCAGCATCACCCAGCGGAAGCCCGCGACGAACGATTCCGCCACCGCGCGCTTCACGGCGGCAGCTGTGGCCGCATCGGCACCCGGCGGCGTGCCGGCTGCGGCCAATCGATCGCGCTCGGCCGCAAGAAAAGATCGCACCTCGTCCGACGCGCCCATCGCCTGCAGCCGCTCGGCCAGCGCTGCGTCGAAGGTCCAGGCCATGATGGCGCCGAACACCGCAATCGCCAGCACCGCCGCCGCGCGTGACACCGCGTTGTTCACGCCCGAGGCCACGCCCGCGAGATCGGGCCCCACGGCGTTCATGACCGTGGTGGTGAGCGGCGCCACCGTCACCGTCATGCCGAAACCCAGCACCACCACGGCAGGCAGAAAGCCGCTCCAGTAGCTCGCGCCCACGCCCGGCAGCGCGAACAGCGCAAAGCCCAGGGCCGCAATGGCCGGCCCGATGACCAGCGGCAGGCGCGGCCCGAAGCGGTCGACCAGCTGCCCGGCCCAGCCCGAGAGCGCGAACATCAGAAAGATGAACGGCAGCAGCGCCGCGCCCGCCACGGTGGCCGAGTAGCCCTGCACCTGGATCAGGTTGAGCGGAAAGAAATACAGCCCGCCGCCCAGCGCCGCATACAGCAGCAAGGTCAGCAGGTTGGCACCACTGAAGTTGCCGATGCGCAGCAGCGACAGCGGCAGCATCGGCGTGCGCGCCCGGCGTTCGGCGATGACAAAACCGATGCTGCCCACGACACCGATGGCCAGCGCCGCGAGCACGGCCGGCGAACGCCAACTCTGCGTCGGCGCCTCGATGAAGGCGTAGACGATGCCGCCCAGCCCGGCGGTCGCGAGCAGCGCGCCCCACAGATCGAGCCCGCCGCGCGCCGCGGCGCCTTTGCTCTCGGGCACGTGGCGACGCACGATCCACAGCACGAGGAGTGCCATCGGCACGTTGATGAGAAAGGCCCAGATCCACGAGAAGTGATCGACCAGAAAGCCGCCCAGCACCGGCCCCACCGCCGCCGTGATGCCGCTGAAGCCCGACCAGGTGCCGATGGCCTTGCCGCGCTCCTTCTCGGGAAACGACGCGCTGATGAGCGCCAGGCTGCCCGGCACCAGCAGCGCGCCGCCGATGCCTTGAATCGCGCGTGCGGCGATGAGCTGCTGCACGTCGGCCGCGAGTGCGCAGCCCACCGACGACAGCGCGAAGACGACGACGCCGATGGCGAAGATGCGCCGCCGCCCGTAGTGGTCGCCGAGCGCGCCGCCCACCAGCAGCAGCGCCGCGAGCAACAAGGCGTAGGACTCGACCACCCATTGCGCCTGGAAGGCCGTGGCGTGCAGGTCGGCCTGGATCGCCGGCAACGCGACGTTGACCACGGTGCCGTCGATGAAGGCCATGCTCGAGCCGACGATGGCCGCGGCGAGCACCCAAGGCTTGGAGGCTTCGGGGCAGGCGCCCTCTTCCGTGGGTGGATTCGTCCCATGCAGGATCAGCGTGTCGTCGCAGGGCGCCTTGCCGATCTGTGTCATGGGGCCTCCGGTTCAGGGGTTGCCGGTATTGCTCCTTCCCCCTCTGGGGGAAGGTTGGGATGGGGGCATCGTCCAACTGAGCGCCATGCTTTTTCGAGCGCCGCCGTGCCCCCACCCCTGCCCTCCCCCAGAGGGGGAGGGAGAAAGACAAATACAACGCGTCAGATCGCGCACGCCGTCGCGCCCGGGTTCGCCTGCGCCGCGTTCACGCTGCGCGCCATGGCCGCAGCAGCCGCCGCCGTCACGCGCTGCGCGCCCTGCGCCAGCGCATCCATGCCGCTGCCGGTCGCCTCGCCCGCATCGAGCCGGCACACCACCGTGCGCGCTTCGTCGGAACGGCGCAGCGTCCAGCTGAAGCCGGCGTCCACGCGTCCGCCGTCCACCAGGTCGAACTGGCGCACCTGCACCGCGACGCGCCACACGGGCTGCGAGGTCTGGCGGCCGCCCTGGGTCACGTCGAGCGCGCCGAGCCGGCCGGCGATGCCGCTGCCGAGCGCGTCGCGCAGCTCGTTCTCGAACGACGAGGCCCAGCGGTGCTGCTCGAGCACATCGACCTGTACGCCGCCAGTCGGGCGGCGCACCACCATCTGCGGGCGCGCGAGCCGCTCGGGCACGGCCACGGGAGCGAGCTCGATGTACATCGGCGACGCCGCGTTGGGAACGCGAGGCGCCGCGTCGGTGAGCGCGGGCGGGCTGGCCAGCGTGTAGTAGCTGTCGGGCTTGCTCGCGCAGCCGGCCAGCACCACCAATGCGGCGGCACACGCGAGAGCGAAGGTCGTCGTCTTCATTTCTTGTCGTCCGGTTTGCCGCGCAGCAGCGATTCGGGATGGCGTTCGAGGTAGTCGGTCAGGATGCGCACCGAGCCCGCGGCGCGCGTCAGCTCGCGCAAGGTCTGGCGCATGTCCTGCTGCAGTGGCGAGTCGTCGGCCAGCGTGCGTTCGGCCGAGTTGACGGTCTTGCGCACGTCCTTCATGGCCGCGGCCAGCTCGGGCGTCACGTCGGTGTTGATGCGGTTCACGGTCTGCTCGGTGCTGGTGAGCGTCTTGTTGAGCGTGGCCAGCGTGGTGCGCAGGTCGCCGGCAATCTGCTCGTAAGGCACCTTGTTGAGCTTGGTCGCGATTTCCTGCACCTGCGACTGGATTTCGTCCAGGCTGTTGGCGATGGTGGGCAGCTCGATCGGGCTCTTCGACAGATCAATCTTCACGGGCGGCGACTTCGGAAAGAAGTCGAGCGCCACGTAGACCTGGCCGGTCAGCAGGTTGCCGTTGCGCAACTGGGCGCGCAGGCCCTTCTCGGCCAGGAAGCGCAGCCGTTCCTGCTGCGTCGCGCGCGACTCCGTCCCCTGCGCACCGGCACCGCTTTCGCGGCGGCGCAGGCGATCGGGATAGATCTGCACCAGCACCGGCATGCGGAACTCGCGCTCGGCACGGTCGAACTCGACGCCGATGGATTTCACCTCGCCCAGCACCACGCCGCGGAAGTCGACCGGCGCGCCCGGCGTGAGGCCGCGCAGCGACTGGTTGAAGTACATCAGCAGCGTCTGCGAAGGACCGTCGGGCTCCTTCATCGCGGAGGTTTCGTCCTGCGCCAGCACGAAGGCCGTGTTCTCCTTGGCCAGCGGGCCCATGGCGTCGTCGGGCGCCTGGAAGGCGATGCCGCCGAGCAGGATGGTCGCCAGCGACTGCGTGCGCAGCGTGAAGCCGCTGGCGCTCAGTTGCGCGTCGATGCCGCTGGCGGGCCAGAAGCGCGTGTTCATGCCGACGAACTTGTCGTACGGCGCGTTCACGAACACCCGCAGCGTGACGCCGCGGCCGTCGCCGTCGAGCTCGTAGGCCGCGACCTGTCCGACCTTGATGCGACGGAAGTACACGGGCGAACCCACGTCGAGCGAGCCCACGTCGCGCGCACGCAGCAAGAACTGTTGGCCCGAGTCGCCACGCGTGACGATGGGCGGCACCTCGAGGCCGGTGAATTCGCCTGCTGTTTCTTTCTCGACGCCCGCGTCGGCGCCGATGTAGGCGCCCGACAGCAGCGTGCCCAGGCCCGAGATGCCCGAGGTGTCGAGCCGCGGCCGCACCACCCAGAAGCGCGAGTCGGCCGAAGTAAAGCCCTCGGCTTCCTTGTTGAGCTGCACCAGCACGCGCACGTGCGAGCGGTCGCGCGCCAGCCGCAGGCTCTGCACCAGGCCGATCTGCACGTCCTTGTATTTCACGGCGGTCTTGCCGGCTTCGAGGCCTTCGGCCGTCTTGAAGGTCAGCACGATCTCGGGGCCGCGCCCCATGAGGATCTTGGCCACCAGCGTCACGCCGACCAGCGCGGCGACGATGGGAATCAGCCAGATCAGCGAGGGCAGCCACTCGCGGCGGCGCGCCACTTTCGGTTTCGGCAGCGCGGGCGGGGCCGACGCTGCCGGACGGTCTTGCGGTTGCGTGTCTTCTTCACTCATGCGATTTTTTCTTCCCTGCTTTCAATGTGTCGTTCGTCCGTGTCGGCTTCGGGCACCGGGCCGTCCCACGTCAGGCGCGGGTCGAAGCTCAGTGAGGCCAGCATGGTCAGCACCACCACCGCGCCGAAGGCCGCAATGCCCACGCCCGCGGTGATGACCGCGAAGCCCTGGATCTGCACCAGCCCGGTCAGCAGCGACACCACGAACACGTCGAGCATCGACCAGCGCCCGATGATCTCGATGATGTGATACAGCTTGGCCCGCTCGCGCCGGCGCCAGTTGCTGCGCCGCTGCGCCAGCACCACAAGCAAGAGCAGTACCGCCAGCTTGAACAGCGGCACCAGGAAGCTCGCGATGAACACGATGGCCGCCAGCCCCCAGGCGCCCGACACCCAGAAATAGATGACGCCGCTCAGGATCGTGTCGTACTGCGCACCGAACAGCGTGCGCGTGATCATCACCGGCAGCAGGTTGGCCGGGATGTACATGATGCAGGCCGCGATGAGGAAGGCCCAGGTGCGGTTCAGGCTCTGCGGCTTGCGCGTGTGCAGGCGCGTGCCGCAGCGGGCGCAGGCCTCGCCCTCTTCCGCATCGCGCCAGACAGCGGTGCAGTGCGTGCAGACGTGCAGGCCGAGCCCGGCGGCCGTCGGCACCGGGTTTGCGTGGTCATGGTCGTCGTCGGCCTGCGCCTCCCAGGGGCGCGCCGAGGCCAGGCGGGCGGGCAGCCCGCGCACGTTCATGCGCGCACCTCCGGCGTGTTTTCGTCTGCGGCGGCGTCTTCCTCGTCGGCCTGACGGAAGGTCATTTCCCAGAACGCGCCGGGGTTGAACGACAGCACCGCCGTGAGCGTCACGGTGAGCGCCACGAAGGCCCACAGCGCCGGGCCCGGCACCACCGTCGCCATGCTCGACAGCTTGACGATCGCCACCAGCACGCCGAGCAGGAACACCTCGATCATTCCCCAGGGCCGCAGCGTCTGCATCATGCGCACCAGCATCGCGAAACCCCAGGGCCGGTGCGCGCGGGCCAGCGGCACCAGCAGGTAGGCCAGGATGCACAGCTGCAGCAGCGGAAAGAGGATGGTCGTGGCCAGCACCAGCAGCGCCACCGGCGACATGCCCTCGGCGCTCAGCACCACCACCGCGCCGGCCAGCGTGGTCTGGCTGCGCAGGCCCTGCAGCTCGATCTCGACGATGGGAAACAGGTTGGCAATGGCGAACATGATCAGGCTCGCGACCGTCAGCGGCAGGATGCGCCGTTGCTGCGCGCCCGGGTGCCGGTCGAGCTCGGTGCCGCAGCGCGGGCACTCGGCCACGTCGCGCGGCGCCAGCGGCGCACGGGCGTAGACCGCGTCGCAGCCCGGGCAGACCACGGTGTCAGGTACTTCCTTCATGAGGCCGTACCCTACCTTATTCAGGCGTGCGGGCTTGTCGTCTTCAGCCGCAGACTGCTGAAAACCGCAGCCACCGCCGCACAGCCCGCCGCCAGCACCAGCGCCACCACCGGACCATGTCCGCCGTGTGGGCTCCAGACACTGAACACCGCCGCCAGCACCACGGCGCCCAGCGTCTGGCCCGTGAGCCGCGCCGTGCCCAGCATGCCGCTGGCCGCACCACTTCGGTGCGCCGGCGGCGAGCTCACGATGGTGTGGTTGTTGGGCGACTGAAACAAGCCGAAGCCCAGGCCGCACAGCGCCATACGCCAGGCGATGTCGGCATTGTCCGGGTGCGCCGGCAGCGCCGCCAGCAGCGCGAGACCGACTGCCAGCAGGCCCAGGCCGATGCCGCCGAGCAGCCCGTCGGGGTAGCGCCCGATGAGCCGCCCGGCGATGGGCGCCATCACCACGATGGCCAGCGGCCACGCGGTGATGAGCAGCCCGGCCTCGATGTGGCTGCGGCCGTACACATCGAGCAGCAAAAACGGCAGCGCGATGTAGGCCAGCATCTGCGCGCAGAACGCCGCCACCGAGGTGCCCATCGACAGCGCGAACACCGGAATGCGCAGCAGGTCGATGGGAAAGAGCGGCACCGTCAGCTTGCGCTGGCGCCGCAGGTAGACAAAGCCCACCGCCAGCCCGGCTCCCAGCGTGGCCCAGGCCACCCACGGCGTGCCCGTGGCCTGCACCCCGCCCTCGCGCACGCCCAGCTGGTCCACGCCGAGGAAGACCAGCGAGAACATCAGCACGTTGAGCGTCACGTCGACCAGCGAGAAGCGCGCGCCGGCGGCCGGTGCCGAGCGGTTGAACGGCAGCGCCCGCATGCCCAGTGCAAAGGTGACGATGCCCAGCGGCACGTTGATCGCAAAGAGCCACGGCCACGACGCCACCGACAGGATCGCCGCCGCCACCGAGGGCCCGGCCACCGACGAGGTGGCGACCACCAGCGAGTTGATCGCCATGCCCTTGCCCAGCTGCGCCGACGGGTACGTGAGCCGCACCAGCGCCGCGTTGACGCTCATGATCCCCGCCGCGCCCAGCCCCTGGAGGGCGCGCGACGCGATCAGCGTGCCGAGCGAGTTCGCAAAGGTCGCAGCCAGCGACGACACGGTGAACACCGCCATGCCCACCAGGTACACGCGCCGGTAGCCCACGAGGTCGCCGAGCGAGGCCAGCGGCAGCAGCATCACCAGCGTGGCGATCTGGTAGGCGTTGACCACCCAGATCGCCTGCGCCGGCGTGGCCTGCAGCTCGCGCGCGATGCCGGGCAGCGCCAGGTTGACGATGGTGCCGTCGAGCACCGAGACCGTGAGCCCGAGGATGATGACCAGCATCGCCCAACCACGCGCGGGCGCGGCCAGGCCGTCGAGGGGCAGCGGCTTGGCGTCGCTGGCTGTGGCGGCTGCCGTCATGTCAGGCGCCTTGCGCCCTGCCCTCGGTCGGCTCGGAGCGCACACCGCCGAGCGTGAGCCAGGTCAGCACCAGCGCGATGAGCGCGCCGGCGGCCATGCCCGCCACCATCGGCAGCGGACGGCCGTTGGAGAACAGGCCCACCACCGCCATCGCGAGCGCGCCGGTCAGCATCTGCAGCGTGCCCAGCAGCGCGGAGGCCGTGCCGGCGATGGCGCCGTGCATCTCGAGCGCCAGCACGCCGGTGGTCGGGATCACGAGGCCCATGAAGCCCGAGGCGATGAAGTACAGGACGATCAACACCCAGAGGTTGTCGCCGCCCATCGCGAAGTAGACAAACATCGCGACCATCGCCACGCCGCAGCAGACCACGCCGAACTTGACCAGGTTGACCAGCCCGTAGCGCTCGCCCAGCGAGCCCGTGAACTGCGAGGCCGCAATGAAGGCCGCCGCGTTCACGCCGAAGGCCACGCTGTACATCGCGGGCGACAGGCCGTAGTGGTCGATCATCACGAACGACGAGTTCGCCAGGTAGGTGAAGAAGCCCGCCATCGCGAAGCTGCCGATGAACACCAGCCCGAGGTAGTGCCAGTCGCGCAGCAGCAGCCAGTAGGCCGACAGCGCGCTGCCCAGGCTGCTTTCGACGCGCTCCGAGGCCGGGCGCGTTTCGTCGAGCAGCTTGACCATCATGGCCAGCCCCGCCACCGCGGCGATGGTGACGGCCCAGAACACGCCGCGCCAGCCGGTGAAGGCGATGACCACGCTGCCCGCGAGCGGCGCAAGGATCGGCGAGACGCTGAACACCAGCATCAGCAGCGACATCAGCCGCGCGGCGTCGGTGCCGGTGTGCAGGTCGCGCACCACGGCGCGCGGAATCGCCATGCCCGCGGCCGCGCCCAGGCCTTGCACGAAGCGCAGCGCGATCAGCGTCTGGATGTCGGTCGCCAACGCACAGCCCACGCTGGCGAGCGCGAACAGCACCAGCCCGGCGTACAGCGGCGGCTTGCGCCCGACCATGTCGGAGATCGGGCCGTAGAGCAGCTGCCCCGCGCCGAGCGACAGGAAGAAGGCGGTGAGGCTCATCTGCACCGCGCCGATGTCCGCATGCAGGCTCTGCCCGATGGCAGGCAAAGCCGGGAGGTACATGTCGATCGCGAAAGGCCCGATGGCGGAGAGCAGGCCCAACAACAGGGCCATTTTGAAGAACGGAGAAGAACGCATTGGGTCGATTGTGGCGAAGGCTCGCAATCGGTGCAGGCGTGGGGTCGGCGGCTTTCGCCGCTAGTGCATTCGTTCTACCGGGCGGTACGGCGCCGTGTTTCAGTACAGCGTCGAGCGCTGCCGTGCGGGCAGTTCGCGGTCGTAGGTGACGCCGTCGAAGGCCGCATCGGACAGTGCGGAAAGGATGGCGCCCGGCGTCGGCACGGTGCGCGGCGCGTCTTCTGGCACGGGCGCCCAGAGCTTCGAACGCTGGATGGCGCGGGCGCACTGGAAGAACACGGTCTCGACGCGGATCTCGATCACGCACTGCGGCGCGCGCCCTTCCACCGCGAAGCGCGCCAGCAACTCGGGCGCTGCGGTGATGCGTGCGCGTCCGTTCACGCGCAGCGTTTCACCCACGCCCGGAATCAGGAACAGCAAGGCCACGCGCGGGTCGGCCACGATGTTGCGCAGGCTGTCGATGCGGTTGTTGCCGCGGCGCTCGGGGAGCAGCAAGGTGGTCTCGTCCTGCACCGCGATGAAACCCGGGGCGTCGCCGCGCGGCGAGGCATCGAGCCCGCCGGGGCCGAGGGTCGCCAGCACCGCGAACGGCGACGCGGCAATCAGCGCCTGGTAGCTCGGGTGCAGGTACGGCACCTCTTTCTTGAGCGAGGCCTCGCCCGGCTGGCCGAACAGGGCTTCGAGTTGCGCAACGGTGTCGATGGTGGTCATGGGGCGATGTTCTCCTGAATCGGGGTCGGTGCCGAGGCGCGTCGTACGCACGCCAGCGCCGCGACCGCCAGCAGCAGCGCGGCGGTGCCGTAGATCCACGGCGGCGAAGCAATGGGCAGCAGCACGCCGGCCAGCAAGGGGCCGGCGCCCGCGCCGATGTCGCGCCAGACCGCCCGGGCCGCGAGCGCCCGCACGCGCTCCGGCCCGGGCGTGCGACGCGCCACGATGGGCGGCAAGAGCGGCAGTTGCAGTGCGCGCAGCACCACGATCAGCGCTGCGCAGCTCCACAGCCAGCCCAGGCCGAAGCCCACGAGCGCGAGCGACGTCACCAGCGACAGGCTCACGAGCAGGCGCTCGGCGCCGAAATGCTCCGCCATGCGCCCGCCCACCGGCCCGAGGAAGATTTCTGCGAGGTAGCGCAGCGCCATCAGCACGCCGGCCACGATCACCGCGCCGCCAGGCAGCAGATCCTTGCCGAGGTACGACAGGCCCACGATGAAGAGGCCATCGAGCGCCAGCCCTTCCATGAAGGACCAGCCGTCCAGCGCATTCGGCCGCGAGAAGCGCCGTGTCGGCGCTGCGCTGTGATGCGGCTTCGACGGCAGCCGCCGCGTGACGAACAGCGCGAGCAACGACACCACCGCCAGCACACCGAAGATCGCGCGCGGACCGACCGTGTACGCCAGCAGCGCGCCGAGCGGCAACGCCAGCACCGGCCCGGTCGCGATGAAGGCGCGCGACCGCCCGCTGCGCCGCGCGGCACCGATCGGGTCGGCCGTGGCCAGGGCCTGCGTCGACAGGTTGAGCGCCGCGAAGCACAGGCCCCAGGTCAGCCGCAACGGCAGCAGCGCCCAGAACCCCGAGAGCGTGGCGTAGCCCAGCCCGCAGCAGGCCGCGGCCACCACGGCCAACGTGCAGCTGGCCCGGTCGCCATGGCGCGCATAGAAGCGCGCCACCCAGCCGTAGCCCGCGATGCGCACCAGCCGGTTGGCCGCCAGCAGCAGGCCGACCTCAGCCAGAGAGACGCCGAACTGCGACGCGTACATGGGCAGCAGCAGGTAGAGCACCACATCGGCCGGCAGCGACAGGCCGAGCGCCATGGCGGCGTGGCGGGAATCCAGGTCGGTGGAGCGGACGGGATTGGCAGAGGTGGAAGGCGGTGGTGCAGCGGACATCGAGCCCGTATCGTGCCCGCTCGCGCCACCCGCCGACAAACGACATTCCCGCGCGGCATGCGTGAGAAAATCGCACGCATGCCGCTTCGCGAACCGCCCCTCCATGCCGTGCGCGCCTTCGTCGCGGCGGCCCGCCACCTGAGCTTCACGCGCGCGGCGGTTGAATTGCATGTGACGCACAGCGCGGTGAGCCGACAGATCAAGCGCCTCGAAGCCTGCCTGGGCGTGGCGCTGTTCGAGCGCCGCATCCGGCAGGTCACGCTGACGCCCGAAGGCCAGCAGTTCTTTGCGGAAACCGAACCCGCGCTCGCGCAGATCCATGCGGCGGCGCGGGCACTGCAGCTGCAGGGCCCGGCGCGCGCTGTGCGCATCAACGTGCGGCCGTCGTTCGCGGTGCGCTGGCTGATTCCCCGGCTGCCGTCATTCGTGGAACGCCATCCCGACATCGAACCGCAGGTCGTCACCAGCACCGTGATGCCCGAACAGGCTGCCGACAGCTTCGACATCGCCGTGCGCCGCGGCCTCGAAGGCTGGCCGTCGTCGATCAAGGTGCGGCCCTTCCTGGAAGACGAGGTGCTGGTGGTCGGCGCGCCCGCGCTGTTCAAGACGCAGCCGCTGCCCGACCTGCGCGCCCTCGCCTCGCATGTGCTGCTGTCGGCGCGCACGCGCAAGGACGATTGGGACGATTGGAAGAAGCAGGTCGGCGCACCGCGCGCGCGGCCGGCCGGGCGGCTGCAATTCGATCACCTGCACTTCGTGCTGCAGGCCGCGGTCGACGGACTGGGCATTGCGCTCGCGCCGACCTCGCTGGTGACGCATGACCTGGCGTCGGGGCGGCTGCAGTCGCCGTTGCCTGGGTTGCGGATGACGCTGGAGCGCTACTACTACGGCCTTGCACCCGACGCGGCCCCCGAAGCGGTGTGCGTCGCCGAGTGGTTCGAGCAGATGAATTCGAGCTGAGGCTTCCACGTCCGTAAACGGCCAGCGGCAGATGGGGGCGGAACGCACGATGCGGTCTTTGTTTTCGTATCCCATCGCATGTCATCGCCCCTGCCCCGCTCCTTCTCCCACCTCGCGTGGGCCAACCTCGCGGCCCAGTCCGCCGAACAACTGAGCCTCGCGGCCGTGCCGCTGGTCGCCGTGCTCGCGCTCGGCGCCGGACCCGGCGAGATCGGTTTTCTGGCCGCCGTGCAGACGCTGCCCTTCCTGCTGGTCTCGTTGCCGATGGGCCTGCTCGCGGACCGTATGTCGCGCCGCCGGTTGATGGTGTGGGCCGAGGGCCTGCGCGCCGTGTCGCTGCTGGCCTTGCTGGGCATGGTGCTGTCGTCGACGCTCGGCATCGGCGGGCTGGCCGTGCTCGGCTTCCTCGGCGCGGTCGGCACCGTGGGTTTCAGCGTCGCGGCGCCCGCGCTGGTGCCGGCCCTCGTACCGCGCGATGCCCTGGCGCTCGCCAACGGACGGCTGGAGCTGGCGCGCAGTGCGGCCTTCACAGCGGGCCCCGCGCTTGCGGGCGCGCTCGTCGCGTGGGCCGGCGCCTCGTCGGCGTTCGTGCTGGCGGCGGTGCTGTCGGTGGCGGCTGTCGGCCTGTTGCTGCGCCTGACCGAAGCGCCCCGCCCCACGGCGCCGTCGCGCCATCCGCTGCGCGATGTGCAGGACGGCGCGCGCTTCGTCTGGCAGCACGCGTTCCTGCGGCCCATGCTGATGACCGGTGCGGTCTTCAACATCTCGTGGTTCGTGCTGCAGGCGGGCTATGTGCCCTATGCCGTGCGCGTGCTCGGCCTCGGCGCGCAGGCCGTGGGCTTCACGCTCGCGATGTACGGTGCGGGCATGGTCGTCGGCGCGCTGCTGACTTCGCGCGTGACGGCGCGGTTGCCCTTCGGGCGCGCGATCCAGGTCGGGCCGGCCGTGGCGGTCGCCGCCGCCGCGACGATGGCGGCCACGCTCCTCGTGCCCAGCGCGTCGCTGGCCGCGCTCTCGTTCTTCCTGTTCGGCGCGGGGCCGATGGTCTGGGTCATCACCTCGACCACGTTGCGCCAGAGCGTGACGGCCTCGGCGATGCTCGGCCGGGTGTCCGCGGTGTTCCTGACGGTGAACGCAGGCGCGCGCCCGGTCGGTGCCGCGCTCGGTGGCCTGGTCGGCGCGATGTGGGGCGAGCCCGCCTGCCTGCTGCTGGCGCTCGCGGGTTTCGTGCTGCAGGCCGCGATCATCTTCGGCTCGCGCATCGCGGGGCTGCACCGCCTGCCGGTGCCGGCGGCCTGAGCCCGTCGATTCAGAACAGCGAGCGCGTTCCGCTCGGCGTAGCGCCTTCGATGTCCAGCATGCGCAACTTGGTCAACGCACCGCCGCCCGCCGAGAAGCCACCGGGCTTGTTGCCCGCGGCCAGCACGCGATGGCAGGGCACGACCGGCGCGAAGGGGTTGTGCCCCATCGCCTGTCCGACTGCGCGCGAGAGGCCCTTGTCACCCAGCTCTTCGGCCACCTCGCCGTAGGTGCGCGTCTGCCCCGGCGGAATGCGTCGCGCGATCGCATAGACGCGCTGGTGGAATTCGGACACGCCGCGCATGTCGAGTTCGATGTCGCACAAGTCGTCGGTCGCACCTTCGAGCAGCGCCTGCACGCCTGCGATGGCGTGTTGCGCACGCTCCGACGGTGGCGCTTCCTCCAGATCAGGAAAGCGCCGATGCATGCGCGCACGCGTCGCGGCTTCGCCTCGCTCTTCAGGCAGTTGCACACCGACCAGTCCCTGCGGCCCCCAGGCCAGCGCGCAGACGCCGATGGCGGTCGGGAACAAGGCGAAGCCGGATTCGGAAGTGGATGCGGCAATCATCGAAGCATTGTGATTCAAGGTTGAAAAACGAGGCGCGGGCAAGCGCGCGAAGCCCTCTTCCGCAGAAGAGAAAAAGTACCAGCCAAACACCCCGAAATACCAGACTTTCATTCGGCGATTCGAGGCGTTTCCGCTCATCGTTTCGAACGGACCGAACGTCGGCAAGCCGTTGTCGGACATGTGCATCGGCAACTAGTCTCGCGCCCAGAAGTTGTCGGCTGAATTTCCAAAAACAACGGGGAGGCATATGCACATGAGGCGACGCGATTCTTCGCGGCCGGCGAGGCTGCGCGACCAGCGCGGGCTGACGGCCATCGAGCTGATGGTCACGTTGGCGATATTGGCGATTCTCCTGGGCATCGCGGCACCGTCGATGACGCGCTTCATCGTGCAGTGGCGGCTGTCCAACACGGTCAACGCCCTGACTGGCTCCCTGCGCACAGCACGCACCGAAGCCATTGCCCGCGCACGACCCGTTGTCGTCTGCCAATTGCGCGCGGGCACCACGATCGGCTGCGAAACCGGCACGGGCGCCAGGGATTTTGCAGTCGGCTGGATCGTCTTCGCCAACAACGACCGCGACGCCGACTTCGCCTATTCCGAGTCGAACGATGAGTTGCTGTTGCGGCAGGACGCACTGCCCGGTATCGCGAGGATCACGCTGGGCAAGGCCGCAGACTTCGTCTTCTTGCCCAACGGACTAACGAATTCGGGAAGCAACGGCATCACGGTCGATGCTCGCGGCTTCGAGACGCTCGTCACCACCCCGTGGGCGCGCAAGACGCTGTGCATCAGCAAGCCCGGGCGCATTCGCTATGCGGCGGATGGCGTCGATTGTTCGGGCAACGACGAATGAAGCGCCCCGCACAACGCGGCGCCACGCTCATCGAGGTGCTGGTTGCCATCGTCATCCTGGCCATCGGCCTGTTCGGCATGGCCGGGCTCACGTCGGCGGCCCTCAAGTACAACCAGTTCTCGCGCATGCGCGCCACCGGCCTGAGCCTGGTGAACGACTATGCGGAACGTGCCCGCGCCAACCTCGCCGGCTTTGCCGGCTACGCCCATGCCAAGGCCTACAACGCCAGCGCGCGCGAGGCGGCCTCCACGGACCCCACGCCACCGCCAGCCGCCTGTCAGGTCGACACCTCCGTTCCCGACCAGCCGGTCAACACCTGTGGCGCAGCCATTGCCACCTACGACCTGGCGCAGTGGCTCACCAATGTCGAGAACCGGCTGCCGGGCGGCACGGCCTACGTGACCACGGAACTGGTCGATGCGCCCTCCGGCGTGAACGGCCTGCCGGCCACGCGCGTGCTGAACATCTGGCTGATCTGGAGCGCCATCGCCGAAGACACGGGCTTCGGGCAACGCCAGACCTGCCCCATCGACAGCGCCAACATCGCAGTCCCGGCGGAGGTGAACTGCATGTACTTCCGGATCACGCTATGAGTGCCGTCTTCGCTGTTCCCTCGCGCATGCGCAACCCGGCCCGCGGCTTCACGCTCATCGAGCTGATGATCTCGCTGACGATCGGCCTGGTGATCCTGGCAGCCGCCCTGTCGACGTTCTCGACCTCCAGCCGGAGCAGCCAGTTGTCGCAGGCCGAGACGCAGTTGAACGAGGACGGCATCCTTGCGCTCAACCTGATCCAGCAACAGCTCAAGCAGGCCGGCTATTCGCAGCAGCTCATTCCGAGCAACGGTGCCACGGTGATGGGCAACTACGCCGGTCCGGCCGTGCGCGGCTGCACCGGCGGCTTCACCGACGCCGCAGCCGCTTTCGACAAGCTCTCGTGCACGGGCAAAGGCAGCGACACCATCGCCATCCGCTACGAAGCCACCGTCGACAACACCATGCCCACCGCCATCGACGCGACACTGGCAACGAACTGCCTGGGCAACGGCATCAACGCGCTCACGCCATCGCAGGTGAACCCGCCCCCCACGCCGGCACCCGGCACCGCCCCACCCGGCAACTACGCGCTGGCAGACAACCGCTATCTGGTGACCGACGCGGGCACGGCCCCGATGCTGTCGTGTCGCGGGATGGAAAAGCGCGACGCCGTCAACGCCATCGGCACCCCTCAGCCGCTGCTGGCCAACGTCGAGAGCATGCGGATCCTGTATGGCGTCGCCAACCGCCCCAGCAGCGAACTCGCGGCCACCTACGACCCGCAGCGGCACCAGATCGTCAAGTACCTGGATGCCGCGGGTGTCGGTGCCCTGGCCAGCAGCGGTGCGCTTCCCGATCTCTTCGAAGACCGCTGGGGCCGCGTGCTGAGCGTGCGCGTGTGCCTGCAGATGCGCAGCGACCGGCCCGTGCGCGACGTGCCTGCCGGCGGCTTTGCCTACAAGCGATGCGACAACACCGACCACACCGGCACCGATGGCTATCTGCGCAGGACGTTCACCACCACCGTGCTGCTGCGCAACCGAATGATCACGCCATGAGCATGCATTTTTCTCAACGGCCGAACCGCATCGCCGGCGGCACGCACGAACGCGGCGTGGTGCTGGTCGTCACGCTGATCCTGTTGGTGATCCTCTCGCTGGTGGGCACCTTCGCCATCCGCAATGCCACGCAGAGCGAACGCCGCATCAACGGCATCCGCTCGGCCGAAGTCGCCCGCGAGGCGGCCGAGACGGCGCTGCGCTTCTGCGAGCAGGTGGCGATGTTCGACGGCGACGGAAAGGACTACACCGAGTACGCCTCCACCGGCATGCGCGCCCGGATCATTGCAACCACCATCGGCTCCGAGTTCGACAAAGACGCGGCATGGCGCGAAAGCAGCAGCTGGGTCGGCAACGGTGTGATCCTCGTTCCGAAGGACTACCTCAGCAAGAAGCCCACCGGGACCGAGGTCGACGCCGTGCAGATGGAGATTCAACCGCGCTGTCTCGTCCAGAAGATTGCCACGACTTCGACGCCCCAGCTGACCGGCTACCTCATCACCGCGCGGGGCTTCGCCAACAACGCCAGGTTCGAAGACGCCACCGGAAAAGCCACGCAAGGCGCCGAAGCGTGGCTGCAGTCCGTGCTGACGCGCGACAAATGACCTTCTCTTGCCTCTTCATTCCATGAAACACCCACGCTCTGCTTTCTCGCACGCCCGCCGCGGCTTCACGCTGATCGAAGTCATGGTCGTCGTCGCGATCGTCGCCATCCTGGCGGCGATTGCGCTGCCGAACTACCAGGAACACGTGCGCCGCTCCAAGCGCGCCGAGGCCCAGGGCCTCCTGATGGAAGCCGCGCAGTTCATGCAGCGCCATTACTCGGCCAACGACCGCTACACCGCCAGTGCAGGAAAGATCGCCGTCGAGGCCGAGCAAAAGATCGGCGCCGACAGCATGCTGCCCGCCGCGTTGCGCCAGTCGCCCCGATCAGGTGCCGCCGCCAACTACACCTTCTCCGTGGTCGCGCGCGACAACCCGCCCTCCTACACCCTCAAGGCCACGCGCACCGGGAGCATGAGCGGCGACCGGTGCGGCACGCAGACCTTGAACAGCCTGGGAGCCAAGGGCGTCGTAGACCAGGCCACGGGCCTCGGGGCCAAAGATTGCTGGCGGTGAGCCGCGCATGCCCCACCCCATGAAGCACCTCATCCGACCGTCAGGGAAGATCGCATGACCACCACGCGCCACATTTTTGTTCCCGCTTCTGCCACAGCCTCGCGCATGTGGCGGGCGTTCGCCGGCCTCGGGACCGCCTTGGCTGCGGTGCTCTTGCCCGTGGATGGCACGCTCGCCGCGACCACACCGAGCCAGACCCCGCTCTACAACGCCGTGCCGGGCGCCAAGCCCAACCTGATGTTTGTGTTGGACAACTCGGGGTCGATGGACTACGAAGCTCAGGACGCCTATGACGTCAATGACAACTGTCCGCAAAGTGGCAAAAATTGCGGTAGCAAGTACGGTTGGTATGCCATGCGGTCCAGCAACATCAACACGCAGTACTACAACCCGGCCACCACCTATTTGGCCAGAGTGAATTCAATCGGCACGCCCAAGATCAATCCAACTTACTTCGTGGACAACCAGTCGTCGAGGAACAACTGGCCGGATCACGACACGAAAGCAGCTGTCGACTCCGGGAGGTTCACCTACGTCCAATGCAAGAGCGGCGATTGCTCCAGCACCGCCACCAGGTCTGTGACAACCATTAGCATTCCATTCGCTACGACCACCGTCGACCTGCCTGTCGGACACAAGCGAACCGACTGCGGGCCGAACGCCACTCAGTGCACGACCGAGAAGGAGCGCCAGAACATTGCGAACTGGTACGAGTGGTACCGCACCCGCGCCCGCGCAGTCAGTACTGCCCTGGGCCTGGCGATGCAAAGCTACGACAACAAGTTCAGGGTCGGATACGTTCAGTACAACCGAAAGGTCATAGGCGCCGATTTGAAAGTAACGGTAGCGCCTGCTGACTACATCGTCAGTGGTGTCAACTACTTCAAGGACGACGCAACCGCTTCCGACAAGAAATGGAAGACCAAGTTCTACGACTGGATCTATGCCCTTGAGCCCGAGGGGGGCACGCCAAGCCACAATGCTTTGTGGCTTGCAGCCAAGTACTACGCTGGCCAGGAAACCAAGGCCCAAGAGGCGTCCGGGTTGACCAGCCCCTGGAAGAACGACCCCAACGACCTGACGAGCGGCGAGCTGAGCTGTCGACGTGCCTACAGCATCGTGCTGTCCGATGGCGCCTGGAATGCGGGCACCGCGAAAGAAGCCGACAAGCGCTATACCGAAATCCAAGGGGAGAATTTCGACGGCAAACCGTCCGGAAATACCGCCACATTTCGCTATGAACCGAAGGGCGCGCCCGGCCAGGACAGCACGAATGCAGTCACAAAGCTGAACGCGAGAAACATCTACATTCCTTACAGCGACGCAGATACCGTAACCGCCAGCAGCAACGGCTTTGCCGATCTGACCGCTCGCTACTTCTGGCACACCGACTTCGCCAAGACGCTGCCCAACGATATTCCCCCGTTGGGCGGCCAGCACAACCCCACCTTCTGGCAGAACATGACCACGTTCACCATCGGCTGGGGCCTGACGCCGTCCGGAGAGGGCAAGAGCACTGGATTGAATTGGGGCCAGATCGACAAGTACAACAACGACTGGCTCGCCGGCAACCCGGTGACGCCACCGCAGTGGGCAACCGGCAATCTGAATACAGGCACCACGGATGCGGACAACGCCCGGCGCGTCGATGACTTCATCCGTGCAGGCTTCACCGGCGGTGGCCGCGCCTACAGCGTGTACTCGGGCGACGACGTGCGCCGGGCGCTCGACAACGCCTTGAGCAGCATGGTTGGTTCCGGCAACGACGCGGGGGTGGCGGTGTCCGGCAACAGCAATGAATTCCAGACGCTGGAGGGCCAGTACAAGTACACGACCGAGTACCAGACGGCGGACAACAGCGGCGACATCAAGGCCTTCAAGCTGAATGCCAACGGCGGTTATGACGCCCTCGACGCCAGCAAAAAGCCGATGCCGGCCTGGTCTGCCAATGCCCGGATGCCGGCCATCCGCGAGCGAAGGATCTTCGCCTTGTCGAACTACGACCCCAACGCCCTGCCGACTACTGCTGTGCGCACGCCAATCACTTACAGCACAAGACTGGACCGACTGCCAACGGATCTCCAGACCTTGCTGAATGCCGACAAGCAGCAAACCACCGACGAGAAATTTGTCCGTTACCTGCTCGGCGAAGATCCTCAGAAGGACACCGCCGGCACGGTCTACCGGCTGCGCAAGCAGCCCATCGGCGCCTCGGTCAACTCGCCGCCGGTGTTCGTGGGCGGGCGCTTCGACATGGGCTACGCCAAAGGCTCGGTCGACGGCTCTGGCACCTATGACACCTTCAGGATGCGCAAGAGCTCGCTCCCGCC
Organism: Variovorax sp. RO1; assembly: GCF_002849325.1. Lineage (NCBI taxonomy): Bacteria > Pseudomonadati > Pseudomonadota > Betaproteobacteria > Burkholderiales > Comamonadaceae > Variovorax > Variovorax sp. RO1. The sequence goes on from NZ_PKMT01000003.1 coordinate 303,666, forward strand.
CACCATCTTTGCAGCCACCAACAACGGCAAGGTGCATGTGTTGAACGCCGCGCGGGACGTTGCCACCTCCGGCGTCGAGCTGGCCGCGTTCATGCCCAAGGGCGCCATGGCGTCGCAGATCGATCTGGCCAACCCGAACTTCCGTTTTCGCTACACGCTCGATGGCCCGTTGGTCGAGCAGGACGTGTACGACAAGAACGGCGTGGCGCCGGCCGGCGAAGAGAAGACCTGGCGCCAGCTGGTGCTGGGTACCAGCGGGCGCGCAACCCCATTCCTGTACGGCCTGGAATCGCCTCTGAACGAAGCCGACCGGACGCCCTCCGAGAAGCACTTTCTCTGGGAGGTGAACAACAAGCACACGGACTACCTTCATCTGGCCCATGTAACCAACAACCCTGTCGCGGGCCAGCTGGACGACGGCACCTGGGTCATGCTGACAGGCAGCGGCCACTACGCGGGAACCGGCAAGAAGACGGGCCTGTACGTCGCAGAGGCACTTACCGGAAAACTCAAAAAATTCATTCCACTTCCCACAGGCTTCGGCAACGACGCCACGGGGGGGAACCGCGGCCTGGGAGGCGTGGTCGCGGTGCGAGACACCACCCGCCGCATCGTGGCAGCCTACGCGGGCGACGCCAACGGCAACCTGTGGCGTTTCGATCTACGCAGCACCCAACTCGCGGCGGCTGTTCCCAGGCGGCTGTTCACCACGCCGGGCGGCAAGGCGCAGCCGATCTACGCCGCACCGGCATGGCAGGTGCATCCCGGCGACGGCAGCACCTGCAGCTACAGCGCCACCTCGTCGTGCGGCACCGTCGTCGTGGTCGGCACGGGCATCCTGCTCGACGAGGAAGATCTGGCGATGCCCGCCACGAAGCAGGCGCTCTACGGCATCTGGGACCAGACACCGATCGGTGGCGACGACAAGGCCGATGCCAAGCCCGTCGCCGTCTCGCAGTTGGTGACTCAGGTCATCAACAAGGCAACGATCAAGAGGCCCGAGGTCGGCCTCGAAGCTGGCAAGGACTTCTACCAAGTCAGCACGAATGCCGTCGACTGGAAAAACAACAAAGGATGGCTGCTGACCCTCGGCGAAATCTCTTACAGAGGCGCCATGCTCAACGGCGAGCGCGTGGTCGGCGACCTGGCCAATCTGGGCAGCAGCGTGATCGTCTCGTCCTTCCTGCCGGAGGACAAGGCGCAGGGCATCGAGTCCTGCACGGCCACCGGCAGCCTGCCCAACATCATCTATGTGCTCGACGCCCTCACCGGCAAGAACAAGAACTCCTTCGACGTCGATGGCAACGGCAGCTTCGACGCGTATTCGGTGGTCTCGATCTCCGGCGGTGGCTTCACGCGCGGCAACGTGAACTCGCGAAACATGATCGGCCAGCCCAACGAAGGCCATCCGGACGGCAAGCCCAGGACCAGTTGCACCAACGAAACCGGCTTCCTGACCGGCGTGGGCGGCACGCAGAAAGCCGGCGATGGCTGCCCCGATTCCCGCACCTGGCGCCGCAGCTGGCGCCAGGTGGTCTCTCCACCCTTCTGAGTTCCGAAGAAAGAAAGCCGGGCCAGCCTCAGAGCATCATGTGCCGCGCCAACAGCACCGCCACATGCACTGCCTCACGCTGCGCCCCATCTTCGATCTGGTGCCGGCAGCTCGTGCCGTCGGCCACCACGATCGCATCGGGTCTGGCGCGGATGGCGGGCAGCAGGCTCGTTTCGGCCATCTGCATCGACACCTCGAAGTGGCTCGCCTCGTAGCCGAAGCTGCCGGCCATGCCGCAGCATGAGCTCTCGATCAGCTCGGGCTCGGCGCCGGGAATCAGCTTCAGCACCTCCATGATCGGAGTCACCGCGCCGAAGGCTTTCTGGTGGCAGTGGCCGTGCAGCAGGATAGGCACGGTGGCAGGCTTCAACGCGAGTTCGAAGCGGCCGGCCTTGCGTTCGTGGGCGATGAACTCCTCGAACAGCAGCGCCTGCTTCGCGACGACTTGCGCCTTGTCGCCGAAGCCCATCACCAGCGTTTCGTCGCGCAGCGTGAGCAGGCACGAGGGCTCGAGCCCGACGATGGGAACGCCCGCCTGCGCCAGCGGCAGCAGCGCGTCGATCAGCGCGCCGGCGCGCACCTTGGCCTCGTCCACCATGCCGCTGGCCAGGAAGGTCCGGCCGCAGCAGTGGTGCCTGCCGCCCTTCTCCACCGTGTGCAGCGCATAGCCTGCGGCGTGCAGCACGCGCGCCGCGGCAAAGACGTTCTCGCTTTCGAAGGTGCCGTTGAAGGTGTCGACGAACAGCACGGCGACCTTCTCGCCGCGCGCTGCAGCAGCCAGCACCGAGGCCTGATCGGAAAACAAGCCGGCGGCCACCGTGTCCTTGCCGCGCCAGAAGGTGTCGGTGCGCCATTCAGGCAGCGAGCGCTTGGCTGAAAAGCCCAGCATCTTCTCGCCCAGCCAGGCCGCACCCGGCACGCGGTTGCGCAGGTTCAGCAGCCACGGCATGCGGCTGGCGCGGTGCGCGTAGTCGGGCATGTAGGCGACCAGCTTGTCTTTCAGCGTGTGGCCGTGGCGCTTCTTGTAGTGGTCGAGAAACTCGACCTTCATCTTCGCCATGTCGACACCCGTCGGGCAGTCGCGCTTGCAGCCCTTGCAACCGACGCACAGGTCCATGGTGTCGTGCATGGCCTCGCTGGTGAAGGCGTCGGCGCCGAGCTGGCCTGACAGCGCCAGGCGCAGCGTGTTGGCACGGCCGCGCGTCAGGTGCTGTTCGTCGCGCGTCACGCGGTAGCTCGGGCACATGGTGCCGGCGTCGAACTTTCGGCAGTGGCCGTTGTTGTTGCACATCTCCACGGCCTTGGCGAGGCCGCCGGTGCTGTCGCCGCCGGTGCCGGGTGCGGTGGTCATCTCGGTCACCGGGTCGGCGTTGACATTCCAGGCCGACCAGTCGAGCACCGGCTTCAGCTCGATGCGGCGATAGGGCTTGGGCGCGGTCGGCGGCGCGAAGCGGAACAGCGAACCGTCGTCCATGCGCGGCGGATCGATGATCTTGCCGGGGTTGAACAGGTTGACCGGGTCGAGCTTCTGCTTGATCGCGCGGAAGGCCTCGTTGATGGCCGGCCCGAACTGCCATTCGATCCATTCGCCGCGGCACAGCCCGTCGCCGTGCTCGCCGCTGAACGCGCCCTTGTACTTGCGCACCAGCGCGCTGGCTTCTTCGGCAATGGCGCGCATCTTGGCGCCGCCGTCGGCGCGCATGTCGAGAATCGGCCGCACATGCAGCGTGCCGACCGACGCATGCGCGTACCACGTGCCGCGGCTGCCGTACTTCGCGAACACCTCGGTCAGCCCGTCGGTGTATTCGGCCAGGTGCTCGAGCGGCACGGCGCAGTCTTCGATGAAGCTCACGGGTTTGCCGTCGCCCTTGAGGCTCATCATGATGTTGAGGCCGGCCTTGCGCACTTCCCACAGGTTCTTCTGCCGCGCGTCGTCGGCCATCTCAACCACGCTGCCCGGCAGGCCGAGGTCGCCCATCAGCTCGACCAATTGCTTCAACTGCGGCAGCAGCGCGGCCTTGTCGGCGCCCGAGAACTCGACGAGCAGGATGGCGGCGGGCTTGCCGATCAGCGCGGTTTCCACCGTCGGCTTGAACGCCGGGTTGGCCAGGCTCAGCTCGATCATGGTGCGGTCGACCAGCTCCACCGCCGTCGGTCCGAGCTTCACGATGTGCTGCGCCGCGTCCATGGCCGCATGGAAGGTCGGAAAGTTCACGATGCCCAGCACCTTGGCGCGCGGCAGCGGCGCGAGCTTGAGCTTCAGGCTGCGCGTGTAGGCCAGCGTGCCTTCGGCGCCGATCAGCAGGTGCGCGAGGTTCACGCTGCCGTCGGCGGTGTAGGGCCGCTCGCTCTGGTTGTCGAAGATGTCGAGGTTGTAGCCCGCCACGCGGCGCATCACCTTGGGCCAGTGCTGCGCCATGGCGTCACGGTGCTCCTGCGCCAGCCCGTGCACGAACTGCGCGATGCCGGCCGCGCGCGCGCCGAGCGTGCCCACCGGACCGAACTCGACCAGCTCGCCGCTCGACAGCCACGCGCTCGCACCGAGCACGTTGTGCACCATGTTCCCGTAGGCGATGGAGCGCGAGCCGCAGGAGTTGTTGCCCGCCATGCCGCCCAGCGTGGCCTGTGCGCTGGTCGACACGTCGACCGGGTACCAGAGCCCGTGCGGCTTCAGCTGCGCGTTCAGGTGGTCGAGCACCAGACCCGGTTCGACCGTCGCGGTGCCCTCTTCCACGTTCACGTCCAGCACCTTGCGAAAGTGCTTGCTGTTGTCGATCACCAGCGCCGCGCCCGTGGTCTGGCCGCACTGGCTGGTGCCGCCGCCGCGCGCCAGCACCGGCACCTTCAGGTCGCGGGCGATGTCGATGGCAGTCGCGATGTCGCGCTCGTTCGTCGGCACGAAGGCGCCGACCGGCGTGATCTGGTAGATCGACGCGTCGGTGGCGTAGCGCCCGCGTGAACCGTCGTCGAACAGCACCTCGCCCTGCGTGTCGGTGCGCAGCCGGCGCGCCAGCAGTTCGCAGGTGTCGTTGGGCGGAAGAACGGTTCCGGCTGGCTGCATGTGGCTGGCGGGATCGATGCGCATGGTGGGTGCTTAGCTCGCGTTGTTGCTCGTGGTCTTGCTCTTGGCAGCGGGATAGATCTGGCCTGCGCGCAGCAGCTCCAGCACGGTGTCGCGCTTGCGCAGCACGTGCGCCGTGAGCACCTTGCGCATGGCCTGCGCGTCGCGCGCGGCCAGCGCCTGCACCATCTGCTCGTGCTCCTCGACCGCGTGCTGCCACTTGGTCTCGTCCTGGTTGGTGCGAAAACGCAGCGACTGCACGCGGGCGTTGATCGAGCGGTACGTGTTCGACAGCACCGGGTTCGCCGCAGCGTCGTTGATGGCCGTGTGGATGCGCGCGTTCAGGCGGTAGTAGCCCGACAGGTCGCGCCGCGCGAAGCAGGCCATCATTTCGTAGTGCAGCGCGCGCACCTCGGCCAACTCTTCGTCGGTGATGCGCTTGGCCGCCAGCTCGCCCGACATGCCCTCGAGCATCGCCAGCACCTCGAAGGTGTTGAGCACGTCGGCCTCGGTGAGCTTCACCGCCACCGCGCCGCGGTTGGGCAGCAGGTCGACCAGCCCTTCGGCCGCGAGCAATTTGATGGCCTCGCGCAGCGGCGTGCGCGACACGTTCAGCTGCAGGCACAGCTCGCGTTCGTTGAGCTTGGCGCCGGGCGCAATGCGCCCTTCGACCAGCATGGTGCGCAGGCGCGACGCGACCTGGTCATGCAAGGCCAGCCTGGAGATTTCGATGATTTCAGCGGTCATGTGGTGTTCCCTTGCTTGCATTTTGAATGCAAAAAATAGGCGCTACAACCTTGGTTGATAGGTGTAAACCAGCATACATAAATGCATTTTGAATGCAAAACTAGCTGCAAAAGGAGAGCCCATGCTGCAACTCGACATCCATCCCACCGGCCGTCACTTCCTCCAGATTCCCGGCCCCAGCCCGGTGCCCGACCGCATCCTGCGGGCCATGAGCCTGCCGACCATCGACCACCGCGGTCCCGAGTTCGGCACGCTCGGTTTGAAGGTGCTCGGCGGCATCAAGGAGATCTTCAAGACGAAGCACCCGGTCGCGATCTATCCCGCATCGGGCACCGGCGCGTGGGAGGCTGCACTCGCCAACACGCTCAGCCCCGGCGACCACGTGCTCATGTACGAGACCGGCCACTTCGCGTCGCTCTGGCAGAAGATGGCCACGCGCCTGGGCCTGTCGACCGAATTCCTGGCCTACACCGGCAGCGACGCCCATCTGCCGAATGCGCCCGGCTGGCGGCGCGGCGTGCAGGCCGAGCTCATCGAGGCGCGCCTGCGCAAAGACACCGAGAAGAAGATCAAGGCCGTGTGCGTGGTGCACAACGAAACCTCCACCGGCGCCACCTCCGACATCGCTTCGGTGCGCAAGGCCATCGATGCAGCGGGCCACCCCGCCCTGCTGCTGGTCGACAGCATCTCGGGCCTGGCCAGCGCCGACTACCGCCATGACGAATGGGGTGTCGACGTCTGCGTGAGCGGCTCGCAAAAGGGTCTGATGCTGCCGCCCGGCATCAGCTTCAACGCGCTCTCGCCGCGCGCCCTCGAAACCGCCAAGCACGCCAAGCTGCCCAAGGCCTTCTGGGCCTGGGACGAGATCGTCGAGATGAACAAAGACGGCTACTGGCCCTACACGCCCAATACCAACCTGCTGTACGGCCTGTCGGAATCGCTCGACATGATCCTCGGCGAAGGCCTGGACAACGTGTTCGCGCGCCACCAGCGCTGGGCCGCCGGCGTGCGCGCCGCGGTCAACACCTGGGGCCTGCCGATCCAGTGCGCCGACCCGTCCGTGTACTCGCCCGTGCTCACCGGCGTGATCACGCCCGAAGGCACCGATGCCGACGCCGTGCGCCGCCTGATCCACCAGCGCTTCGACCTGTCATTGGGCACGGGCCTGGGCAAGCTCAAGGGCCGCATGTTCCGCATGGGCCACCTGGGCGACAGCAACGACCTGACGCTCGTGGCCATGGTCGCGGGTGTCGAGATGGGCATGAAGCTCAGCGGCATCAAGCTGGCGGGCAGCGGCGTGCAGGCGGCAATGGACTATTTCGCGAGCCACCAGGCCGCACCGGTCGGCCTGCAAAAAGCAGCCTGAGCCCGGCGCACGGCGCACGTCAACCCACACGGGCCGCAGCGCATCGCTCGAACGATGCGGCGGCCCACCACCACCCTGCCGGGCCTGCGCAAGCGGCTCCCGGCACGCATCGGATTCCCCAACCGACGGAGACAAAGAAGATGCAAAGACGTTCCCTGATCCAGGCCGCCGCCGGTGCGGCCGCCACGCTGGGCGTACCCCGGCTGTTCGCGCAAGAGTGGCCCACCGGCCCCGTGCGCATCGTGGTGGGCTTTCCACCGGGCGGCGGCACCGACGCGCTGGCACGCGTGGTCGCGCAGAAGCTCACGATCATGTGGGGCCAGCAGGTCATCGTCGAGAACAAGGGCGGTGTCGCCGGCGTGCTCGCGGCCGACTACGTGGCGCAGCAGCCCAGCGACGGCAGCACCCTGCTCATGGCCCACATCAACAGCCACGCGCTCGCGCCCAGCCTGCAGCCCAAGCTGCGCTACAACGTGGAGCGCGACTTCGTGCCGATCGTGCTCGTGGGCGTCACGCCCAACCTGCTGATCGCCAATCCGGCGCAGAAGGCCCTCAGCGTGAAAGACATCGTCGCTGCCTGCAAGGCCGCGCCCGGCACCGTGAGCTTCGGCTCGGCCGGTGCGGGCTCGGCGCAGCACCTGGCGCTGGAGATGTTCAAACTGCAGGGCGGCGTCGATGCGCTGCACGTGCCGTACAAAGGCAGCGGCCCGCTGCTCGCCGACCTGATGGGCGGGCAAATTCAGTACAGCTTCGAGACCATGACCGCCGCCACGCCGCACGTGAAAAACGGCCGTGTGCTCGCGGTGGCACAGACGCGCACCAAGCGCGCCAAGGGCCATCCGAACGTGCCGACGATGCAGGAGCAAGGCTTCGCAGGCTTCGAGGCCACCACCTGGTATGGCCTCGTCGGCCCCGGCAAGCTGTCGCCCGCCATCGCGCAGAAAGTGAACCGCGACGTCAACACCGTGCTCGCGATGCCCGACGTGCAGGAACGGCTCGACACCTACGGCGCTGAAGACGGCGGCGGTTCGCAGGACAAGTTCAAGCAGTTCATCAACACCGAGATCGCCAAGTGGGCGAAGGTGGTGAAGGACGGCAAGGTGCAGGTCGAGACTTGAGGGCTGTCGTTCGGGGCGACGCTCCCGCCGACGGGGAGCCTTGCTCCGCGAATGTCCCCCGCCCTTCGGGCTCCTCCTTGATTTCGCTGCGCAAGGCACCCCATCGACGTGAGCGTGTTCAGTGCAGTCGTTGATCGACCGCACACCAGCGCGGCTTCTCGTGCTCAGGACACTGGGTGCTTCCCGCAGCGAAATCAAGGAGGAGCGAAGCGGGGGACATTCGCGGAGGGAAGTACCCGGTGGCCTGGGCACGCGCCCTGAACAAACACCCAAAGAACCTGAGAAGATTCCAAGCATGACGCCCGACCAAAAAGCCCTCACCGAAGCCCTCATCGCCGCACGCCAGGCCAACCGCACGCTCGACGCCACACCCTGGACCGACGCCCTGCCAGACGCCACGCAGGCCTACGAAGTGCAGGACGCCGTAGCCGCAGCCCTCGGCTGGTTCGACGGCGTCCCGAAGACTTGGAAGTCCGGCGGCGGCTCCCGCAGCGCCACGCTCACGCATGCCCCGCTGCCCCCGTCCGGCGTGCGCCAGAGTCCCGCCAACTTCAGCGACCTCACGCTCCACACCCCCGGCATCGAAGCCGAGATTGCATTGCGACTCGGCCAGGACGTCACGCCCGCGCAAGCCGCCGCACTCGACCACGACAACTCAGCAGCGCTCATCGACGCCATGGCCGTCTCCGTCGAAGTCGTCGACGCACGTTGGCAAGACCTGGCTGCTACGCCCGCCCTGCTGCGGCTGGCTGACTCGCAAGTCCACGGCGCACTCGTGCTCGGCGACTGGCAACCGTACGCCGCCGTCGACTGGGCCTCGCAACGCTGCGAAACGAAAATCGGCGACGCAGAAACCGTCGTGCGCGAAGGCACGCATCCGCTGGCCGATCCCGCGTGGCTGCTGCCGATCTGGCTGCGCCACCTCACGCGCCACGGCCAGACTGTCCCCGCTGGCACAGTCGTCACCACCGGCTCGTGGGTCGGCGTTCTGCCCTGCCGCCGCGGCGATCAGGTGAGGGCAGAGTTCCCCGGCATCGGCGCCGTGCGCTTGAGCGTGTAACGCCCACCGCCCACGCCCGAGCACGCCACCAGAAAGTCGAGCACTGCCCGCACCCGCGCGGGCAGCGTGCCGGCCTTGCCGATGTACACCGCGTGGATCGGCTCGATCTCGCCCGGGTTGAACTCTTCGAGCAGCGGCACCAGCCGGCCGGCATCGATGTCGTGCTGGATGTGATACAGCGACAAGCGCGCCACGCCCGCCCCCGCAATCGCCAGCTGCCGCAGCGTCTCGCCATCGCCCGCGCGCACCGGCCCCGCCACCGGCAGCATGACCATGCGGCCATCGACACGCAACGGCCAGTCAGGCGTGTTGCGCCGGTAACTCCAGCCCAGCCGGTTGTGCGCCTCCAGCTCCTGCGGCGTGCGTGGCGTGCCGTACGTCGCCAGGTAGTCCGGCGCAGCCACGATCGACTGGCTGGTTTCGCCCAGGCGCCGCGCCACCAGATCGGACGACGGCAACTGGCCCCAGCGGATCGCGATGTCGGCGCGCTCGTCCATCAGATCGACGATGCGGTCGGTCAGCGCAATGTCGAGCGTGATCTGCGGATGCATCTCGAGCAGACGCGGCACCAGCGGCACCAGCTTGTGATGCCCGAAGGACACGCTCGCATTGATGCTCACGCGCCCGCGCGGCGCCGCACCGGCCGCGGCGCAACGCTCGGCCTCGTCCATGTCGGCCAGCACGCGCGTGCTGCGCTCGTAGAAATGCAGCCCCTCGGGCGTGAGCTGCAGCTTGCGCGTGGAACGGTGCACGAGCTGGATGCCCAGGCGCAGCTCGAGCCGCGCCACCAGCTTGCTGATGGCCGAAGGCGTCATGTCCAGCAGCCGCGCCGCCGCCGAGAAACCGCCCGCCTCCACCACCTGCACAAAGGCCTCCATTTCGCCGGAGCGGTTGACATCGATGCGCGGCATAGGCTTCCTTTACTGTGACTTCAATTCACAAGTGCATGTACTGGCGGCATTCTAGTCATCGAAGAAGATTGTCCGCACAGTAGAGGCATCATGCCCATCGCTCTTCTTGCCCTCACCGCCGGTGCCTTCGGAATAGGCACCACCGAATTCGTCATCATGGGCCTGCTCATGCAGGTATCGACGGATCTTCAGGTTTCCATCACGGCCGCCGGCCTGCTGATCTCGGGCTACGCGCTCGGGGTCGCGGTCGGCGCGCCCGTGCTCACCATCGCCACCCGCAAACTGCCGCGCAAGACCGTACTGCTCGCGCTCATGGCGATCTTCACGCTCGGCAACCTCGCCTGTGCGCTCGCGCCCAACTACGAAATGCTGATGGCCGCACGCGTCATCACCTCGCTGGCGCACGGCACCTTCTTCGGCGTCGGCTCGGTGGTCGCGACCGGCCTCGTGGCACCCGAGCGCCGCGCCTCGGCCATTGCGATCATGTTCACCGGCCTCACCGCCGCCACGCTGCTCGGCGTGCCCGCCGGCGCCTGGCTGGGCCTGCAGTTCGGCTGGCGTTCGGCCTTCTGGGCCGTGACGGTGATCGGCGTGCTGGCCCTCGTCGTGCTCGCCGTGTTCGTGCCCCGCGTGAAGGGCGAGGCCAAGCCCGCGCCGCTGCGTGAAGAGCTCGCCGTGCTGGCGCGCCCGCAGGTGCTGCTCGGCCTGGCGATGACGGTGCTCGGCTTTGCCGGCGTGTTCGTGGTCTTCACCTACATCCAGCCGCTGCTCACGCAGCTCACCGGCCTGTCGGAGTCGGCCGTGTCGCCGATCCTGCTGGTGTTCGGCGGTGGCCTCGCCGTCGGCAACATCCTCGGCGGCAAGCTGGCCGACCGCGCACCGATGGCCGCGGTGCTCGGCACGCTGGTGGCGCTGGCCGTGGTGCTCGGTGCGATGCAGTTCACCATCGGCACGCCCTTCACCGCCGTGGTGTTCGTCGGCCTGCTCGGCGTGGCCTCGTTCGCGACCGTGGCGCCGATGCAGTTGCGCGTGCTGGAGAAGGCTTCGGGCGCGGGCCAGAACCTCGCCTCGAGCCTCAACATCGCGGCCTTCAACCTCGGCAACGCACTCGGCGCCTGGGTCGGCGGCGTGACGATCGACCACGGCCCGGGGCTGCACGCCCTCGGCTGGGTGGCTGCACTGCTCACGCTCGTGGGCCTGGCGATTGCACTCTGGAGCCGCGCGCTCGACCGTCGTGCGCAAAAGACCGGTCAGTTGCCGGCCGACGGCGCCTCCGCACGGGCCTGACCCGACACACCCGACAACCGGCGCGCGAAGAACGAAAGGATCTCGTCGCGCGCCGCGATCGTCGGCTGGCCGGCTTCGTCGATCAGGTGCGCCGTCACCACGCTGTGCGGGCTTGCCACCACCTGGGAGAAGAACGACGGCAGGTCGCGCGTGTTGGCCGCGCTGTCGGGCAGCACGCGGGCCACGAAGCGGTCGCCCAATGCGTCTGCATACGCCGCGAAACGCTGGGCCCGGCAGAAGCGGTCACCCTCGAAGCGGTAGGCCATCACGGTCAGGTCTTCACGCTCCAGACGTTGGCGCACCTGGGCGATCTCTTCCTGAGAAATCTCGATGCCGCCGGGGTTGTCCATCGGCAGCGACGGCTGCGACAGCACGGGCGCCAGCACCGCGGGCTCCAACATCATCGTGAGCGCGAAGTTGCCGGTGAAGCACATGCCGATCGCGCCCACGCCCGGCCCGCCGCACTCCGCATGCGCCAACCGCGCCAGCGCGCGCAGCCATTGCGTCACCGGGCTCGAGGCGTTGCCCGCGAAGGCGCGGAACTCGGCGCTCACGCAGGCACGCTGGAACACGGCCTTGCCCTCCTCCGCGTCCGGCACGGCGCCGTCGCGGCCGAACATCGACGGCATGTAGACCGTGAAGCCGGCGTCGCGCACCCAGCGGGCGAAGCGCGCCACGTGCGGGCTGATGCCGGGCATCTCGGTCATCACGATCACCGCCGGGCCGGTGCCGGCCACGTAGACGGCCTTGGTGGCGCCGTCGAGCGTGATCTCGCGGCGCGTGAAGTCGCCGAGCGGATCGGTCCTGTCCATGGGCTGCGTCATGGTCGAAATCCAGAAGGTTGAGGTGGCTGCCATTGCACCCGGTGCGGCGCTAGACTGACAGTGTCCATTCAGACGTCTATCGGGCGTTTTCAGCCATGCACGATTTCACCGTTCTTGTCCTTCCGGGCAGCTTCGGCACCAGCACCGCCGTCACGCTCGACGTGCTCGCCGCAGCCGCCACGCTCGCACCGCGCCACAAGATGCCCCGCCCCACCTGGCGCGTTGTGTCGCCCGAAGGCGGCATGGTGCCGCTGAGCAACGCGCTGCAGATCGACACCCTCGCCATGCCCCGCCGCGCGCGCACCGACGGCTCGACGTGGATCGTGCCCGGGCTCGGGGTCGACAACCCCGCCGACCTCGCAGTGCGCCTCACCGACAACAACGCCCGTGCCGCCATCGATGCGGTGCGGCGCCACGCCGCGCGCGGCGGCGCGGTCGCGGCCTCGTGCTCGGCCGTGTTCCTGCTGCAGGCGGCTGGCCTGCTGCGGGCGCGCCGCGTCACCACCTCGTGGTGGCTCGCACCCGAACTGCGCCGGCTCGAGCCAAATTGCCATGTCGACGCCGACCGCATGGTGTGCGCCGACGGCCCGGTGAGCACGGCGGGCGCGGCCTTCGCGCAATCCGACCTCATGCTCCATCTGCTGCGCACGCGCTTCGGCCCCGCGCTGGCCGAGGCCGTGAGCAAGGTGCTGCTGATCGACGGCCGCCAGGCACAGGCCCCGTTCGTCGTGCCGTCGATGCTGTCCAACGGCAACGAACTGATTTCGCGCCTCACGCAACGCATCGAAGCCGCGCTGCCCACACCGCCCAGCGTGGCCGCGCTGGCCGACGAGTTCGCGATGTCGCAGCGCACGCTGGCCCGGCGCGTGCGCGCCGCCACCGGGCTGGGGGCGCTGGCGCTTGTGCAGAGCGTGCGACTCAACCGCGCACGCATGCTGATCGAAAGCAGCCGCATGACCATCGACCAGGTCGCGACGCAGGTTGGCTATGAAGACGCCACGGCGCTGCGGCGGCTGATGCGCAAGTCGGCCGGTGCGCCGCCGAGCCGCTTCCGGTCGGCCTTGCAGACGGCCTGACGCGGTTGCCGCAGAATGCGCCGCACCATGACCCGTCCACTTGTCACCGTTCGTCCTGCCACCGCAGCCGACGCGCACGCACTCGCCGCGCTGGCGATTCAGGTGTGGCTCGACACCTACGCCACTGACGGCGTGAACGACCTGCTCGGGCGCTACGTGCTGTCGACCTTCACGCCCACCGCGTTCGCTGCATGGGCTGAAGCGCCCGATGCCGCGCTTCGCGTCGCGCAAGCCGACGGCCGTCTCGTGGGCTATGCGCTGCTGCAGTTCGGCGCCGCGCAACCGCTGGCACCGGGTTGCGACACCGAACTGCGCACGCTCTATGTGCAGTCACCGTTCACACGCAGCGGCGTCGGGTCGATGCTGCTGCATGAAGCCCGCAGCGCTGCCCACGCACGCACCGGCAGCGACGGCCTGTGGCTCACAGTGAACGTGAAGAACCTGCGCGCCTGCGCGTTCTACGAAAAGCACGGGCTGACCGTGACGGGGCTGACGCAGTTCGTGCTCGGCGACGAACGACACGACAACCACGTGATGGCGACGCCGAGCCGCTGATCAGCCCAGCGGCAGCTCGATGCACGCCGCCAGCGGCACTTCCGTGATGCGCTCGCTGCTCGCCACGACCACCGCCCGCCCCGGCTGCGCCATGCGCCGCTCGATCGCCTGCCACAGGCCGTGGATCGAACGCGCGTCGAGCGCACCCACCGGATCGTCCAGCAGCACCACGGGCCGACCCGACGCCAGCGCGGCGGCGAGCCCGACCTTGCGGCGGGAGCCGGTCGACAGCATGAACATCTGCTTTTCGAGATGCGGTGTGAGAGAGAACGCCTCGACAAGGCGCTGCCACTCGGCCTTGTCGAAACCCGCATCGCCCTCGGCCAGCAAGGCCGTGCAGGCCTGCACGCTGAGCGGATCGAAGGCTTCAGCCGCCGCCTCGCAGAAGAAGACCTGGCGTCGGTAGGCCTCGGGTTCGGCGTCAAGCGCCACGCCGGCCACGCGCAGCTGCCCGGCCGACGCAGGCTGCTGGCCCGCCAGCACGCGCAGCAAGGTCGACTTGCCGCTGCCGGTGTCGCCGTACAGCAGCGTGACACCGTCGCCCACGGTGGCGGACCAGCCGTTCGCCAGCGCGGGCTGGTCGGGGTAGGCAAAGTGCAGGTTCTGTACCTGGAGGATGGGAGAAGTCGGGGAAGGTTTCATGCGAAAGGGATCGTCGAAAAGTCGCCAGACGCCATTGTGTCGCCGCCCTGTCGTGCGTTGCGTCAACGCGCGGCGGCGTCCAGCGGCGACAGCCCTTTCACCCACTCGAACACCGCCGCCACGTTCGGATCGTCGCGCCGCGCCTGCGGGCACACGAGGTAGAACGGCGACCCCTGCAGCACCGGCCCGAAGGGCTGCACCAGGTTGCCCGCGCGCAGCTCGTCGGCGATGAGTGCCAGGCCCATCAGCGCCACGCCCTGGCCCTGCAGCGCGGCCGAGACGGTGTGGGTTTCGTCGGAGAACACGGGGCCGGCCGTCACGTCGAGGCCTGGCACCTGCGCCACCTGCTGCCACGCGGCCCAGGTGCCCGGCTGGGTCTTGCTGTTCGGCACCGCGAAGTGCAGCAGCGTGTGTTTCACGAGGTCGGCCGGACGGCGCAGCTTGAGCGCGGGGCTGCAGGCGGGCGCGAAGACGGTGTCGAACAGCTTCTCGGCCACGAGACCCGGCCACTGGCCCTTGCCGTAGCGGATGGCGACGTCGGCCGTGAGGCCGTCCAGCGGCACCGCGTCGTGCGAGGCGTGGATGCGCAGGTCGAGCCGGGGGTGTGCCGCGCGCAGCGCACCGACGCGCGGCAGCAGCCAGCGCGCGGCCACGGCGGGCGTGGTCGACAGCGTGATCGCGCTGCGCTCGGGCGGCGCCCGCAGGCGCGCGACGGCCTGTGCCATGGCGCTGAACGAATCGCTCAGCACCGCCTGCAGCTCGCGGCCCTGCGGCGTCAGCACCAGCTGGCGCGGCTGGCGCACGAACAGCGCCACACCCAGCGAGTCTTCGAGCTGGCGCACCTGGTGGCTGATGGCCGTGGGCGTGACCGACAGCTCGTTCGCGGCGAGTTTGGCGCTGCAATGGCGCGCGGCGGCCTCGAAGGCGCGCAGCGAGGCCAGCGGAGGCAGGGAATGCAGGAGGACCATGGTGTTCGGAGTGGCGAATAGATGAATTTAATTTTCTACAGCGAGAAAAAATCGTCGTTTGTCCGGCGCTGGATGCTTCGATAAATTGAGAACCGTGTCAAGAAGACAGCTGAATTCCCTTCATCCAACCGAGGACCACGCCATGACCACCACCACCCTGCTCCACATCGATGCCAGCCCCCGTTCCGGCCGTTCGGGCGCGGTCGTCCACGGCTCGCATTCGCGCCGCCTGAGTCACCACTTCGTCAGCACCTGGCAGGCGGCCCGCCCGCACGACGAGGTGATCTACCGCGACTTCGGCACCACGCCGCCGCAAGCGGTCACCGGCGACTGGATCCACAGCGCCTACACGCCCGCCGAAGCGCGCGAAGCCTGGATGCACGAGGTGCTGGCCGAGAGCGATGCCTTCATCGCCGAGCTGCGCCGCGCCGACGTGATCGTGATGGGCACGCCCATGTACAACTACAGCGCGCCAGCCACCGTGAAGGCGTGGATCGACAACATCGTGCGTGTCGGCGAGACCTTCGACATGGACCCGGGCCTGGACGACCCCTACGTGCCGCTGCTGGCCGAGCGCCCGCGCCGCACGGTGCTGCTCACCGCGCACGGCAGCAGCGGCTTCGGGCCCGGCGGCATGCAGGCGCATCTGAATTTTCTGGTGCCGGGCATGAAGGCCGCACTGGGCCTGGTCGGGCTGCGCGAAGTGCACGACATTGCGGTCGAGCACGCGGAAGACCGCGGCGATCTGCTGGACCGTTCGATGGCCGAGGCGCTGTCGGGCATCGAGCAATTGGTGCGCGATCTGCAGGCGAAGGTGCAGGCCGGCTGAAGGCGGCCCGCGATGGGCCGCCTCATTGGGAAAAGATCAGGCAGAGCGCAGCTGCTCGCGCAGCTTCTGGCCGATCTCCGGACGCTCCAGGAACGGGTCGGCCGGGTTGGTGATCGACACGATGTTCTCCATGCGGCTCTTCACATTGCCCAGCGCCTTAGGGTGGCTGAACACGTAGAACTGGTTGTCGCTGATGGCGTCGAACACCTTCGCCGCGACTTCGGCGGCCGTGATCTTTCCGCTGCTCACCGCCTTGTTGCTCATGGCCTGGCCGATGAGCTGGCTCTTGGTGAGCTCGGTGTCCTTCGGCGCATTGGGGCGGTTGCGATCGCTGTTCGTGATGCCGGTGGGCACGAAGTACGGGCACAGCAGGCTGGCGCCGATCTGGTCGGTGACCAGGTTCAGGTCCTGGTACAGGGTTTCGGTCAGGCTCACGACGGCCGCCTTGGCCGCGTTGTAGATGCCCATGTTGGGCGGCGTGAGCAGGCCTGCCATGCTGGCGGTGTTGGTGATGTGGCCGCGGTAGCTCGGGTCCTTGGCGGCGGCCTCGAGCATCATCGGCGTGAACAGGCGCACGCCGTGGATCACGCCCCACAGGTCGACGCCCAGCACCCATTCCCAGTCGGCCACGGTGTTTTCCCACACCAGGCCGCCGGCGCCCACGCCGGCGTTGTTGAACACGAAGTGCGGCGCACCGAAGCGTTCCTTGACGGCGGCGGCCAGCGCTTCCATCTGGGCCGCGTCGGACACGTCGACCTTGCGCGCCAGCACCTGGACGCCCAGGGCCTCCATCTCGGCCTTGGCCTTGTCGAGTGCGTCCTGCTGCACATCGACCAGCACGAGGTTCATGCCGCGGGCGGCGCCGATGCGCGCGCATTCGAGGCCGAAGCCCGAGCCTGCGCCGGTGAGTACGGCGGTCTTGCCCTTGAAGTCCTGGATCATTTGCCGGTGTCCTTCTTGCTGAATGTGTCTGACGTTGAAACGGAAGCCGCTATTGAAATACGGAACCGCCGCGCGCGCAGTCACGAAGGTGCCCGTCGCGCGCGGATCTTTCGGTCATCAGGCTTCTGCTTTTTTCAACACATACCCGATGCGCGGAAAGTGCACATGCACCCGGCCCGTGCGCTCGCTGTTGCGCTCCAGCGTGTAGTGCGTGCGCGTGGCAGCCACCAGGAGGCCTGGCGTCTCTTCAAGACCGAAGCTCTCGGCGCGCAGCGTGACGGCGCTGCCCAGCGGAATGCCGTGGTCGTCCTGGAAGGTGCTGTCGGTCAGCAGCGTGTGCGGCGTGGCGGCCTTGGCGACGGCGATGGCCTCGTCGCTCGAGAACTTCGACGACGTGCCGTGGCCGATGGCCGCCATGCGGTCCATCCAGTCGAGCACCGCGGGCGTGAGCTCCAGGATGCCCTTCACCGCCTCGATGCGGCGCGTGTACCAGAGCGGGTGGTAGGCCGAGAAGTCGGCAATGCTGGGCATCTCGCCCAGCAAAAAGGGCTTGTCGTCGAGCATGTCCGACAGGCGGCGCAGGTACGACTTGTAGGCGCTGGTGGCGTCGGCCGGGCGCAGGCGCGTCATGTTGCCGGCGCTCATCTTGCCGCGGTCTTCGCCGAAGGCCTTGATGGCTTCGGGCGGCGCCTTGGCAAACACCTCGGCTGCGCCCTTGGGCTGCAGGTTCCAGGCCATCGCGGCCCAGAACAGGCTGGTGTCGGCCCACTGCGCGAGGATGCGCGACATGCCTTTTTCGGGCTCGGGGTAGAGCGTGGGTTCGGGCTGCAGGTGCTCCAGCACGTCGGCGATGAGCGCGCTGTCGCAGTACATGTCGGCGCCGATCTGCAGGAACGGCGTCTTGCGGTAGCCACCCGTGAGCGCTTCCACATCGGGCTTGGGCATGATCGGCGGAATGAAGACCGACTTCCACGGCAGCTTCTTGGCGCCGAGGATCAGCCGCACCTTTTCCGAGAACGGCGAGGTGGTGTAGTGGTGGAGGATGAGGTCGGCCATGGTGTCTTTCGTGGAGGTGTTCTTGTGGGTGGTCAGCGCGGCTGCGCACGCTGGATGATCGAATCGAAATCGGTGCCCGCGCCCAGCGTGCCGAAGGCCTGGCCCCAGTCGCCGCCCAGGCGCGAGGCGCAGAAGGCGTCGGCCACGGCAGCGGGTGCGGTCTGCACCAGCAAGGCGGCCTGCACGGCAAGCGCCACGTCTTGTGCGAGGCGGCGCGCGTCGGTCTCGGAGGCCATGGCCTCGATGCGTGCGGGCAAGGCGTCGGCCAGGCGGTCGAGTGCGGCTTGCTGACCGCGCGCCGGCGCCAGTTCGTGTGCCAGCGCGGCAACGGCATCGCCCTTGCGCAGGCCGCGCAGCAGGTCGAGCGCCATGATGTTGCCGGCGCCTTCCCAGATGGAGTTGAGCGGCATCTCGCGGTAGATGCGCGCCATGACGCCCTGGCCGCCCTCTTCCACGTAGCCGTTGCCGCCCAGGCACTCCATGGCCTCCTGCGCGAAATGGCTGCCGCGTTTGCAGATCCAGAACTTGGCGACCGGCGTGAGCAGGCGCGCCATCAAGTTCTCGTGCGCGTCGGATTGCCGGTCGAAAGCCCGCGCGAGGCGGACGGCCAGTGCGGTGGCGGCTTCGCTTTCGAGCGCGAGGTCGGCCAGCACGTTCTTCATGAGCGGCTGCTCGATCAGCGGCTTGCCGAAGGCGTTGCGCTGCGCCGTGTGGTTCAGCGCAATGCCCAGCGCCTGGCGCATGAGGCCGCTGGTGCCGAGCGAGCAGTCGAGGCGCGTCATCGTGCCCATCTCGAGGATCTGCGGAATGCCACGGCCCTCTTCGCCCACGAGCCAGGCGCTGGCGCCGTGGAACTCGACCTCGGAGCTGGCGTTGGCCTTGTTGCCGAGCTTGTCCTTCAGGCGCTGGATGTGGATGGCGTTGCGCGTGCCCTTTCCCATCCAATCCGGCAGCACGCGCGGCAAGAAGAAGCACGACAACCCGGCCGGTGCCTGCGCAAGGATGAGGAAGGCGTCGCACATGGGCGCCGAGAAGAACCACTTGTGGCCGGTGATGGCGTAGCGCTCGCCCCAGGCGTCGCTGCCATCTCGAACGGCCTGCGTGGTGTTGGCCCGCACATCGGAGCCGCCCTGCTTCTCGGTCATGCCCATGCCCATGGTCACGCCGGGCTTGTCGTGCAGCGGCTTCAGTGCGGGGTCGTACCAGAGGCTGGCGAGCTTCGGGCCCCAGTCGGCATGCACGCCCGCGTTGCCGCGCAAGGCGGGCGTGACGGCATAGGTCATCGAGACCGGGCACAGCACCGACGGCTCCAGCTCGGTGAACAGCATGAAGCCCGCCGCACGCAGCACATGCGGCGATGCGGACATGCCGGTCCACGGCGTGCCATGCAGGCCCGCGCCCACGGCTGTCTGCATCAGCGCGTGGTAACTCGGATGGAACTCCACCTCGTCGATGCGACGGCCGAAGCGGTCGTGCGTGTGCAACTGCGGTGTGTGGATGTTGGCCAGCCGCGCATGCGTCTGCATGGCGGCCGAGCCGAGGGTGGCGCCCAGCTCGTGCAGCTGCGTGGTCTGCAGCGCGGGCGCGTTGAACGTCAACGCATCGCGCAGGGGGCGGTTGGTGTCGAAGAGGTTGTAGTCAACCAGCGGCGTAGGCTGGTTGAAGACCTCGTGTGTCGTGTCCATGACCGGCCTCCTTGCCGTGCGTTTCAGTGCATCAGATCAGCTTGACGAGTTGCTTGCCGAAATTCTTGCCCTTGAGCAAACCCAGGAAGGCCTCAGGGGCAGCTTCGATGCCCTGCGCCACCGATTCGCGCGGCTTGAGCTTGCCGGTGCCCACCAGCGTGCCGAGTTCGGTCAGCGCCTCGGGCCACACTTCCATGTGCTCGCTGACGATGAAGCCCTCGATCTTCAGGCGGTTGATGAGGATCAGCGCCGGGTTCGCGAGCGGCAGCGGCGCACCGTCGTAGCCCGCGATCATTCCGCACAGCGCCACGCGCGCAAACGCGTTGGTGCGCAGCAGCACGGCGTCGAAGATGTAGCCGCCGACGTTCTCGAAGTAGCCGTCGATGCCGTTCGGGCAGGCTTCCTTGAGCGCGGCGCTCATGGTCTTCACGTCGGGGTGCTGGCGGTAGTCGATGCAGGCGTCGAAGCCGAGCTCGTCGGTCACGTAGTTGCACTTGTCGGGGCCGCCGGCAATGCCGACCACGCGGCAGCCGCGCGCCTTGGCCAGCGCACCGAAGGCACTGCCCACGGCGCCGCTGGCGGCGGTGATGACGACGGTTTCACCGGCCTTGGGCGCGATGATCTTCACGAGGCCGTACCAGGCCGTCACGCCGGGCATGCCGACCGCGCCGAGGTAGTGCGACAGCGGCACGTGCGTGGTGTCGACCTTCTTCAGTGCGCCGGGCTGCGAGCCATCGACCACGCTGTATTCCTGCCAGCCACCGAAGCCGACGACCTTGTCGCCCACGGCGTACTTGGGGTGCTTGCTCTCGACCACTTCGCCGACCGTGCCGCCCTGGAACACCTGGCCCACGGGTTGCGGCTGGGCGTAGCTCTTCGAGTCGTTCATGCGCCCGCGCATGTACGGATCGAGGCTCATGTAGTGGTGGCGCACCAGCACCTGGTTGTCTTGCAACGCAGGCGTCTCGCTCGTCACGAGCTTGAAGTTGCTGGCAACGGCTTCGCCCTCAGGGCGGTTGTCGAGGTGGATCTGCTTGTTGGTGGGCATGAAAGTCTCCGGGGGAATTGGGGTGTCAGTCGGTCGATGGCGGACGCATGGCGTTCGCGCTCGCGGGGCCGGTCGGCAGCCGGCGCTTCACGTACTTGAAGGTGCCGGTGGCATGGGCGCACACGCGCTCCTGCTCGTCGTAGATCTTGGCTTCGGTGAAAGCCAGCGTCGCGGTGCGATGCAGCAGCGTGCCGCGCGCATGCAGCGGGCCGACCGACGGCTGCATGAAGCTGGTCTTCATCTCGATGGTGACCACGCCGGTTTCGGGCGTCACGCTGCGCGCAGCGGCCGCCATGGCGATGTCGAGCAGCGTCATGCAGGCGCCGCCGTGCGTCACGTCGAAGGTGTTCAGGTGCTCGGGCTTGGCCGTGTACAGAATTTCGGACTCGCCGCCCTCGAACTTCGTGAGCTCGAAGCCGAGGTGGCGCGCAAACGGAATCTGGGTCGTGTACGAGCGGATGTTGATGTCGCTGGACGTTTCAGGCGAATCGGACATGTCAGGCCGCACCAAGAACCACGCTCACACCGCCATCAACGGCGACCCACTGGCCGGTGATGTGCTTGCCGGCATCGCTCGCGTACAGCAGCGTCAGGCCCTTCAGGTCTTCGTCGTCGCCCAGGCGGCCCAGCGGCGCCGAGGCGGCCATGTGCTCTTCGCCCAGCGACTTGATCAGGCCGGCTGCCATCTTCGTCATGAAGAAGCCCGGGCAGATCGCGTTCACGTTGATGTTGTACTTGCCCCATTCGGCGGCCAGCGTCTTCGTGAAGCCGATCACCGCGGTCTTCGAGGTGTTGTAGGCCAGCGTCTGCATGCCGGGCGGGTTGCCGTTCAGGCCCGCGATCGAGGCGATGTTGATGATGCGACCGCGCTTCTTCGGGATCATGTAGCCGTTGGCGACGTGCTGCGCGAGGATGAAGTAGCCGCGCACGTTGAGGTTCATCACCTTGTCCCAGGCCTCGACCGGATGGCTCTCGGCGGGCGAACCCCAGCTCGCGCCGGCGTTGTTGATGAGGATGTCGATGCCGCCCATGCGCTGCAGCGTTTCGTCGGCCAGGCGTCGGGTGTCTTCTTCTTTCGAGCAGTCGGCGGCGATCCAGCGCGCGTCGATGCCGGCGGCCTGCAGCTCGGCAGCAGCCTGCTCCAGGTCTTCGGCCTTGCGCGAGCTCAGCATGATCTTTGCGCCGGCTTCGCCGAGCGCATGGGCCATCTGCAGGCCCAGGCCGCGCGAGCCGCCGGTGATGAGGGCGGTCTGGCCCGTGAGGTCGAACAGTTGTTGGGTGGTGCGGACGGTCATGGGTTGTCTCCGGTGTTCTGTGAAGGGTCGATCAGATTTCGTAATCCATGCACTGGCGGGCTTCGCGCACGGCGCCGATGAAGGGTTTGAGCGCCACGTGCTGCGGATGGTCCGCATAGGCCGCGAGCGCGGCGGCGTCGGTGAATTCCGAATTGAGGATCAGGTCGTAGGTGGCCTCGAGCCCGGGCTGGGCAATGACGACCTCGAAACGGTGCGTGCCGGGCGAGAGCGTCGCGCAGGCATCGAGCAGCGCCTTGGCCTTGAGCAGGTTGGTCGCCTTGTCGGCGCCCTCGGCGTGTTCCTTGAACTTCCACATCACGATGTGCTTGAGCATGGTCGGGTCCTTGCCTTGTTGTTTACTTGAGCCGCGAACGCACGTAGATGAGCACGACGCCCACCGCGGCGATCACGCCGCCGGGCACGGCCATCGACCAGCCCAGCGCGGGCTCGGTGCGGCCCGTGGCCAGCCCCAGGATCACGAGAAACAGGCCGCCGTAGATCAATATCCAGATCCACTTCTCGAGCCGTGCATGCGGCTTGGGTGGTGTCGGCGGTGGGGCGGCGGGCGGGGGTGAGTTCGGGGCGGCGTTGGCCATTGTCAGAAAGCGTCCTCGGGCAAAGCGGTACAGGTCGGGTCACGGCTCTCCACCACGTTGAGCCAGGCACCGATTTTCGGCAGCTCGTAGTGGAAGAAGTAGTCCGTGGCGCCGATCTTGCCAGCTGTTACCGCCCTCTCCTTCTGCGCGTCGATTTCCAGCGCCCGCAGGGCCACGTCGAGCCAAAGCCAGGCCAGCACGGTGTGGCCGAAGGCCTGCATGTAGGGCACGGCGTTGGCCAGCGCGTCGGCCGGGTCGCCCGTGGACCAGGCGGCCTCGGTCGCACTGCCGATGCGCTGCAGCGCGGCACCCAGCGCCTTGGCGTGCGGCGCCAGCGCAGGCACCTTGGCGGCGCGGCCGATGGTCTCGGTGACGCGGCCGGCCAGCAGCTGCAGGCCGCGGCCCTTTTCCATCAGCACCTTGCGGCCCAGCAGGTCGGCCGCCTGGATGCCGTGCGTGCCCTCGTGGATCATGTTCAGGCGGTTGTCGCGCCAGTACTGTTCCACCGGAAAGTCGCGTGTGTAGCCGTAGCCGCCGTGCACCTGGATCGCCAGCGAATTGGCTTCCAGGCACCACTCGCTGGGCCAGCTCTTGGCGATGGGCGTGAGCACCTCCAGCAGCAGGCGGGCATCGTCGGCCGTCTGCGCGTCGCCGGTCTTCTGCGTGTCGACCAGGCGGGCGCAGTACAACTCCAGCGCCAGCGCGCCCTCGCAGTACGCCTTCTGGGCCAGCAGCATGCGGCGCACGTCGGCGTGCTCGATGATGCGCACCTGCGGCGCGGCCGAGTCCTTCACCACGGCGACGCCGGCCGCTTCAGGCTTCTTCACGAGCCGGCCCTGCGGGCGGCTCTTGGCGTAGTCGAGCGAGGCGTAGTAGCCGGCCATGCCGAGCATGGTGGCGGCGGTGCCGACGCCGATGCGGGCCTCGTTCATCATGTGGAACATGCAATGCAGGCCCTTGCCGGGCGAGCCGACGAGGTAGCCCACCGCGCCGGCCTTGCCGCCGACCGGGTACTTGCCTTCGCCGAAATTCAGCAGCGTGTTGGTGGTGCCGCGCCAGCCGAGCTTGTGGTTCAGGCCGGCCAGCGCCACGTCGTTGCGTTCGCCCGTGAGTTCGCCCTGCGTGTCCACCATGCGCTTGGGCACGATGAACAGCGAAATGCCACGCGTGCCCGGCACCAGCTTGCCGTTCTCGTCGGGGATCTTGGCGAGCACGATGTGCACGATGTTCTCGGTCAGCTCGTGGTCGCCGGCCGAGATCCACATCTTGTTGCCCGTGAGGCGAAAGCGTGGGCCCAGTGGGTCGTCTTGATAGTCGGCGCCATCCGGCACGGCACGCGTGGCCACGTCGCTCAGCGACGAGCCGGCCTGCGGCTCCGACAGGCACATGGTGCCGGCCCAGCGGCCCGAAAATTCGTTCTTGGCGAACACCTCTTTCTGCATCTCGGTGCCGTGCACCATGAGCAGATTCGCGTTGCCGCTGGTGAGCATGTTCGAGCCGATGCTCACCGAGGCCATCGCGAAGAAGCTGTTGGCCGCGGCCTGCACCGTGTAGGGCAGCTGCATGCCGCCAATGTCGTAGTCTTGCGCGGCGCTCATCATTCCGGACTCGACGAAGGCCTTGTGCGCGTCGTGCGTGGCCTGCGGCAGGATGACCTTCTCGCCGTCGAAATGCGGCTCCTGCGTGTCGACGGTGCGGTTGAACGGCGCGTATTTTTCGCGCGCAATGCGCTCGCAGGTGTCGAGCACGGCGTCGAAGGTCTCGCGCGAGTGGTCGGCAAAACGCTCGCTCTGGTTGAGCTTCTCGGCGTCGAGCCAGTCGTAAAGCAGAAAGTCGAGGGTGGGACGCAGGCTCATGGTGATGTCTTCTTCAGGCTACGACTTCGCGGGTGTCGAAGTCTTCTTCTTCGGGGAATCGGGCAGCGTGGCGATGGTGCCCTGCGCCAGCGCGCAGAGCTTCTCGGTGCCGTCGTCGGCCACCGCCACCACCTCGCAGGTGCACACGGCCTGCGAGCTGCCGGTGTGGACGGCCCGGGCGCGCGCAATCAGCCGCTGGCCGATGGCGGGCCGCACGTAGTTGATCTTGAATTCGGAGGTCACGACCGGCACGCGCAAGGCGCTGCCGCCCGCAAAGGTCAGCGCGTTGTCGGCCATGTAGCTCACGATGCCGCCATGGGCGAAACCGTGCTGCTGCTTCAGTTGCGCGGTGAGCGGCAGCTGAAGCTCGGCATGGCCCGGCGCGAGGGCGTGCAGCTCGGCGCCGATCAGCACGCTGAAGGGCTGCGCGGCGAGCACGCTGCGCCCATATTCCAGGACGGCTTCGGGCGAGACCTCCTGGTCCGGACCCAAGCCGGACATGGTTACAGGACCTCGAACACGCCCGCAGCGCCCATGCCGCCGCCGATGCACATCGTGACCACGACCTTCTTGGCGCCGCGGCGCTTGCCTTCGATGAGCGCGTGGCCCGTGAGGCGCTGGCCGCTCACGCCGTAGGGGTGACCCACGGCGATGGCGCCGCCGTTCACGTTCAGGCGGTCGCCCGGAATGCCCAGCTTGTCGCGGCAGTAGATGACCTGCACGGCGAAGGCTTCGTTCAGTTCCCACAGGTCGATGTCGTTGACCGTGAGGCCCAGGCGCTTGAGCACCTTGGGAATGGCGAAGACCGGGCCGATGCCCATTTCGTCAGGCTCGCAGCCGGCCACGGCGAAGCCGAGGAAACGGCCGATGGGCGCCAGGCCCTTCTGTTGTGCGTACTTCTCGTCGACCAGCACGCAGGCGCCGCCGCCGTCCGAGAACTGGCTGGCGTTGCCGGCCGAGATCAGGCCGCCGGGCATGGCCGGGCGGATGCCGCTGATGCCTTCCTTGGTGGTGCCGGGACGAATGCCTTCGTCGTTCTCGATCGTGACTTCCTTGGTGCGCAGGCCCATCACGGGGTCGGCCACGCCGGCCAGCACGGTGATGGGGGCGATTTCTGCCTTGAACAGGCCCGCTTCGAGCGCGGCGGTGGCGCGCTGCTGGCTCTGTGCGCCGTACTCGTCCATGGCATCGCGGCCGATGTTGTAGCGCTTGGCAACCTGCTCGGCGGTCTGCAGCATGTTCCAGTAGATCTCGGGCTTGTGCTTCACGAGCCACGGGTCGGCCAGCATGTGCGTGTTGGCTTCGTTCTGCACGCACGAGATGCTCTCGACGCCGCCGGCCACGTACACCTCGCCCTCGCCCGCGATGATGCGCTGGGCGGCCGTGGCGATGGTCTGCAGGCCCGACGAGCAGAAGCGGTTGATGGTCATGCCCGAGGTGGTGACCGGCAGGCCGGCGCGCAGTGCGATCTGGCGCGCGATGTTGGAGCCGGTGGCGCCTTCAGGCGTGGCGCAACCCATGATGACGTCGTCGACCGAAGCCGGGTCGATGCCGGCGCGCTGCACCGCGTGCTGCACGGCATGGCCGCCCAGCGTGGCGCCGTGCGTCATGTTGAAGGCACCCTTCCAGCTCTTCGCGAGCGGCGTGCGGGCGGTGGAAACGATGACGGCGCTGGTCATGGTGAGGTCCTTTGAAGATGGAAGGGAAAAGAGGGAAAAGACGAGGTCGTCATTGCGCCGGAGCAGCGTGGGTGTTGCTCAGGAGCTGGTGATAGAAGCCGATCATCTCGCCGTAGTTCGAGATGGCCAGGCGTTCGTTGTTGCCGTGGAAGCGCGCCAGGTCCTCGCTCTTCACGCGGAACGGCGAGAAGCGGAAGACGGCGTCGCTCACGAGGCTGAAGTGGCGGGAATCGGTGGCGGCGGTCATGAGGCCGGGCGCCACCACGGCGTCGGGGAAGCTCTGGCGCACGGCCTGCTGGATCGCGCGGTAGCCGGTGCTGTCGGTCGGCGACACGGGCGACGGCTCCGAGTTGCCGGGGTACTGCTTGATCTTGATGTCGTCGTTGGCCAGCGTCTTGCGCAGGTGCGCCTCGACGCTTGCGATGCTGTCGCCCGGCAGGATGCGGAAGTTGACGGCCGCCTCGGCGCGGCCGGGCAGCACGTTGTCCTTGTTGCCGGCGCGCACGATGGTCAGCGCCGTGGTCGTGCGCAGCATGGCGTTGTTGCTCGGGCTCTTCTCGAGCTGGCCGCGCACCAGCGACTCGGTGAGCCACAGGTTGGACAGCATCACGCGGTTGACGCCGCTCATTTCGGGCGCCAGCGCACCGAACATCTGGCCGGCCACGCCCTTGATGCCGCCGGGCATCGGGTTGGCTTCGAGCCGCGCGAGCGCTGCGCTCATGCTGCCGATGGCGCTGTGTTGCGGCGGCATCGACGAATGGCCGGGGGCGGTGTCGAGCGACAAGAAGAACGTGCCGTAGCCCTTCTCGGCCAAGCCGATGAGCGCCGCGGGCTTGCTCAGGCCGGGCAGCACGCCGTCGAGCACCAGCAGGCCTTCGTCGAGCACCCAGTCCAGGCGCACGTTGCGCGACTTGAGCAGTTCGGCGATGGGCAGCGCACCGCGCAGGCCGCTCACCTCTTCGTCGTCGCCCATCACCAGGTAGACAGTCTGCTTCGGCTTGAAGCCGGCGCCGATGAGCAGCTCGATGGCTTCCATCTGCGCGAAAAGATTGCTCTTGTTGTCGAGCGTGCCGCGGCCCCAGACGAAACCGTCCTTGATCTCGCCGGCGAAGGGGTCGACCGTCCAGGCTTTTTCAGTGCCGGGGGCGATGGGCACCATGTCCTGGTGCGCCATCAGCGCGATGGGTTTGGCGGACAGGTCGGTGCCGGTCCATGTGTAGAGCAGCGCCTTGTTGCCCACGACTTCCTTCTTCAGGGTGGCGTGGACCTTGGGGTACTGCTGTTCGAGATAAGCGTGGAGCTTGTCGAACTCGGCCGCGTTGGCCGCCGAGTCGTCCATGCTCGACACCGTGCGGAACGTGATCGCCGTGGACAGCCGTTTGGCGGCTGCCTGCAGATCGATGTCCAGCTTGGGTGCGGGCGCCACCGCGAGTTGCTGCGATGGCGTGGTCCAGGTCTTGACCGCCACGGCCGCCACGAGTGCCAGGAGCACCAGCAGCAGCCCGAGGAAGATGCGTTTCAACATGGGCGGTCTTGATCCTGGGTTCAGTTCAGTCTCAGCTGAAGGACTTGCCTTCGGCCACCAGCTTCTGGATCAGCGGTGCGGGCTGCCAGAACTCGGCGTCGTCGCGCGGGTTCTGCGCAAAGCGCTTCATCGTTTCGGCCACGTTGTACAGGCCGACCTGCGAGGCGTAGTGCATCGGGCCACCGCGGTAGATCGGGAAGCCGTAGCCGGTGAGGTACACCATATCGATGTCGCCCGACTTGGAGGCAATGCCGTCTTCCAGGATGTGCGCGCCTTCGTTGACGAGGGCGAACACCAGGCGCTGCACGATTTCCGTGTCGGAGATCTTGCGCGGCGTGATGCCCAGTTCCTTGCGGTGGTCCTCGATCATCTTGTTGACGAGTTCCGACGGAATGGCGTCGCGCTTGCCGGCCTGGTAGTCGTACCACCCTGCCCCGGTCTTCTGGCCGAAGCGGCCCAGTTCGCAGAGCTTGTCGGCCGTACGGCTGTACTTCATGTCGGCGCGCTCGGTGGCGCGGCGCTTGCGAATGGCCCAGCCGATGTCGTTGCCGGCCAGGTCGCCCATGCGGAACGGACCCATGGCAAAGCCGAACTTCTCGACGGCCTTGTCGACCTGCTGCGGCGTCGCGCCTTCGTCCAGCAGGAAGCCGGCCTGGCGGCTGTACTGCTCGATCATGCGGTTGCCGATGAAGCCGTCGCACACGCCCGACACGACCGAGGTCTTCTTGATCTTCTTGCCGATGGCCATCACGGTGGCCAGCACGTCCTTGGACGTGGCCTTGCCGCGCACCACTTCGAGCAGCTTCATCACGTTGGCGGGGCTGAAGAAGTGCATGCCGACCACGTCTTGCGGACGGTCGGTGAAGGAGGCGATCTTGTCGACGTCGAGCGTCGAGGTGTTGGAAGCCAGGATGGCGCCCTTCTTGGCGACGCGGTCGAGTTCCTTGAAGACCTTTTCCTTGACGCCGATTTCTTCGAACACGGCTTCGATGATGAGGTCGGCGTCCTTCAGGTCGTCGTAGCTCAGCGTGGTGCTCAACAGCGCCATGCGTTGCTCGTACTTGTCCTGCTTGAGCTTGCCCTTCTTGACCTGGGCTTCGTAGTTCTTCTTGATGGTGGCAATGCCGCGGTCGAGCGCCTCTTGCTTCATCTCGAGGATCTTGACGGGGATGCCCGCGTTCAGGAAGTTCATCGAGATGCCGCCGCCCATGGTGCCGGCGCCGATCACGCCCACGGCCTTGATGTCGCGCTTGGGCGTGTCTTCGGGCACGTCAGGAATCTTGCTCGCGGCGCGCTCGGCCATGAACAGGTGGCGCAGGGCCAGCGATTCGGGCGTGAACATCAGCGCAGTGAAGAGACGCCGCTCTTCGGCCATGCCGTCGTCGAACTTCATCTTGGTCGCGGCCTGCACGGCATCGACGCACTTCAGCGGCGCGGGGTAGTTCTTCGACATGCCGCCGACCATGTTCTTCGCGAACTGGAAGTAGGCATCGCCTTGCGGGTGCTTGCACGGCAGGTTGCGCACCAGCGGCAGCTCGCCACCCTTGGCAGCGACCGACTTGGCAAATTCGACGGCTTCGTCGAACACCGATTCGGCCGACGCAGCCAGCTTGTCGAACAGCTTCTGGCCCGGCAGGCTGGCGAGCAGTTCGCTCTTCACCGGCTCGCCGCTGACGATCATGTTCAGGGCGGTTTCCACGCCGAGCACGCGCGGCAGGCGCTGCGTGCCACCGGCGCCCGGCAGCAGGCCGAGCTTGACTTCAGGCAGTGCCACGCTGGTGCCCGGAGCGGCCACGCGGTAGTGGCAGCCGAGCGCCAGCTCAAGGCCGCCGCCCATGCACACGGAGTGGATGGCTGCGACGACGGGCTTGGGAGAGGCTTCGAGCGAGAGGATCACGCTCAGCAGGTTGGGCTCTTGCAGCGCCTTGGGCGTGCCGAATTCCTTGATGTCCGCACCGCCCGAGAACGCCTTGCCGGCGCCGGTGATGACGATGGCCTTGACGGCGTTGTCGGCATTGGCCTTGGACAGGCCGTCGGTGATGCCGATGCGTGTCGAGAAGCCGAGACCGTTGACCGGCGGGTTGGTCAGGGTGATCACGGCGACATCGCCGAGCACTTTGTATTCAGCCGTCATGCTGCGTTCCTTGGTGTGTGAAGAAAAAGAAGAAAAAGCACGAGTGTTCTTTTTCGAAGATTCTAGGCGTTTTGCGCGACGCAACAATGGCACGCAGTCGCTGTCGGGACAAGGGGAATCCGGGGCGTAGCCCGGACTCCCGGCTGGATCAGACTTCCAGCCACTCCCGGCGGGTGTTGCCGTCGGCGCGCAGGCTGTCGGGCGTTCCGTCGAACACGATGCTGCCGTGGCCCATGACGAGCGCGCGGTCCGAAATCTGCATCGCGATGGTGAGCTTCTGCTCGATGAGGAGCACCGAGATGCCCTTGTCCTTCAGCGTGCGCAGGTATTGCCCCACCAGCTCGACGATCTTGGGCGCAAGGCCTTCGGTGGGCTCGTCGATGATGATCAGGTCGGGGTCGCCCATGAGCGTGCGGCACAGCGTGAGCATCTGCTGCTCGCCGCCCGAGAGCACGCCGGCCTCGGTGTGCTGGCGCTCTTTCAGGCGCGGGAACATGGTGTACATGTCGTCGAACTGCCAGCGGCTGCCCTTGCCCGTGCCCTTCTGCCCCAAGAGCAGGTTCTGGTGCACCGTGAGCTTCGGGAATATCTCGCGGTTTTCGGGCACGTAGCCGATGCCCATGTGCGCGATCTCGTAGGCCTTGCGACGCAGGATGTCGTTGCCCTTCCACTGCAGCGTGCCTTCGGCATGCACCAGGCCCATGATGGCCTTGGCAGTGGTCGAGCGGCCCGAGCCGTTGCGACCCAGCAGGGCCACGATTTCGCCCGGGCGAACGTCGAAGGAAACGCCATGCAGCACATGGCTCTTGCCGTAGTAGGCGTGGATGTCGTGAAGCTTCAGCATGTCAGTGTCCCGCTCCCTGTGCATCGGCCACAGAGGACCCCAGATACGCCTCTTGAACCCGCGCATTGGCCCGAACTGCCGCGGGCGTGTCGAAGGCGATGACTTCGCCGTAGACCACCACGGCGATCTTGTCGGCCAGCCCGAAGACCACGCCCATGTCGTGCTCCACCGTCAACAGCGTCTTGCCGACGGTGACGTGCTTGATGAGCGAGATGAAGTGCGAGGTCTCGGTCTTGCTCATGCCGGCCGTGGGCTCGTCCAGCAGGATGACGCCGGAGCCGCCCGCAATCGTCACGCCGATCTCGAGCGCGCGCTGTTCGGCATAGGTGAGGTTCACCGCATGCACGTCGCGCTTGCGCTCCAGGCCGATCTGCTTGATGAGCTCTTCGGTGCGCGCGTTGGCGTCGTCCAGGTTCGAGAGAAAGCGCAGGAAGGTGTACTTGTAGCCCAGGCTCCACAGCACGCCGCAGCGCAGGTTCTCGAAGACGCTGAGCTTCGGGAAGATGTTGGTGATCTGGAAGCTGCGCGACAGCCCCAGGCGGTTGATTTCGTAAGGCTTCTTGCCGTCGATGCGCTGGCCGTTGAGCAGCACCTCGCCGCTGGTGGGCGTGAGCCGCCCGCTGATCAGGTTGAACAGCGTCGACTTGCCCGCGCCGTTCGGCCCGATCACGGCGATGCGTTCGCCGGCCTTCACCGCCAGGTCCACGCCGCGGATGATTTCGGTCTTGCCGAAATTCTTGCGCAGCGCCTTCAGTTCCAATGCGTATTGCGCGCTCATTTACGCCGCCTCCCGACGTTTGATTTCTGCTTCGATCTCTTCCTGCGCCTGGCCCCAGACCCGCACGAAGCGGCGCCGGGCCACCTCGAGCACGGCCAGGCCGATGGCCAGGATCGCGATGGCGCCGAGCCAGCTGCTCATGCCCGCCGTGTTCAGCATGGTGCCGAAGAACTTCAGGTCCGGGCCCATCGCCGCGTTGAGCTGGATGTGATAGATCATCTCGATCAACGCTGCCGCACCGATGACGACCGGCACCAGTGCCACGGCGAGCGCGGCGTACAGGCCCCAGAAACGGTTGAACTTGCCGAACTTGGCCACGCGCAGGTTCATCATGATCAGGCTCGCGATGCCGCCCGGGGCGAACATCACCATGAACACGAACACCAGGCCGAAGTACAGCTGCCAGGCCTTCGACAGTTCGGACAGCAGGATCGAGGCAAACACCAGCAGCACCGCGCCGATGATCGGCCCGAAGAAGAACACCGCGCCACCCAGGAAGGTGAACAGCAGGTAGCCGCCCGAGCGGATGGCGTTCAGGCTGTCGGCCGCATTCACGATCTCGAAGTTGATCGAGGCCAGGCCGCCGCCGATGCCGGCGAAGAAGCCCGCGATGATGAACGCGAAGTAGCGCACGCGCTGCGTGTTGTAGCCGATGAACTCCACGCGCTCCGGGTTGTCGCGCACCGCGTTCAGCATGCGGCCCAGCGGCGTGCCGGTGAAGGCATACATGAGCGCGGTGCACACGAAGCAGTACGCGGCGATCAGGTAGTACACCTGGATCTGCGAACCGAAGTTGAAGCCGAAGAAGGTCGGGCCGTACACGCGGTCGGTGGTGATGCCGCCCTCGCCGCCGAAGAAGCTGGGGAACATCAGCGCCATCGAGGCCACGAGCTCGCCGATGCCCATGGTGATCATGGCAAAGGTGGTGCCCGACTTCTTGGTGGTCACGAAGCCCAGCAGGATGGCGAAGAACATCCCCGCCAGACCGCCGACGAGCGGAATGAGCACCAGCGGAATCGTCGGGCCGCCCTTGGTCGCCAGGTTCATCGCATGGATGGCGATGAACGAGCCCAGGCCGGTGTAGACGGCATGGCCGAAGCTCAGCATGCCGCCCTGCCCCAGCAGGATGTTGTAGCTCAGGCAGATGATGATCAGGTAGCCCATCTGCGAGAGCATCGTCAGCGCCAGGCTGCTCTTGAACAGCAACGGCGAGATGATCAGCACCAGCGCGAACAGCGCCCAGATCAGGTAGCGCCCGATGTTCCAGGGCTTGAAGCGGTAGTACCGCGTCGGGGTCGGGGAAGTGGTGGTTGCGGTGGTCATGGTGTCAGTCCTCCCGGGTGCCCAGAAGACCCTTCGGGCGGAAGATGAGGATCAGCACGAGGAACAGGTACGGCAGGATCGGCGCGACCTGCGAGATCGTGAGCTTGAGCAGCTCGTAGCCGAAGGTCTGGTCGGTCACGGCCACGCCCAGTGCCTGCAGCGCGGTGGCCAGCGAGTGGTCCAGCGCCACGGCGAAGGTCTGGATGATGCCGATCAGCAGCGACGCCAGGAAGGCGCCCGCCAGCGAGCCCATGCCGCCGACGACCACCACCACGAAGATGATGGTGCCGACCGAACCGGCCATGGCCGGCTCCGTGACATAGGTGTTGCCGCCGATCACGCCCGCCAGGCCGGCGAGCGCGGCACCGCCGCCGAACACCAGCATGAACACGCGCGGCACGTTGTGGCCCAGCGCCTCGACCATGTCGGGGTGCTTCAGCGCCGCCTGGATCACCAGGCCGATGCGGGTGCGCGTGAGCAGCAGCCACACGGACACCAGCATCAGCATCGCCACCAGCATGATGAACGAGCGCGACTTGGGGAACTGCGTGCCGTACAGCGTGAAGAGCGGGCCCTGCAGTGCTTCGGGCAGGCCGTAGGGCACCGTGGAGCGGCCCCAGACCAGCTGGACCAGCTCGAGAATGAGGTACGAAAGGCCGAAGGTCACCAGCAGCTCGGGCACGTGGCCGAACTTGTGGACCCGGCGCAGGCTGTAGCGCTCGAAGGCCGCCCCCAGTGCGCCCACCAGCAGCGGCGACAGGATGAGGGCCGGCCAGAAGCCGACGAGGCCCGACAGGGTGTAGGCGAAATAGGCGCCCAGCATGTAGAAGCTGGCGTGTGCAAAGTTGAGCACACCCATCATGCTGAAGATCAGCGTAAGGCCAGAGCTCAGCATGAACAACAGCAAGCCGTAGCTGACGCCGTTGAGCAGTGAGATGACGAAGAATTCGACGTTCATCGGTCTTCCGTGTCGGTTGAAAAAGAAAGAGGCCCGAGTGTTGAAGTCGGGCCTCGACCGGTCAGGGGGCGATCAGACGCCGATCAGGAGGCGCCGCCGGGTCGCTTCATCTGGCACGACGTGGGCGTGCTCGAGACGTAGGGCTCGTAGTACTTGACCGGTGCCAGCGTGTAGCCGGTGTTTTCCGGGCTGTACGGGCTCTTCGCGTCGGCCTTCTGCCAGCGCGTGATCCACAGGCCCTGCTGCAGCTGGTGGTCGGACTTGCGCATCTCGACGTCGCCGTTGAAGCTCTTGAACTTCATGCCTTCCATGGCGGCGGCCACCTTGACGGGGTCGGTCGACTTGGTGCGCACGAAGGCTTCGGCGAGCATCGCGTACACGGTGTACGGCGACGTCGTGTACAGGTCTTCGTTGAAGCGCTTCTTGAACTCGTTCATCATCGGCGCGATCGGGCCCGGCGCGTTGTAGTGGCTGTAGCCCACCATGTAGACCTTGCCGTCCGAGGCCGCGCCCATGGCGGTCGGCGTGCCGTTGGTCACGGCGTAGTAGGTGTAGAACTTGACGTTCAGGCCTGCGTCGTTGGCCGACTTGATGAGCAGCGCGAGGTCGGAACCCCAGTTGCCGGTGATGACCGTGTCGGCACCCGAAGCCTTGATCTTGGCGATGTAGGGCGCGAAGTCGCGCACCTGGGCCAGCGGGTGCAGGTCGTCGCCGACGATCTGCACGTCGGGGCGCTTGGTCTTGAGGTTGTCCTTGGCGTACTTCGAGACCTGCTGGCCGTGCGAGTAGTTCTGGTTGATCAGGTAGACCTTCTTGATGTCGGCCTGGTCCTTCATGAAGGTGGTCAGCGCTTCCATCTTCATGGAGGTGTCGGCGTCGAGGCGGAAGTGCCAGTAGCTGCACTTGCTGTTGGTCAGGTCAGGGTCGACGGCCGCGTAGTTGAAGTACACGACTTCCTTGCCCGGGTTGCGGGCGTTGTGCTTCTCGAGCGCGTCCATGATGGCCAGCGCCGGGCCGGAGCCGTTGCCCTGCACCACGTAGCGTGCGCCCTGGTCCATGGCCGAGCGCAGCGCGGCGGTGGTTTCCTGCGGGCTGAGCTTGTTGTCGATGCCGATGACCTCGAACTTCACGCCGGCCACGTTCTTCTTGTTGAACTCTTCGGCCAGGAACTGGAAGGTCTTGAGCTGGTTGGTACCGACCGCCGCCATCAGGCCCGACAGCGGGTCGAGCCACGCGATCTTGACGGTCTCACCCTTCTGGGCAAATGCACCGGCGGCAGTTGCCGCGAGCACGGCGGCGGTAGCGATCTTCAGAGCAAACTTCAATCTATATCTCCTGGTCAAACCGATATCAAAAACGCTGCACAAGCGTACAAGTCTTTGCCACCCCACCCCTCAGGGAATGCCCGTAAGAAAGGGGCGGCAAGGGCACGTATCTATCGCGCAGGCGACAGTGCATTTCCTGATTTGCTACCCATCGGTAGGTTTCTTCTACCGATGGGTAGGAAATGCGTTCACAAAGACGCCTAGGGGCGCTTCATCTGGCAGGTCGTGGGCGTGCTCGCCACATACGACTCGTAATACTTCACGGGAACGTTGGTGTAGCCGGTGTTCTCGGCGTCGTAGGGGTACTTGGCGCTGGCCTTCTCCCAGCGCGAGATGTACAGGCCCTGCTGCAGCTGGTGATCGGCCTTGCGCATCTCGACCTCGCCGTTGAAGCTCTTGATCTTCATGCCCTCGAGCGCCGCGGCCACCTTGACGGGGTCGGTCGACTTGGTCTGCACGAAGGCGGCATCGAGCAGTGCGAACGTGTGATAGATCGACGACTGCGTCAGGTCGTCGTTCATCTTCTTCTTGTAGCCGGTCAGCAGCTTCTGGATTTCGCCGCCCATGTTGTAGTGGGCATAGGCCACGGTGTAGACCTTGCCTGCCGAGGTGGCGCCCATGGCCGTGGGCGTGCCGGCGCCCGGTGCGTAGTAGGTGAGGAACTTGACGTCCAGCCCCGAGTCGTTGGCCGCCTTGATGAGCAGCGAGAGGTCGGAGCCCCAGTTGCCGGTGATGACGGTGTCGGCGCCCGAGGCCTTGATCTTGGCGATGTACGGCGAGAAATCGCGCACCTGCGCGAGCGGGTGCAGGTCGTCGCCCACGATCTGGATGTCGGGGCGCTTGACCTTCAGGTCTTCCTTGGCGTACTTGGACACCTGCACGCCGTGCGCGTAGTTCTGGCCGAGGATGTAGACCTTCTTGATGTCGGTCTGGTCCTTCATCCAGGTGGTCAGCGCTTCCATCTTCATGGAGGTGTCGGCATCGAGGCGGAAGTGCCAGTAGCTGCACTTGCTGTTGGTGAGGTCGGGATCGACCGCCGCGTAGTTCAGGTAGAGCAGTTCCTTGCCGGGATTGCGCGCATTGTTCTTCTCGACGGCGTCGATGATCGCGAGCGCCGGGCCCGAGCCGTTGCCCTGGGTGATGTAGCGCGCGCCCTGGTCCTGCGCCGAGCGCAGCGCGGCGGTGGTCTCCTGCGGGCTGAGCTTGTTGTCGATCGCGATGATCTCGAACTTCACGCCCGAGGCATTCTTCTTGTTGAACTCCTCCGCCAGGAACTGCGTGGTCTTGAGCTGGTTGGTGCCCACGGCCGCCATGAGACCCGACAGCGGGTCGAGCCAGGCGATCTTGACGGTCTCGCCCTTCTGGGCGAAGGACGCTGAAACGCTCACCAACATGGCACAGGCTGCCACTGACTTGATACCGAAGTACATGAAGAGTCTCCTGAGTGAAAGAGCCGGGGGACGCCAGCGTACAAGCGCCCTTTTCTTCGCCGCACAGGGATTGCCCGGAAGGAAGGCCGCCGAAGCAGCCTTCCTATCGCGTGCGCGACAGTGCGGGTGGGCTTTGGCCGTGCTTCAGAGGCCCGGCAGCTTGTAGTCCTTGAGCAATTCGCGAAGCTTGGTCTTCAGAATCTTGCCGGTGGCGCCGATCGGAATGGCCTCGACGAACACCACGTCGTCAGGAATCTGCCACTTGGCGGTCTTGCCCTCGTAGAACTTCAGCAGCTCCTCGCGGGTGACTTCGGCGCCGGGCTTCTTCACGACGGCAATGATCGGACGCTCGTCCCACTTGGGATGGAACACGCCGATGCAGGCCGCCATGGCAATGGCCGGGTGCGCGACGGCGATGTTCTCGATCTCGATGGAGCTGATCCATTCGCCGCCGGACTTGATCACGTCCTTGCTGCGGTCGGTGATCTGCAGGTAGCCCTCGGCATCGATGGTGGCCACGTCACCGGTGGGGAACCAGCCCCGGCCCGCGCCGTCGGCGACCAGCGGGTTGCCGCCCTCGCCCTTGTAGTACTCCTTGACGACCCAGGGGCCCTTGACCAACAGGTCGCCGTAGGCCTTGCCGTCCCAGGGCAGCTCGTCGCCGTTGCCGTCGACGATCTTCATGTCCACGCCGAAGATGGCGCGGCCCTGCTTCATGCGGATCTGCAGCTGCGCGTCGGCGGGCAGCGACAGGTGCTTGTTCTTCAGCGTGCACAGCGTGCCCAGCGGGCTCATCTCGGTCATGCCCCAGGCATGCAGCACTTCGACGTTGAACTTCTCCTGGAACGCCGTGATCATGGCCGGCGGGCAGGCCGAGCCGCCGATGACGGTGCGGTTGAGCTTGCTGAACTTCAGGTCGTTGGCCTGCATGTGGCCCAGCATCATCTGCCACACGGTGGGCACGCCGGCCGCGAAGGTCACGCCTTCGGCTTCGATGAGTTCGTACACCGACTTGCCGTCCAGCGACGGACCCGGGAACACGAGCTTGCAGCCCACCAGCGCGGCCGAGTACGGGATGCCCCAGGCGTTGACGTGGAACATCGGCACCACCGGCAGCACCGAGTCTTGCGCCGAGATGCGCATGACGTCGGGCAGCGCGGCGGCGTAGGCATGCAGCATGGTCGAGCGGTGGCTGTACAGCGCGGCCTTCGGGTTGCCCGTGGTGCCGCTCGTGTAGCACATGCTCGAGGCCGAGTTCTCGTCGAAGGTGGGCCAGTCGTAGTCGGTGGACTGCGCGCCCATCCAGGCTTCGTAGCTCACGAGGTTGGGCACGCCGCTGTCGGCCGGCAGCTTGTCGGCATCACACAGTGCAACCCATTTCCGGATCGTGGGACAACGCGCATGCACCGCCTGCACGAGCGGCAGGAAGCTCAGGTCGAAGCACAGGATCTGGTCTTCGGCATGGTTGGCGATCCACGCGATCTGGTCGGGGTGCAGGCGCGGGTTGATGGTGTGCAGCACGCGGCCGCTGCCGCTCACGCCGTAGTACAGCTCCAGGTGGCGGTAGCCGTTCCAGGCCAGGGTGGCGATGCGGTCGCTGAACAGCAGTTGCTCGCCGTCCAGCGCGTTGGCCACCTGCCTGGCGCGCGATGCGATGTCGCTCCAGGTGCAGCGGTGGATATCACCCTCGACACGACGCGAGACGATCTCGCCGTCGCCGTTGTGGCGCTCGACGAACTCGATCAGCGACGAGATCAAAAGCGGTTGGTCTTGCATCAAACCCAGCATCTACGGACTCCTATGTGAAATGACTTCAAAAAGCTTTGCGAACGAGAGATTCACGCAAGCTTCGGCCACTTGCACAATGACACAAACCCGCACTGCATGATTGAACGAAGCGGCTCTTCAAGGGACCGTCACCGGCGTGATCTTGGCGGCCGTCGGCGTGGCATCCAACAGCATCTGCGAAGGCCACGTTCCCCACGTCGCACCCAATTCGGGCGTGTTCGGATCGCCGTTGCGCATGAAGGCACCGACGCTGGCCATGACGGCCTTCGACAGCGCCACGCGCCCCTTCTCGTTGGCCTTGCCGCCCATCACGTTGCTGAGCAACGAGCCCTCGAAATTGCCGAACACGAACGGCAGGTCGAAGGCGTGCGCGGCGCCGTACACGTCGTTCCACGGCGCGGCCTCCTGCGACCAGTCGAGGCGGTAGTGCCAGATGTTCGACTGGCGCATCTTCATGGTGTTGAGCAGGTTGTCGCGGTTGGCGCCGAACAGGCCCTGCGTGACGATGTCGGTGGCCGCGTTGTAGCCCGTGCCCGGCGTGCCTACCGGGAGGTAGGACGGATCGATGATGTCGTTCACCGTGAGCGTGGGGGCGGCGTCCGGGTTGAAGTTGAACATCATCGAGAAGCGTGCGTCGTCCTTGACGATCCAGCCCGCCTTCAGGCCCGGGATGCCCAGCGATCCCAGCAGCGACGCGAAGAGCTTGCCTTCGTCGCGCGTGTTGCCCGCGAGCATGGGCACCTTGACGTACTTGTCGGCCGCGATGGCGCCGATCGGGTCCGCCGGCAACACCGTGCCATCGGGAATGGGCGCAACGTTGCCCTGCCCGGCTGCAGTGGCCTTGGTCAGCAGCGCCCCGCCCTCCTGCGCACGCAGGTACTCGGCGATCTGCGCCGGCGTGCGCGTGCCGATGTACACCTTGGCCGCGGCGTCGTCGGCCACGGTGCCGTCGGCGACGAGCAGCTTTTCGAGGATCGTCTGGCCCTGCGTCAGCGACACCGACACCGGCTGCAGCGAAGGCAGTGTCCTTGCCGGCAGGTTGGTCGCGAGCGAAATGCCGCCGCTCATCTCGAAGGCCTTGTGGAACAGGCCCTTGGCCATCGGCGAGGTCATCACCGACAGCAGGTTGGTCGCACCGGCCGATTCGCCCGACAGCGTGACGTTGCCCGGGTCGCCGCCGAAGTTGGCGACATTGCCTTGAATGAAGCGCAGCGCCGCCATGTTGTCCAGCAGCGCGAAATTGCCCGAGTCGTCGCCCGCCGTGCCACCCGGCCGCAGCTGCGGCACGTTCAGGAAGCCCAGGATGCCCAGCCGGTAGCTGGCGGTGATGACCACCGCGTTGGTGGCCTTGGCCAGCGCCGCGCCGTCGTACAGCGGATCGGCCGTGTAGCCCGAGATATTGCTGCCGCCGTGGATGAACAACAGCACCGGCAGGTTCTTGTC
The DNA here is from genome assembly GCF_002849325.1 of Variovorax sp. RO1. Taxonomy (NCBI): domain Bacteria; kingdom Pseudomonadati; phylum Pseudomonadota; class Betaproteobacteria; order Burkholderiales; family Comamonadaceae; genus Variovorax; species Variovorax sp. RO1. The sequence goes on from NZ_PKMT01000003.1 coordinate 343,367, forward strand.
GGTGGTGGCCGGACGCCAGATGTTGACGAACAGGCAGTCTTCGCTGCCGACCGGCTTGCCCAGGTTGGTGCCGATGGTGGCGTCGTAGGTGTTGCTGGTGCCGGGGCTGAAGAGCCGGCCAATCTGCAGGCAGGCATTGCCGAAGGCCTTGGCCGGGCGGATGCCGGTCCAGGCCTCGGGCTCGACCGGTGCGCGCCAGCGCAGCGCGCCGACCGGCGGCTGGGCGAACGGAACACCCTTCCAGGACCAGGTGCCGGTCTTGGCGCTGTCGTCCACGCCCTCGACCTTGCCGGCGGTGGTCTGGCGCACCATGGGGCCGTCGGCGGCGGGCGCTGGAGCGGGGGCCGGTGCCGGCGCCGGTGCAGGCGGCAGGATCGGGAAGCCTGGCGACCCCGACGAGCCGCCGCCACAGGCCGCGAGCGCCGCCGCGGCGGCCAGCGTGGCCACCGTTGCAATGGCGCGCGCCATCGCCGTCTGTCCTGCCGCACCCTGGTTTTGTGCTGTTGTCTTTGTCTTCATGTTTTGTCTCCACACCGGGTTAATCGGAATTCCTGGCTCGGTGCGCGCCGCCCATACTGCGGGGCCGCTGTGCACTGGAAAAATTCTAGGAACCGGCGCCGTTTTCACCGCTATCGCAAGCGAGCCAATCGAATGACTTCAGAAGCCTCCCTGCCGCGCCATACGCGCCGGCCGTCGCGCCGCCCCGGTTGCCCGCAGCCGGAGCTGCGCACCAGCTCGGCCGCGTGGCTGGAGGGTGTGCTGTCGATGTTCCAGGCCGAGGGGCTGCACGTGCCCTCGCTGCTGCGCGACGCCGGCTTCGACCCTGATTCCCTGCACCGCCAGAACGCGCGCTTCCCGGTCGACGAGATCTCAGTGCTGTGGCAGGTGGCCGTGGCGCACGCCGGCCGGCCCACGCTGGGCCTGGACCGCGACCTGGCCGCCACGCACAGCAAACTGGGCACCGTGGGCCACGCCATGGCCTGCAGCCCCAACCTGGGCGCGGCGCTCACCCGGCTCACGCGCTACATGGCCGTGATCTCCGACGCCACCGCCTTCTCGCTGCAGTCCGACGCGCGCGGCTGCTGGATGGTCATGGAGCACACCGGCGGCACGCTGCCGATTCCGCGCCAGCGCGTCGAGTACGCCCTGCTCACCGTCTTCATGCAGTGCCAGTGGCTCACGCGGCGCGAGCTGCAACCGCTGGCCATGGAGTTCGTCTACCCGCCGCCGGCCAACGACCGGCTGCACCGCGAGGCCTTCGGCTGCGAGATCCGCTTCAACGCGCCCGCCAACCGCCTGCTGCTGTCGTCGGCCGACATGACGATGCCGCTGCCGACCCACCACGCGGCGCTGGGCGAGATGCAGGAGCACCTGCTCGACGACCAGCTCAACCTGCTGGGCCAGACCACCACCGCCAGCCTGGTGTGCGCCGAGATCGCGCGCCGGCTGCAGCACGGCGAGCCGCGCCGCCAGGACGTGGCCTCGGGCCTCGGGCTGGCCGACCGCACCCTGCAGCGCCGCTTGCAGGAAGAGTCGGTGTCGTTCCAGGCGCTGCTCGACCGCACGCGCCGCGAACTCGCCAAGCAGTACCTGGCCGAACAGCGCCACACGCTCGCGGACGTGGCCGACCGGCTGGGCTTCGTGGACGTCAGCAACTTCTTTCGCGCCTGCAAGCGCTGGTTCGGCCTGCCGCCGGCCCAGTACCGCGCCAGCCTCGCGCTCGACGGCGCCGGGGCGCTGCGCGGCGCGCTGCTGAACTGATCGAAGGTATCCACCCCACGTCCCCGATGGCCTCTGCGGCCCGGGGTTTCGTGGGCTGCCGGACAATCCCGGCATGAGCTTGTTAGCCGAAGACACCCCGGTCGCCGACCTGGGCCTGCGCTGGAAGCCCGGCTTCTCGACGCTGGGCCCCGCCTTTTTCACCGAACTGCGCCCCACGCCGCTGCCCGACCCGTACTGGGTGTGCCACAGCGACGCCGTGGCGCGCCAGTTGGGCCTGCCGCCGGGCTGGCGCGACTCGGACACCACGCTCGCCGCGCTCACAGGCAGCCTGCCGGTCGCCGGCACGCGGCCTATTGCCACCGTTTACAGCGGCCACCAGTTCGGCGTCTGGGCCGGGCAGCTGGGCGACGGGCGGGCGATCCTGCTCGGCGAGACCGAGGGCGGGCTCGAGGTGCAGCTCAAGGGCGCGGGGCGCACGCCCTACTCGCGCGGCGGCGATGGCCGTGCCGTGCTGCGTTCGAGCATCCGCGAGTTCCTGTGCAGCGAGGCCATGCACGGCCTGGGCATTCCGACCACGCGCGCGCTGTGCGTGACCGGCTCCGATGCCCCCATCTACCGCGAGACCGCCGAAAGCGCCGCCGTCGTGACCCGCGTGGCGCCGAGCTTCGTGCGCTTCGGCCACTTCGAGCACTTCGCCGCCAACCAGCGCGAAGACGAGCTGCGCGCGCTGGCCGACTACGTCATCGACCGCTACTACCCCGAATGCCGTAGCACCGCGCGCTTCAACGGCAACGCCTACGCGGCGTTCCTCGAGGCCGTGAGCGAGCGCACCGCCGCCCTGCTCGCCCAGTGGCAGTCCGTGGGCTTCTGCCACGGGGTGATGAACACCGACAACATGAGCATCCTCGGGCTCACCATCGACTACGGGCCGTTCCAGTTCCTCGATGGCTTCGACCCGCGCCACATCTGCAACCACAGCGACACCCAGGGCCGCTACGCCTTCAACCAGCAGCCCAACGTCGCCTACTGGAACCTGTTCTGCCTCGCGCAGGCGCTGCTGCCGCTCATCGGCGACCAAGAAGTCGCCGTGGCCGCGCTGGAGTCGTACAAGACCGTGTTCCCGAATGCTTTTGAAGACCGCATGCGCGCCAAGCTGGGCCTGACCACGCCCGCCGAGGGCGACCGTGCGCTGATCGAAGGCGTGCTCAAGCTGATGGCGGCCGAAAAGGTCGACCACACCATCTTCTGGCGCCGACTGTCGAACCACATGGCCGACGGCAACATGGAGCCGGTGCGCGACCTCTTCCTCGACCGGGCCGGCTTCGATGCCTGGATGCTCTCTTTTTCAGAGCGGCACGCGCAGACCGCGCGGTCGGATGCGGCCGATTTGATGCTCCAATCGAACCCCAAGTTCGTGCTGCGGAACCACCTGGGCCAGCAGGCCATCGAAGCCAGTCAGCAAAAGGACCACGCGGGTGTGGCAACCTTGCTGACGCTGCTCCAAACCCCATGTGAAGAACACCCTGGTGCCGACGACTACGCCGGCTTTCCGCCCGACTGGGCCTCCACGATCGAAATCAGCTGCTCATCATGACCACGCCCGTACAGAAAACCGACGCCGAATGGAAAGCCCTGCTCGCTGAAAAGGGCGCCGAACCCGCCGCCTTCGAGGTGACGCGCCACGCCGCCACCGAACGCCCCTTCACCGGCAAGTACGAAGCCCACTGGGACGACGGCACCTACCACTGCATCTGCTGCGGCGCCAAGCTGTTCGAAGCGGCCACCAAGTTCGACGCCGGCTGCGGCTGGCCCAGCTTCTCCGAAGAAGCCGTGCCGGGCGCCATCCGCAACATCGTCGACCGTTCGCACGGCATGGTGCGCACCGAAAACGTGTGCGCCAATTGCGGCGCCCACCTGGGCCACGTGTTCCCCGACGGCCCCACCGAAACCGGCCTGCGCTACTGCATGAACTCGGCGTCGCTCGACTTCCAAAAGAAATGAAACTGCTCCTCGACTTCTTCCCGATCCTGCTGTTCTTCGGCGCCTACAAGTTCGCCGACATCTACACCGCCACCGGCGTGCTCATGGCCGCCACCGTGGTGCAGATGGCCGTCATCTACGCCATGGAACGCAAGCTGCAGGCGATGCAGAAGGCCACGCTGGTGCTGATCCTGCTGTTCGGCACGCTCACGCTGGTGCTGCACGACGACCGCTTCATCAAGTGGAAGCCGACGGTGCTGTACGGCGCCATGGCGATCGCACTGGCGGTGGCGCTGTGGGCGCTGAAGAAGAACTTCCTGAAGATGCTGCTGGGCGCGCAGCTCGAGCTGCCCGAGCGCATCTGGGGCCGGCTCAATGTGGCGTGGATCGGCTATTGCCTCTTCATGGCGCTCATCAACGGCTACGTGGCGGCGTACTTCACGACCGAGGCCTGGGTCAACTTCAAGCTCTGGGGCTATGTGTTCCCGATCGTCTTCCTGGTGGCACAGGGCCTGTACATCGCGCCGCACCTCAAAGAAGACAAGCCGACCGCATGACCGACGCCACCACCTTTCCCCTGCCCACCGTGGCCGCGCTCGAAGCGGCGCTGCGCGCGACGCTTGCGCCCACGCAGCTCGAAGTGATCGACGAAAGCGCCTCCCATGCGGGCCATGCGGGCGCCAACGCCGAGGGCTACGGCACCCATTTCCGGGTGCGCATCGCCTCCCCGCTGTTCGACGGAAAGCCCCGCGTGGCGCGGCATCGGCTTGTGTATGATGCCCTCCAAGTTTTTATCGCACAGGGTCTGCACGCCATCGCCATCGAGGTGCTCTGAGTCGTCCAATCGGTTGCTTGCCGCGTTCACCGCGGCCGCCCACCCTCTCCTTCTTTCCTCCTGATTCCTGCTTTCTTTCCCGCGCCTTTTCCTACACGCGCATTTCCTCTCCAGCCTGATATTCATTTCATGAAAAAACACATCTTGCAGGCCGTTGCGGCCGCAGCGCTGATCGGTGCACTCCCCCTGACGGCCCTGGCGCAGAACGCCGCCATCGTCAACGGCAAGGCGGTGCCCAAGGCCCGCATGGACGTCCTGGCCCAACAGCTGGCTGCCGCCGGCCGCCCGGTGACGCCTGAAATGCAAAACCAGCTGCGCGAGGAAATCGTGGCGCGTGAAGTGTTCATGCAGGAAGCGCAGAAGCAAGGCCTCGACGCCACCGAGGACTACAAGAACCAGCTCGAACTCGCCCGCCAGGCCATCCTGATCCGCGCGCTGTTCGAGAACTACCGCAAGACCAACGCGGTGTCCGATGCCGACGTGAAGGCCGAATACGACAAGTTCGTGGCAGCCAACGGCGGCAAGGAATTCAAGGCCCGCCACATCCTGGTCGAGACCGAAGACCAGGCCAAGAAGATCATGGCCGACCTGAAGAAGGGCGCCAAGTTCGAAGACATCGCCAAGAAGCAGAGCAAGGACCCGGGTTCGGGCGCCAACGGTGGCGACCTCGACTGGGCCAACCCCGCCAGCTTCGTGCCCGAGTTTTCGGAAGCGATGATCAAGCTCAAGAAGGGCGAGACCACCCCTGCCCCGATCAAGACCCAGTTCGGCTATCACATCATCCGCGTCGACGACATCCGCCAGGCTCAACTGCCGAAGGTCGAAGAAGTGAAGCCGCAGATCACGCAGCAACTGCAACAGCAGCGCCTGCAGAAGTACCAGGAAGAGCTGCGCGCAAAGGCCAAGGTCGAGTAAGCAGCAGGCACCGGGCTTCGCGGCCCGATGCCACGGCCTGAAGGCCGACCTCCCATCGGTTGAGCCCGCAGGCCAGCTGATCCCATGCAAGGGGACCGTGTTGAACACGGTCCCCTTTTCTTTTGTCTGTTGCAGTTGCAGTTGCAGCAGGTTGCCCTGCGCGCGGCGATCGAAAAATCCGCGAATCCTTGCCCCAAAAACCGAATCCTAAGAAACAATTAATTAACAGTTAATTTAAAATGATCTTTATGAATATTGAAAAGACAATATCCAAAACAGATCAATTGTTAATTTTGCCTCCAAAGGCAATCAAATTGAGGGAAATCACCAATAAATGAATATGAATCAATGCCTAGACTGCCTCGCCGCCGCCACCTTGGTGAGAATTTCTTTTTTGATTTTTGCACCAACTGGCACTCCCATTCAACCCTTCAGGGAAGACAACAGTGACCCATAGCGCTTCATCGAATCTGCTACGCAAAAAATCTATTTGCGTGGCAATCAGTGGATTGATTTTTTCCACTGCCGTGGCTTTTGCTCAGAATACCACTGTCAGTCCCATTCCATCACCGGACGCGTCCGCGCAAGACCAGATACTGTCTGTGCGCGTATCGTACGAATCACGTGACGACATCCAGCGCTTGTCTCACTTCATCGATCACATGCGAATCGATGAGCCCGGCAAGACTGTGAGGGTAGAAATCAGCGCGCATGAATTGGAGCAATTGCGTGCCTCCGGTTTCAGGACCGAGGTTGACGTCGCGCAATCTCAGAAAATTAAAGAATTCCAAAGTCAACGCAGACAAATTAGCCAAAAAAAATCTGAATTTCAACAGCCATCTGGCAATGAAAAAACGTCCGTTGAAAAATCCGACGCACCATTATTTAATGGACAGGCCGCTTGCTACCGCACCGTAGAAAAATCAAATTTCGATATCGATACACTGGCGACGCAATACCCGAATCTGATTCGCGTTGCTCCCGTTGGCAAAACCTGGGTGCAAACACAGCTTCTTTCCTTCCGGAATCTGCTCATCAAATACCTCCCGCAGAGCGTCACCAGTCTGATCGACTTCGATCTTCTTCCAGACAGTACCGGTAACTCGCTACGCGCGGTCGTCATTGGCAATCAAAGGACCATCGGTGACAAGAAGGTGCCGCGCATGGTGACCACGTCGTCGATTCATGCACGCGAATACACGCCTGCCGAGATCTCTACACGATTTGCGGAATGGCTGGTCAAGAACTACGGCGCCGATCCAACGGCAACCTGGCTGCTCAACAACAACGAATTCCATTTCATCCTGCATGCGAACCCTGACGGCCGCAAGCTGGCCGAACAGACTGTGGGAAGTTGGCGCAAGAACGTGAATCTCGTCGACGGCTACTGCGCCACCCGTCCCGTCAATTCGGGCGTTGACCTGAACCGCAACTTCCCCTTCGGATGGAACAGCACTGCAGGTCAAGGGTCCAGTGGCGACCGTTGCAACGCAGATTTTCGGGGAAAGTCTGCGGGCTCGGAGCCGGAAACCGCAGCCATCGTCCAATACGTCGCCGGTACGCGCCAACAGGACGGCAACTTCGAAGGAGGCGTCTTGCAGGACAGACGCACAGCCGCAGTCGACGACTTCGCAACCGGCGCTCCGAACGACTATGAAGGCCTGTACATCGATCTCCACAGTGCTGCGAAGCTGGTCCTGTGGCCATGGGGCATTCGGCGCGACTCCCTTGGCGGCAATTCGCAAACCGTGAATGACGACGGCATGTCGGCACTCGGCCAACGCATCGCTTGGTACAACGGATATCAGGCAACGCAGATGATCTTCTACGACACCGACGGCACAGCCATGGATGCCATTTATGGAGAACTCGGTGCGCCGTCATTCACGATCGAACTGGGCAAATCCTTCTATGAGCCTTGCGACACCTTCGAGAATGAAACCTACCCGCAGAATGTGGCTTCCTTGCGGTATGCGGCACGCACGTTGAAAGCGCCTTACCAACTACCGCTTGGCCCCGATGCAGCAGATCTGAAGGTCTCAGCCACCGTGGTAAGACAAGGTGAGTCGGTCACGCTCACCGCCACCATCGACGATGACCGTTATCTGTACAACGAGGGTTTCAGTATCGTTGGGAACCAACCGGTCACCAAGCACGACCCCCAGCCCATCAAGGCAGCCAACGCCTACATCAATGTGCTGCCGTGGGACGCCGGTGCCAAGGCCATTCCGCTCAGCGCCGCCGCCAATGCAGCCTTCGGAAGCGGGCCAAAGGTCGCAGTGTCCGGCGTCATCGACACCTCGATGCTCGCGCCCGGCAAGCACCTGATCTACGTGCAAGGCACCAACCAGAAGGACAAGGCGGGCCCGCCCGACGCGGTCTTCCTCGAAGTGCTGGCCAAGGACGCACCGCTGCCTTGCCCGCCGAAGTCGAAAGCCGTCTGACCGGTGCCCGCCACACATTTCAAATCTGGAACCACCATGCAATTCCATTCCCTGACATCCGCGCGGCTTGCGTCCATGCTGCTTCTGAGTCTTGCCATGACCGCCTGCGGCGGCAGTGGCGGCGGCGGCAACGGCGGCTTTCTTCCGATCGCCCCCGAGCCGACGACCATTGCGCCGATCATTCCGCCTGACCCGGCCGCACCAGAGGTCAGCTGCGCAGCTTAGGCTTGCCTGCGAAGGCCCTCCGCGCCGCTTTCGCGGAGTCGCCTTCCATCATTCACCTGAGAGTTTCGGGCACCGCGTGATAGACCTTGGCAGGCCACGCGGTGCCTTGCATTTCACGCCTCGCGCTTCGTGCGCAAGTTCTCTCGGAAGGGCTCGCCCTGCACCCTTGTCATTGGGGCGTGATGTTGAAGTCTTTCACGAACCGGGCGTAGTCGTTCGACTCCTTGCGCACGAAACCCGTGAAGTCCGCCGCCGAGCCGCCAATGACCTCGAGGCTGAGGTCGGTGAACTGCTTCTGCGTGTCGGCGTTCTTGAGCAGCGCCTGCACCTGCTCGTTGAGCTTGGCGATGATCGGTGCCGGGGTTCCGGCCGGCGCCACCAGGCCGACCCAGCCCATGAACCGGTAACCCGGCACGCCGGATTCGGCCACCGTCGGCACGTCGGGCAAGGTCGAAACGCGCTTGTCGCCCGTGACCGCCAGCGCCTTCAGCTTGCCGCTCTTGGCGTAGGGCACGGCGGTCGGCGAGGTCTCGAACATCATGTCGATCTGCCCGCCGACCAGGTCGGACAGCGCGGGCGCCCCGCCCTTGTAGGCCACGTTGAGCAAGTCGGTGCCGGTCATCTGCATGAAGCGGCGCGCAGCCACGTCCTGCGGGCCGCCCACGCCCGAGGTGCCGACGCTGAGCTTGCCGGGGTTGGCCTTGGCATAGGCCACCAGCTCGCCGACGTTCTTGAACGACCACTTGGGATTCATGATGAGCACGTTGGGCTGGTCGGCCACGCGGATCACGGGCGCCAGGTCCTTGATCGGGTCGTAGGGCAGCTTCGCAAACATGTGGGCGTTGGAAGCCAGGCCGGTGTGCACCATCAGCAAGGTGTAGCCGTCCTTGGGGGCCTTGGCGACGTAGTCCATGCCAATGTTGCCGCTGGCGCCGGGACGGTTGTCCACCAGCACGGGCTGGCCCAGCGCCGTCGAGAGCTTCTGGCCGACCAGGCGCGCCGTCATGTCGATGCTGCCGCCCGGTGGGAACGGCACGACCATGCGGATCGGCTTGGACGGATAGGCGTCCTGCGCGTGGGCGACGGGCACGATGCACGCAAGGCCGGCGACAAAACAGGCGAATGAGGCGAGCGGGAAACGGAAGCGCTGGGTCATAAAGTTCTCCGGAGTTTCTTGAGGGTTGGCAGACGGGTCAATCGGCGGTGGCGCGTAGGGCGCGTTCGATGTCGGCAGCCCACGCGAGCAGCGCGGCATCGCGCATCGGCAGGCCTGCAAGGCTCAGGCCCACGGGCGCTTCGCCGGCCGCGTGGCACGGCAAGGAGATGGCGCAGCCGTCCATGAAGTTGACGATGGAGGGGTTGCGCAGCATCGCGGCGTTGACGGTGGCGTACTGGGCCTCGTCGGTTTCGAGGGCCTCGATGCGCGGCGCCACCAGCGGCACGGTCGGCATGAGCCAGCCGTCGAACTCGCCCAGGCGCACCGCCACGCGGCGTTGCCAGTCGGCCCGCTGCGCCTGCAGCGTGAGGTAGGCGCGCGCCGTGAAGTCCTTGCCGCGCAGGATGCGCTTGAGCACGCGTGGGTCGTAGCCGCTGCCGCTGCGTTCGATCAGCTCGGCGTGCCACGCCCATGATTCGGCGGCGCTGAAGCCGCCCGCGGCATTGATGGCCGCGAGCTCGTCGAACTCGGGCACCGCCAGCTCGACCAGTTCAGCGCCGGCGGCCGACAGGCACTGCAGCGCACGCCGAAACGTGGCGGCGACGTGCGCGTCCATGCCGTCCTGCACCAGCGTGGTCGGCACCGCGAAACGCGCCTGGCGCAGGTGCTGCGCCCGGCGCGCCTCGGACACGCCGGACAGCACCGCATCCATCGCCGCGCAACCGGCCACGTCGAGCGCCATCACGCCAACCGCATCGAGGCTGTGCGACAGCGGCACGAGCCCGGTGCCGGGCATGCGGCGCGCCGTCGGCTTGAAGCCGGTGATGCCGCACAGCGCCGCCGGAATGCGCGCCGAGCCGCCGGTGTCGCTGCCGACGCTCGCGACGCACATGCCGTCGGCCACAGCGACGGCCGCGCCCGAGGATGAGCCGCCGGGAATGCGCCGTTCGCCGCGTTGCCACGGATTGGCCGGCGTCCCGTAGTGCGGATTGAGACCGAGGCCGGAGTACGCGAACTCGGTCATGTTGGTCTTGCCGACCAGCACCGCGCCCGCCGCCAGCAGGCGCTGCACGGCCTCGGCGTCGTGCGTGGCGGGCGGCGCATCGCTCAGCACGACGGAGCCAGCGGTCGTGGTTTCACCGGCCACGTCGAACAGGTCCTTGACGGAGACCGGCAGGCCTTCGAGCGGCGAGCGCACGAGGCCGGCTGCGCGCAGGCTGTCGGAGGCGCGCGCCAGGTGCTGGGCGCGGTCTGTCAGCACACGCGTGAAGGTGCGAGCGCCTTCGCCGGAAGGATCGGCGATGCGTTGCAGCGCCGATGCGGTCAGCGCGGCGGAGGTGACGCGGCCTGCAGCCAGTTCGGCGCGGGCGGCTTCGAGGGAGATCGCGGCGGGCATGTGCGGTGGTCCCTTGTGCGTCAGGCGACGATGGGCAGCGAGACCGCGCGGTACTCGTGCGCGATGCGGCGGCCGGTGTGTTCGTCCACCAGTTCCATGCGAAAGCGCGCGGCCGGGCGGATGCCGCCGATGGCGCCGACCGTGCCGCAGGTCATCGCGAAACCGTCGGCCGGTTCGCCGTCGGCCGCGGCGCAGCGCGCCAGCAGATCGGCCGGCGGGCGCAGCGCGGCCAGCGTGCCTTCCTGGTACAGGCGCCATTCACCGCCCTCCTCGATCCACGAACGCAGCACCAGCGTGTCCCAGCGGTCCTGCACGTCGGCCAGCCGCCAGGCGCTGCGCGCCACGGGCTTGACACAGATCTGCTTAGACAGCGCCACGCTGTGCGCTTCCAGCGCACGGTCGGTGTGGTCCGAGCCGATCGAGACGAAAAACTCGCCCCCGTGCAGGAACAGCAGCGGTTCGACCTCGCCCGAGGTGTCGGCCCCCACCACCTGCACGACGTCGGATTGGCTCAGTTGCTGGGTGGCCACCCGGTAGAACAGCGGCACGGCGCTGGGCGCCGGCACGCCCAGCTCGGCGAGTTCCTCGATGTGGTGCTCGATGGCGGCGGTGTCGCGTCCGGTCCAGCCGGCGATCACGAGGTGCCTGGCCTCGAAGCTCAGCGTGTGCGGGGCATTCCCCTCGGGAAGTTCGAAAGACAGGTTCATGGCGGTGCTCTATTGAAGTTTCAGTGAAATTTCACAACGATATTACAGTGAGTCCACAAAAACTTCAAAGGGATTTCCCACAGGTACCATCAGGGCACTCCACCATGAAGACCCTCGCGCCGATGAAAGCAGCCACGCCCGCCCGCAAAGCCCCCGCCCGGCGGCCCGAAGCAGCCATCTCCCTCAACGAGACGGCCTACCTGCGCCTGAAGGAAGCCCTGGTGACCCTGGCCTACAAGCCCGGGGAGTACCTCAACACCGCCCAGGTGATGGAGCGGCTGGGCGTGGGCCGCACGCCGGTCAACCAGGCGCTGCACCGCCTGTCGGCCGAGGGCCTGGTCCGCATCATTCCGCGCAAGGGCGCGATGGCCTCGCCGCTGTCGATCAACGACGCGCTGGAACTCATCGAGGTCCGGCTGGTGAACGAAGTGCTGTGCATGCGCCTGGCCGCAGCGGCCATCACCGAGACCGAGCTGGCCGAGCTGCAGGCCATCGCCGAGCAGTTCGAGGCGGCGGCGCAGCGGCGCGATGCGATGTCGGTCATGAACCTCGACCGGCTCTTCCACGAAAAGATCGCGGCGGCGGCGCGCAACGCGATGCTGCAGGACATCCTGAGCGTGCTGCATGCGCGCTCGCAGCGCTTCTGGGCGATTTCACTGGCCGCCGAGGGGCACCTGGCAGAGGTGATCGAAGAGCACCGCATCATCGTCGCCACGCTGCAGCGGCACGACGCCGACGCGGCGGCCGAAGCGGCGAAGACGCATGTGCTGTCGTTCAAGGCGTCGATGCTGAACAGCCAGCGTTGATCGACGGCGCTTCAGGCGCCCCCATGAAAAATGCCCTCCAGACCCAAGCCTGGAGGGCATTTTTTGTTGACCTGATTCAGGCCGTTTGCACGGCCTGAGGGCACCCGATCAACCCACCCACTTGCGCGCGTTGCGCCAGATCTGCATCCACGGGCTCAGCTCGCTCTTGTCGCCCGAGGTCCAGCTCGTCTGGATGTTGCGGAACACGCGCTCCGGGTGCGGCATCACCGCGGTGAAACGGCCATCCGGCGTGGTGACCGAGGTCAGGCCGCCGGCGCTGCCGTTCGGGTTGAACGGGTACTGCTCGGTCGGCTGGCCGTGGTTGTCCACGAAGCGCATCGCGCCGATGGCCTTGGCGGCGTCGCCGCGGTGCTTGAAGTTGGCATAACCCTCGCCGTGCGCCACCGCGATCGGCAGCCGGCTGCCGGCCATGCCCGCGAAGAAGATGCTGGGCGATTCGAGCACCTCCACCATCGACAGGCGCGCCTCGAAACGCTCGCTCTGGTTGGTGGTGAAGCGCGGCCAAGCGTCGGCACCCGGAATGATGTCAGCCAGCTCGGCGAACATCTGGCAGCCGTTGCACACACCCAGACCAAAGGTGTCGGTGCGACCGAAGAAGGTCTTGAACTGCTCGGCCAGCTTCGGGTTGAAGGTGATGCTGCGCGCCCAGCCGATGCCGGCGCCCAGCGTGTCGCCGTAGCTGAAGCCGCCGCAGGCGACCACGCCCTTGAAGTTGGCGAGGTCCGCCCTGCCCGTCTGCAGGTCGGTCATGTGCACGTCGTAGGCATCGAAGCCGGCTTCGGTGAAGGCATACGCCATCTCGACGTGCGAGTTGACGCCCTGCTCCCGCAGGATCGCGACCTTGGGGCGCGATTGCAGGATGGCCGGCGCCACCGGTGCGTTCGGCAGGAACACATGCATGCCCGGGTCGTTCGGCACGCCGGCGGCGGCGTGCTCGGCGTCGGCGCAGGCCGGGTTGTCGCGCTCGCGGGCGATCTTCCAGCTGACCGAATCCCAGACCTGGTGCAGGTCGTGCAGCGACGCGCTGAACACCGACTTGGCATCGCGCCAGACTTCGAGCTTGCCCTTGCCGGCGTCCATGGCCGAGCTGGCGGGGCGCGTCTTGCCGACGAAATGGCTGTGCGCGCTGAGGCCGTGCGCGCGCAGCACCTGCATGACGTCGTTGCGCTCGGCGGTGCGCACCTGCAGCACCATGCCCAGCTCTTCGTTGAACAGCGCCTTGAGCGTGAGTTCTTCGCGGCGCGCGCTGACCTGCTGCGCCCAGTTCTTGGCGTCGCCGGTTTCCATGCGGCTGTCGGAAATGCCGTCGCCTTCGGTGACGAGCATGTCGACATTCAGCGCCACGCCGACGTGGCCGGCAAAGGCCATTTCGCAGGCGGTGGCGAACAAGCCGCCGTCGCTGCGGTCGTGCATTGCGAGGATCTTGCCGTCGGCGCGCAGCGCGTTCACGGCGTTGACCAGCGCGACCAGTTGCGCCGGGTCGTCGAGGTCGGGCACGGTGTCGCCGCTCTGGTTGAGCGTCTGCGACAGGATGCTGCCGGCCATGCGGTGCTGGCCACGGCCGAGGTCGATGAGCACCAGCGTGGTGTCGTCTTCCGTGGCGTCGAGCTGCGGCGTGAGCGTGCCGCGCACGTCGGCCAGCGAAACGAAGGCGGTGACGATCAGGCTCACGGGCGATGTGACCTTCTTGGCTTCGCCATCGTCCTTCCACTGCGTGCGCATCGACAGCGAATCCTTGCCGACCGGAATCGACACGCCCAGCGCCGGGCACAGTTCCAGGCCCACGGCCTTGACGGTCTCGTAGAGCGCGGCGTCTTCGCCGGGCTCGCCGCAAGCAGCCATCCAGTTGGCCGACAGCTTGACGCGCGACAGCTCGATCGGCGCAGCCAGCAGGTTGGTGATCGCCTCGGCCACGGCCATGCGGCCCGAGGCCGGCGCATCGAGCGCAGCCAGCGGCGTGCGCTCGCCCATGCTCATCGCCTCGCCGGCGAAGCCCTTGTAATCAGCCAGCGTCACGGCGCAATCGGCCACCGGCACCTGCCATGGGCCGACCATCTGGTCGCGGTGCGTCAGGCCGCCCACGGTGCGGTCGCCGATGGTGATGAGGAAGCGCTTCGAGGCCACGGTCGGGTGCGCGAGCACGTCGATGGCGGCCTTCTGCAGGTCGACGCCCGTGAGGTCGAGCGGCGTGAAGGTGCGCGCCACGGTCTTCACGTCGCGGTGCATCTTGGGCGGCTTGCCGAGCAGCACGTCCATCGGCATGTCGACGGGCTGCACCGCGGCGCCTTCGTCGGCCACCAGCAGCTGGCGCGCTTCGGTCGCCACGCCGACGACCGAGAACGGGCAGCGCTCGCGCTCGCAGAAGGCCTTGAACTGCTCGAGCGATTCCGGCGCGATGGCCAGCACGTAGCGCTCCTGGCTCTCGTTGCACCAGATTTCCTTGGGCGCCATGCCCGACTCTTCGAGCGGCACCGCGCGCAGGTCGAAGCGCGCGCCACGGCCAGCGTCGTTGGTCAGCTCGGGGAAGGCATTGCTCAGGCCGCCGGCGCCCACGTCGTGGATCGCGAGGATCGGGTTGGCCGCGCCCTGTTGCCAGCAGTGGTTGATGACCTCTTGCGCACGGCGTTCGATTTCGGGGTTGCCGCGCTGCACCGAGTCGAAGTCGAGCTCGGCCGCGTTGGCACCGGTCGCCATCGAGCTGGCGGCGCTGCCGCCCATGCCGATGCGCATGCCGGGGCCGCCGAGCTGGATCAGCAGCGAGCCGGCCGGGAACAGGATCTTCTTGGTCTGCGTGGCGTCGATGCTGCCCAGACCGCCCGCGATCATGATGGGCTTGTGGTAGCCGCGCTGCACGGTGTCGAGGTCGCTGGTCACGGCCTGCTCGTACTCGCGGAAGTAGCCCAGCAGGTTGGGACGGCCGAATTCGTTGTTGAACGCGGCGCCGCCCAGCGGGCCCTCGGTCATGATCTGCAGCGGGCTGGCGATGTGCTCGGGCTTGCCGTAATGGCCGTCTTCCGGCCAGAGCTTGGAGACCGTGAAGCCGGTCAGGCCGGCCTTGGGCTTGGAGCCGCGGCCGGTGGCGCCTTCGTCGCGGATCTCGCCGCCCGCGCCGGTCGAGGCGCCGGGGAACGGGGAAATCGCGGTCGGGTGGTTGTGCGTCTCGACCTTCATCAGCACATGGCTCAGGGCGCTATCTTTTTGATAGCTCTGCGAGCCTTCGACGGGAATGAAGCGCTCGATGGTCGCGCCTTCCATGACCGAGGCGTTGTCCGCATAGGCGATCACCGTGTGTTGCGGGTTCTGCTTCTCCGTGTGGCGGATCATCGAGAACAGGCTCTGCGGCTGGGCCACGCCGTCGATGGTGAAGTTGGCGTTGAAGATCTTGTGGCGGCAGTGCTCGCTGTTGGCCTGCGCGAACATCATCAGTTCGACGTCGCTGGGGTTGCGGCCCAGGCGGGTGAAGGCTTCGACCAAGTAGTCGATTTCGTCTTCCGCCAGCGCCAGGCCGAAGCCGGTATTCGCCGCCACCAGGGCGTCGCGCCCGCCCGTTTGCACATCGACCTGCGCCATCGGCTGGGCCGGCAACTCGCTGAACAGGCTGGCCGCCTGCTCGACGGCGGCGAGCACCGATTCGGTCATGCGGTCATGCAGCGGGACGGCCACGGCAGCCAGGGCGTCGCCCTCGAGCACGGGCGCCTTGCCGATCAGCGGCGACTTGAGCTTCAGGTGGTACTGGGTGACGCGCTCCACGCGGCGCAGCGCCAGGCCGCAGTTGTGGGCGATGTCGGTGGCCTTGGAAGCCCAGGGCGACACGGTGCCAAGGCGGGGCGTGACCACGACCGAGGCGCTCGCCTTGGCCGCCAGGGCTTCGAAGGGCTCGCCGTAGGTCAGCAGCGCCGCAAAGCGCTCGCGGTCGGCCGTGTCGAGCGACCCGTCGGTGACCACCAGGTGGACGAAACGGGCCGAAATGCCCTCAATGCGCGGATCGATGGCCTGCAGCTTCGGCAGCAGCTGGCGTGCACGGAAATCGCTGAGTGCGCTGCCGCCCTCGAACAAGGTTACGACGGGAAGGGCTTGAGGTGCGGGCTGCGTCACGGTCGATGGGGGGCCTGGGGGCCGCGTTGGGAATCAAGGAATCTGGGCGGAGGGCCGCTGACTGGGGTCATCCGCGTTAACCCGGGATTTTAGGCCAACGCCGGGCCGTCCCGAGTGGGCCGTCCCCCTCGGGGGGCAGCGGGGACACGAAGTGTCCCGCGTTGGGGGCAGGCCCATTCTCCGATGGGATAATTCGGGGCATGAGCATTACCTACAAAGACGCCGCAGGCATCGAAGCCATGCGGGTCGCCTGCCGCCTCGGTTCCGAGGTGCTGGACTACCTCACGCCCTTCATCAAGCCCGGCATCACGACCAACGACGTGGACCGGCTGGCCGCCGAATACATGGTCAAGCAGGGCACCACCTCGGCCACGGTGGGCTACATGGGCGCCAGCAGCGTCCCGTTCCCGAAGTCGCTGTGCACCTCGGTGAACCACGTGGTGTGCCACGGCATCCCCAATGACAAGCCCCTGAAGAAGGGCGACATCATGAACGTCGACGTGACCGTCATCAAGGACGGCTGGTTCGGCGACAACAGCCGCATGTTCGTGATCGGCGACGCTTCCATTGCCGCCAAGCGCCTGTGCAGCGTCACCTTCGAAGCCATGTGGCACGGCATCCTGCAGGTGCGCCCCGGCGCCCACCTGGGCGATGTGGGCCATGCGATCCAGAAGTTCGCCGAGGGCCAGGGCTTCTCGATCGTGCGCGAGTTCTGCGGCCACGGCGTCGGCCAGCGCTTCCACGAAGAACCCCAGGTGCTGCACTACGGCCGCCCGGGCACCATGGAAGAGCTCAAGCCCGGCATGATCTTCACCATCGAGCCGATGATCAACGCCGGCAAGCGCGACGTGAAGGAAGACTTCAAGGGCGGCCAGTACGACGGCTGGACCATCGTCACGCGCGACCACTCGCTGTCGGCCCAGTGGGAGCACACCGTGCTCGTCACCGAAACCGGCTACGAGGTGCTGACGCTCTCCGAAGGCAGCCCGCCGCTGCCGGCCTTCGTCACCTCGACCAAAACCTGACGCGCCCCAGCGCGCCCCCGCCGTGATCGAAGCAGCCAAGATCGACGTGGCGACGCTGCGCGAAGCCTATCGCGCGAAAAAGCTCGCCCTTTTCGACACCCTGCGCTTCGCACGCGCGCCCACCCGCAGCGTCCACACGGTGCTGCGCCAGCTCTCGGCGCTGGCCGACCAGACGCTGACCGCGCTCTGGAACGAAGCAGGCTTCGGCGACGCCTTCGCGCTGGCCGCGGTCGGTGGTTTCGGGCGCGGCGAGCTGTTTCCCTACTCCGACGTCGACGTGCTGCTGCTGCTGCCGCCCGACGGCCAGGACAGCGGCATCGACCCGGCGCGCATCGAGGCCTTCATCGGCCAGTGCTGGGACGCCGGCCTGGAAATCGGCTCCAGCGTGCGCACGCTCGACGAGTGCCTGGACGAGGCCGCCAAGGACATCACGGTGCAGACCTCGCTGCTCGAATCGCGCCTGATCACGGGCGACAAGAAGCTCTTTGCGTCCTTTCGCCGCCAGTTCACCCAGGCCATCGACCCGCAGGCTTTCTTCGTGGCCAAGTCGCAGGAAATGCGGCACCGCCACCAGAAGTTCGACAACACGCCCTACGCGCTCGAACCCAACTGCAAGGAATCGCCGGGCGGCCTGCGCGACCTGCAGACCATCCTCTGGATGAGCAAGGCGGCCGGCTTCGGCAGCCGCTGGGACGACCTGGCCAAGAACGGCCTGGCCACGCCCTTCGAGGCGCAGCAGATCAAGCGCAACGAAGCCCTGCTCTCGCTCATTCGCGCCCGCCTGCACGTGATTGCCAACCGGCGCGAAGACCGTCTGGTGTTCGACCTGCAGACCGCCGTGGCCGCGAGCTTCGGCTACGAAAGCGAGTCGCAGCGCAAGTCGAGCGAGGCGCTGATGCGCCGCTACTACTGGGCGGCCAAGGCGGTGTCGCAGCTCAACCAGATCCTGCTGCTCAATATTTCCGAGCGGCTGCAGCCCATCGACGAGCAGCCCACGACCATCAACGAACGCTTCTACGAGCGCGCCGGCCTCATCGAGATTGCCAGCGACGACCTGTACGAGCGCGAGCCGCATGCGGTGCTCGAGACCTTCCTGCTGTACCAGAAGACCATCGGCGTGAAGGGCCTGTCGGCGCGCACGCTGCGCGCGCTGTACAACGCACGCCACGTGATGGACAGCAAGTTCCGCAACGACCCGGTCAACCACGTGACCTTCATGCGGATCCTGCAGCAGCCCTACGGCATCACGCATGCCTTCCGGCTGATGAACCAGACCTCGGTGCTGGGGCGCTACCTGCGCGTGTTCCGCAGCATCGTGGGGCAGATGCAGCACGACCTGTTCCATGTGTACACGGTCGACCAACACATCCTGATGGTGCTGCGCAACGTGCGCCGCTTCTTCATTGCCGAGCATGCGCACGAGTACCCGTTCTGCTCGCAGCTTGCGGCCGGTTGGGACAAGCCCTGGATTCTTTACGTGGCCGCCCTCTTCCACGACATCGCCAAGGGCCGCGGCGGGGACCACTCCACGCTCGGCGCACGCGACGTGCAGCGCTTCTGCAAGCAGCACGGCATCGCGCGCGAAGACGCGAAGCTCATCGAATTCCTCGTGGCCGAGCATCTGGTGATGAGCCAGGTCGCGCAGAAGCAGGACCTGAGCGACCCCGAAGTCATCGGCGCCTTCGCCAAGCGCGTGGGCAACGAGCGCTACCTCACCGCCCTGTACCTGCTGACCATCGCCGACATCCGCGGCACTTCGCCGCGCGTGTGGAATGCGTGGAAGGGCAAGCTGCTCGAAGACCTGTACCGCTTCACGCTGCGCGCGCTCGGCGGGCGCATGCCCGACCCCGACGCCGAGGTCGAGTCGCGCAAGCGCGAGGCGCTGGTGCTGCTCGCCCTGCATGCGCAGCGCTTCGAAGCCCACAAGGCGCTGTGGGAGACGCTCGACGTCGGCTACTTCATGCGCCACGACGCCACCGAGATCGCCTGGCACGCCAAGCAGCTCTCGCGCTTCGTGCCGCCGAAGAACGTGCCCATCGACCCGAAGGCGCTGCCCATCGTGCGCGCGCACCTGTCGCCGGTGGGCGAAGGGCTGCAGGTGGTGGTCTACACGCCCGACCAGTCCGACCTGTTCGCGCGCATCTGCGGCTACTTCGACCAGGCCTCGTTCAGCATTCTGGACGCCAAGGTCCACACCACGAGCAACGGCTATGCGCTCGACACCTTCCAGGTGGTGACGACCTTCCAGCCCGACCATTACCGCGACCTGATCAGCATGGTCGAGACGGGCCTGGCGCAAACGCTCACCGAGGCCGGCGCCCTGCCCGCGCCGAGCATGGGTCGCGTGTCGCGCCGGGTGCGCAGCTTTCCGATCAAGCCGCGCATCAGCCTCGTGCCCGACGACAAGGCGCAGCGCTGGCTGCTCAGCATCTCGGCCAGCGACCGCGCGGGTCTGTTGTATTCGGTGGCGCGCGTGCTCGCGCGGCATCACCTGAACCTTCAACTGGCGAAGGTGACGACCTTGGGCGAACGGGTGGAAGACACGTTCCTGATCAGCGGGCCCGAGTTGCAGGGCCAGAAGACGCAGCTGGCCATTGAGACGGACCTGATGGAGGCGCTGGCCTCCCAGTGAGGCAGCGGATTTGGCGTGTGCGGCTCAGCCGCAGTACGCGCCGAGGATGCGACCCGTGGGATCGACCTGTGCGTTGAGCCGCGTCGCGTCCTGCGAAGGGTCAGCCGGCGCCGTGGCCGGCACCGTGCGCGCCGTTTTCGCGCCGGCGCGCTGACGCATCTCTTCGACCAACGGACGCGTCGCCTGCAAGCCGAGCGCAAAGCGCACTTCCGGGGCCTGGCAACTCTCGGGCGGCGGCGCGAAGCTCGGCGGGGCGGGCACTTCAGAGGTGAGCGGCCGGTCCTTGGGCGGGGCTTCGCAGCCCGCGAGCACTGCAGCGAGGGCCGCAGCCATCAGAAGAACCCCGTGCCGGCCAATCGTCATGCGCATCTTGTCTTGCTCCTTGAAACCAGCCTGAAGCTTAGCCGCCCGCGGCAGCCTGTTCATGACCCCTTGCGCTGCAAGGGGGACAGCAGCCCCAGGCGGATGCCCGTGATCACGGCCTCGGTGCGATTGTGCACACCCAGCGCCTGGAACAAGGTGCCGATGTACTCCTTCACCGTGTGCTCCGAAAGACCGAGCTCGCGCGCGATCGACTTGGTCGGCAACCCGCGCGCCAGGCCGTGCAACGTGTCGGCCTGCCGTGGACTGAGCGTCGGCCTGGCGACGCTCTTCGGCCCCAGGTGCAGGATTTCCTGCGGCAGGTAGACCTCCCCCGCCAGCACGGTCTCGAAGGCACGTTTCAGAAAGTCGGCGGGCATGCTTTTGGGCACGAAGCTCATGGCACCGGCCTCCAGGCAGCCACGGATGATGTCGACATCGGTCGATGCCGACACCACCACCACCGCGATGTCGGGCGCCCCCGCTTTCAGGCGCACCAGCGCGTCCAGGCCGTACTCGCCCTTGAGTTCGAGGTCCAGCAGACAGATCGCCAGGTCAGGGTGGCGCAGCGCCAGGGCGCAGGCCTCGTCAACCGTGGCAGCTTCGAAGATCTCCGCGCTCTGCGCCATGCTCTCCAGCAGCATGCGCAGGCCCGCACGGAACAACGCGTGGTCGTCCAGCATCATCACTTTCATGGCACACCCCCTTCGACCTTTTTTGGTCGATATGCGGCCTCATTCTGACGCCGGCGTCGACGGCCGCACCCACCGCGCGTCGGAACTAGATCACCCTCCACGCAAAAAACTACCAGCCCCCTGCGAAGGAGGGGTTGGGCCCGTGGCGCGTTTGGAGGAGATTCCCACCCGACCGCTGTTGCCGCAAAGGGAGGCCGACCATGAACGCCAGCTTTCAAGACCGCCTGATCTCGCTCGTCGCCGAGTCGCAGCCTCGATGGAAATCCGAACTCGCGCGTCAATGCGGCGTCAGTGACGCCACGGTCGTGCGCTGGCTGACAGACCGCCACAGCTGCGCCGGCACCCTGCACCTGCCGACGATCGCCGCGTACTTCGACGTGCCCGCCCGATGGCTGGCCACAGGCGACGGCCCGGAGCGGGTGCGCGCACGGCGCTCACATTGAAAGGGTTGTAAGCGAACCGCTGCGAACGGGCGCGCAGGCGGCAAGCCGGCCCCGGCCATGGCGTATGCTGAAAGCCCGCGCACGGCACCGCCGGCACGCTCCCTTTCATCACCCGCTTTCGACATGAGCACTTCTTCCCATCCCCTCGCGGGCCAGCCGGCCCCGTCTGATCTGCTGGTGGACGTGCCGCGCCTCGTCTCGGCCTACTACACCGGGCGCCCCGACCCGGCCGTGCCGAGCCAGCGCGTGGCCTTCGGCACCTCGGGCCATCGCGGCTCCTCGTTCGACGACGCCTTCAACGAATGGCATGTGCTGGCGATCAGCCAGGCCATCTGCGACTACCGCAAGCTCAAAGGCATCGACGGCCCGCTGTTTTTGGGCATCGACACGCACGCGCTGTCCACGCCCGCCTTCGCCAGCGCGGTCGAGGTGCTGGCGGCCAACGGCGTCGAGCTGATGCTCTCGAAGGACGACGAGTACACGCCCACGCCGGCGGTATCGCATGCCATCCTGGTCTACAACCGCGGACGCACCAGCGGCCTGGCCGACGGCATCGTGATCACGCCCTCGCACAACCCACCCGAAAGCGGCGGCTTCAAATACAACCCGCCGAACGGTGGCCCGGCAGGCACCGACATCACCTCCGCCGTCGAAGCGGCTGCCAACCAGATGCTGGCGAACAAGCTCGAAGGCGTGAAGCGCATGCCGCTGGCGCAGGCGCTCAAGGCGTCCACCACGCACCGCCACGACTACCTCAACACCTACGTCGAAGACCTGGCCCAGGTGCTCGACATGGACGCGATCCGCGGCGGCACCATCGACCTCGGCGTCGATCCGCTGGGCGGCGCCGGCGTGCATTACTGGCCCGCCATTGCCGCGCGCTACAAGCTCCAGCGCCTGAACGTGCTGAGCCAGGCGGTCGACCCGACCTTCCGCTTCATGTCGCTCGACTGGGACGGCCGCATCCGCATGGACCCGTCCTCGCCCGATGCGATGCACGGGCTGGTCGCGCTGAAAGACCGCTTCGCCATCGCCTTCGCCTGCGACACCGACCACGACCGACACGGCGTGGTCACGCGCAGCGCGGGCCTGATGCAGCCGAACAACTACCTCGCGGTGATGATCGACTACCTCTTCACGCACCGCCCGCACTGGCCGGCGCAGGCGGCCGTCGGCAAGACGGTGGTCAGCAGCCGCATGATCGACCGCGTGGCCGCACAGCTGGGCCGCCCGCTGTACGAGGTGCCCGTGGGCTTCAAGTGGTTCGTCGACGGGCTGGTCGACGGCTCGCTGGGCTTCGGCGGCGAGGAAAGCGCAGGCGCCACCTTCCTGCGCCACGACGGCAGCGCGTGGACCACCGACAAGGACGGCATCGTGCCCGCCCTGCTCTCGGCCGAGATCGCCGCGCGCACCGGGCGTGACCCCGGCGAGCGCTTCAACGCGCTGACGCAAGCGCTGGGGCGCCCGGTGTCCGACCGCGTGGACGCACCCGCCACGCCCGAGCAGAAGAAACGCCTGTCGGCGCTGTCGCCGCAGCAGATCACTTCGACCACGCTGGCGGGCGAGAAGATCGAGAACGTGCTGAGCCACGCACCGGGCAACGGCGCAGCCATCGGCGGCGTGAAGGTCGTCACTGAGAACGGCTGGTTCGCCGCACGGCCGTCGGGCACGGAGAACATCTACAAGATCTACGGCGAGAGCTTTCTCGGCGACGAGCACCTTGCACGCATCCTCGGCGAAGCGCAGCAGGTGGTCGACAAGGCGCTGTCGGCGAACTGACGCGAGGCAATAGCGCATGGACACGCTCGTGCTGCGGCTGCAACCCGGCGACGACCTGCGCGCGGCGCTCGATGGCGTGCTGAAGCAGGACGGCATCGGCGACGCGGCCTTCGTGGTCTCGGGCATCGGCAGCCTGCGCGGCGCGCGCATCCGTTTCGCGGGCGCAGAGACGGCGACGCGGATCGAAGGCGATCTTGAAATCCTCACGCTCGCCGGCACGCTGACGCCTGATGGCTCGCACCTGCACCTCAGCGTGTCGGATGCGACGGGCAAGGTGTCGGGCGGCCACGCCGCACCGGGCTGCGTGGTGCGCACCACGGCCGAGATCCTCATTGCGGTGCTGCCCGAATGGCGCTTCTCGCGCGAGCCCGACGCGCAGACCGGCTACGCCGAGCTGGCGCCCAGGCGCCGCTCGAGCCAGACGCTGTAGCGCGACAGCCCGAAGCACAGCAGCCAGTAGACGGCTGCCACGAACAGGTAGCCCTCGAGATAGAACGGCCGCCAGACTGGATCGCCGCCTAGCGCCAGCCCGAGTGCGCCGGTCAGCTCGAACAGGCCGACCACGGTGACCAGCGAGGTGTCCTTCAGCGTGCCGACCACGCTGTTGGTCAGCGCCGGCACCACGAGGCGCAGCGCCTGCGGCAGCACGATGTCGCGCTGCACCGGCCAGCGACCGAAGCCCAGCGCCATCGCCACCTCGGTCTGCCCGCGCGGCACGGCCTGCAGGCCGCCGCGGATGATCTCCGCCAGATACGCCGCAACGAACAGCGTGAGCCCCATCAGCACGCGCACCAGCACGTCGGGTTGCCAGCCGGCCGGCCACAGCAGCGGCAACAGGAACGAGGCCATGAACAGCACCGAGATCAGCGGCACGCCGCGCACCAGCTCGATGTAGCTCGCGCTCAGCGTGCGCACCACGGGCCATTCGGAGCGCCGCCCCATCGCGAGCAGCAATGCCAGCGGAAAGGCCAGCGCCAACCCGACCACCGCCAGCCCGATGGTGAGCGGCAGGCCGCCCCAGCGGCTGGTCGGCACCACGCTCAGCCCGGCCACCCCGCCGTGCATCAGCCCGACGAACAGCAGCAACGACACGAGCCACAGCGGCACCAGCCACCAGCGCCAGCTGCGCGGCCAGGCGCTGAGCACGGTCACAGCGGACAGCACGACCACTGCGATGGCCGGACGCCATTGCTCTTCATACGGAAAGCGACCGAACAGCATCGGCCGCCACTTCTCGGCCACCACGCCCCAGCAGGCGCCGTGCTGCACCGCGCGGCACGCGTCGGCGTCGGGGCGGAACACGGCGTGCACCACGCCCCACTCGAACGCGTGAAAGCCCGCCCACGCGAGCACGCCCAGCAGCAGCACCGTGGCCAGCGCGCGCAGCGGCGAACCCCACAGCTCGCTGCGCCATGCGATGGGGCCTTGCGCGACGTTTCTCATCGCCAGCCTCGCAGCGCGACGCGCGCGTTGTAGCGGTTCATGCCGAAGGAGATCACGAGCGACAACAGCAGATACACCGCCATGATGATCGCGATGCACTCGAAGGCGCGTCCGTTCGAGCCGATGGTGGTGTTGGCCACCGACACCAGCTCCGGGTACCCCACGGCCACGGCCAGCGATGAATTCTTGGTGAGGCTCAACAGCTGGTTGGTGAGCGAGGGCACGATCACGCGCAGCGCCTGCGGCAGGATCACGATGCGCAGCTGCTGCACCGACGACAGCCCCAGCGCCTGCCCCGCCAGCACCTGCCCCTGCGACACCGAGAGGATGCCGGCGCGCACGATCTCGGCGACGAAGGCCGCCGAATACAGCGACAGCCCAGCGACGATGGTCACGTACTCCGGGCTCAGCGCCGCGCCGCCGCTCACACCGAAGTCACCGCGCTCGGGCCATTCGAAATGCGTGGGCCACCAACCGCCCTCGCCCGCCACGGGCCAGGGCACGCTGAGTCCGCCCTTGCTGAGCCACACGCCCGGCAGCAGGTGTACGGGCTCGGTCGGGTCGGGCAGCAGGTTGGCCATCGCGAAGGCCAGCATCAGCAGCTGCACCAACAGTGGCACGTTGCGCAGCAGCTCCACGTACGCGGTGCAGATGCCGCGCAGCAGCACGTGCGGTGCGAGCCGGCCGATGCCGATCAGCGTGCCGAGCACCACCGCGAAGATGGCGGCGGGCACGGCAGCGCGCACGGTGTTGATCAGGCCCGCGAGGAACGCGCGCCACGAGGGCTGGCTGGCATCGAAGTCGAGCCAGCCTTCGCTGATCGAAAAGCCCGCGGGCTCGGTGAGGAAGTCGAAACCCGAACGCACGCCGCGTGCGCGCAGCACCTCGAGCGCATGGTTCACCACCCAGACGGCGCCGGCCACGACGGCCAGCACCAAAAGGGCCTGCACGAGCCAGGCCAGCCAGGCGCCGCGGCGCGAGGCCTGGCGACTCATCGAACGGGTGGTGCGTAGATCAGGCCGCCCTTGCTCCACAAATTGTTGGAGCCGCGCGGCAGCTTGAGCACCGACTTCGGTCCGACGTTGCGCTCGAACATCTCGCCGTAGTTGCCCACGGCCTTGATGGCGCGGTACGACCAGTCTTTGTCGAGGCCCAGCAGCTTGCCGAGGTCTTCACCGGCGCCGAGCAGGCGCTGCTGCGCCGGGTCTTTGCTGCTGCCCTTGAGCTGGTCGGCATTGGCTTGGGTGACGCCGAATTCTTCCGCCTCGATGAGCGCGTTGGGCACCCACTTGGCGATGGCGAACCACTCGTCGTCGCCGCGACGCACCAGCGGCGCGAGCGGCTCCTTGGAGATCAGCTCGGGCAGGATCAGGTAGTCGTCGGGGTTCGGCGCTTCCTTGTTGCGCAGGCCGGCCAGCGCCGAGGCGTCGGTAGTGAAAGCCTGGCAGCGGCCCGAGAAGAAGGCCTTGAACGACGCCTCGAAGCTTTCGAACACGACGGTCTTCACCGGGATGTTCTGCGCGCGGAAGTAGTCCGACACGTTCTTCTCGTTGGTGGTGCCCGACTGCGTGCAGATGGTGGCGTTCTTGAGTTGCTTGGCGCTCGTCACCTTCAGCTTCTTCGGCACCAGGAAGCCCTGGCCGTCGTAGTAGGTGATGGTGGTGAAGTTGAAGCCCAGCGACGCGTCGCGTGTGAGCGTCCAGGTGGTGTTGCGCGCGAGGATGTCGATCTCGCCGGCCTGCAGGGCCGAGAAGCGCTGCTGCGAGTTGAGCGGCACGAAGTCGACCTTCTTCGGATCGCCCAGCACGGCCGCGGCAATGGCGCGGCAGGTGTCGACGTCCAGGCCCGACCAGTTGCCCTGCGTGTCGGGGGCCGAGAAACCCGCCACGCCGTTGGTCACGCCGCACTTGACGGTGCCGCGCTGCTTGACCGCGTCGAGCGTCTTGCCGGCGAAGGCCGGGGCCGCGGCGGCCAGCGCGAGAACGGAAGCGGCAGCCAGCAGTGCCGGACGGAATCGGGTGTTTTTCATCATTGGTGTGTGCTCCTCAACAGTAGGCAAAAGGCAGTGTACGGGGCGACGCAGGCTGATGACAAAGAACCCTGCGTTGGATACATATGTCGATCCGTTCGCGGGCGATCGGTTGGCGGCGCGGCCAGTTTCACTACCATACGGCCCTTTCATCACTCCCGAACAGGAATCACACCATGGTCAAGTCCGACGACACCGGCAAGCTCATCCTGCGCGTTGCGCTGGGCATCCTCATCCTGCTGCACGGCATTGCCAAAGTCGGCAAGGGCGTCGACGGCATCGGCGGCATGCTCGCGTCGCACGGCGTGCCCGCGGTGCTGGCCTACGGGGTCTACGTGGGCGAGATCCTGGCGCCGGTGCTGCTGATCGTCGGCCTGTTCACGCGCCCTGCCGCGCTGGTCGTGGCCGTCAACATGGTCGTGGCGATCTGGCTGGCGCACCGCAAGGATCTGGGCGCGCTGAACGCGCAAGGCGGCTGGGTGCTGGAGCTGCAGGGCATGTTCCTGTTCGCGGCGATCTCGCTCGCGTTCACGGGCGGCGGGCGCTTCGGGCTCAACAACAAGTAGCAAGCAGACGGACGACTCAGTCGTCGTCTGCCGCATCGAGGCCTGGAAACAGGACCTCGGTGTAGCCGAAGCGCGAGAAATCGCGCACCCGCATCGGGTACAGCTTGCCGAACAGGTGATCGACTTCGTGCTGCACCACGCGCGCATGAAAACCATCGGCGGTGCGGTCGATCGGGTCGCCATACAGGTCGAAGCCCGTGTAGCGGATGTGGGCGAAGCGCGGCACCACGCCGCGCAGGCCCGGCACCGACAGGCAGCCTTCCCAGCCCTCCTCCTCTTCATCGCCCAGCGGTGTGATGACGGGGTTGAGCAGCACGGTGCGCGGCACCGGCGGTGCGTCGGGGTAGCGGGGGTTGACGGTGTCGGTGCCGAAGATCACCAGCTGCAGATCGACGCCGATCTGCGGCGCCGCAAGGCCGGCGCCATTGACCGCTTTCATGGTCTCGAACATGTCGCGCACCAGCAGGTGCAGTTCGTCGGTGTCGAAAGCGGCGACCGGCTGCGCGGTACGCAGCAGCCGGGGGTCGCCCATTTTGAGAATTTCGCGGAAGGCCATGCGGGATTATGGCCAGCGCGCCACGCCCTCGCTGGGGCGTGTGCTTGCCTTGTTGTCAGGGCTTGTCGGCCAGCGCCGGCGCGTCACGCCACGGCACGCCCGGCGGCGGGCGCATCGCGTTGCTCGGGTAGTTGGGCGACACGCCCGGGTGCGCAGGCGAAACGGCCGGCGGACGCATCTGAACCGGCGGACGGCCGGATGGATAGGTCGGCCGCACGGCTGGATAGCTGGGACGCACCGCGGGATAGCCGGGTCGGCCATAGTAAGGACGACGGTCGTAGTACGGACGCCGGTTGTCGTAATAGCCGCCACCCTGGATGTAGACCGGCGCCGGCACCACCACGGGACCAGGATCGGAGTAATACGGGTCGGAATAGCCGCCGGAGTAGTACGGATCGCCAGGAACGGCCACGCAGCCGCTCAGCAGCGCGATGCCGCCGAGTGCGAGGCTGGTAGCGAGAACACGAATTTTTTGCATGAGGGACTCCTTGTCGGCCTTCTGTAGTCTTTCAACGTCCGCTTGTAGACCCTGTTGACTGCGCGGATGTGAAGTCGCGTAACGGGCGGTAAGGGCCCCAGTCAACGGCACCGACCGGCTCAGGCCTCGGAGGCCGGCGCCACCCCGTTCGCGAGGATCTCCAGCATACGCGCCTCGTCGATCACCGTGACGCCGATGTCACGCGCCTTGTCGAGCTTGCTGCCAGCCTCTTCCCCGGCCACGAGGTAGTGGGTCTTCTTGCTGACGGAGCCGGCCACCTTGGCGCCGGCTGCCTCCAATTTATCCTTCGCATCGTCGCGGCTCAGCGTAGGAAGGGTGCCGGTGATCACGAAGGTCAGCCCCGCCAAAGGCTTGGGCGCGCGGGCTTCCGGCTCGTGCTCTTCCCATGTCAGGCCGCAGGCGCGCAGCTGTTCGACCACCTCACGGTTGTGCGGCTGGTCGAAGAAGGTGCGCAGGCTCTGCGCCACCACGGGGCCGACGTCGTTCACTTCGAGCAAATGCTCCTCCGTCGCATCCATGATCGCGTCGAGCTTGCCGAAATGCTTGGCGAGGTCTTTCGCCGTGCTCTCGCCCACGTGGCGGATGCCCAGGCCGAACAGGAAGCGCGGCAGCGTCGTCTTCTTGGAAGCTTCCAGCGAGTCGACAAGGTTCTTGGCCGACTTCTCGGCCATGCGGTCCAGGCCCGCCAGCGTGACGAAGCCGAGCTTGTAGAGATCGGGCAAGGTGCGGATCAGGTTGGCATCGACCAGCTGTTCGACCAGCTTGTCGCCCAGCCCGTCGACATCGACCGCGCGCCGCGCCGCGAAATGCAGGATGGCTTCCTTGCGCTGCGCTGCGCAGAACAGGCCGCCGGTGCAGCGGTAGTCGACCTCGCCCTCCTCCCGCACGGCCTCGGAATCGCACACGGGGCACTTGTGCGGCATGGTGAAGATCGCGCCGCGCTGGTCGTCGGGCTTGGCCAGGCTGTCGGGCGCGACGCCCACCACTTCGGGAATCACGTCACCGGCGCGCCGCACGATGACCGTATCGCCGATGCGCACGTCCTTGCGGCGGGCTTCGTCTTCGTTGTGCAGCGTGGCGTTGGTCACGGTCACGCCGCCCACGAACACCGGCGCCAGCTTGGCCACCGGCGTGAGCTTGCCGGTGCGGCCCACCTGGATCTCGATGCCGACCACCTCGGTCAGCTGCTCCTGCGCCGGGTACTTGTGGGCCACGGCCCAGCGCGGCTCGCGCGAGACAAAACCCAGCTGCCGCTGCAGCTCCAGGCTGTCGACCTTGTAGACCACGCCGTCGATGTCGTACGGCAGCGCATCGCGCTGGCGGCCGATGGTCTCATGGAACGCTATCAGTTCAATAGCACCTGTCGCCCGTGCGGTCTGCGTGGCGACCGGGAAGCCCCACGCATGGAACTGCTGCAGCCAGTCGAACTGGGTGGCAATCTCGGGTCCGCCGTCGCTCGCGGGCGAGACCTCGCCCAAGCCGTAGGCGAAGAAGCTCAGTGGCCGCGCCGCCGCAATCGCCGGATCGTGCTGGCGCACCGCGCCGGCCGCCGCATTGCGCGGATTGACGAACACCTTCTCGTTCTTCTGCCCGGCGGCGATCTTCTCGCGCTGGCGCTCGTTGAGCGCATCGAAATCGGCGCGCTTCATGTAGACCTCGCCACGCACTTCGACCACGGGCGGCGCCGTGCCCTTGAGCTTCAGCGGAATCTCACGGATGGTGCGGATGTTCTGCGTGACGTCCTCGCCCACCTCGCCGTCGCCGCGCGTGGCGGCCTGCACCAGCACGCCGTGCTCGTAGCGCAGGCTCATGGCCAGTCCGTCGAACTTGAGTTCGCAGACGTAGGCGATCTGTGGCGCGTCTTCGGCCAGGCCCAGTTCGCGGCGCACGCGCGCGTCGAAGGCGCTGGCGCCGGTCGGCGTGATGTCGGTCTCGGTGCGGATCGACAGCATCGGCACGCGATGGCGCACCTTGGTCAGCCCATCGAGCACCGCACCGCCCACGCGCTGCGTCGGCGAATCGGGCGTGCGCAGTTCGGGAAACTCGGTTTCCAGCACCTGCAGGCGCTGGAACATCTTGTCGTACTCCGCGTCGGGCAACTCGGGCGCGTCGAGCACGTAGTACAGGTGGGCGTGGCGATGCAGCTGCTCGCTCAGTGCGGCGGCTTCGCGTGCCGCTTCGTCGCGCGTGGTCATTGGGGGTCCCTCGGGAAAAAGACGAATCAGCTGAAGAGGCGTCGCGCCAGCGGCGAGCCCGCGGCGAGGTCGCGTGCGTCGAGCGTGTCGTACAGCTGCTCGAGGTCGGTGCCGATCACGTCCATGGTTTCGTCGCGCAGCAACTGGCCGTCGCTGTCGGTGACCACGCCATCCATCTCGCGGGCGAGCGTGGCAGCGGCTTCGCGCATGCGGCGGAACGGCTCTTCGCCGCGATCGACCTGCGGCACATCGAGGCTGAGGCTGAGTTCGCGAATCGCCGATTGCGCCGGATCGTCGGCCAGCGCAGCCTGGGTGTCGAACGAGAGCCCGAGGATCGGTGGCAGGCCGGCCTCGCTGGTCGGCAGCACCATGCGCCCCGGGATGATCCCGGCGACAAAGCCCAGCCGCGCGGCGTTCTGCTGCACGTAGCCGGGGCTCCAGGCCGCATGCAGCGCGCGCAGCACAAAGCCCAGTTGCGCGTCGTGCGCGCTGGCGAACTGGTCGAGCTCACGGGCACGCGCCACTTCGTCGAGCATCTCGGGAAACTCGGGCGCGCCGTTCACCGCGTCGGCGAAGGCCTGCGCCTTGACCACGAACTCGGAGTACTCGATCTCGTTGAGCGCCCCGGTGCGGTTGGCCAGCTGCACGCCGACCTGGAAGGCGCGGTAGCGCTGCCCGGGCGCCGGCGGCTCCCACTGGCTGGTGAGATCGTTCAGGCCTTCGATGGCCACCGGCTTGCTGCCGGCGCGGCGCGTCGAGGGCATGGCCGCGAGGGCGGCATCGCCCGAGGCCAGGCCTTCGAGCGAAATGGGTGCGATGACGTCGATCAGCGGATCGAGCCCGCCGCGGCGCTCGCCGGTGGGCACGGGCACGCCGCTGGGCGCCGGCAGATCGGGGTCGAACAGCGGCTCGTGGCGGTCGCTTCCGGCCACCTGGCTCGGGTCGGCATGGAGCATCGGCTCCACGCCGCCGTCGCTGCCGCCGGCCAGCGCGCGCTCGGCTTCGGCCAAGGCGACATCGACCGCATCGGGTTGGCGCGGCGCATTGCGGCGCGACATCAGGGTGTTGTAGGCCACGACGGCCGCGAGAACGAGGCCGCCGAGGATCGCCAGGGCGAGAGTGAGATTGCTCATGCGCGCGCCTGCCTTATGCCGCTTCGACCATCGAGGCCGCCGACTCCATGTCGACCGCAACGATGCGCGACACACCCTGTTCCTGCATCGTCACGCCGATCAGCTGTTCGGCCATTTCCATGGCGATCTTGTTGTGGCTGATGAAGAGGAACTGGGTTTCACGGCTCATGGCGGTCACGAGTTTGGCGTAGCGTTCGGTGTTGGCGTCGTCCAGCGGCGCGTCCACTTCGTCCAGCAGACAGAAAGGCGCCGGGTTGAGTTGGAAGATGGCAAACACGAGCGCAATGGCCGTGAGCGCCTTCTCGCCGCCCGAGAGCAGGTGGATGGTCTGGTTCTTCTTGCCGGGCGGCTGCGCGAGCACCTGCACGCCGGCATCGAGGATCTCGTCGCCGGTCATCACGAGGCGTGCATTGCCGCCGCCAAACAGTTCGGGGAACATGCGGCTGAAGTGCTCGTTGACGATCTTGAAGGTGCCGCCGAGCAGATCGCGCGTTTCGGCGTCGATCTTGCGGATGGCGTCTTCGAGCGTACCGATGGCTTCGTTCAGGTCGGCCGACTGGGCGTCCAGGAAGATCTTGCGCTCGCTCGCAATGGCGAGTTCGTCGAGCGCGGCGAGGTTGACGGCGCCGAGCGCGACCACTTCGCGGTTCAGGCGGTCGATTTCGCTTTGCAGGCCCGTCAGGCGCACCTTCTCGGTCTCGATCGACTGGGCGACCGCTTCGAGGTCGGCACCGGCGTCGTCCAGCAACTGCTGGTACTGCTCGACACCCAGGCGCGCGGCCTGTTCCTTGAGCTGAAACTCCGTGATGCGCTGGCGCAGCGGATCGAGTTCGCGCTCCAGCTGCAGCCGGCGTTCGTCGCTGGCGCGCAGCTTGAGCGTGAGGTCGTCGTACTGGCTGCGGGCTGCGCCCAACGCAGTCTCGCGCTCCAGCTTGAGCGACAGCGCGTCCTGCAGGCCGGCTTGCGCGGCGGCGTCCGACAGGCGGCTCAACTCGGCGCGGGCGCGCTCGTCTTCGTCGGTCAGCGCGACGGTCTGCTGCGAGGCGGTTTCGATGCTGCGGTTCAGCTCGCCGCGGCGCGCTTCGAGCGTGCGTTGCGAGAAGGTGGCTTCTTGCGCCTGCCGCTCAAGGCTGCGGTGCTGCTCGCGGCTGGCATTCAGCGTGCGGCCGGCTTCGATGACGCGCTCGTCCAGCTGCGCATGGCGCTCCTGGCTGTCGGCCAGTTGCATGTCGAGCTCTTCGAAGCGGCCTTCGGCGGCGATGCGCTTTTCTTGCAGCTCTTCGAGTTGGGCATCGACCTCCCCGAGGTCGGCGGCCAGCTGCTGGCTGCGCGCACGGGTCTGCTCGGCGAGCTGCGTCATGCGCAGCGTTTCGACCTGCAGTTCATGGGCGCGCGACTGCGTTTCGGCAGCTTCGCGGCGGGCCGTGACGAGGCGCTGCGCGGCATCGCCGTAAGCAGCTTCGGCGCGGACCAGCGCGGTGCGCGCCTCTTCGTTGATGAGCGTCTGGGCCTTGAGCTGGTGCTCGAGGTTTTCCATTTCCTGCTGGCGGGCCAGGAGGCCGGCCTGCTCGGAATCGGGCGCGTAGAAGTTCACGCTGTGCGACGACACGGCATGGCCGCTGCGCACGTAGATCACTTCGCCGGGCTGCAGCGTGGCGCGCTGGGCCAGCGCCTCTTCGAAAGTCTCGGCCGTGAAGCAGCCGTGCAGCCAGTCGTTCAGCAGCGCTTGCTGACCGGCGTCGTTCAGGCGCAGCAGGCTCGACAGTTTGGGCAGTGCGCCCGCGCCCTGCGGCACGCCGGCGGCGGGCGGGCTGTAGAAAGCCAGCTTGGCGGGCGGCGCGTCGTTGCCAAAGGCACGCACCATGTCGAGCCGGCTGACTTCGAGCGCGCCCAGGCGCTCACGCAGTGCGGCTTCGAGCGCGCTCTCCCAGCCTTGTTCGATATGGATGCGGCTCCACAGGCCCTGCAGGCCGTCGAGGCCGTGCTTGGCGAGCCAGGGCGCGAGCTTGCCGTCGGTCTTGACCTTCTCTTGCAGCGCGCGCAGCGCTTCGAGGCGGGCCGAAAACTCGGCGTGGCGGGCGCCCTCGGTGTTGACGGCCTGCTGCTTGGCGCGACGGTCTTCGTCGAGCTGCGGCACGGCTTCCTGCAGTTCCTGCAGGCGGGCGTCGGATTCGCTGGCGGCTTCTTGCGCCGCGGCCAGCTGCTCCTGCATCTCCGTCAGCCGGTCTTCGTCGGGCGCAGCCAGTGCGTTCTGGTCGGCGCGCAGACGCTCGCTGCGCAGCGTGAGCTGGCGGCTCTGGTCTTCGATGTTGCGCTGGTCGGCGGCCAGCACCTGGATCTGCTGCTGCACCTGCGACACCGTGGCGCGCTGGGTGTTGGCTTCGTTCTGCGCACGCTGCACGGCCTCTTCGAGGTCAGGCAGGCGTGCGTCGTGCTCTTCGAGCTGCGCGGCCAGCAGGATGGCCTGCTCTTCGGCATCGACGCCGGCACCAGCCAGCGTCTCGATTTCGGCTTCGGCTTCTTCGCGGCGGCGGCCCCACTGGCCCATCTGTTCGCGCAGTTGCACCAGGCGCTGCTCGACGCGCTGGCGGCCTTCGACCACGAAGCGGATCTCGCCTTCGAGCCGGCCGACTTCGGCGCTGGCTTCATACAGCTTGCCCTGCGCCTGGTTCACCAGGTCGCCGGCGCCGTAGTGGGCCTGGCGCACGGTTTCCAGTTCGGACTCGATGCGGCGCAGGTCGGCGGTGCGCGATTCGAGGTCGTTGATGGCCTTTTCCGAATCGGCCTTGATCTTGGCCTGGTCGGCATCGCTTTCGCCGCGCTTCAGGAACCACAGCTGGTGCTGCTTCTTCGTCGCGTCGCCCTGCAGCGCGTTGTAGCGTGCGGCCACCTCGGCCTGCTTCTCGAGCTTTTCGAGGTTGGCGTTGAGTTCGCGCAGGATGTCTTCGACGCGCGTGAGGTTCTCGCGCGTGTCGCCCAGGCGGTTCTCGGTTTCGCGGCGGCGCTCCTTGTACTTGGAGACACCCGCGGCTTCTTCGAGAAACAGGCGCAACTCTTCGGGCTTGGATTCGATGATCCGGCTGATCGTGCCCTGGCCGATGATGGCATAGGCGCGCGGCCCGAGGCCGGTACCCAGGAACACGTCCTGCACGTCTCGGCGGCGCACCGGCTGGTTGTTGATGTAGTAGCTGCTGGTGCCGTCACGTGTGAGCACGCGGCGCACGGCAATTTCGGTGAACTGGTTCCACTGGCCGCCGGCGCGGTGGTCGGCGTTGTCGAACACCAGTTCGACGCTCGAACGGCTGGCCTGCTTGCGGGTGGTCGTGCCGTTGAAGATCACGTCCTGCATCGACTCGCCGCGCAGTTCCGACGCACGCGACTCGCCGAGCACCCAGCGCACGGCGTCCATGATGTTCGACTTGCCGCAGCCGTTCGGCCCCACCACCCCGACCAGTTGGCCCGGCAGCAGGAAGTTGGTGGGTTCGGCGAACGACTTGAAGCCCGAGAGCTTGATGGAGTTAAGACGCACGACTTGTCGCCCTGCCTTGGCTTAGCGCCAAGGTATTGATTTGTAAGGAAAATTGCACGGGCCCGCAGCTTGAAGCGGGCCGCCGCCCCAGCCGTGGATGATAACGTCAGGGCATGAGTGATTCCCTGGCTTCTCCCCTCGCGGCGCGACGCACCTGCCTGCTGGCCGGCACCGCGGCCGCCCTGCTCGCGCCACTGGCGCTGACGGGCTGTTCGTCCCTTCGATCCACCGAGCGCGCGGAACCCTACGGCAACCAGGAGTGGCTGCAATCCGCCACCAACCGCATCGCCAACCTGTCGCTGCGCGACAACCTGCAATCGGTGCGCCGCGTGCAGACCACGCTGTACCGGCGCAACCCGCGCGAATGGCGCAAGTCGGCTGCCTCCATGGAAGAAGCCACGAAGCGCACCTGGGACGCGGTCCTTCAGGGCACGCCCCTGCCCGAGCTTCGCGGCGCCACCGGCATCGACGCCATCCGCCTGGCCTTCGAGACCGGCCCGCAGGCCTACCAGGGCGACCGCGTGGCGGCGCTGGTCGTCGGCTGGGCCTCGATGCTCAAGCAGGCCAACGGCAACACCTGGGACCAGACCATGATCGACGGGGTCGACGCCGAGAACAGCTATCGCACGGCGCGCAACTTCGAAATTTCGCTCTGGCTGATCTCGTCCAAGACCGGCCCTGACGGCCAGCCGCTGTTGCTGGCCACAGAAATCAGCGATCGCGGACGCAACCTCGTGGCCGACCGGGAGCTGTCGAAGGTGGTGGCGCGGCTCGACCTGCTGGCCGCACAGGCCGACGAAAAATACCGTCGCGCGGCCCTCGATTTCGGTCAGAACTGGGTGATGGGCGTGGTCATGCCGCTCTTCACGTTGATCCCCAAGTAGGCTTTTCACATCGGAAATATGTTTCCAAAATAGCCATTTGCGGTAATATCTTTCCGTGGACAAACAGGAACTCATCACCGCCCTCACGGCGCGACGCGGGGCCACCGGCCTCACGAACGCCGAGATCGCACTGCGCTCGGGGCTCACCGAGCGCTCGGTGCGCAATGCCCTGAGCCTGAAGGGCAATCCGCAGCTGTCGTCGCTGCTTGCGCTGGTCGATGCGCTGGGGCTCGAACTGCAGCTTGCGCCCAAGGGTTTCGGCGAAGGCACCGCGGTCGATCCCGGCTACCGCCCGGTCGCCACGCGCGTCGGCCGGGCGCTGGCTGAAGCACCTGCTGCGCCGCCCTACGTGCGGGGCCGCCGCTCACCGCCATGAACGTCAAGATCCTCGAGATTTCGCTCGGCGCGCATCGCCTCGGCAAGCTGTTCCAGTACGCCGACCTGTGCCGCTTCGTGGCGGAGCCCGAGCTGATCGCCAACCCACCGCCGGGCGTGCTCTCACTGTCGATGGTCGCGAGCGACCCGGCAGCGCAGGCTGCGCTGTGGAGCGACGTGAAGAACCCGTTGTTCAATGCCCAGGGCGGCCAGCTGCCCGGCTTCTTCCAGAACCTGCTGCCCGAAGGCGTGCTGCGCAGCCACATCGCGCAGCTGCGCGGTTGCCGCGACAACGATCACTTCGAATTGCTGGCGGCCTGCGGCGGCGACCTGCCCGGCGCTGTGGCCGCGCGCCCGGTGTCGGTCGACCGCGGCACGCTGCAGCGGCTCATCACGCAGGACCAGGACGCGCTCGAGATGTCGGTGGTCGAGCTGCCGATGCCGCAGGGCATTTCGGTCTCGGGCGTGCAGCCCAAGCTGGGCCTGCGCCGCCAAGGCGGTCGCTATGTGGCGCGCGTGCGCGCCGGGGCGAGCACGCGGGTGATCGCCAAGCTGCCGGTGGCCGGACGACCTCACATGCCGCAACTCGAAATGCTCTCGCTGCAGATGGCCGGGGCGGCGGGTGTCGAGGTGTGCCACGCCGAACTCGCGCCGCTGTCGGCCATCGCGGCGGAGCACAGTTATGCGCTGCCGGACGAGCCCGAGTTCCTGGCCGTGACGCGCTTCGACCGCGACGGCGCGCGCCGCATCCACTTCGAGGATTTCGCGCAGGTGCTTGCGGTCGATCCGATGCACAAGTACAGCGGGAGCTACCTCGACATGGCGCTCGCAATGCGCGCCTTTCCGTCGCTCGGCGAAGACGCCGTGCTCGAACTGGTGCGGCGGCTCGTGGTCAACGACCTGCTGGGCAATCCGGACGCCCACCTGAAAAACTTCGGTGTGCTGTACCCCGACGGCGTCGCGCCGCGCCTGGCGCCGGCCTACGACATCGTGGCTTATGCGGCGCTGCAGGGCGTCGAGGGCCATGCGCTGCCGCTGCTGCCGACCCCGGTGGGTGCAGCCGCAGTACGTCGCACCGCGATGTTCACACCGGCTAACGTGCGCGCCTTCTGTTTCTCGGCCGGCGTGCACGAGCCGCGCATGCGACGCGTGGTCGCCGACACGGCCCGGCTCGCACGCGACCAGTGGCCCGCGATGATCGACGCCTCGGCGCTGCCAGCTCCGTGGAAAAAGCGACTGCAGCAGCGTCTGCAGGCACATCCCTTGCTGCAAGGCATGAGCAAGCGGGGTCGCTAGCCACAGTGGCGCAGCGAGCGAACCCTAGAATGAATCCGCCCTCCTCCACCCCTCAACCCATTCGAGGCAGCAACCACTCATGAGCTCTATCAACTTCATTGGCGGCGAGAAAGGCGGTGTCGGCAAATCGGTCACCGCACGCGTGCTGGCCCAGTACTTCATCGATCGCAGCCGTCCCTTCACCGGCTTCGACACCGACCGTTCGCACAGCTCTTTCACGCGCTTCTACGAGGGCTTTGCCTCGCCCGTGGTGGTCGACAGCTTCGAGGGCCTGGACACGGTGGTGAACGGCTTCGAGACCAACCCGAAGCAGAGCGTGATCGTCGACCTCGCGGCGCAAACGCTCGCGCCGCTGTCGCGCTGGATCAAGGAATCCGACCTGTTCGACGTGTTCGAAGAGATCGATGTCACGGTCAACTTCTGGCACGTGCTGGACGACGGCAAGGACTCCACCGACCTGCTCGGCACGCTCATCGACACCTTCGGCAACCGGCCCAACTACATCGTGGTGCAGAACTACGGACGCGGCAGCGACTTCGGGATGCTGCTGGCCTCGCAGTCGCTGTCGAAGGCCAATGCGAACGGCGCGCGCGTCATTGCATTGCCGCGCCTGCACGAAGCCAGCATGCGCAAGATCGATGCGCAGAACACGAGCTTCTGGAAGGCCGTGAACGACCGCGAAGGGGCGCATGCGCTGGGGTTGCTGGAGCGCCAGCGCGTGAAGTCGTGGCTGGCCACGGCTTACGCGGCCTTCGATACGCTGCCTCTTTAAACCGGTCTTTCATGGTCTGTTGCGCATGCCGGGCGCTTGCCGCGGCATGAATGAATGCGCCGGCCATCTCGAACGTTTCGTCAGTTCAGTTAATTACAACAAGCAAAGAGAGAGGGAGATTCACCATGGACATCCACGTCAATCGAAATGGGCAGGGGTTCGGCCCCTATGAGGAGAGCGAGGCCAGATCGCTGTATGCCCGGGGAAACATCGCTGAGACCGACTTGGTCTGGCGCGATGGAATGGCCGAATGGCAACCGGCTCGGCAATTTTTCGGCGAGCGGGCCATGCTGTCCGGTGCGCCTCCCATCGTCCCACCGCACCCTTTTCCAGCCCATCAGCCGCCCCCTGTGCCAGGCTACGTCGCGCCGCCGTCCTCCTACGCCAACCAGACAGCGAGGCCTGAGGAGAAACTCCCACCCAAGTTGCACTGGTCGCTGGTCTTGCTGTTCACGGTGCTGAGCTTCGGCATCTTTGGCGTGGTCTGGCTGTTTATCCAGTCGTCGTGGGTACGCAGGATCGATTCCCGGTCCAATGCCACCATGTACCTGATCGGCTATGTGGTTCTGGCTTCCATCGGGGCCATCGTCGATGCCTCATCGGAATCTTCGGACACCCAAAGTCTTGGCTGGCTGCTTCAGATTCCGTCGTATGTGCTCTTCTATTGCGGGTACTACTCGATGAGGCGCTCGATGCTCGACCACTACAACAGCGTCGAACCGATCAGGTTGACGCTCTCGGGCGCCATGACCTTCTTCTTCAGCATGCTCTACCTTCAGCATCACATGACGCGCATCGCCAAGTGGAAGGAAACCGGAAACATCAAGCCGCAGTAGTCTGCGATTCAGAGAGCAGTCGGCGGCGGTCAGGCGCCCTCGCCGACTCTCAGATCATCCCGCCGTTGATCGAGATCACCTGCCCCGTGATGTACGCGGCTTCATCGCCTGCCAGGAACGCCGCCAGCGCCGCCACTTCCTGCGGCGTGCCGGCGCGCTTCACGGGCACCATCTGGTTGATGAGCGCAGGATCGAACACCGCATCGGCCATCGGCGAGGCGATGATCCCGGGCGCGATCGCATTCACCGTCACACCGCGCGACGCCACTTCGAGTGACAGCGCCTTGGTCGCGCTGTTCAACGCCCCCTTGGCTGCCGCGTAGTTCACCTGCCCCCGGTTCCCCGCGATGGCGGCGACGGACGAGATGTTCAGCACGCGCCCCCAGCGGGTGCGCATCATCGGCAGCAGCAGCGGCTGGGTCACGCGGAAGAATCCGTTCAGCGACACGTCGATCACCTTGTGCCATTGCTCGGCGCGCATGCCGGGCAGCACGGCGTCGTCGTGCACGCCGGCGTTGTTGACGAGGATCTGCACCGCCCCGCCTTCGAGGATGCGTGCGCAGCCCGTCGCGCAGGCCTCGTCGCTGCGCAGATCAAACACATGGCATTCCGCCTTGCCACCGGCCGCCGTGATTGACGCGGCAAGTTGTTCGATCGCCTCGGGCCGCGAGTTCGCATGCAACAGCACGGTCGCGCCGTCGCGTGCAAAGCGCTCCGCCATGGCCGCGCCGAGCGCGCCGCTGGCGCCGGTGATCAGTGTGCGTTTTCCTTCGAAACTCATGACGGTGTGCTTTCCATGTCCGCCAGCGGCGTGTTCAAGACCACCACGGCCCGGCCCTCGGCCAGCAGGCGGCCGTCGTCGGCCGCCACCGTGAATTCATACAAGACCTGCCGGTCGTCGCCGGACAGTCGCTGGGCGCGCACCTGCAACGCCCCGTCAATGTCGTCCAGCCGCGCCACCGCCAGCTTCACGTTGCGTGCGCTGGCCAGGAAACCGGCCGATGGCGTGCTGCCTTCGGTGGCCAGCAGACCGCCGTGCAGCGCCATGGCCTGCGCCGCGTACTCGATGGCATTCGGCGCGAGCAGCCCGCTGTCGGTGCGCAACGGGTTGTCCGCCTGGCTGTGCGTCGTGGTGCTGCAATGGATCGATTCGGCATCCCAGCCCTCGAGGCGCTCCAGCAGGCACATGCTGCCGCTGTGCGGAATGCGCTGCGCAATGCCCGCGCGGTCGAGCGTCTGCGGTGCCGTCAAGCGGCAGCCTCCAGGTCGGCCACCAGCAGCACGTTGGCAAAGGGCGTGCCTTCGCTCATTGGAATGCTCTGCACGCGGAACCCCAGGCGCTGCAGCAGCGCTGTCCATTCGGTCAGTGGCCGGCCCCAGGTCGGCGAGACCTTGTGGCCGCGGATGCGCGTCACGGTGCGATCAACCCACTGGCTGATCGCGAAACCACGCGTGCTCGACGCATCGCCCACGCGCAGCAGCAGCCGCGCGTTCGGGTTACCGCCGCGGCGGAGCGCGTCACGCACGCGCGTCAACACACCCTCCTGCGCGGCGAGGTCCACGTAGTGCAGCACGTCGAGGATCACGACCAGGTCGCAATCGGGCAAGGCGGCTGAGCACATGTCGGCGCACACCAGGCGCGGCGTCGGCTTCAGGTGACCGACCGACGCCTCGGCGCGCGCGACGTCCTTCGGCATCAGCTCGATGCCCGTGTAGTCCGCGGCGGCCGGCGTGGCGGCCCATGACGCGGGCCAGCGTCCTTGTTGCTGCATCGCGCTCATCGACGCCAGCAGGCTCACGAAGAGGCCTTGCCCGCAGCCGATGTCGACCACGCGCCGATGCTGCGCGTCGATCAGGCCGCGCTCGAGCAAACCGCGAAACACCGGGTCTCGTCCGAGCTTGCCGCGGGCGAACTGCCAGGCGAAGGTGCCGCCCTTCTTGTAGGGAACGGTCGCGGCTTCGTGCAGCTCGCGCCAGGCGTTGTCAGTGGTCATCGTCGATGGCATCACGGCGCTCATGCGGTCTTCAATCCTTCAGGCAGGGTCACGGCACGCAATCCATCGGTGCGCAGGCGTTGGAGCAACAAGGGCAGGACTTCCAGCAGAACGGGTTGTCCGGCAGCGGTGCGCGCAGCGTTGCCGTCGTGCAGCAGCAGGATGTCGCGCGCCTGTAGATTGCGGGCGAGGCGCGCCATCACCTTGGTGGCGTCGCCTTCGCGGGTGTCGAAACCGCGCCGCGTCCAGCTCACGAGCGAGAGGCCGAGGCGGTGCAGCACGGGTTCGAGAAAGGGGTTGCGCAGCCCGGCGGGCGCGCGGAAACAAGTCGGGCGCTGGCCGGTCACGTCGGTCAGGATGTCTTGCGCCCGTGCGATCTCCGCTGCGAAGCCGCGCGGCCCGAGGAAGGAGAAGTTGTGCCGATGCTGCGCCGTGTGGTTCTGGATGCTGTGGCCGCGCGCGACGATCTCGCGCGCCAGCGCCGGCTGTGCCTGCACACGCTCGGCGATGCAGAAGAAGGTGGCGCGCTGGCCGTGGGCGTCCAGCAGGTCGAGCACGCGGGGCGTGACCTCGGGCTCGGGCCCGTCGTCGATGGTGATCGCCACCTCGCGACGCGCATCGGCGGCCTCGGGCAGGTGCGTGACGTTCGGGCCGAGCAGGTTGCTGCGCGGCGTGAGCCCCGCGCCGGTGATCAGCGCATGGTTCAGCACCACCGCGCCGAGCGCCCAGGGCCATGCGCCCGGCACCAGCACGCCCGCGCCCAGCGCCGCCACATGCACGGCCGCGCTGGCGCGCATGGCCGGCGGCCAGGGCCAGGATTCGGAGGCGGCAGAACCGGTGGAAGGGGCGGAAGGCGACGACATGCTGGGTCCGGATTTTCCCATCAGCGCGTTCGCTGCGGGCTCGGGCCCTTCCCGGGCGTCACGTTGCGTGCGAACGCGGCCGACAGCAGCAGCGCGAGCAAGGCGCCCGGCGCCACCACGCGGCCGATGGACGACAGCGCCGGGATGTCCGAGATCGCGATCAGTCCGAACGACACCACCGTCGTGAGGTTGGCCAGCATCAGCGAGGCCAGCGTGTCTTCGTCGGCGCGCCCGGTCGTGCGCAGCTGATCGAAGAACAGCGCGTAGTTCGATCCCACAGCGACGATCAGCAACAGCCCCACGAGGTGCAGGATGCCGAGCGCCGCCTGCGCCAACGCCATGCCGCCCAGCGTGAGCACCACCGCGAACAGCAGCGGCTGGCACACGGCCAGCAGCCGGCGCCATGAGCGCAGGTACACGCCCAGCAACACCACCACCGCCAGCGCGCCCAGCAGCACCTGCACGAAGGCCTCGTGCAGGTAGCGTTGGTAGAGGCCGCCGAGTTCGCGGCCGACGTCCACCACCTGCACCTCGGGCAGGCCAGCCAGCGCGGCTTCGAGACGGCCCTGATCGAAGCTCGGACCGGGGTGCAGCACGACCAGCGTGGACCAGCCACCGCCCGGTCGCTCGTACATCAGCGTGTTCACCACGGAACCCAGCGGACCGCCCATCAGGTCGGCACGCTGCACGGGCGCCTGCTTGCGCGCGGCTTCCACATCGGTCACGAAGGCGCCGAGCCGTGAGGCCGGCAACGGCAAGCCCTTCGTCGCTTCGGCCAGGTTGGCGCGCAGCGTGTCGGCATCGGGCAGGCTGGCCAGGCGCGCGGTCTGCGCCGCCACGCTCGGCAGCACGCGGGTCACAGTTTCGTAGCCGCTGAGCTCGCCCTTGTCGACCAAGGCGTCGAGGCGCGTTGCTGCGGCCTCGGTGTGGCGCAGCGCGGCCTGTTCGTCGTCGCCGAAGGCCACCACGAGCACGCCGCCGTCGCTGGCGCCGATGTCCTTGCGCAGCATTTCGTCGAGCAGCTGGGCCGAGCGCGGCACCGGGCTCATCGCGCTCAGGTCGGCGCGCCACAGATGACCACCCTGCCACAGCACCAGCGCCAGCGCAGCGACGCCGAGTGCCGCCAGCGGCCAGCGCAGGCGCGGCAGGCCGCGCACCAGCAGGCCGGCCAGTCGGGCCATGTGCCGGCGCATGCCCATGCCCGTGGCGCCATCGGGCGCCAGCACCGGCAGCACGTAGCGCGTGGCCAATGCGGCCGACACCAGCCCGGCGATCGAGAACACACCCAGTTGCGCCAGCCCCGGGAAGCCCGAGAACACCAGCGCCGCAAAGCCGCACACGGAGGTCAGCAGGCCGAGCCGCACCGTAGGCCAATGCACCTCGCGCCAGCGCTGCCAGCCGGTGCCGGCCACGGCCGCGCCGCGCGCCTGGATCAGGTAATAGATGGCGTAGTCGACCGTCTCGCCGATCAGCGTGCTGCCGAAGCCGAGCGTGAGCCCGTGCACCGAGCCGAACACCAGGCTGACCGACGCGGTGCCGACCACCACGCCCGTGGCCACCGGCAGGAAGGCGATGACCAGCGCGCGCGGCGAGGCAAAAGCCAGCAGCAACAGCACGCTCATCACGATGCCGCCCACCACCGCGAGGTGGATGGCTTCGGTCTTGATCTTTTCGCGGCTCATCACCGAGAACACGGGCGCTCCGCTCAGCAACAGCTTGGGACTGGCTTCACCCATGCCGCGCGCGGCAGCTTCATAAGCGGCCTGCACACGCGCGATGGCGACGGCCTGCGCATCGAGGTCGCCGCCGGCCGCACGCGTCGTGGCGATCATGAGCGCACGCGGCGCGTCGCGCGACATCCAGACGCCGCCCTCGCTGCGCGGTGCGCTCGCCGGCACCAGTTCCATCGCGACGCGCTGGGTTTCCCCGGTCGGGTCGCGGTCGAGCAAGGGCTTGATCGCGTTGCCGGCCGGCGTGCCGAGCATCGACAGCGTGTCGATGATGGCGTCGCGCAGCCCGGCCACGGTGAACTGTCCGGGCATCACGCCGGACGACAGCTGGTAGCGGTGCTCGAACACCCAGGTGCCGGCCTCGCTCCAGTCGCTCACGTCGCCGTTCTGCACCAGGTCGAAGAGCTTGCTCTCGCGCATCG
This sequence comes from Variovorax sp. RO1, assembly GCF_002849325.1. NCBI lineage: Bacteria > Pseudomonadati > Pseudomonadota > Betaproteobacteria > Burkholderiales > Comamonadaceae > Variovorax > Variovorax sp. RO1. The sequence continues at coordinate 387,725 of NZ_PKMT01000003.1, forward strand.
CCTTGCCGACGGCGCGTGAGACTTCAGCGCGCTGTTCGACGCTGCCGCCTTCGAAACCCAGCATCAGCGTGCGCGAGGCGACGCCGCTTTGCAGCTGCTCGATCAACACGCGCTGACGCAGGTCCGGGCTCTTGGGGAGAAAGGCCGACAGGTCGGCGCCGATCTGGGTGCGCGCGATGACGACCGCGCCCAGGCCCACGACCAACAGCCACGCCAGCAGAACGACGATGCGGCGCGACCACCCCGGCGGCCCGCCCGCCTGCGCCAGGCTCACGGCGTCGCGCGCCCGGGGGCGCTGGCCGGCATCGCCGACGGAGGCGCCTTGGGCGAGATGTTCATGACCGAGCGGTCGCCGCCCACGAACTCCATCTCCAGCCCCAGCACCTCGCCGCCGCGGCCCGTGATGCGCATGCTGCGCACCTGCGCGGCCAGCCGGCTGTCATTGGGGACGAGGTCGAGCGTCCACTGGTTGGCGGCGCCGGACACGGTGCTCTTGAAATAGCGCTGCAGCGTGGTGCCGTCGCCGGTCAGCGTGCCGCGCATGGCTTCGACCAGGCCCAGCAGCTCGGGCATGCTGTCCAGCGCCAGCGTGCGGTTGCGGTTGCCGCGCGACAGGGTCAGCGTGTTGCCGTCGACGGACATGGTCTCTATGCGCGGCGACAGCGTGCGGCGCACCAGCTTGTCGGGCGCCTCGAAGCTCAGCGTGCCGCTCGCGTCGAGCGGGCCTTCGAGGCCGTGCACGAAGCGTTGTTCGGTGAAGCGCGCCTCGCCGCTCTTTTGCTTGGACAGCAGGCCCATCAGTTCGGGCAGGTCGAATGCCGCCCAGGCCGGCGCGGCACAGAAAGCCACCGCCAGCACCACCACCCTGCAAAGCCGATCAAGCCGCATCTTCGAGCCAGAAATCATGAAAGTTGAACCAGTTGTACGGGTAGGCGCGGCACAGCGCCTCGAGGCGGGCCACATAGGCTTCGACCGCGCCGCGGATGCGCTGTTCGCGCTCCGCGGCATCGGCGAACGGCGTGCCGAAGTCGGCCAGCGGGTCGAACCGGACATCGTAGCGGGCACCGCCGCCGTACATGCCGGCCATGAAGAACACCTTGCGGCGCAGCAGTGCCGCAAGCCGGAACGGGCCGTCGTTGAAGACGGCCGGCTGCCCCAGGAAAGGCAGCACGATGTTGTTGCCGCGCTGGTGCGCCGGCTGCTCCTCGCTGCCTGGCAACGTGCGGTCGGCGAGCATGCCGCCGAGGCCACCGCCGTCGAGCCAGTCGCGCAGCGCGAGCATCGAATGCGGCCGGCCCAGCGAGATCACGTGGGGCCGCATCTCGGGCAGCGCGATGGCGTTCAGGATGGCGGTGATGCGCTGCGCGTTGTCGGGGTACATCAGCATCGCCAGCCGCATGCGGTTCTGGTGCGCCTGCTGCTTGCAGGCGCCGAGCACCTCGAAACTGCCGATGTGGGCGCCGAGCAGGAAAGCGCCCCGCCCTTCGGCCGCCTCGGCCTCGATGGGGCCGTTGCCTTCGATCTTCACCTTGAACAGGTCCATGCGTCCGCGCAGGAAGTACACGCGGTCGAGCACGGTCGATGAAAACGCGTGCAGCAAACGGTAGCCGTCGACCCATCCCGCGCGCGGACCGATGGCACGGAACAGGTAGCGCTTGATGTAGCGGCGCGGCGCCGGCGCGAACAGCAGGAAATACAGGCTGATCGGCGGCAGGAGCAGCCGCGTCACGTGCCGCCCGCACACCAGCGCCATCAGGCAGATGAAGCGCAGCGCCAGCATGTTGCTGCGCTCGGGCGCGCGCGCCCAGTCGCCTTGCTGCGCCGTCGGGCGGGCGGTCTGCCGCGCCGCTGCGTCCACGGCGCGCGTTTCGGCGTCGGTGTGCTTCATCCCGCCGACTCTGGCACAGCCGTCCAGCGGCCGGTGACAGCCACCACGCCGTCGCAGCGCACGTCGAAGCGCACGCCGCGGCCGGTTCCGGCCTCCGGCTGCAGCTCGATGGAGAGCGTGCTGCCGGGGCGCACGGGCGCAAGGAACTTGGCAGCCGCGAGCGTCGGGCTCGCGCCGAGCCGCGCCGACAGCGCCGGCACGCGCCGCACGACTTCCATGACTTCGGCCAGCAGCAGCGCGCCGGGCACCAGCGGCTGGCCGGGGAAATGACCGGCAAAGGCGGGATGGTCGACCGGCACCGTGTGCGCCATCTGCACCGGCGTCTGGTCGTCGGCGAGCTGGGCCAGCGCAAATTCGCGCAGCGCCCGCACCGTGAGCTTGCCCGTGCCTTCGCGCGGGAAGGCCTTGACCTGCACCACGCGGCGCGGCACGAACACCGGCTCCAGGCGTTGTCGCAGTGCAGCAATGATGTCGGTTGCCGACAGCGTGGGCGCGACCACGAACGCCACCGGCCGCACCACGCCGTCGGCCACCTCGTCGGGCAGCCAGAAAGCGCCGTCTTCGACGCCCGCGATGCTGTTGAGGTGGTAGTTCAGGTGCGCGAGCGAGCTGCGTCGCCCGGCGACGTGGATCAGGTCGTTGGCGCGGCCGAACAGGCGGAAGCGCCGTGCATCGAGCAGTTCGAGCACGTCGGCCATCGGCGTCGGTTCGGGAATGAAGTCGCCGCTGAAGATGAAGCGCTCGGGGCCATCGCCCTCCCCCGGCTCCGCGTGCACGCGGATCTCGCCGAAGGTTTCCCATATTTCGCTGTCGGTCGTGCGGCGCGTCGCCACCTGACCCGACTCGGTGCTGCCGTAGATTTCAAGCAGCACGCCGCCCAACGCCTGCTCCGCCTGCAAGGCCAGTTGCGGCGACAGCGGCGCGGTGGCCGACAAAATCAGGTCGACCGGCGGCAGTTCGATGCCCGACAGCAGCAGTGTCTTCAGATGGAACGGCGTGGTCACGAGCGCGCGCGGGCGCGGCACCGAGGCCAACGCCTTCGCCACGTCAGCCGGGAAGAACGGTCGCCCGGTTTCGAAGGCCGCGCCGCCGAGCATGGCGAGCAGCACCGACGATTCGAGTCCGTAGCTGTGCTGCACCGGCACGGTCGCGACCAGCGTGAGCCCTTCGAGCGTGGGCCGCTGCAGCACGCGGCACAGCCGCTCGACCGCGACTTCGACGTCGCCGACCAGCGTGCGCCAGGCCTTCGCATGCGGCTGCGGCACACCGGTGGAGCCGGATGTGAGCAGGCTGGCCGCATGCCGGCCGCCGTCGATGGCTGGCACGGGCGCATCGCCGGCCGGGCCGGGGACGGCCTCGACCTGCAGGCGTCGCATGCCGGGGGTGTCGAGCTTCGTGTCGTCGGTCAACGCGAACAAATTGGGGCCACCGGTTTCGGTCAGGCGCGCCAGCGTGTCCGGCCGCGCATCGGGCGGCAGCAGGCTGGCATGGCCGCGCACCAGCGCAGCGCCCAGGCTCACGGCGAAGGCGTAGCGGTCGAGGCACAGATTGACCGCAGGACCTTCGGCAGGCAACACGGGCGCCAGGCGCTCGACGTCGGCCAGAAACTGGCGCGCGCTGATCGGCTGGCCGCCGCGCCACGCCAGCGGGGCGTCGGGGTTGCGGTCCGCGAGCAGCGGCAGGAAAGAAGAGGAAGAAGCGGTGTCGATCGTCACGCGGGCTGCCTGCGCCTGTTTCATTGGCCGCCGGCGCCGTTGTCCACCGTCGAGGTGCCGTAGAACGCGCGCACCGCATCGACGAGCCGCGTGCGTTCGAATTCGGGGTGCAGGCGATAGCGCACAAGGTGCTCGCCCACGAACAGCAGCGCCACGCTCAGCGGCGACAGCACGTTGGCCAAGAGCGACCAGGCCGAGAACGACATCGTCAGGTAGACCACGATCGACGAGACGACCACCACGGCGAAATACACCGTCCACACCTGCGTGAGGTGCGTCGTGTAAGACAGCATGTGCCCCTTCAGCGGGTGCACGCGCTGCGCGAACTGCGTGATCAGAGGCAAGCCCTTGCCGCGCAGCGTCGAGCCGAACCAACCGCAGAGCGCGCCGTTGATGCCGACGTGCTGCAGCACATAGAGACGGTTCGTGTCGCCCGCCTCACCGAGGAAGACGAGCGAGAAGCCGCCGATGCCCAGCGCCGCCGCGGCGGCAAGGCCCCAGCGGCCGAACCAGCTGGCAGCGCAGCCCATGGCCGCGATCCACAGCGGGCCGAGCAACACCACCACAGCCCAGGGCTCGGTGGCGTGGAACAGCGTCATCCAATGGGAGAGGCCGGCATACGTGACCCCCACCAGCAGCAGGAGGACGAGTCGCCATCGAGACATGGATCAGGTGGCGCTGCGGTGCTCGGCGACGTGGGTCGCGAGCGTACGCAGCGACTGGAAAATCTGCTGGTTGCGCTCATCGTCCGAGCGCAGCTGGAAACCGTAGCGGCGCGAAACTTCGAGCGCGACTTCGAGGATGTCGATGGAGTCGAGGCCCAGACCTTCGCCGTACAGCGGGGCGGTGGGAACGATCTCTTCAGGTGCGACCTCGAGATTGAGCGCGTTCACGAGCAACACGGCCAGCTCTTTTTCGATCGGCGACTGTTCGGATGCATCGCCAGTGGCGGGAATGGGGGGCTGAGCAGTCGATGACAAAAAAACCTCCTGAACTATTTTTCCTGGACGACCGTGCGGGGTCGTGAATTATAGGAGTGGCGGTTGATTAGACTGCGCGCTTCGATACGACCCGGAGCGCCCCATGGCCGACCCCCTTCTGATCGCACGCCACGACACCATCGAGTGCGCCCTTTTGCCCGGCCTGGCCAACCGCCACGGCCTGATCACCGGCGCCACCGGCACCGGCAAGACCGTCTCGCTCCAGACCATCGCCGAACAGCTGTCGAACATCGGCGTGCCGGTGTTCATGGCCGACGTCAAGGGCGACCTGACCGGCATCAGCCAGAAAGGCGCCGTCGGCGAAAAACTGGCCGCCACGCTCAAGGAACGCGGCATCGACGTGCCCGAACCCGCCGCCTGCCCCGTCACGCTGTGGGACGTGTTCGGCGAACAGGGCCATCCGGTGCGGGCCACGGTGTCCGACATGGGCCCGCTGCTGCTGGGCCGCATGCTCGACGTGAACGAAACCCAGGCCGGCGTGCTGAACCTGGTGTTCAAGATCGCCGACGACAACGGCATGCTGCTGCTCGACCTGAAAGACCTGCGCGCCATGCTGCAGTACGTGGGCGAAAACGCGAGCCAGTTCACCACCGAGTACGGCAACATCAGCGCCGCCAGCGTGGGCGCCATTCAGCGCGGCCTGCTGCAGATCGAGACCCAGGGCGGCGACAAGTTCTTCGGCGAGCCGATGCTCAACATCTCCGACTTCATGCAGACGGTGGGCGGCAAGGGGGTGGTGAACATCCTGGCGGCCGACAAGCTCATGAACTCGCCGCGCCTGTACGCCACCTTTTTGCTGTGGATGCTGTCCGAATTGTTCGAGCAACTGCCCGAAATCGGCGACCCCGAGCAGCCGAAGCTGGCCTTCTTCTTCGACGAGGCCCACCTGCTGTTCAACGAGGCGCCCAAGGCGCTGGTCGAACGCATCGAATTGGTGGTGCGGCTGGTGCGCTCCAAGGGTGTCGGCGTCTACTTTGTGACGCAGAACCCGTTGGACATTCCTGATTCAGTGCTGGCCCAGCTGGGCAACCGGGTGCAGCACGCGCTGCGCGCCTTCACGCCGCGCGACCAGAAGGCCGTAAAGGCTGCTGCCAGCACCATGCGCCAGAAACCCGGCCTCGACATCGAGACCGCCATCACCGAACTCGCCGTGGGCGAGGCGCTGGTGAGCTTCCTGGATTCCAAGGGCCGTCCGAGCATCACCGAGCGCGTGTACGTGCTGCCGCCGGGCAGCCAGCTCGGCCCGATCACGCCCGAGCAGCGCAAGGCGTTGATCGCCAATTCGCTGGTGGCCGGCGTGTACGAAAAGACGGTCGACCGCGAATCGGCCTACGAAAAGCTCAAGGGCCGCGCCGAGAGCGCACCCGACGCGCCGGCTGCGGGCGCCAAGGGTGGGGCCGCGGCAGCAGAAGAATCGTCCGGCATGGGCGGCATGCTCAACGACATGCTCTTCGGCAGCACCGGCCCGCGCGGCGGCAAGCGCGACGGCCTCGTGCAGACGATGGCCAAGTCGGCGGTGCGCACCATGGGCACGTCGGTGGGCAAGGAGATCTTGCGCGGCGTGCTGGGCGGGATCTTCGGCAGCAAGAAGCGCTGAAGCAGCGCCTTCGGGCGCGTGATTGCTACCAGCGCAGCAGGCGCGGCCCCAGTGCCGCGCCCAGCAGCACCGGCACGGCGATCCCGCTCACGTACCAGACCGCCAGGAACGGCGCCGTGAGTTCGGCGCAGTGCAGCGCGTAGACCGCAGCCCCGATGCCGCCGGCCAGCGCACCCGCCGCGGCACCCGCCAGCGCGGGCCGCGTCGGTGCCAGTCCCCGCAGCGCCACGAGCGTGGCCGCAAATACCGGCAGCGCCATGAGGCCGATGCTCAGCGCACAGATGCGCCACGACTGCCCCATCAGCGACGGCATGCGCTCTTCGATCGGCACTGAGAACCAGACGAACGCCGCCAGCCCCCAGATCCCCAGCACCGGCAGCACCCCGCCCCACCACGCGTGGCGCACCCGCACGCCGGGCCGGGCCAGTCGCTGCACCGTCACGAAGGCCGCCGCCGCGATGCACAGCGGAAACAGCACCTTGACCCAGAACATCGGCCAGAACATCGCCTGCACCAGGTCAGGCCGCAGGCCGTACTCGCCGAACAGGATCACGAAGGACACCGGCAGCGCGGCCAGCACCGCCAGCCCGATGCGCCCACTGGCGCTGCGCCGCGGCACCGCCACGTCGCCGGTGGCCAGCAGATTGACGAGGTCGTCGGTCTTCATGGTGCGGCGCGTCCGAATTTCGCGGCCAGGGCCTTGAGGCCCCGGTGGATGCCGACCTTCACCGCCGACTCCGACATGCCCGTGAGGCTGGCGGTCTCGGCGACCGACAGGCCTTCGATCTTCACGTGCACGATGGGCAGGCGCTGGCGCTCGGGCAGGGTCTGCAGCAGGCCGCCGAGGTCGCGCTTGGCATCGCTGGCGTCGGTGGCCGACGCGGCGAACACGGCCAGGTCGTCGTCCAGCGGGTCATGCAGGTCTTCGCGGACCGACTTGGCGCGCAGCAGATCGATCATCTTGTAGCGCGCAATCGCATGCACCCAGGCCGTCAAGGGCTGGTCGCTCTGGTACGTATGGCGCTGGTTGTGCATGGCGAGCAGGCATTCCTGGACGAGGTCTTCCACTTCATCGGGCCAGCCGAAGAGGCGCTTGCCCAGAAAAGCGCGCAGGTGCGCGCTGAGTTTTTGCAGGAACTCGCGGTACGCGCCGGCGTCGCCGTCGAGCCCGCGAAGGAACAGGCTGCGCAGCGCCGCTTCTGCGTCGCCCCAATCCGTCCTGCGTCCTACAGTGGTTCGTGCCATCCGGCGGGCCGGTTACAGCCGTTGTCAAAAAGATTGCAAGTGATTGTGCCCGCCCCGGCGGGGGCTCCGCTAAGCTGCGCCGATGCTGGCCGGACTCGTCTCGCACCCCTGGGCCTACCCGGCGCTGGAGGCGGTGCACATCGTGGGCATTGCGCTGCTGTTCGGCGGCCTGCTGGTGTTCGAGCTGCGCGCCCTCGGCCTGGGCCGCGAGCTGCCGGCGCCGCTGTTGGCCCGCCTCACATTGCGACCGGCCCTCGTCGGTTTCGGGCTGTGTGCCGTCACCGGACTCACCATGTTCTCCGGCCAACCCGACGAACTGCTGGCGAACAACGCCTTTCGCGTCAAGCTGGGCCTGATCGCGCTGGCCGGCGCCAATGCGGCGCTCTTTCACTTTCGCAGCGGGGTGGCCACCATCGACCGCTTCGGCCAGGCGCAATGCCTTCTCTCGCTGGGGTTTTGGCTCGCTGTCATCATTTGCGGGCGCTGGATTGCCTATGTCTGACCAAGGAGAACGCGATGCTGCATCGACGCATGTTCGTGGCCGGTTCGATCGGCCTGGCCCTGCCCGCCTGGGCCCACCACGGCTGGAGCAGCTTTGACCAGGAGCGCCCGCTGTACGTGGAAGGCCGCGCCACCAAGGTGAGCTGGCGCAATCCGCACGGCGAGCTGGAGATCGAGCTGCCCGAGAACCTCGCGCTGCCGCCCGACCTGAAGCAGCGCGTGTTGCCCAAGCAGAGCGCGACGGTCGACGGCGCGGCGCTGCTGGCCAAGGCGCAACTGCCGACGCGGCGCGACCGCAAGTGGCAGGTCGAGCTGGCCCCGCTCACGCGGCTGCAGGCCTGGGGCGTGGAAGAGATCAAGCCCGGCACGCCCGTGGCGGTGCTCGGCTTCACCTTCACCGGCGAGAAAGGCGACGCGGTGCTGCGCGCCGAGTACCTGTTCGTGCACGGCAAGACCTACGGCCTGCGCTCGTCGCCCGCCTGAACACCCGCGCACCACAGTGCGGCCAGGCCGCGCGGGCCCTCGCTTGCCAGCCGCACAAGTGCTCGGTACATTGCATTTTTTGAGGGCTCCCAATGTCCGTAGATAGCACCGCGATCCCTTCCGCATTGCCGGCTGGCACGGCACCCCACCCTGCGCTGCATCCCTCCACGTCGACAGGCCACATCCGCCTGACCTCGCATGCCGGCGGCTTCGGCGCCCTGCCCATCCAGTGGGGTGCGGCCACCGCCACCGAGCGTGGCCCCGTGGTCGGCACAACCACGAAGCGCGCGCACCGCAACGTCATCGGCACCCACAGCGGTTCGTACAGCGTCTACCGCGCCCTCGCGGTCGCGGCCGGCGCGCTGAAGCGCGAACATAAGGCCGACCTCACCAACACCGCGCCCACCGACATCATCGGCCCCTACCCGCAGTGGAGCGAACCCGGGCGCATCGTCTCGCTCGACCCCTGGGGCGCGCTGGTGGCCGATGTGTTCTCCACCGAACTCGCGGCCGGCTACGACATCCGCCCGACCATCGCGATCACCAAGGCGCATGTGATCCTGCCCGAGGTGATCGAGGCGCTGCAAAGCGGCCGCCTCAAGGCCGACGGCCACTTCCTCACCTCGGGCGGCGCCGCGATGGTGACCAAGGCGGCCATCGAACCCGTGTGGTACCTGCCCGAGGTGGCGCGCCGCTTCGGTTGCTCCGAGACCGACCTGCGCCGCACGCTCTTCGAAGAGACCGGCGGCATGTACCCCGAACTCGTCACGCGCTCCGACCTCGAGGTGTTCCTGCCGCCCATCGGCGGGCAGACGCTCTACATCTTCGGCAACCCGCGCGACCTGGCCAACCCGGACGTGGAGCTCACCGCGCGCATCCACGACGAGTGCAACGGCTCCGACGTGTTCGGCTCCGACATCTGCACCTGCCGCCCCTACCTCACGCACGCCATCGAAGAATGCATCCAGGGCGCGCAGCGTGGCGGCGTGGGCCTCATCGCCTACTCGCGCAAGGAAGGCCGCGCGCTCGGCGAGGTGACCAAGTTCCTCGTCTACAACGCCCGCAAGCGCCAGGTGGGCGGCGACACGGCCGACCAGTATTTCGCGCGCACCGAGTGCGTGGCCGGCGTGCAGGACATGCGCTTCCAGGAACTGATGCCCGACGTCTTCCACTGGCTCGGCATCAAGAAGATCCACCGCCTCGTGTCGATGAGCAACATGAAGTTCGACGCGATCACCGGCTCGGGCATCGAGATCGGCGAGCGCGTGAACATTCCCGACGCACTGATCCCGGCCGACGCCCGCGTCGAGATGGACGCCAAGATGGCGGCCGGCTACTTCACCCCCGGCCCCGTGCCGGACGCAGAGGAACTGAAAAAGGCCAAGGGCCGGGGACTGAGCGAATGAGCCGAAGCACCGACATCAACCTGCCCGCCGATGGTTCCGGCAGCCTGCGCCCCGGCGGCGCGGGCGATGTCGACCCGTCGATCGAATTCACGCCCGACACCGGCCACCCGGCCGGCGCCGCCAGCCTGCTGCGCACCACCGCCGCCATCCGCCAGCGTGCCGGCGCCCTGCTGGCCCGCGCGCGCCGCGGCGAGTCGCAGTGGTTCCGCATCGGCAGCAACGACGCGCTCGAGGACGCGGCGCGCACCGTCGCCGAGGTCACGCGCGAGCGCTATCCGTGGGACACCATCCCGTACCACAGCCGCTGGCGCCACTTCGAAGCCGGCGGCGTCGACCGCCGCCAGCAACTCGACGCGCTGCTCGGCAAGGGCATCGACGCCCGCCAACGCGCCCGCGTCTACATCGACCTCACGGTGGTGAGCGTGCTGCTCGACGCCGGCGCCGGTCCGACCTGGCACTACACCGAATCGGCCACCGGCCTGCGCTTCACGCGCTCCGAAGGCCTGGGCGTCGCGTGCTTCCATGCGTTCACCAGCGGGCTCTTTTCGTCCGACCCGAACCATCCGCTGCAGGTCGATGCCGCCGGCCTGCGCGGCCTCGTGACCGACCGGCTGGGCGATGCCTTCCAGGTGAGCGACGTCAATCCGCTGGTCGGCCTGGCCGGGCGCGCCGTGCTGCTGCGCCGGCTCGGCGAGGCGATGAGCGAGCAGCCCGAGACCTTCGGCGACGACGGCCGACCTGCTGGTCTTTTCGATGCGCTCGTGGCCCCGTTGGGCGCCGCCTCGCCGCCCACGGCCGAGATCACGGCGCACCAGATTTTGTCGCTGCTGCTCGACACCCTCTCGCACATCTGGCCGTCGGCCAACACCATCGACAGCCTGGCGGCCGACGGCAGCGACAACGTGGGCGGCACCGGCGACCCGGCCTTTGCGCTGGGCGACTGCTGGCGCCACAGCGCCGTCACCGGCCCTGGGCTCACCAACGGCTGGATGCCGTTCCACAAGCTGTCGCAATGGCTCACGTACTCGCTGCTCGAACCTTTCGAATGGGCCGGCGTGAAGGTGCGGCATCTCGACGCGCTCACCGCCCTGCCCGAGTACCGCAACGGCGGCCTGCTGATCGACAGCGGTGTGATCGTGCCGCGCGAGGCGGCCTTTCTCACCCGCCGCTGGAAGGCGGGCGACGAGTTCATCGTCGAATGGCGCGCCCTCACCGTGGCGCTGTTGGACGAAATCGCGCCGCGCGTGCGCAAGGTGCTCGACCGCACCGCGGAAGAGCTGCCCCTGGCCTGCGTGCTCGAAGGCGGCACCTGGGCCGCGGGCCGGGTGCTGGCACAGCGTTTGCGAGACGGTGCACCACCGCTGCTGATCGAGAGCGACGGCACCGTCTTCTAGTCTTTTAGACTCTCCTGTTTTCCGCAACGGCACACCAAAAGAAGACTCCAATGAGCAACGTCCACCTCGTCGACCACCCCCTCGTCCAGCACAAGCTCACGCTGATGCGCCGCAAGGACGCCTCCACCAACAGCTTCCGCCGGCTCCTGAACGAAATCAGCATGCTGATGGCCTACGAGGTCACGCGCGACATGCCGATGCAGGACATCGAGGTCGAGACCCCGCTGGAGACCATGCAGGCCAAGGTCATCGACGGCAAGAAGGTGGTGCTGGTGTCGATCCTGCGGGCCGGCACCGGCATCCTGGACGGCATGCTCACGGTGGTGCCGGGCGCGCGCGTCGGCCACATCGGCCTGTACCGCGACCCCAAGACGCTCACGGCCGTCGAGTACTACTTCAAGATGCCCGGCGAGATGGACAGCCGCGACGTGATCGTGGTCGACCCGATGCTGGCCACCGGCAATTCGGCCGTGGCCGCGGTCGAACGGTTGAAAGAGCTCAACCCCAAGTCGATCAAGTTTGTCTGCCTGCTGACCTGCCCCGAAGGCATCGCGACCATGCAGAAGGCCCACCCCGACGTGCCGATCTACACCGCCGCCATCGACCGCGAGCTGGACAGCCACGGCTACATCCTGCCGGGCCTCGGCGACGCCGGCGACCGCATCTTCGGCACGAAATAGGCTCGCCCCCAGGCTTCGCGCACTTCGTGTCGCTTCGCCAACCCCCTACCGGGGGCAACACCTGAGGCCCGGCAAAGCCGGTTCCTCGGTGTTTGCTGGAAGGGAGCCCGCCGCTAGGGCGGGCTCTGTTGGGTGGGCATGGGGATTGCAGCGCTGGTTTCTTTCATTTCAATCGAGGAGAAGACCGTGACAGCACGCCGTCAGTTGATCGTTCGTTCCATCGCCGTTGCCGCAGCCCTTGCGGCGGGCGCCCCGGGCCTTGCGCTCGCGCAGGCCAAGCTCAAGGTGGCGGCCGTGTACACGGTGCCTTTCGAGCAGCAATGGGTGGGCCGCATCCACAAGGCGCTGAAAGCGGCCGAGGCACGTGGGGAGATCGAATACAAGGCGACCGAGAACGTGAGCAATGCCGACTACGAGCGCGTGATGCGCGAGTACGCGACGGGCGGCAACCAGCTGATCCTGGGTGAGGTGTTCGGCGTGGAAGCGGCGGCGCGCAAGGTCGCGAAAGATTTCCCCAAGGTGGCGTTCCTCATGGGTTCGTCGCTGAAGCCGCAGGCGCCGAACTTCTCGGTGTTCGACAACTACATCCAGGAACCGGCGTACCTGAGCGGCATGGTCGCGGGCGGCATGACCAAGAGCAACCGCATCGGCATGGTGGGCGGCTTCCCGATTCCCGAAGTCAATCGCCTCATGAACGCCTTCATGGCGGGCGCGAAGGAAACGAATCCGAAGGTGGAGTTCAGCGTGAGCTTCATCAACAGCTGGTTCGACCCGCCGAAGGCCAAGGAAGCGGCCTTCGCGATGATCGACAAGGGTGCGGACATCATGTACGCCGAGCGCTTCGGCGTGTCGGATGCGGCCAAGGAAAAGGGCAAGCTCGCCATCGGCAACGTGATCGACACGCAGGCCCAGTACCCCGACACGGTGATCGCCTCGGCGCTGTGGAACTTCGAGCCTTCGGCCGACCGCGCGATCAAGCTCGTGAAGGAAGGCAAGTTCGCCGCCGAAGACTACGGCGTGTACTCGCACATGAAGCACAAGGGCTCCGAACTCGCGCCGCTGGGCACCTTCGAGAAGAAGGTGCCGGCCGACATCGCGGCCAAGGTGAAGGCCAAGCAGGCCGACATCCTGGCCGGCAAGTTCACCGTGAAGGTGGACGATGCGCAGCCGAAGTCGACCGCGAAATAAAACAAGAAAAACAGGGAGTTGCTGGAACCTATGAAGCGTGCGCGATGGCAGACCGCAATCCATGGTGTGGCCGTCGCGGCGTTGGCCGCCGCGCTCGCCGCCTGTCAACCTGAGCCGGCGGCAATAACCCCGGCGGCGGTGCCTGCCTCCGCCGCCTCGGCACCGGCTGCCATTGCGCCGCCTGTGGTCGCGGCACCGGTCGGCATTCCGGCCGCGCTGCAGACGCGTGCCGACGCCCTGCTCGCCGCGCACCGCCAGATGATCGTGCTGATGACCGGCGAACGTGCGCTCGACGCGGCCGAGAAGCGCGCCGTCAGCGCCGTGGGGCAGCAGCTCTTTCACGAGATGCAGGAGCGCCAGCAGGCGCTGATCGCCCAGGCCGACAACACGACAGACCCGGCCACGGTGGCGGGACTGAACGCGCTGCTCGACCGCATCGAAAGCGAGCCGAGCTGGTTCGACGCCGACCGGCTGGCGTTCAAGGAATTCCTGGGCGAGCTGAGCACGCGCTACAGCCAGGCGCAGTCGCTGTCCGGGCTCAAGCTCGGCCGCCGCGCCAGCGAAGACCTGGCCGTGCTCGCCGAGATCGAGCAGGCCTACGACCGCGAACTGAAGGACGTGTTCGGGCGCTTTGCGCAGCGCGGCATCGAGCCCAAGCGTGAGAAGTGGGCCGACTACGTCGCCAAGCTGCAGGGCCTGTATTCACGCGAGCAGATCCTCAAAGACTTCGGCGCGATCGTTCCCTACACGCAGCCCCCGGGCGGTGCCAAGGAAAAGGAAAGCGCCGACGCCCGCGAGATCTTCGGCACCTCGCTGCCCGCCAAGACCGTGGTGCTGACCTTCGACGACGGCCCGCACGCCAGGCACACCGACGAAATCCTCGAGATATTGAAGCGCTACGACGCGCCCGCCATCTTCTTCCAGCTCGGCCGCAACCTGGGCAAGCTCGACGCACAGGGCAAGGCGCAGCTCAACGCCAACGGCGCGACGGCCAAGCGCGTGCTGGCGGCCGGCCACGTGCTCGCCAACCACAGCTTCAGCCACGGCATGATGGCCAAGATGACCGATGACGCGGTGCGCGTCGAAGCCAGCGAAACCGAAACGCTGCTCGACGCCACCGGCCGGCCGCAGTCCACGCTCTTTCGCTTTCCCTACGGCGCGCGCAACGAAGCCAAGCTGAGCACGGTCGAGGCGCTCAAGCTGCGCTCGATGATGTGGACCGTCGACTCCATGGACTGGGCCGACCCCGTGCCCAAGTCGATCGCCGACCGCGTGCTGTCCGAGGTCGACAAGGCCAAGCGCGGCGTCATCCTGTTCCACGACATCCAGGGCCGCACCGTGCAGGCCCTGCCCACGGTGCTCGACCAGCTGGTGGCCGACGGCTACCGCTTCGCCACCTGGCGCGACGGCAAGTTCGTGGTCAGCGCGTCGAAAAAGGCGGCGCCCGACGACGGCGTGGCCGCCACCTCGGGCGACACGCTCTACCGCGAAAGCCACGCGCTGGTGATCGGCATCGACAAGTACGCCAAGTGGCCCGGCCTGCACCACGCCGTGCCCGACGCCAAGGCGATGGAGCAAATCCTCGTCACGCGCTTCGGCTTCAAGCCCGAGAACGTCACGGCGCTGTACGACGACCAGGCGACGCGCGCCAACATCCTGCGCGCGCTGAATGAAAAGCTGACCGACGGCAAGCGCGTGAAGCGCGACGACCGCGTGCTGGTGTTCTTTGCCGGCCATGGCAGCACCCGCAAGCTCGCGAGCGGGCGCGACGTCGGCTACATCGTGCCGGTCGATGCCGCGCTCGACAACCTGCCGTCCGACGCCATCTCGATGCCGCAGCTGCAAGAGGTGGCCGAGGCGCTGTCGGCCAAGCATGTGCTGTTCCTCGTGGACGCCTGCTACTCCGGCCTGGGCCTCACGCGCGGCGGCGCCTCGCAGGGCAACAAGAACTTCCTGACCGACAACGCGCGCCGCATCGGCCGCCAGATGCTCACCGCCGGCGGCGCCGACCAGCAGGTGGCCGACGACGGCCCCGGCGGCCACTCGGTCTTCACCTGGACGATGCTGCAGGCACTGTCGGGCAAGGCCGACCTGAACGGCGACAGCGTCATCACCGGCACCGAACTCGCGGCCTACGTGGCGCCGGCGGTCTCGGCCATCGCGCGGCAGACGCCGGCCTTCGGCAGCCTGCCGGGCTCGGAGGGCGGCGAGTTCGTGTTCGCGCTGCCCGTCGAGCGCGAAGGCCTCAGCGGCGACAGCCTGCAGCTCGACGCCGCCGCGAGCCAGGTGAACAAACGCATCGACCAGGCCAACGAGCAGGCCGTGCACGCCGCCGCAGCACCGAAGGCGACCAAGACGACCAAGGCCGGCCCGGCCGCCGTTGAAGTGGTGGTGAAGAACCTCGAAGGCGCCGACACCAAGCTGACCATGCCGGCCGCCGCGCCGCTCACGCCCCGCGTGGCCGCCCAGCGCGCCAACGACCGCGGCCTGCAGCTGTACCGCGAGCGCCGCTACGACGAGGCCGAAGCCGCCTTCACCGAGGCGCTGAAGCTGCAGCCGCGCTTTGCGCTGGCGGCCAACAACCTCGGCTTCGTGTACTTCAAGCGCGGCAAGCCGGTCGAGGCCGCGCGCTGGTTCGAGCAGGCCATCGACATGGACGGCAGCCGCGCCCTCGCCTACCTGAACCTGGGCGACGCGCACCTGCAGGCCGGCAACGATGCCAAGGCGCTCGCCGCCTACACCACCTTCGTCGGCCTGGCACCGAAGCACGCGCGCGTTGCCGCGCTGCAGGCCTGGATCGCCACGCCCGACGCCGAACACCGCCCCGCACTCCAGCCTCCCAACTCATGATGACGACGATGACGAACACTTACTCGCTTCTCCAGCGCCTGCGCACCCCGCTCCTGGCCGCCGCGCTCGGCCTCGTGCTGACGGGCTGCGTCGGCGTCTACAAGTCGTCGGACGTCGTCAGCATCAACAGCAGCACGCGGCTGGACGACACACCGCGCCTGGCCGTGATCTCGGCCTTCGAGCCTGAACTCAAGCTGCTGCTGACGCGGCTGCAAGGTCCTAAAAAACACAGCGTGAACGGCGTCGAGTTCACTACCGGCACGCTCGAAGGCAAGCCGGTCGTGCTGTTCCTCTCGGGCATCAGCATGACGAACGCGACCATGAACACACAGCTCGTGCTCAACCGCTTTCGCATCACCGGCATCGTGTTCAGCGGCATCGCGGGCGGCGTGAACCCGTCGCTGCATGTGGGCGACGTGACGGTGCCAGCCCAGTGGGGCCAGTACCTCGAAGTGCTCATGGCGCGCGAAACCGCGCCCGGCAAGTACAGCGCGCCGCCCTTCATCACCGACGCCACGCTGCCCAACTACGGCATGAATTTCCCGCGCCCGGTCGAGGTGCGCTCGGCGGCCAAGCCGGGCATCGAACGCAAGTTCTGGTTCGCGGCCGATCCGAAGATGCTCGAGGTGGCGCGCAGCATCCGCAACGTCGAGCTGGCGAACTGCGGCGCCGGCAAGTGCCTGCCGCGCAAGCCGCAGCTGGTGGTCGGCGGCAACGGCGTGTCAGGCCAGGCCTTCATGGACAACAAGGCCTACCGCGAATACACCTACAAGACCTTTCAGGCCAACGTGCTCGACATGGAAACCGCCGCCGTGGGCATGGTCGCCTACAGCAACGGCGTGCCCTACATCGCCTTCCGCTCGCTCAGCGACCTCGCGGGCGGCGGCGACGGCGAGAACGAGATGGGCACCTTCATGAGCATCGCGGCCGACAACTCGGCCAAGGTCATGCTGGCGTTCCTGGCCGCCTGGAAGTGACGGTGGCGCCCGAGCGGCCTCTTCGTCTTGTCTTGCTGCCGGGCATGGACGGCACCGGCGATCTCTTCGCGCCATTGACGCAAGCCCTGGGGCCGCACGCCGCCATCGACGTCGTGCGCTACCCGGGCCGGCAAGTGTTGGGTTACGACGAACTCGAACCGCTGGTGCGCGCGCAGCTGCCCACGCAGCAGCCCTTCGTGCTGCTCGGCGAATCGTTTTCCGGGCCGCTGGCCATTTCCATCGCGGCCTCGCGCCCGCCGGGCTTGCAAGGCCTCATCCTGTGTTGCAGCTTCGCGCGCCGGCCCGCGCCCGGACTGACTTTGATGCGCGCGGGCCTGCTCGATCTGTCGATGCGCCTGCTGCATTCGAAGCTCATGCGCGCGCCGATGCGGCACCTGCTGCTGGGCGGCTCGTCGGCGCCGCATCTGTCGGACATGCTCCAGGCCTCGCTGAAGCAGGTGTCGGTCGCCGTCATGACCCGCCGCATGAAGGAAGTGCAGCGCGTCGACGTGCGCGACAAGCTGCCGCTGGTGCGTGTGCCGGCGATGTACCTGCAGGCGCTGCAAGACCGCGTGGTGCCGCGCGGTGCGGCAAGAGCCATCCAACGCGGGCTGTCGGCGCTGCGCCTGGTGCAGCTCGACGGTCCGCACGGCCTGCTGCAGGCCTCGCCCGTTGCCTCCGCCCGGGCCATCGAAAATTTCTGCCGCGGTCTGCCGCCGCTATCTGTGCCCCCATGAACCCCACCGTGCTTCGCCTCCAGGGCATCACCAAGCGTTTCGGCCCCCTCGTGGCCAACGACGCCATCTCCCTCGACCTGCAGGCCGGCGAAGTGCTCGCACTGCTCGGCGAGAACGGCGCCGGCAAGTCGACGCTGATGTCGATCCTGTTCGGCCACTACGTCGCCGACGAAGGCCGCATCGAAGTGTTCGGCGCCCCGCTGCCGCCGGGCAATCCCAAGGCGGCACTGGCGGCGGGCGTGGGCATGGTGCACCAGCACTTCACGCTGGCCGACAACCTCAGCGTGCTCGACAACGTGATGATGGGCACCGAGCCGCTATGGCGCCCGCGCTCGCGCCGTGCGGCCGCCCGTGCGCGGCTGCTCGAGGTTGCCCAGCGCTTCGGCCTGCCGGTGCAGCCCGACGCGACCATCGGCCGCCTCTCGGTCGGCGAGCGCCAGCGCGTGGAAATTCTCAAGGCGCTGTACCGCGGCGCGCGCATCCTGATCCTCGACGAGCCGACGGCCGTGCTCACGCCGCAGGAGAGCGAGGCGCTGTTCGCCACGCTCGCACAGATGGTGGCGCAGGGCCTGTCGGTGATCTTCATCAGCCACAAGCTCGGCGAGGTGCTGCGGGTGTCGCAGCGCATCGCGGTGCTGCGCGGCGGCAAGCTCGTGGCCGAGGCGTGCACGGCCGACACCACGCAGGCGCAGCTCGCGCTGTGGATGGTCGGCCATGCGGTCGAGGCGCCGCAGCGCCGGCCTGCCAAGTCGGTGGGCGACGCGGTCTGCGTGCTCGACCATGTGAGCACCGCATCGGCGAAAGACGGTGGACAAGACCGGCTGCGCGAGGTGTCGCTCACGCTGCGCGCCGGCGAAATCACCGCCATCGCGGGCGTCTCGGGCAACGGCCAGGTCGCACTCGCCGAGCTGCTGAGCGGCACGCGCCGCGCCGTCTCCGGTACCGCGCAATTCATGGGCCGCGCGCTGCCGCCCTCGCCGGCCCGGCTGGTGCAGCGCGGCGTGGCGCGCATCCCGGAAGACCGCCACGCGGTCGGCGTGGTCGGCGACCTGCCGGTGTGGGAGAACGCCGTGTCCGAGCGGCTGCGCAGCCCGGTGTTTTCGCGCTGGGCGTTCATCGTGCGGCGTGCCGCCGCGCGGCTGCATGCCCGGCGCATCGAAAAAGCCTTCGACGTGCGCGGTGCCGGCCTCATGGCGCCGGCCCGTTCGCTGTCGGGCGGCAACATGCAGAAACTGATCCTGGGGCGGGCGCTGCTGGCACCCGAGCCAATGGAACAAGACACCGACAACAAGAAATACCCGAACCGCGCACCGCGCCTCATCGTCGCGCACCAGCCGACCTGGGGCCTGGACATCGGCGCGGTCGCCTACGTGCAGCAGCAGCTCATAGCCGCGCGCGATGCCGGCGCGGCCGTGCTGGTGATCTCGGACGACCTCGACGAAGTGCTCGCGCTCGGCGACCGCGTGGCCGTGATGCACGGCGGCCACCTCGGCGAGGCGCGCCCGGCCGCGGCCTGGACGCGCGAGGCCATCGGCCTGGCGATGGCCGGCGCCACGGCGCCGCAACGCCCGGGAGCCGCCGCATGATGCGCCTCGAACGACGCCACGAAAGCTCGCGCGTCGCGCTGGTGCTGGCCCCCATCGGCGCGGTCGTGTTCACGCTGCTGGTGAGCGCGCTGCTCGTGCGCTGGGCCGGCGCGCCGGTCGGACGCACCTACGCGCTGCTGCTGCAGGGCGGCTTCGGCTCGGTGTTCGCGTGGAGCGAAACGCTGACGCGGGCGATTCCGCTGATCCTCACCGGCCTGGCCGCCACCGTCGCATTCAAGGCGCGGCTCTTCAACATCGGCGCCGAAGGGCAGCTGTTCGCGGGCGCGCTCGCCGCCGTGGCCGTGGGCGGCATGCACGGCGGTACCGGCTTCGCGCTGTCGCCGTGGCTGCTGTTCCCGCTGATGATGCTGGCCGCAGCGGTGGCCGGCGCGCTGATGCTGCTGGGCCCCGCGCTCATGAAGAACAAGCTCGGCGTCGACGAGGTCGTGACCACGCTGCTCATCAACTTCATCGTGCTGCTGGGCGTGTCGGCGCTGCTCGACGGGCCGATGAAAGACCCGACGGCCATGGGCTGGCCGCAGAGCGTGTCGCTGCAGCCCGACCTCGAACTGGGCAAGCTGATCGCGCAGACGCGCGTGCACACCGGGCTGCTCTGGGCCGTGTCGCTCGCGGTCTGCGTGTGGGCGATCTTCAAATACACGGTGCTGGGCTTCGACATCCGCGCGGTCGGTGCGAATGCCCGCGCCGCCGCCTTCGCCGGCGTGCCGGTGACGCGCACCGTGGTCATGGTCGCGCTGCTCTCTGGCGCGCTGGCCGGGCTGGCCGGCGCCATCGAGGTGGCGGGCCGCACGAGCTACGTCACGCTCGACATGTCGCCGGGCTACGGCTACACCGGCATCGTGATCGCGATGCTCGCAGGCCTGCATCCGCTGGGCGTGATCGCCGCCGGCGTGTTCGTGGCCGGCGTGCTGGTCGGCGCCGACACCATGAGCCGCGCCGTGGGCGTGCCGACCTACATCGCCGACGTGATCGTCGCGGCCTCGCTGATCGCGGTGCTGGTGGCGACGCTGCTGACGCAGTACCGCGTGCGGGTGACGAAATGACGGCGCCCGTGATTTCGGTCTTGCCCCTTCCCCTCCCGGGGGAAGGCTGGGATGGGGGCATCGGCTCCCAAAGCGAGCGCCGCGTGCCCCCACCCCGGCCCACCCCCGGAAGGGGAGGGAGAAACTCTCCATGACCGATCTTCTCGACATTCTTTCCAACCCCGCCTTCTGGGTCGCGGTGCTGCGCATCGCCACGCCGCTCATCCTCGGCACGCTGGGCGTGCTGCTGTGCGAACGCGCGGGCGTGCTCAACCTCGGCATCGAAGGGATCATGGTCGCGGGCGCTTTCACCGGATGGCTCGCGGTGTATGCCGGCGCGCCGCTGTGGGCGGGCATCGGCGTGGCAGCGCTCACGGGCATGGTGTTCGGTTTGCTGCACGCCTTTTTGACCGTCGGGCTCGCGCTGTCGCAGCACGTCTCGGGGCTGGGCATCACGCTGCTGGCCACGGCGCTGAGCTACTTCGGCTACCGCGTGAGCTTTCCGAAGGTGAACACGCCGCCGACCATCACGCCCTTCGCGCCGATGGACTGGCTGCCCGTGCCCATCCTCAATGCGCAGACCGCGCTCACGCTGTTCGCGCTGCTGCTGGTGCCGGCGGTGGCCTGGGTGCTGTACCGCACGCCGCTCGGCCTGGCGCTGCGCATGGTCGGCGAGAACCCGCAGGCGGCCGAGAGCCAGGGCGTGTCGGTCGCGGCAACGCGCACCGGTGCCATCGTGGCGGGTTCGGCGCTGATGGGCGTGGCGGGCGCGTTCCTCACGCTGTCGGCCTTCAACGCCTTCTTCTTCAACATGGTGAACGGGCGGGGATGGATCTGCGTGGCGCTGGTGGTGTTCGCGTCGTGGCGGCCCGGCAAGGCCCTGCTCGGCGCGCTGCTGTTCGCGTTCTTCGACGCGCTGCAGCTGCGGCTGCAACAATCGGGCGATGCCGTGCTGCCTTACCAGCTGTACCTGATGCTGCCCTACCTGCTGTCGATCCTGGCGCTGGTGCTGGTGGCCCGCAAGGCCAGCTATCCGCAGGCGCTGATGAAACCCTATCGCAAGGGGGAACGCTGACATGCCGATGACGCTGCACCGCCTCCGTCGCCTGCTGGCCGCCGCGCTGCTCGCCACGGCCGGCAGCGGCGCCCATGCACTCGGTGCCGACTATGGCGCCGAGCGCTTCGCCACCCACGACGCCGTCACCTGGGTGCAGACCTGCGGCACCTGGGGCCCCGACCACCACGGCACCTACCGCGTGATCCACGCCGAAGCCTTCGCCCAGTCGTTCCTCTACGTGCAGTGGATGGCGCGCGGCGAGACCGACCGCAACTACAGCCTGTACGCCGTGCACACCACCGCCATCGCCGAGCTCGACAACGACCACGCGGAGATTTCACTGAGCGACCTCACCTGCCGCGCCACGCCGCGCGGCATCGTGGTAACCGCCAAGGCCGACGCGGGCCACGGCGACAAGCTGCGCCGCGTGACCATCGAGGTCGGGCCGGCGCCCGGACAGTACCGGTTTCGAGCACAGCGCACCCGCTGAGCGTCCCTCAAGAAGACACCCCACCGATGCTCGACCTCCTCATCACCAACGCCACCCTCCCCGACGGCCGCACCGGCATGTCGGTTGCCGTGCAGGACGGCCGCATCGCCGAGGTCACGCCCGGCCTTGCCGCGCCCGCGCATGAAACGCTCGACGCCCAGGGCCTGCTGCTCACGCCGCATTTCGTCGACCCGCACTTCCACATGGACGCCACGCTGAGCTACGGCCAGCCGCGCGTCAACCAGAGCGGCACGCTGCTCGAAGGCATCGCGTTGTGGGGCGAGCTCAAGCCGCTGCTCACGGCCGATGCGCTCATCGAGCGCGCGCTCGCGTACTGCGACTGGGCCGTGGCCAAGGGCCTGCTGGCGATCCGTTCGCACGTGGACACCAGCGACCCCAGCCTGCTCGCGGTCGATGCGCTGCTCGAGGTGAAGCGCCAGGTGGCGCCTTACATCGACCTGCAGCTGGTCGCGTTTCCACAAGACGGCGTGCTGCGCTCGCCGGGTGGCCTCGACAACCTCACGCGCGCGCTCGACAAGGGCGTGGACGTGGTCGGCGGCATTCCGCATTTCGAGCGCACCATGGCCGACGGTGCCGCCAGCGTGAAGCTGCTGTGCGAGCTGGCCGCCGAGCGCGGCAAGCTGGTCGACATGCACTGCGACGAGTCGGACGACCCGCTCTCCCGCCACATCGAGACCCTGGCCGCCGAGACGCTGCGCTTGGGCCTGCAAGGCCGCGTGACGGGTTCGCACTGCACGTCGATGCACTCGATGGACAACTACTACGTGAGCAAGCTGCTGCCGCTCATGGCCGAAAGCGGCGTGAGCGTGGTGTCGAACCCGCTCATCAACATCACGCTGCAGGGCCGCCACGACAGCTACCCCAAGCGCCGCGGCATGACGCGCGTGCCCGAGCTGCTGGCGGCCGGCGTCAACGTCGCCTTCGGCCACGACTGCGTGATGGACCCGTGGTACGGCATGGGCTCGGGCGACATGCTCGAGGTGGCCCACATGGGACTGCACGTGGCGCAGATGACCGGCCAGGCCGGCATCCACCAGTGCTTCGAGGCCGTGACCACGCGCGCGGCGCGCGTGATGCACCTGGACGGCTACGGCCTGGAGGCCGGCTGCGACGCCAGCTTCGTGCTGCTGCAGGCACGCGATCCGGTCGAGGCCATCCGCCTGCGCGCGACGCGGCTCAAGGTGTTCCGCAAGGGCCGGCTGCTGGCCGAGACGCCCGCGGCCACCGCCGCGCTGCACCTGCCGGGACGCGGGGACCGCACGCGCTGGATGCTCGGCGAACATTGAGTCGAAGGAGTCCCGACATGAGCGCCCCACCCCTGCTGCGCACGCTGTTCCAGTACCACGCGTGGGCCAACGACGAACTGCTGGACCGCATGGCCAGCCTCGACCCCGTGCAGCACGCGGATGCCCGCCATGCCGCGATCCGCGTGGTCAACCATGCGCATGTGGTGAACCGGATCTTCGCGGGCCATCTCACGGGCACGCCGCACGGCTTCACCGACGACAACACGCCCGAAACACCCGCGCTGCCCGACCTGCGCGCGGCCGTGGCCGAGTCCGACCGCTGGTACCTGGCGTATCTCGACACGCTCACGCCGGCACTGCTGGCCGAATCGGTACCCTTCGTTTTCACCGATGGTGACAAGGGCTGCATGACGCGCGAAGAGATGCTGGCGCACGTCGTGACGCACAACGGCTACCACCGGGGTGAAGCCGGCCGCTTGCTTGCCCAATGCGCGGTGCGCCCGCCGCGCGACACGCTGGCGGTGCACCTGCACCGCAGCGATCCCTCGCGCCGCGAACGCGGCTGAATCAGGCAGCGTGGGTCGTGACGACGGTCATCTCGACCTCGACCGTCGCATTCTTCGGCAGCGCATAGACGCCGACCGCCGTGCGCACATGCACGCCGGCCTCGCCGAACACGCGGTGCAGCAGGTCGGACGCGGCATCGGCCACCTCGCTCTGCTGTGTGAAGTCGGCCGTGCACTGCACGAACACGCCGACGCGCAGCACCTTCTCGACCGCATCGAGCGAACCGAGCGCCCGGCGCAGCAGCGCGAGGCTGCGCAGCGCGCAGATCTGGGCGCCTTCGCGCGCGGTGTCGAGCGACACCGCATCGCCCACGCGGCCGGTGACGACCACGGTGGTGCCCACGCGCGGCACCTGGCCGCTGAGATAGACGGTGCGGCCGTCGCGCACCAGCGGCACGTAGTGGCCGCCGGCCAGAATCTCGCCGTCGAAGCTGTGGCCCAACTCGGCGGCGATGTGGTCAGCGATCTGGTCGCGGCTGTGTGGTTCTGTCATCGGATGTCCAGGAAAACGGGCCTCGATTGTCGCCAACCGGTCCCGCGCGAACAGAGACAGATCGGCCCCGCCGGAGGCAGAACAGTTCAGCCTTCGAACGCCAGGAACACCCGCCCGCCCTCGATCTTCACCGGATAGGTGCGCAGGTCTTCCGTGAGGGGCGCGCACATGGCCTTGCCGCTGCGCACGTCGAAGCGGCCCTGGTGCAGCGGGCATTCGATCTCGTGGCCTTCGAGAAACCCATCGCACAGCCGCGCATGGCCGTGCGTGCAGATGTTGTCGGTGGCGTGGATGCCGTCGTCGGTGCCAAACAGCGCGATGTCGCGCCCCTGCACCTCGATGCCGATCACGTCGTCGGCGGGAACGTCATCGACCGCCGCGGCGTCGACCCAGGTCATCGTGCTCATCGTGTGCTCCCTTCTTTTTCAATCGGGCTTGAGGCCTGCGCGGTCGATCACCGGCTTCCAGCGGCGCAGTTCCTCGTCCATGAACTTCGACAGGCCTTCGGGCGTGCTGCCCACGGGATCGAAGTACGCGGTCTGCAGGCGCTTGACCGTGTCGGGGTCTTTCAGCGTGGCCGCGATCTCACGGCTCATGCGCTGCACCACGTCGTTCGGGGTGCCCTTGGGCGCCATGTAGGCGAACCACGGCACCGCCTGGATGTCGGGCAGGCCCGATTCACGCAGCGTGGGCAGGTCGGGCAGCAGCGCCGAACGCTCGGCCGAAGTGACGGCCAGCGCCTTGATGCGGCCGGCCTTGGCCTGCGGCATCACCGTGACCGGCGGCAGGCAGGCGTACTGCACATCGCCCTGCACGATGGCGGTCACGGCCTGGCCCGACGACGCGTACGGAATGTGCACCGCGAACGACTGCGTCTTGGCCTTGATGAGTTCCACGCCCAGGTGCGAGATCGAGCCGTTGCCGGTCGAGGCGAAGTTGAACTTGCCGGGGTTCTTCTTCATCGCGGCGAGCCAGCCCTTGACCGAATCGACGCCCATCGAATTCGAGACCGCGCAGACGTTCGGCGTGGTCGCGGCCAGCGACACGGGCATGAGGTCCTTGAACGGGTCGTACGGCAGGTTCTTGTAGAGGATGGTGTTGTAGACCAGCGGCGCATTCACCGACAGCAGGAAGGTGTAGCCGTCGGGCTGCGCCTTCGAGACCATGTCGGTGCCGCTGTTGCCGCCCGCGCCGGGCTTGTTCTCGACGATGAGGGGCTGGCCGATGCGCGCCGCGAGCTTGTCGTTGACGATGCGCGCGAGGATGTCGGGCGACGAGCCCGCCGCGAACGGCACGACGATGCGCACCGGGCGTTGCGGCCAGTCCTGCGCATGGGCGGCCGCGGCCATCGCCACCGCAGTGAAGGCGACGAAAAGGCGTGCGCGCGTCATGGCTGCACCTCCACATCGGCCATGCCCAGGTGGTCCTGCTGCTCGCGCGCGATGAAGCCCGCGATGAGCGCGCGATAGGCGGCCTCGACCACCTCCGGGTAGGCGCCCTCCTTCTCGGCCAGCGCCTTCACCTTGTCGATCACTTCCTGCTGGCGCTGCGGCGCCGAGACCTGGAAGGCATCGCGCTTGAAGCGCGCCGCGTCTTTCACATAACGGCCGCGCTCGGCCAGCAGCGCGACGATCTGGCGGTCGAGCCGGTCGATGTTCTCGCGCACCTCGGCGAGGTTGGCGCACAGCGGCACGTAGGCCGGGTCGGTGAAGCGGCGCAGGGGCGCACCGTGGGTCTCTGGTTCTTTTTCTGGCATGGCTGCGTTTCAGATGGGGTAAATGATGGAGTTCGGGATCATTTCGCTGTCGAACACACACAGGCGCGACGCGAACTTCAAGCCCTCAGGGGTCTGCACGACCTTGTCGATGTAGCGCCCGACATTGAACACGGTCGACGGCCCGTCGAGCTTGGTGCGGAACACCGCGTAGTTGGCCTCGCTGTGAATGGCGCCGTCGTCGTCGATGCGGTGCACCAGCGGCAGGCCCACCACGTGGCGCTGGTAGTACGGGTCGTGGAACAGCGTCTCCTTGATGCCGTAGACGCGGTCTTCGAGCATGCCGCGGCTCTCGAACGAGAGCGTGGCCAGCGGCAGGCCGCGCTCGTGGTTCTCGCGCGGCTGCAGGCGGTAGCTGCACGCTTCGGTGAAGAACGCGGGCCACAGGTCCCAGTCGCCCGAATCGACGGCGTGCGCATACGCCGCGTACAGACGCGACAGGTCGAGGTAGGTGGAGGTGTCGAGCGTGTTCATGCGGCCTCCATCACCTCGCGCCAGTAGCGGTACATGCCGCGGATCAGCGTCTCGGTCACCATGTGGTCGGTGTTCTCCACCTCGCGCCCGCCGAGTTCGGCCAGCGTGCGGTGAAACGGCTTCTGCTCGAAGCCTTCCTGCGAGAACTCGATCACCTCACCGTCGTCGGCCGACACGAAGCCCGCAGGGCCGAACAGGTTGGCCTGGCGCAGGCGGCGCTGCGTCATCTCGGGCGTGTCGTCCTCGAAGCCGAAGTGCGTCCAGACGAAATCGAAGGCGTCGTGGCCCACGGGCTGGATGTGGCGCGTCGACACGCTGTTGACCTGCTGCTGCAGGATGAGGCTGGGGAACAGCGTCATCATCACCGCCGTCGGTCCACCCCACCAGGGCTCAGGCACGATGTCCAGAAAGCGCGGGTCTTTGAGCTGCATGCTCTCCTTGAAGCTCGACACCTGCGTCACCTGCGCGGCTTTGCCGGCGCTGCCGCGCGTGGAGATCATCGCGGCGTGTCGGCCGCGCGCGTCCATCTTCAGCTCCGACTTGTTGTCGGCGCGCCAGAGCCCGAAGGTCACGAACCAGGTGTGCAGCAGGCCCGGGTGGTACGGGTCCTTGATGTTCTCCTGCATGAGCTTCCAGTTGCCCGGAATGCGCTGGCGGCTGTAGCCCAGGATGGTGAGCTTGCGGCCGTCGAACAGGCGGTCGAAGTAGTGAAGGATGTCGGGGCCGAGAAAGTCTTCGAACGACTCGATGTCGTGGTCGAACGACGCAAACACCACGCCCCCGCGCGAGGCCACCTTGAGCTTCGTGAGCCCGTGGTCCTCGGTCTTGAAGTCGGCCGGCATGCCGCCGTGCACCTTGCCGTCCTGCTTCACGCCGCGGCGGAACGGCACGCCCTGCAGGTCGCCCTTCAGCGTGTAGTTCCACTGGTGGTAGGGGCAGACGAACTCTTTCTTGTTGCCATGGCGCTCGCGGCAGAACTGCATGCCGCGGTGGGCGCAGACGTTCTCGAACACATGAATGGCGCCGGCCTCGTCGCGCGACAGGATGACCGAGCGCTCCCCGATGGCAGTGCGCTTGAAGTCGCCCGGGTTCGGGATCTCGGCCTCCAGGCCGACGTAGCACCAGTGCTTGTCGTAGAAGAAGCGCTGCAGCTCCTTCTTGTGCAGCGCCTCGTCGGTGTAGGCCATGAAGGGAATGCGGCTGGTCTTTTCGCTCTCCCAGCGCAGTTCGATGGGGAAGACGGCTTGCGTGGTCATCGGGTCTCCTTTTCTTTTGTCGGGTCTTCAGGTGCCTTGCAGGTAGAAGGCATCGGCATGCGTCTGCTCGGGCGCCAGGCCGTGCGCCTGCACCAGCCGGCTCGCGGCTTCCACCATCGGCGGCGAGCCGCAGAGGTAGGCGCGCCAGCCGTCGAGCCCCGCAGGCAGGTCGGCGCGGATCGCGTCGGTGATGAGCCCCAGCCGCTGGCCGTCGCGCGCAGGCCCGGCGACCACCACCACGTGCACCTTCAGGAGCGGGTGCTGCGCCTGCAGTTCGCGCAGCTCGGGCAGGCCGTACACGTCGGCGTCGGACCGCACGCCGAGGTAGAGATGGATCGGCTGCATCAGCCCCGCCGCGACCGCGCCGCGCACGATCGACAGGATGGGCGCGAGCCCCGTGCCGCCCGCCGCGCAGAGCATCGGCCCACGGTGCTTGGTGCGCAGATAGGCGGTGCCCAGCGGGCCGCTCACGCGCACGGTGTCGCCCACGCGCAGCCGTTCGAAGATGTGGGCGGTGACGCGGCCGCCTGGCACGCGGCGCACATGAAACTCCAGCTCCGCGTCGCGGCTCAGCCCGGCCATCGAATACGGCCGCGCCAGCTCGGGGCCGAACTGCAGCTGCGCGTACTGCCCCGGCGAGAACTCCAGCGGCTTGTTGGGCTTGAGGCGCAGGCGGCGGATGTCGTGCGTGAGCACGTCGATGCCCGTCACCGTGGCCTTGAGCACCCGCGCCGGGTGCACCACCACCTCGTCGGGCTCGGGAATCTCGATGGTGCAGCTTTCGGTCAGCGTGCTCTGGCAGGCCAGCACGTAGCGCTCGCCCTGCCCGTCGGGCCGGATCGCGTTCTGGCCGCCGTCGAGCAGCTGGCCCGACACCACCTTGCAGCGGCAGGTGCCGCAGCGTCCCGACATGCAGCTGTACGACACCGGCACCTGGTGCTCGCGCAGCACCTCGAGCAGGTTCGCGCCGGGGCGGACCTCGAGGGTGCGGGCAAGGGGGCGAATGTGCAGGTCCATCGTCGGGCTCTCTTTTTGGCGCCGGCGGCGGGGCCGGCTTGTCTCTGGGAACAGATGATGCGCGGCGCTTGAAAATTGACCAATAGAATCTGGTGAATCGGCTGTATCACTAGCGTGAATAAAGGTGCGCCATGCAACTCAAGGACATCGACCTCAACCTGCTGCTGGTGTTTGACCGCATGCTGGCCGAGAAGCGTGTGTCGGCCGTGGCCGCATCGCTGGGCCTCTCGCAGCCGGCCATCAGCAACGCGCTGGCGCGCCTGCGCAAGCTGCTGGGCGACGAGCTTTTTCTGCGCACCGCGCGCGGCATGGAGCCCACGCCCTTCGCGCTGCAGCTGGCCGAGCCGGTGGCCTACGCCATGGGCGCGCTGCACACGGCGCTCAACCAGCAGGTGGTGTTCGACCCCGCCACGAGCACGCGCAGCTTCACGCTCGCGATGACCGACATCGGCGAGATCTATTTCACGCCGCGGCTCATGGAAACGCTCTCGGCCGCCGCGCCGGGCGTGACCATCAGCACGCTGCGCAACAACACCGCGACCAACCTGCGCGACGAGCTGGAGGCCGGCCAGGTCGACATTGCCATCGGCCTGCTGCCGCAGCTCAAATCGGGCGTATTCCAGCGCCGGCTGTTCCTGCAGCGTTATGTGTGCCTGTTCTCCGGCGCGCATCCGCTGGCGCGCAAGCGCAGCGTGTCACTGAAAGACTTCAGCGCGGCCGACCACGTGCAGGTGCAGGCCGCCGGCACGGGCCACGGCAAGGCCGACGACGTGATGGCGGCGCAAGGCATCCAGCGCCGCATCCGGCTCAAGGTGCCGCACTTCGTGGCCATCGGCCACATCCTGCAGTCGAGCGAAATGATCGCGACCGTGCCCGAGCGCCTGGCCCGCAGCATCGCCGAGCCTTTCGGCCTGGTGTGGCGACCGCACCCGGTGGCGCTGCCGCAGATCGCGATCAACCTGTTCTGGCACGCGAAGGTGCACCGCGACCCAGGCAACCAGTGGCTGCGCGGGCTGCTGTTCGACACCTTCGCGGACGACGACGGCGCTTAGGCGGCCACCGCGGCGGGCCAGCGGCCCAGCACCTCGTGCACGCCCTCGCCCACGTGGCTGTCGATGAGCACCAGTGAATGGGCGGTCCACTGCACGGGCGCTTCGAGGGCGTGCTTCTCGAGCTTGCGCCGCGCATAGGCGACGGTCATGTGCGGCGTGAACGTGCGCGACGGCTTCAGGCCGACATCGGCCAGCGCCTCGCCCAGGCGTTGCCTGAATTCCCGCAACGCCGCGACGTTGGCTTCGTCGTCGGCGCACAGCACCAACGCGCCCTTGGCGTAGCTCATGGATTTTTCGAAAACGACATCGAGTGCCGGCACGCGCACTGCGGCGGCGGCATTCGACGCCTGGACCACCTTGTCGGCCGGCACCTGTTCGTGGTCGCCGAGGTCGAACAGCGTGACATGCAGGCGCTGCGCCTCGACCACCGTGCCCTTCAGGGCGTGTTGAGAGTTCATGCGCTCGCCGAGCGCGGCGATCGTCGCGGCGTCTTGGGTGTCGGGAAGCAGTGCGAAGAAAAGCGAGTGCGGCAGCGGCGCCTTGCGAGGTGCCTTGGTGCCGCGCGGTCGCGGCAGGGGCCGCGGCGGGGGATCGATTCCGGGAAGAAGAAGCTGGGCTGACATGCCTCGATCATCGCCCATGGCAAGGGGGCTTCATGAGACCTTCAGCAAACGCGAAGCTCGCCTTCAGCTTGGTTTTTGAGAATCGTCGGACGGTGGCGGCAAGGCGAACAACGACAGGCCGTTCATCCACGCATTCAATCAATCAACCAACAGGATTTCATCTTGACGAAAACGCAAGCCCGCCTCGCACTCGCAGCTCTCTGGCTAGGCACCGCCGCCATCGGCGC
This sequence comes from Variovorax sp. RO1, assembly GCF_002849325.1. Taxonomy (NCBI): domain Bacteria; kingdom Pseudomonadati; phylum Pseudomonadota; class Betaproteobacteria; order Burkholderiales; family Comamonadaceae; genus Variovorax; species Variovorax sp. RO1. Next base: position 418,313 of record NZ_PKMT01000003.1, read on the forward strand.
CCAAGCCGCCGGTCTCGACAAGGACACCGGGCTGTATGTCGGCGGCGCCATCGGCCGCTCCGCCTACAGCCTGTCGTCCTCGAAGAACCACGTGCCCGTGCCATGGGGCGGCCAGAAGGCCAACAAGAGCGGCACCGCCTACAAGCTGTACGGCGGCTACCGCCTGACCGAACACTTCGGCGTGGAAGCCGGCTACGCCCGCCTCGGCCGCGTGAGCCAGTGGAGCTCGAACTACGGCGGCTCCAAACTGCAGACCGGCACCGGCCAGGTCTTCTACGCGGCCGCCACCGCCCGCATGCCACTGGGCGACGCCTTCGCCGTCAACGGCCGCCTCGGCGTGGCACGCGGACGCATCTCCGGCGACAGCAACTGGGCCCCGGCCAACCAGCGCCTCTCGGGCACCAGCACGGGCGTGATGGTCGGTGTCGGCGCCGAGTACCGCATGACGCAGAACCTCGCGATCACGGCCGACTACGACTACTTCGGCAAGTTGTCGAAGCAGGCCAAGGGCGGGATGTTCACGGTGGGCTTGAAGGCGAACTTCTAAGCCTTCGCAGCCCACGCGCCGACGCCGGCCAGGAAGCGGTCGGCGGCGCGCAGTTCGCTGGCGGCAATCCACTCGTTGGGCTGGTGGGCCTGCGCGATCGCGCCGGGCCCGCACACCAGCGATGGAATGCCGGCCTGCTGGAAAAAACCGGCCTCGGTGCCGAACGGGATCTCGCCCGGAGGCCACAGTGCGCCCCAGCGCCTGGCGGTCTGCGCGGCAGCGCCCTCACCTTCCTGCACACAGAGCGCCGGCACGCCGGCCAGCTGCGTCATCTCGACGGCCACGTCGGGCGACACACCCGCGAGCAGCCGCGCCACTTCTCCCGTCACCATCGCCGTGCTGGCCGCATCCGTCGGCCGGAACTCCCACGTCACTTCGCAACAGCCGGGGACGATGTTGATCGCCGTCCCGCCATGGATGCAGCCGACGTTGAAGGTCGTGCGGTTGCCTTGCGCGCGCAGCGCATGCCCGAAGTGCGCGAGTTGAGCGACGAGCTGAGCGGCCGGCTCAATTGCACTCACGCCCAGAGCCGGATCGCCGGAGTGGACCGGTCGGCCGCTGAAGGTGATGCGATGTCCGAAGAAACCTCGGTGGGCCAACCCCACGCGCATCTGCGTCGGCTCGCCGATGACGGCCAGTGCCGGGGTGGGCACATCGGCGCGCATCGCGGCGATCAGGCGTGGAACGCCGAAGCAGCCCACCTCCTCGTCATAGGAGAGCGCGAGATGGATCGGACGCCGCAATTCAAGGCCACGCCACGCAGGCACCGCCGCCAGGCACGCCGCGATAAAGCCCTTCATGTCGGCAGCGCCCCGTCCGTGCCACCGGCCGTCGCGCTCAACGAGCGTGAAAGGGTCCGAATCCCAGGCCTGTCCATCGACGGGCACCACGTCGGTGTGACCGGACAGCACGATGCCGCCAGCCACCTCAGGACCGATGATCGCCAGCAGGTTGGCCTTCCGGCCGTCGTCGCTGGGAATCAGCCGCGCCTTGATGCCCTGCGCCGCCAGGTAGTCGGCCACCCAGTAGATGAGGCCGAGGTTGGAGCGGTGGGAGGTCGTGTCGAATCCGACCAGGGTGCGCAGGAGTTCGACGGTGTTCATCGGTTCAGACCGCGACCTTCGCGCGCCTCGCCGGCTGCAAGGTCGTGACGAAGAAGCCGAGCAGGATCAGCGCGATGCCCGCGATGTGGAAGCCGCGCACAGGCTCCCGCAGCACGAGGAACGCCAGCAGCGCCGTGAACAGCGCGACGAGGTGGAACGACACGCCCGTCACCGTCGCCCCCAACGTCGCGACGCAGCGGCTCCACAGGATGAAGGCGAACAGCGACGCGAAGAGGCCGATGTAGAGCACCGCGCCCACCGAGGCCGCGTCCGTCGGAATGCGCGCGCCGCGTGCCAGCTCGACCACCCAGAACGGCATCAGCACCACCAGCCCGGCGGCCATGGTCGCGGCGAGGAACACCAGCGGACTGAGGGCGGCCGGCTTGCGCCGCAGAAGCACCGAGTACACGGCGTAGTTGGCAACGGCCAGCAGCACCAGCAACTCGCCGCCGCCCAACCGCAGCGCCAGCAGGTGGGCCAGCTCGCCGCGCGCCACGATCCAGGTCACGCCGAGGAACGAGATGCCGATGCCGAGCAGCGCCTTCCAGGTGATGCGCTCGACGCCGAGCACCACGGCGGCAAGCGGCACCATGAGCGGCAGCGTCGAGTTGAGGAATGCGACGCTGGTGGCCGGCACCGTCTGCAAGGCGAGGTAGCCGAGCGCGTTGTAGCCGGCGATGCCGAAGGCACCGCAGGCAGCGATCAGCCGCCAGTGCCGTGCGAGCAGCCCGCGCTCGCGCCATGCCTGCGCCCCGACGAACGGCGCGAGCACCGCCAGTGCCACGACCCAGCGGCCCACCGCCAGAGACACGGGCGGAAAGACCGGCCCGAGCGCGCGCCCCAGCACGAGGTTGCCCGCCCAGAAGGCCGGCGGCACCCAGAGCAGCCACACCGGATGCGCCCAGAGCGCCTGCAGCGATTTGCGCATGCTCACAGCCCCTGCAGCCCGATGCGCACGCGGCGGTTGGAGCGGCCCTTGTTCTCGATCTTGAGAATCCGCACCGGGCGCGAGGCACCGGTGGACGCGAGGTGCGTGCCGCCGCAGGCCTGCCGGTCGAGCCCGGCGATCTCGACGATGCGGACCAGGCCCTCGGCCGACGGCGGTGGCGCCACGGAGCGGGAGCGCAACAGCCCCTGCTCACTGTGGGCGGTGGTGACCGACACGTAGCTTGTCTCCACCGCGAGGTCCTGTGCGATCACGTCGTTCAGTTCGGGCTCGAGCGCCCGCAGGCGGTCGTTGTCGGCGCCGGGCAGATCGAAGTCGATGCGCGCGGTGCCGTCGTCGTTCATCTGCACGCCGGTGACCAAAGCGCCATCGAAGTCACGGAAGACCAGCGCGTTGAGCACGTGCAGGTCGGTGTGCAGTTCGCGCATGCGTTGCCGGAAGACCGGATCGACCTCGGTCTGGACGTCGCCCGTGATCTCGATGCGATCGGCGAGCTGTATCCAGACGAGGCCGCCCTCTTCGGAAAACCCGGTGACGGGCACGTCCCCGCCCTGCCATCGGACGATGCCGCGGTCCGGCAGCTGCCCACCGCCGCCCGGATAGAAGGGATGCTGCGAAAGCCGCACGGCGCCGGGCCGTGATTGGAGGACCTGGGCGTCCAGCCGCAGGATGTCGGAATGTTCCTGGCAGAAGAGTCGTGTCATGGGTGGCCTTGCTGATGGGTTTCAGCATGGCAGGACGACTCGAAACGCTATTGGTTGAAATTGCGCCCGCTGTTCAATCAGTCAGTCCACCCGTGCGCGCACGTACTGCAGCGGCGTCATGCCGAAGGTGCGCTTGAAGTGCTTGTTCAGCGCACTCTGGTCGTAAAAGCCCGACGTGAGCGCGGCCTCGGCCACGGACTGGCCCGCATCGAGCTGCCGCAGCGCGGCCCGCAGACGCAGCTGGGTCAGGTAGGTGTGCGGCGTCAACCCGAGCGTCCGGTGGAAGGCGCCGATCAGCTGGAAGGTCGTCAGGTCGGCCACTTGCCCCATCTGTTCGAGCGTCAGCCGTTCCGAATGGCCCTCACGCATCAGCTCGAGCACGGGCGCGAGCACGCGCGCATCCGAGGGCGCGGCCGGCACGCGGGGTCCGGCCTGTCCGTGCGCGGCGAACAGCGCGCCGAAGCTGCGCACGAGCAGCTCCTGGTGCAGCAGCGGATCAGGCTCTCCGTCGAGCGCGCGGTGCAGCGCCAGGAAGCGCGCGATGAGGTCGGGGTCGCGAAAGACGTTCGATGTGAAGTGTTGCGACTGGTCGATGCCCAGCGACGTCAACACGCCCTGGATGCCCTGCCCGGCCAGGTAGAACGACCGGTAGCGCCAGCGCGGGCTGCCGGCCATGCGGCCCGAGTGCGGCTCGCCGGGGTTGAAGACGAGCAGCGCCTGCGTGTGGGCCACATCGGTGCGACCACGGCTTCGGAACTCCGAGCCACCCGCTTCCGTGACGGCGACCACGAGGGAGTCGTGGACGTGCGGGGCGTAGTCGTGCGTCGTGAAGTCGGCATGGAGCATGTCCATGCCCGGCATGCCGGGTGCGTGCCAATACCGCGAGGTGTTGCGAGGATCGGAGCGGGCCAATGGGCCTCCTTTCGCACGAAAGGCGGCGCCACCGGTGGCCGCCGCATCAGAGGCAATTAGATCGCAAGCGGTGTGCCAGCATGCGTCGGCGTGCCGTGATGCCACACCTTCAACTTGACAATATCAATCGCGCGGCTGGCGCCGAGGGGTTGAGGTGTTCATCACGCCGCTAGACGTGGGCGAATGCCTGATCGCATGGGGCGTAGACCCGGCCCGGATCCGGGAGCTCGACTGGTGGAACGAAACGAACGTCGGTGGCATTCGGCTGACGGCGGTGCCAGCGCAGCGCCATGTGAAGCTAGCGACGCCGCTGTGGCGCTCCGACATAGTCATCCTCGTCCACGAGCGCGTCGCCTTGACGTGAATCGTAATGCCCCGGAATTCATATGCTCGCAGTACGGGCTGCCCAATTGGCGAGAAACTGAGCGATCCTGTCCTCAATTCGGCTTTCGACGGTCCTGAGACGCAGCAGAGGAATATTGCTCTTCTTCAAGATACTGTTCTTCAACGCATCCCGCTGGATCTGCTCGGGCGTGTCATGAGAGCCTCCATCGACTTCGATCACACCCAGTGGCGTCTTCCCTACTTTGAAATAAAGCACGAAGTCGCAACTGGCTCCGTTTCTCATGAACGCCAGCTCTCGCTCCGTCAGGGTCGTATTGGCTGATGAGGCCAGCTGGCTCAACGAGATCTGGCAGTGGAACATCAGCGCCCGGAGTGACGTGCGAGACATCGCCTCGCGCAGCAGTTGGGCCACGATCTGTTCCGACTTGAATCTTGAATCTGCGGGCCGCAACCTGGCGTTGAGCCGCTCCAAGGATTGGTCGTACTCCCGGTACAACAGATCGAAAGCCGAGACCACGGGGGCACGCCGGATCTGCTTCTTGTCCGCGTAGTACTCGACGTAGCGCAGCAAGGCGGCGATGGGGCCGTTGTTCGCCCCAAAGACATCGTCACCGGTCACCAGCGTGAACCTGTTCTTTGCCCTCGACACAGCCACGTTGACCATGCGAGCGTCATCCACGAAATCCAGCCGGGCCTGACTTGCCCGCTTTTTGTCCAGCACGGTGGAAAAAACGATTTCATCGCACTCTCTGCCCTGGAACTTGTGCACGGTGTCTTTCACGAAATCCTCAGGCAGGCACTCTCCCGAAAGAACGACCTGCGCCCTGAAGGGGGCGATGAAGCCCCTGCCGTCATCCCCGAGCTCCACGGGCTCCCTCTCGTAATCAAGCACCTTCAGCAGCGAATCCAATTCCCTGAGGTTGGCGTATCCCCGCGCATGGTTCCCCTTGGCGGTGACGAGCAGACTCAGGGCCTCTTCGCCGCCGTCGTGCGTCATCGGAATCAGCTCGTTCTCATAGAACTGCTGGTTGCAGAACTGAATGATTCTGGGGTGACATCTGTAGTGCTCTTTGAGCAAGGTCCTCGGTAGCGCTTGCTGGAAGACGCCAATACACGAATCGAGCAGGCTGTACCTCTCGCAATCGTATGCATCATCGGGTGCCGCCAGGCCCAGCTTCACAGGGATGTGCGCTAGCTGCTTGCGGTCGCCGACGATGACCAGATTTCTCGCGCATCCGAGTGCCAATATCCCCGGAACAATATCTTGTTGGGATGCCTCGTCGATGATCACGTAGTCAAGCATTGCCCCAGTCTTCGTCGAGTTGACGATCGAATGCGTACCGCTGCCGATGATCGGAAAACGCTTCAGAAATGCATCGAAATCATTTCGATACGTCGTCTCCTCAAACGAATTCGAGTCCGGGATATTTTCGTGAAGATGGCGCTTCAGATACCCCATCGAGCCCGCCGTTGATGCCTGGAGCAAGCTCGTGAAACTTGCGCGCTCCAAGGACTCTCGGCATACGGCCAAGGCAGCCTTCTTCTCCTTCAGCAACTTCTCGTAGTAGTGCAGCTGCAAGGCATGAAAGACGGCCCGGCGCCTTTGCTCGTTCCCAAAGGGCTTTGCTCGAAAAATCTTGAAGTTGAACAGCAGCTCGATCCTGTCTTTGAATCCGACGCGCCGCTGCGCAAGATGAGATAGATAGGCCATCAGGTCCGCCGTCTTTCGCGGGGACAAGCCATACTTCTCCAAGGACGCAGGAGCCGGCATGCCATTCTCCTGTTGCCACTGCAAGAGATGACGTTGCTCCACGCGCAACTCATCAATCTCGGCGCGGAGTTGTGCAGCCATGTTCTGGGCGCGCAGATGCTGCTTTAAGGTCGTCAGAGTCGCTTGCAGCGCCTCCATCGTCGGCGCGACTTCAGGCTCGCCCTTCGGCAAGGCGGGAATGTCGGCGAAAAAAGCTTTTCGGTTGTCCTTGCTCCCCAATCGGGCAACCAGGTAGTCCAGACCGCTTTTTTGCAGCTTCTCATAGACATTCTTCACCGCCGCATTGTTGTTGGACAGCACCGCGACCGTTTCACCGCGTAGAAGAACATTGGCGATGATGTTCAAGATCGTCTGCGTCTTGCCGGTTCCGGGCGGCCCTTCAATCAAGCTGACCTGCGCATTGAAAGCCTGCTCGACCGCCATGAGCTGGCTTTCATTGACACCAAAGGGATAGATCAACGGCCCTGGGGGACCTCGTCCAGCATTGGTCCCTGTGCAATAGGCATGCAACGCAGTACCGGGACGATCAGGCAGTTTCCCCAGCTGGCGCACGACATTGCTTGCAATCGTCTGGTCTTCCGGCTTCGCTCTGCCCATCCTGGACTCCGCCACGGAAACGAAGTAACGGAATATCGGGCCTCCCTTCATCCCTGCTTGTGAGACGAACTCGATGCCATCCAGCTTTCGGACGTAGGTCTTGGGGCGCCCGGGATACTGGATGACGGCGTACTTGTCGCCATAGATCACGGCCTTGTCGAGGACCTCGACGACCGAGCTGCCTTTTTCTCTAAGAAGGGGCTCGCTCAGTTCGCGGGTGGGATCGATCCTGCAGTCACTGAGCGGGCGCGCGAATTTCTTGTTGGAAAGAAAGTGGCAGGTCAGCTCCAAAACTTCCCGCTGTTCGCTCCAACGAATTGTCCAGTCTCTGATTTGCCGAGTTCTGTCTTCGCCACAGACATAGATGGAAACCAGAGGCATCGCCTACCTCCTCGTACTCACTCCCACTCGATCGTCGCTGGCGGCTTGCTCGACACGTCGTAGGTCACGCGGTTGATGCCGCGCACCTCGTTGATGATGCGGCCTGACACTTTTTTGAGCAGCGCGTACGGCAGCTCGGCCCAGTCGGCGGTCATGAAGTCGCTGGTCTGCACGGCGCGCAGTGCGACGACGTAGTCGTAGGTGCGGCCGTCGCCCATCACGCCCACGCTCTTCACGGGCAGGAACACGGTGAAGGCTTGGCTCGTGAGGTCGTACCAGCTTTTGCCGGTTTCGTCCTTGAAGTTGCGCAGTTCCTCGATGAAGATCGCGTCGGCGCGGCGCAGCAGGTCGGCGTATTCCTTCTTCACTTCGCCCAGGATGCGCACGCCCAGGCCCGGGCCGGGGAACGGATGGCGATACACCATCTCGGGCGGCAGGCCGAGGGCCACGCCGAGTTCGCGCACTTCGTCCTTGAACAGGTCGCGCAGCGGTTCAAGCAGCTTGAGGCCGAGCTGTTCGGGCAGGCCGCCCACGTTGTGGTGGCTCTTGATGGTGACGGCCTTCTTGCTCTTGGCACCGCCCGACTCGATGACGTCGGGGTAGATCGTGCCTTGTGCGAGGAAGGTGGCGCCCTTGTGGCCGCCGTCGCCCGCCTTGAGCTTGGCGGCCTCCTGCTTGAACACGGTGACGAATTCGCCGCCGATGATCTTGCGCTTGGCTTCGGGGTCGCTCACGCCGGCGAGCTTGCCCAGGAACAGGTCGCTGGCATCGACGCGAATGACCTTCGCGTGCAGCTTGCCTTCGAACATCTCCATGACCATGTCGCCTTCGTTCAGGCGCAGCAGGCCGTGGTCGACGAACACGCAGGTCAGTTGGTCGCCGATGGCGCGGTGGATGAGCGCGGCAGCCACGCTCGAATCGACACCGCCCGACAGGCCGAGGATGACTTCTTCGTCGCCCACCTGTTCGCGGATCTTCTGCACGGCTTCGGCGATGTGGTCGCGCATGACCCAGTCGGGCTTGGCTTCGCAGATGCCGAGCACGAAGCGATCGATGATGGCCTTGCCCTGCACGGTGTGCGTGACTTCGGGGTGGAACTGCAGCGCGTAGTAGCGGCGCGCCTCGTCGGCCATGCCGGCGATGGGGCAGCTGTCGGTGCTGGCCATGAGCTTGAAGCCGGGCGGCAGCTCGGTGACCTTGTCGCCATGGCTCATCCACACGTTGAGCATGCCGTGGCCTTCGGGCGTGGTGAAGTCGGCGATGTCTTTCAGCAGCGCGGTGTGGCCATGGGCGCGCACGGCCGCGAAACCGAACTCGCGCTTGTGGCCGCCTTCGACCTTGCCGCCGAGCTGGTGGGCCATGGTCTGCATGCCGTAGCAGATGCCGAGCACGGGAATGCCGAGGTCGAACACGGCTTGCGGGCACTTGTCGGTGGTCTCTTCGTACACGCTGGCGTGGCTGCCCGAGAGGATCACGCCCTTGAGGTGGCCGTCGGCCGCGTACTCGCGCACCCATTCGTCGGTGACGTCGCAGGGATGCACTTCGCTGAGCACGTGGGCTTCGCGCACGCGGCGTGCGATGAGCTGGGTGACTTGCGAGCCGAAGTCGAGAATGAGGATCTTGTCGTGTTGCATGGCGAAAGGACTCAGAGCGTTGAAATGTCGAACAGCTTGACGCCCGCTTGGGGCGCGGCCTTGATCAGGTGCTCGTCGAAGGTGGCGAGCGGAAGGTTGAGCGACTTGGCGAGCCAGAGATAGCCCGCATCGTAGAGCGAGACGCCCGCGTCGATGGCGACGGCGAGCACGGCCTTGTGCTGGGCCGGTGCGAGGTCGTGCAGCTCCACGCGGTGGCGGATGGCGTCGAGCACGCTCCACAGGCCTTCGACGGCCGACGCCGGAATACGGCCGCTGCGCACGCCGTTGGCGAGGATGTTGGCGCACTCCCATTGCCAGGCATTGGGCGCCTGTGGCTCGACCTCGTCGCGCCGGATGGCGGCGTAGAGCCTGCGGGTGTGTTCGCTGGCCTGGTCGGGCAGCAGCCAGGCGGCGGTGACCGAGGCGTCCATGACGAAGGCGGTCATGGCTGGCGTCCTTCGTTCAGAAGCTCGCGGATCGTGGGGCCGGGCTGGATGGTGGCGTGCAGCGCGTCGATCTGCCCGAGCTCGCGGGCGATCTGCTCGTCGGTGATGACGGGCTTGCGCCGCACCGGCAGCATGCGCACGACTTCCTTGCCGTGGCGGGTGATGCGAACCTCTTCGCCCTTTTCGACCGAGTCGATCAGGGCCGAGAAGTTGTTCTTGGCTTCAGCGATACCGATGGATTGCATTTGGGCCAGAAATTTTGAATCTGGCCCAAATTCTAAACCGAGTCTGGCCTGACTTTCAAGGTCTGGCCAGAATCGGCTTATTCTGCGCGGTAGTTCGGCGCTTCCTTGGTGATCTGCACGTCGTGGACGTGGCTCTCACGGATGCCGGCCGTAGTGATCTCAACGAACTCGGCCTTGTTCTGCATGTCCTCGATGGTCGCGCAGCCGCAGTAGCCCATGCTGGCACGCACGCCGCCGGCCATCTGGTAGACGATGGAGACGATCGAGCCCTTGTAGGGCACGCGGCCTTCGATGCCTTCGGGCACGAGCTTGTCGGTGTTGGGGTTGCCGGTGGTCGATTCCTGGAAGTACCGGTCGGCACTGCCTTGCTGCATCGCACCGATGGAGCCCATGCCACGGTAGCTCTTGTAGCTGCGGCCCTGGTACAGCACGATTTCGCCCGGCGCCTCTTCGGTGCCCGCGAACATGCTGCCCATCATGACGGTGCTGGCACCGGCGGCAATCGCCTTGGCGATGTCGCCCGAGTAGCGCACGCCGCCGTCGGAAATCAGCGGAATGCCCGTGCCGTGCAGTGCGGTGGCCACGCTGTCGACCGCCATGATCTGCGGCACACCCACGCCGGCCACGATGCGGGTGGTGCAGATGGAGCCCGGGCCGATGCCGACCTTGACCGCGTCGGCGCCGACGTCGGCCAGTGCACGCGCCGCGTCGCCGGTGGCGATGTTGCCGCCGATGACGTCGACCTGCGGGTAGTTCTTCTTGACCCAGCGCACGCGCTCGATCACGCCGGCGCTGTGGCCGTGGGCGGTGTCGACCACGATGGCGTCGACGCCGGCCTTCACGAGGGCTTCGACGCGCTCTTCGGTGCCGTCACCCACGCCGACCGCCGCGCCCACGCGCAGGCGGCCACTGGCGTCGCGTGCGGCGTTGGGGAAGCTGGTCTGCTTCGTGATGTCCTTGACAGTGATGAGGCCCTTGAGCTCCCAGTCGCTGTTGATGACGAGCAGGCGCTCGAGCTTGTGCTTGTTCAGCAGCGCCTTGGCTTCGGCCAGCGTGGTGCCGTCGGGCACGGTGATGAGCCGGTCGCGCTGCGTCATGATTTCGCTGACGGGCACGTCGTAACGGTTCTCGAAGCGCAGGTCGCGCCCCGTGACGATGCCGACGACCTTGCCGGCGTCGATCACCGGGAAACCCGAGATGCCGAGCTGGTCGGACAGTGCCATCACCTGGCGCACAGAGTGCGTCGGCGTGATCACCACCGGGTCTCGCAAAACACCCGACTCATAGCGCTTCACACGGGCCACTTCGGCGGCCTGTTGTTGCGCGGTGAGGTTCTTGTGCACGATCCCGATGCCGCCTTCCTGCGCGATGGCGATCGCGAGGCGGGCTTCAGTCACGGTGTCCATGGCCGCAGAAACGAGCGGCAGGTTCAACGTGATGTTGCGGGAGAACTTGGTGGCGAGGGACGTGTCCTTGGGCAGGACTTGGGAGAATGCTGGCACCAACAACACGTCGTCGAAGGTGAGCGCTTTGCCTAGAAGGCGCATGGGTGAGGCTCCAAAAGACGGATTGTAACGAGGGCTCCGCCCGCTTCGCCGGCGCGGGTTTTTTCTGACCGTTGCAAAAGCGCCCACTACGGATGTTGCCAAACGTAAGGCAAAGCTAAACTCCGCGCATGAATTTCCTGCATTGGCTGGTATTGGGTTGCGCGTGCGCGCTGCCGCTCTCGGCGAGCGCGCAATGGCAATGGGTCGACAACAACGGCAAGAAGGTCTTCAGCGACCAGCCGCCGCCCACCGACATCCCCGAGAAAAACATCCTGCGTCGCGCCGGCCCTTCGCCGTCGGCCCGGGCGCCCGCCCCGGTCACGCCGCCCCCCGAGGGAAGCACCGACGCGGCCGCGACCCCCAAGGCCGCAGCGCCCAAGCCCTCGGGCGTGGACAAGGAACTCGAAGAAAAGACCAAGAAGGCCGAGGCCGAGCAGAAGGCCAAGGAAGCGGCCGAAGCGGCGAAGATCGCCAAGGCCAAGACCGAGAGTTGCGCCCGCGCACGCGAAGGCAAAGCCACGATCGACAGTGGCATCCGCCTTGCCAAGGTCAACGCCAAGGGCGAGCGCGAAATCATGGACGACGCTGCGCGCGCAGCCGAGCAGAAGCGGGTTCAGTCGGTCATCGACAGCGACTGCAAGTAAGCCAGCGTCGGCAGCGGCTCAGTAGCCGTCCTTGCCACCCTTGCGCTTGTTCGCGAACAGGCCCGTGCCACGCGCACCCTGACGCTGGAAGCGTTCACGGCGCGCCACCTTCGGATCGACCGTGAGCGGCCGGCACAGCTCGAGGCGGTCACCATCCTTCAGCGGTTGCTCCCACGTTACCGCGCGGCCCCAGACACCGGGCGTCATCGTGTGCCGCCAGTCCAGATCAGGAAAGCGCTGTGTGAGATCGCTGGCCTTCACCGCCTCGCTCACCGCGGTGCCGGGCGCGAGCTGCAGGACCTGCTCGAACACCTCGCGCGCCGCCGGCGCACAGCTCAGCGTGACCTCGATGCGGCGATCGGCCATCAGCCTTCGCCGTAGACCTGTTCGGCGCGCTTGACGAAGGCCTCGACCAAGCTCGATGCGATGGTGTCGAACACCGGCCCCACCATGGCCTGCAGCGCAAAGTTGGCGAAGCCGTAGCTCATCTGCAGCTCGACGCGGCAGGCGCGTTCGCCTTGCTCGCCCACGGGATGGAATTTCCAGGTGCCGTCGAGGTTGGAGAACGGCCCGTCGACCAGCTTCAGCTGAACCTCGCGACCCGGGATGTGGGTGTTGCGGGTGGTGAAACTCTGGTGCAACCCGGCAAAGGCCAGGCCGACTTCGGCGGTCATGCCGCCTTCGTCCTGCTCGATGACGCGCGACTTGTCGCACCAAGGCAAAAACTGCGGGTACTTCGCCACATCGGTGACGAGCGCGTACATTTCTTCGGCGCTGTACCAGATGAGGACGGACTTGTGGACTGTTTTCATAGAATCGGCACCGCGTGCGCGACGGATTGTATTGAAGCCATGCGCCCCCAACTTCTCGAGCCATGGCCACCAAGAAACAAGACACCTCCTCCCGCATCGCCGACAACAAGAAGGCCGCCTACAACTATTTCTTCGAAGAACGCTTCGAGGCCGGCATGGTCCTCGAAGGTTGGGAGGTCAAATCGCTGCGCGAAGGCAAGGTGCAGCTGACCGACGGCTACGTGGTGATCCGCGACGGCGAGCTGTTCGTCGTGGGCCTGCAGATCAACCCGCTCAAGAGCGCCTCGACGCACGTCAATCCTGACTCGATCCGCACCAAGAAGTTGCTGCTGCACAAGGAAGAGATCAAGCGCCTCGTCGGCAAGGTCGAACAAAAGGGCTACACGCTGGTGCCGCTCAATTTGCACTGGAAGGCCGGCAAGGTGAAGTGCGACATCGCGCTGGCCAAGGGCAAGGCCGAGCACGACAAGCGCGACACCATCAAGGACCGCGAAGGCAAGCGCGAAGTCGAGCGCGCCATGAAGAGCCGCAACCGCTGATCCTTCTTTTTTTGCGCGGCATGGAATAAAACGCGCTCTGCGGGCGTTTGTGCGGTGTCATCGGTCGTCGATGCCATCAACCCAGGAGTCTTTCCATGTCGCCTCTTCGTATTGCCTCCGTCGGCATCGCCGCCGCACTGCTCGCCCTCCCTGCGTTCGCCCAACCCAAGGCCGCCGATGGCGCGCTGGTCGGTGCGAACGGCATGACGCTCTACACCTTCGACAAGGACACGGCCGGCAACGGCAGGTCGGCCTGCAACGGCGGCTGCGCCACCAACTGGCCGCCCTTCATGGCTGCCGACGGCGACAAGCCGAGCGGCGACTTCACCATCGTCACGCGCGACGACGGCAAGAAGCAATGGGCCGCCAAGGGCTGGCCGCTGTACTACTGGGTGAAGGACACCAAGCCGGGCGACAAGACCGGCGACGGCGTCAACGGCACCTGGAAAACCGCCAAGCCCTGATACGGACAGGCTCCCGGCCCACCCATGGACGCCCGCCTGCTGGTCGACCACATCCCGAGCCTGCGCCGCTATGCGCGCGCGCTCACGGGCAATGCCTGGGCGGCCGACGACCTGGTGCAGGACACGCTCGAGCGCGCCTGCAGCAAGTGGCGGCTCTGGAGGGTGGGCAGCGACCTGCGCGCCTGGCTCTTCACGGTCATGCACAACCTCTTCGCCAGCCAGGTGCGGCGCCGGCCGCCGCCGCATGCGGTCGTGCCGCTGGACGACGTGGCACCTGAGCTGCTGCAGGGCACCGATCCGGGCCGCGACCCGGGCCTCGGACTCGACCTGCAGCGCTGCCTGATGCAATTGCCCGAAGATCAACGCGCCGTGCTGCTGCTGGTGACGCTCGAAGACCTGTCCTATGCCGAAGTCGCGAAGGTGCTCGGCATTCCGATCGGCACCGTGATGTCGCGCCTCTCGCGGGCTCGCCTTCGCCTGCAGGAGCTGATGGACGGCGCCGCCGCGCCCAGCCGGCCCGGCCTGCGCCGCCTCAAGTGACGTGAAACACACCCCGCCATGAACCGCCCCGCCCTGCCCCCTACCGACGACGAGCTGCACGCCTGGGTCGACGGCCAGTTGCCGCCGGAACGCCGTGAAACGGTCGAGGATGCGATCGCACACGATCCTGCCGTCGCGGCCCGCGTGGCGGCCTGGCATGCCCAGCGCGATGCGCTGCGTCGCCTGCATGGCGGTCTGCTCGACGAACCCGTGCCTGCGCCGCTGATGGGCGTGCTTGAACGGCATCGTGCCGAGACCGGTCGCTCTGCCCCCTGGCTGCGATGGAGCGGCATGGCCGCCGGCCTGCTGATCGCGTTCGCGGCCGGCTGGCTCGGCAATGCCCAGTGGTCGGGCGCGCCGCGCGCCTCCGGGGCCGCCTTGGCACGCGCACCGGCCGTCCGCGAGTTCGTGCGCGACGCCTCGGTGGCCCACGTCGTCTACACGCCCGAAAAACGGCACCCCGTCGAAGTCGCCGCCGCCGAGCAGCAGCACCTGGTGCAGTGGCTGTCCAAGCGCCTCGACCACCCGCTCAAGGTGCCCGACCTGTCCTCGCTCGGCTACACGCTGGTCGGCGGGCGCTTGTTGCCCGGCGAAACCGGCGCGCGCGCGCAGTTCATGTTCGAAGACGCGGCGGGCGAACGCATCACGCTCTATATCGGCACGCTCGACGCGCAGGCCGCGGACGCCGCTGCATCGCGCGAAACCGCCTTCCGCTTCGCCTCGGACGGCGCCGTGCCGAGCTTTTACTGGGTCGACCGGGGTTTCGGCTATGCCGTGGCCGGTCGCCTGCCGCGCGATGCGCTGTTGAGACTCGCGACCCTGGCCTACCGCGAGTTATCGTAGCGACGGCATAAACTGCCGGTTCGCGCATTCACCTGGCTTGTTTTCGCGATTGATTTTTCAACTGAAGGAGAAACTGCATGAAATTGCTCAGCGCCTCGATCCTCGCAGCGGCTCTGCTCGCCGGCTGCGGCGGCATGTCCACCAAGACCGCTGGAGCGCCCGACACGCCCACCCGCACCGCCGACGGCGTGCTGGTCGGCCCGAACGGCATGACGCTCTACACCTTCGCCCGTGACACCGCCAATGCCGGCACCTCGGCCTGCAACGCCCAATGCGCCGCCAACTGGCCCCCGCTCGGCGTGGCCGATGCCGCCAAGCCCATGGGCGGCTACACCATCGTCGTGCGTGAAGACGGCAAGAAGCAGTGGGCCTACAAGGGCTGGCCGCTGTACTACTGGGCCAAGGACACCAAAGCCGGTGACAAGACCGGCGACGGCGTGGCCAACGGTGCCTGGAAAGTCGCCCGTCCCTGATGCCGCTGAAGTGATGGCGTCGGTCTGAACCGGCGCTTTCAGCGACCCAAGCCTCGGCATCCGCCGGGGCTTTTTTATGGGCGCACACGGCAGAATGACCTGATGACTTTTGCCGACACCCACCCGGATGCCTTCCAGGCGCTCCTGTCCCACGGCCTCATCACCGACGCGCAACACGACGCCGCGCTCGCGCACCCCGAGGCCCCCGCGCTGCCGCCGATTCCCGGCCCCGCGCATGCACTGGCCTGGATGCGCCTCAAGAACCTGATCACCGAGGAAGAAGTCGATGCCGCCGTGGAGCGCCTCGAAGACGCATCCCCAGCGGTCGCGGCGTTCACCGAAGCGGAAGACATCGCCTACGACGCAGACGACCTGCTGGACCTCGGCACGACCGGCATCACGCACGAGGCCGTGGTCGCGCTGTTCAACGAAGGACTGATCGACACCGAGACCCGCGACCTGGCGCTGAGTGCCGCGCCCCTCACCGGCGCGCCCGCCGCCCTGGGGCCCACGCTGGGCTGGCTGGTGACCGACGGTCTGCTCGATACGGAACCGTTCGAGGCGCTCCGCGCCCGTATCGCCGCCGAGCCAGCCTTTGCGACGGCAGCCGACCATCGGCGCATCCTCGACGAGGCTCAGGCGATCGTCGCCGCCGACGAGCAGGAGACCGCCGACATGCTCAAAGAGTTCGCGCGCAGCCAACAAGCCAGCTGGCGCAATTTCGGAATGATCGTGGTGGCCGTCGTGATCGTGATCGGCTGGTACCTCTTCGGCCACTGAGGGCCAGCGGAGGGTCAGTGCGCGCCCGGCAGCGCGCTGTCCGCCAGCGTGGTGCGGCGCGCGCGCAGCGCGAGCAACTCGTTGAACACCAGCGCCCCGATCACGAGCACGCCGCCCGTCAGCACGCTGGCCGCAGGCGTCTCGCCGGCGCCGAGCCAGGCCAGCGCGATGCCGAAGATCACCTCGAGCAACGCCAGCAGCGCCACCTCGGGCGCCTTGAGCACTTGCGCGCACAGCACCGAGAGCACGCAGGGAATCGCCAGTTGAAAGACGCCCAGAAAGGCGAGCAGTCCCAGGTCATGCAGGCCGGCACGGAATGGCCAGGCCAACGGCAAGGTGACGAGCGCGGAGAGGGTCGCACCAATCAGCACCGCGGGCACGAGGTCGACCTCCTGCCCCTTGGCGTGCGCATGCTGGACCACGGTCCATTGGGTCGCGCCGGCCAGCGGCACGCACAGTGCCACCAGCGTGCCGACGAGCGACCCGCCGCCGCCCAGCAGCTGCGTGCCGTACATCCAGCCGATGCCCAGCCCGGCGACCACGATGGCCGACCAGGTGCGAACGGGCAACCTGTGCCCGATGAAGAAGCGCGCAGCGAGTGCAGTGAAGAGCGGCCCGAGCGACATCGTGACCAGCACGCTCGCGGTCGAGGTCAACGTCAGCGCCACCATGAAGGCCGTGAACATCACGGCCCAGCAGACGCCCGAGATCCAGAGCGACTGCCCGCCGCGGCGCAGTTGCGAGAACACCGCACGCCCCCGCCAAAGCGGCAAGATCACCAGCAGCGCCAGCATCGTGAAGAAGCTGCGCCAGAAGGTGATCTCGAAACTGTGCGCCTGCGCCAGGTGCCGGGTGACGACGCCCGCCGTGCCCCACATGAGGGTCACGACGGCCATCAGCCCGACTGCGGCGCCGTGCGTCAGGCGCATGGCCGATCGAAGGCGATCAGCCGTTCGACGTGTCGCGGCCGGCGCGCTTGCGGTCGCTTTCCTTCAGGAAACGCTTGCGCAGGCGCACGCTCTTGGGCGTGATTTCGACCAGCTCGTCGTCCTCGATGAACTCGACGCCGTATTCCAGCGTGAGGTCGATCGGGGGCGTGATCTTGATCGCGTCTTCCTTGCCGCTCACGCGGAAGTTGGTCAGCTGCTTGGTGCGCGTGGCGTTCACCACGAGGTCGTTGTCGCGGCTGTGGATGCCGACGATCATGCCTTCGTACACCGGATCGTTCGCCTTCACGAACATGCGGCCGCGGTCGTCCAGCTTGCCCAGCGCGTAGGTGAAGATTTCACCGTCGTCCATCGAGATCAGCACGCCGTTCTTGCGGCTGCCGATCTCGCCCTTGTGGGCTTCGTAGCTGTCGAAGATGTTGCTGATGAGGCCCGAGCCGCGCGTCAGGTTCAGGAATTCGTTCGTGAAGCCGATCAGGCCACGCGCCGGAATGCGGTACTCCAGGCGCACGCGACCGCGGCCGTCCGGTTCCATGTTGACCAGCTCGCCCTTGCGTTCGCCCAGTGCCTGCATCACGCCGCCCTGGTGGCCTTCTTCGATGTCGGCCGTGACCAATTCGATGGGCTCGTGCTTCTCGCCGTTCACGGTGCGGAACACCACGCGCGGCTTCGACACGGCCATTTCATAGCCTTCGCGGCGCATGTTTTCCAGCAGGATGGTCAGGTGCAGTTCGCCGCGGCCCATGACTTCGAAGATGCCTTCTTCGTCGGTCTCGCTCACGCGCAGTGCCACGTTGTGCTGCAGTTCCTTTTGCAGGCGGTCCCAGATCTGGCGGCTGGTGACGAACTTGCCTTCGCGGCCGGCCAGCGGGCTGGTGTTCACGCAGAAGTTCATGGTCAGGGTCGGTTCGTCGACCTTGAGCATGGGCAGCGGCGCAGGCTTGTCCTTGTCGGTCACGGTGACGCCGATGCCGATGTCGGTGATGCCGTTGATCAGCACGATTTCGCCGGGGCCGGCTTCGGTCGATTGCACGCGGTCCAGGCCCTGGAAGGTCAGCACCTGGTTGACGCGACCCTTGACGGTCTTGCCGTCCGGACCTTCCATGACCAGCACGTCGGTCATGGGCTTGAGCGTGCCCTGGCTGATGCGGCCCACGCCGATGCGACCGACGAAGGTCGAGAAGTCGAGGGCGGAAATCTGCAGCTGCAGCGGCGCGTTCGGGTCACCCTTTTGCGACGGCACGTGCTTCAGGATGGTGTTGAACAGGGCCGACATGTCGGGGCCCCACTGCTCACCGGCTGCGCCTTCTTCGAGCGACGACCAGCCGTTGATGCCCGAGGCGTACACCACGGGGAAGTCGAGCTGTTCGTCGGTCGCGCCGAGCTTGTCGAACAGGTCGAAAGCGGCGTTGACGACCTTGTCGGGGTTGGCGCCCGGCTTGTCGACCTTGTTCACGACCAGGATCGGCTTCAGGCCCAGGGCCAGTGCCTTCTTGGTCACGAAACGCGTCTGGGGCATCGGGCCTTCCTGCGCGTCGATCAGCAGCACCACGCCGTCGACCATCGACAGCGCGCGTTCCACTTCACCGCCGAAGTCCGCGTGGCCCGGGGTGTCGACGATGTTGATGTGCGTGCCTTCCCAGGTCACGGCGCAGTTCTTGGCCAGGATCGTGATGCCACGTTCCTTTTCGATGGCGTTGTTGTCCATCACCGTGTCGACGACCTTCTCGTGTTCGGCGAAGGTGCCCGACTGGCGCAGCAGCTGGTCGACCATGGTGGTCTTGCCATGGTCCACGTGGGCAATGATGGCGATATTGCGGATTTGCTTGGTACTCATGGTGTCGCTTCGGTCTGTGGTGCGTTCAAAAGAATTTGCTGAATTTCGATGGGGTTCAGCAAGCGCCCCGGGATCAGTTCGCCGGCGCTCACATGGGCGGTGCCCAGGAACGCCTGCGGGTCGGTGCCGAACACGGCCACCGCTTCGGCATCGGCCCAGCCGCCACGGCGGCGCAGGCCCGAAAGAAAACGTGCCGCATCTTCGGCGGCGAGCGTGACGCGGCTGTGGCCCTCGACCAGCGCTTCGGCAGGCAACAGGCGTGCCAGGCGCTCGTCTTCGGTCATGGCTTCGAGCGCCTCGATCGTGACGCACTGCGCCTCGCCGAAACCGCCCGTCGCCGTGCGGCGCAGGAACGTCAGGTGCGCGCCGCAGCCCAGCGCCTCGCCGATGTCCTCGCCGAGGGTGCGAATGTAGGTGCCCTTGCTCACGCTTGCAACAATGCGGATGCTGTCGTCGTCCAACCGCGTCAGCGTGAGCTGGTGAATGACGACGTCGCGCGGCGCGCGCTCGATCTCGATGCCTTCGCGGGCGTACTCGTACAGCGCCTTGCCGTCTTTCTTGAGCGCACTGTGCATCGGCGGCACCTGGCGGATCGGGCCTGTAAACAGCGCTTCGACGCGGGCCAGGTCTTCTGGCGACACCTGCACCGGGCGTTCGGCGATCACCTCGCCCTCGGCGTCACCGGTGGACGTCTTGACGCCCAGGCGCGCAATCGCCTCGTACGTCTTGTCGGCGTCGAGGTGCAGTTGGCTGAATTTGGTGGCGGCGCCGAAACACAGCGGCAGCACGCCTGTGGCGAGCGGATCGAGCGTGCCGGTATGGCCCGCTTTTTCGGCGCGCAGCAACCACTTGGCCTTTTGCAAGGCTTGGTTGCTGGAAAACCCCAGCGGCTTGTCGAGCAGCAACACCCCATGCACAGGGCGCCGCTGCACCCGTGTGCGTGGCGCGTTCATCGCTATTCGTCTTTCGAACGCGAAGCAACGGCCTGTGCGATCAGCGCATTCATGTCGGCCGCACGCTCGGTGGTGCGGTCGAACAGGAAGTGCAGCGTCGGCACGGTGTGGATATGCAGGCGCTTGAACAGGCCGTTGCGCAGGAAGCCTGCGGCCTGGTTCAGCGCTTCGGTGGTCTCGGCCACGTCGCCTGTGAGCAGGCTGAAGAAGATCTTCGCGTGCGCATAGTCAGGCGTGACCTCGACCGCCTGGATCGTGACCATGCCCACGCGCGGGTCCTTCAACTCGCGCGCGATCAGTTCCGTCAGATCGCGCTGGATCTGGTCGGCAACCTTGAACGCGCGGTTGGGGGCGGCAGCTTTTCTTTTCGGCATGGACTCTCTCGCTTCGAACGCTTACAGCGTCCGGGCGATTTCCTTGATCTCGAAGAATTCGAGCTGATCGCCTTCCTTGATGTCGTTGTAGTTCTTGAGCTTGATACCGCACTCAAAACCTTCGCGGACTTCGCGGACATCGTCCTTCATGCGCTTGATCGAATCGACTTCGCCGGTGTAGATCACCACGTTGTCGCGCAGCAGGCGGAAATGCGCGCTGCGGTTGACCGAGCCCGAAGTGACGTACGAGCCGGCCACAGTGCCGATCTTCGAGGCCACGAACACCGTGCGGATCTCGGCCGAGCCGATGATCTCTTCGCGGCGCTCCGGCGCCAGCATGCCCGACATCGCAACCTTGATCTCGTCGACGGCGTCGTAAATGATGCTGTAGTAGTTCAGCTGCACGCCGTTGCCTTCGGCCAGCTTGCGCGCACCGGAATCGGCCCGCACATTGAAGCCGATGACCACAGCCTTCGACGCGATCGCGAGGTTGATGTCGCTTTCGCTGATGCCGCCGACGCCGGCGTACACGATCTGCACCTTGACCTCTTCGGTCGCCAGCTTGAGCAGCGACTGGGCCAGTGCTTCCTGCGAGCCTTGCACGTCGGCCTTGATGATCAGGCGCAGCGTCTGCACTTCGCCCGCCGACAGGTCGGTGAACATGTTCTGCAGGTTCGCGGCTTGCGCCTTCGCCAGCTTGGTGTTGCGGAACTTGCCCGCACGGTAGGTCGCGATTTCGCGCGCACGGCGCTCGTCGGCCATCACCATGAACTCGTCGCCCGCTTGCGGCACTTCGGTCAGACCCTGGATCTCGACCGGGATCGACGGACCCGCCGACTTGATGGACTTGCCGTTTTCGTCCAGCATGGCGCGCACGCGGCCATAGGTCGAACCCGCCAACACCACGTCGCCGGTCTTGAGCGTACCGGACTGGATCAGCACGGTGGCCACGGGGCCGCGGCCCTTGTCCAGCTGCGCTTCGATGACCAGACCCTTGGCGGCGGCATCCACCGGCGCCTTGAGTTCCAGCACTTCGGCTTGCAGCAGCACCTGTTCGAGCAGGTCGTCGATGCCCTGGCCGGTCTTGGCCGACACCGGCACGAACGGCACGTCGCCGCCGTACTCTTCAGGCACGACCTCTTCGGCCACCAGTTCCTGCTTCACGCGGTCCAGGTTGGCGTCGGGCTTGTCCACCTTGTTGATCGCAACCACGATCGGCACACCGGCCGCTTTCGCGTGCTTGATGGCTTCCTTGGTCTGGGGCATGACGCCGTCGTCGGCCGCCACCACCAGGATCACGATGTCGGTGGCCTGCGCACCGCGGGCACGCATGGCGGTGAACGCCTCGTGACCCGGGGTGTCGAGGAACGACACCATGCCGCGTTCGGTTTCGACGTGGTAGGCACCAATGTGCTGCGTGATGCCGCCGGCTTCGCCCGCAGCGACCTTGGCGCGGCGGATGTAGTCCAGCAGCGAGGTCTTGCCGTGGTCGACGTGACCCATGACGGTCACGACCGGTGCGCGCGGCAGGGCTTCCGCCGTTTGCGCCGACACGTCCTCGTCGGTGAAGGCTTCGGGGTCGTCCAGCGCGGCAACCACCGCGTTGTGGCCCATTTCCTCCACGATGATCATCGCGGTGTCCTGGTCGAGCGACTGGTTGATGGTCGCCATCATGCCCAGCTTCATCAGCTGCTTGATGACTTCCTGTGCCTTCACGGCCATCTTGTGCGCGAGCTCGGCGACCGTGATGGTCTCGGGCACGTGTACTTCCAGAATGCGAGCCTCGACCGGTGCGGCCGGTGCGTGCTGCTCGTCGTGACCGCCACGGTCGTTGCCGCGACGGCCGCGCGGGCCTCCGCGCCAGTTGCCGCGACTGACACCCCCGCTGGCATCGCCGCGGGTCTTGATTTCCTTCTTCTTGGCAGGATCGCCGGCCCAGCTCGACGAGAGCTTGGCGGACTTGACTTCCTTGCCTGCACCGGCTGCGCCGGGTGCTGCTGCAGCGCCTGCCGCGGCAGGCGCGCCAGGACGTGCGGGCGGCGTGGCCGGCTTGTGCAGCGTGCCCTTGACTGCCGACTTTTCAGGCTGCGGCTTCTCGGGCGCCTTGTGCGGCACCAGCACGCGGGCCGGTGCATTCATCATGGCGCGGATGGCCTCGGCTTCGGCGAGGGCCTTGCGGCGACGCTCGTCGAGGTCCTTGGCGCGGGCAGCTTCTTCGTCGGCACGGGCCTTCGATTCGGCGGCGGCCTTGGCCTTGGCGTCTTCCTTGGCTTGCGTGGCGGCGTTCTGTGCAGCCAGCTTGGTGTCGGCCGCCTGCTTTTCGGCAGCGGCAGCGGTTTCTGCAGCAGCGGCAGCGGCGGCAACGGCGGCCGGTGCGGCCGGGGCAGCCACCGGCTGCTTCGCAGCTTCCTTGGCCGATGCGGCAGCGACTTCAGCGGCCTTCTTCTCGGCGTTGAGACGTGCAGCTTCCTGCTCGGCCTGTTCAGCGCGCTCGGCCTTTTCGGTCTGCTCGCGTTCGCGGGCTTCGGTTTCTTCGCGCTGACGACGCTTCTCTGCCAGCTCTTCTTCCTGGCGACGGATCAGCTCGGCCTGGCGGCGTGCGTCTTCCTCGCGACGGGCCAGTTCGGCTTCGTCGATGTGAGGCGCGCTCGGCGCCGTTTCGGCCGCCTGCTGCTGCGAGCCTTCGGCCGTGGCCGGATGACCCTCATCGCGCTGGATGAAGGTGCGCTTCTTGCGCACCTCGACCTGGATGGTGCGGGCGCGGCCGGTGGCGTCGGCCTGCTTGATCTCGCTGGTCGACTTCTTGGTCAGCGTGATCTTCTTGCGCTCGGGCTCGGTCGTGCCGTGGCTGGCCTTCAGGAAACCGAGCAAGCGCTGCTTGTCGGCCTCCGTGAGTGCATCGGTGGCGGCCGCTTTGGGCACGCCTGCGCTCTTGAGCTGGTCAAGCAAGGTTTCGGGAGTCTTCTTGAGCTCGTTCGCGAACTCGGCGACAGTGGTACTGGACATATTGCTTTCGTGCCTCCATACCGTCACTCTTGGCCGGCGAACCAATGTTCGCGGGCTTTCAAGATGAGGGCTTTGGCGTCATCGGCGCTCAGGCCGGTGATTTCGGTGAGTTCATCGACCGCGAGGTCGGCCAGGTCGTCACGGGTGTTCACACCCGCTTCGGCCAACTGGGGAATCAGGTCGGGGTTGAGGCCTTCGAGGTCACGCAGGTTCTGCGAAACGGTTTCGACGCCTTCTTCCTTGGCGATTTCCATGGTCAGCAGCGCATCCTTTGCACGGGCGCGCAGCTCATTGATGGTGTCTTCGTCGAAGGCCTCGATCTCAAGCATCTCGGAGATCGGCACGTAGGCCACCTCTTCGAGGCTGTTGAACCCCTCCGAAATCAGGATGTCGGCGATTTCCTCGTCGACATCGAGCTTTTCCATGAAAAGCTTGCGGCTGGTATCGGTTTCGACGGCCTGTTTCTGGGCCGACTCGTTGGCGTCCATGATGTTGATCTTCCAACCGGTGAGGTCGGAAGCCAGACGCACGTTCTGGCCGCCGCGGCCGATGGCGATCGCGAGGTTTTCCTCGTCGACCACCACGTCCATGGCGTGCTTTTCTTCATCGACCACGATCGACGAGACGTTGGCCGGCGCCAGGGCGCCGATCACGAACTGGGCCGGGTCTTCGCTCCACAGCACGATGTCCACGCGCTCGCCGGCGAGTTCGTTGGTCACGGCGTTGACGCGGGTGCCACGCACGCCGACGCAGGTGCCGATCGGGTCGACACGCTTGTCGTGCGAGAGCACGGCGATCTTGGCGCGCGAACCGGGGTCACGGGCGCAGCTCTTGATTTCGAGCAGGCCTTGTTCGATTTCGGGCACTTCCTGGCGGAACAGCTCGATCATGAACTCGGGGGCCGAGCGCGACAGGATGATCGGCGCGCCGCGCAGCGTCAGGTCGACCTCCATGATCATGGCCCGCACGCGGTCGCCGTTGCGCAGGTTTTCCTTGGCAATCATCTCGCTGCGGCGCAGGCGGCCTTCGACGCGCCCGGCTTCCACGATGATGTCGCCCTTGTCCAGGCGCTTGACGGTGCCCACGAAGATCTTGTCGCCGCGCGACATGAAGTCGTTGAGCAACATCTCGCGCTCGGCGTCGCGGATCTTCTGCAGGATCACCTGCTTGGCAGCCATGGCGCCAATGCGGCCGATCGGCACCGAGTCCACCGATTCCTCGATGTACTCGCCGACTTCGATGTCCGACATTTCTTCCTTGGCCTCGAACAGGAGGATTTCCTGGTCGGGCAGCTGCAGGCCGGCCTCATCGGGAACGACGTGCCAACGGCGGAAAGTTTCGTAGTCGCCGCTGTCGCGATCGACCGCCACGCGGATATCCACGTCACCCTGATGGAGCTTCTTGGTGGCTTGCGCCAGTGCGGATTCGACTGCGCCGAAGACCACGTCGCGTTCGACGTTCTTCTCGCGCGAGATCGCATCCACCAACATCAACATTTCGCGATTCATGCCACCACTCCTCTTGTTCAGTCCGGAACACTCGTTCCGTCGTCAATATCTGAAAAACCCGGTTGGGTTTTGGCCTTGCGACCCTTGAAGTCCACGATTGGCGCCAGCCGCGCGTCGCGCAGCTCGTCCAATACGAAGCCCAGCGCATGCAACGGTGCAGGCGCGCGCTTCTTGCTCACTTTTTGCCCGGGCTTGGCCTTGGGCTCGTCGCTCCAGACGACCTGCCAACCCAAACCACTCTCGGCACGCTCCAGCGTGCCGCGAAACTTCTTGCGCGTGGCCGACACCTGGCCCGCCGCGGCAGCACCCATGGGCGCCTTGAGGGTGAGGTCAATCACCGCGCCCACGAATCGCTCGAAATCCTGTTCATTGCGCAAGGGGCGATCGATACCGGGCGAGGAAACCTCGAGCCGCTTGTAATCGACCGCATCGACTTCCAGTGCAAATTGCAGCTGGCGCGTCACCTTTTCGCAGTCTTCCACCGTCACGAAGGGCTCGGGAGTGCCGGCAGCCACAGCCTCGGAGGTGGGGGGCGTCCAGGGCAAATCAATCGTCACGCGCAGCAACCCACCGGCCGAGCGCTCGACCTCGACCAGGTCGTAGCCGAGACCGGCCACGGTTTGTTCTACTGTTTGCTGCAATGCCACGTGTTTGAAAGCGCCTTCTGAATCAATACCCAAGCCGCAGCACCCGCCCACCACGGATGCCACGACGCCAAATAATTGCTGCTTGAGAATGCATAGACCAAAAAAAACGGGCGGTTGGTACCCGCCCGTTTGGTCGTGAGCCTCGAATTATATGCTATTCGCGTGCATAAATGAAGGACATCGGTATTCAAGCAGCCTGTGAACGACGGTATTTCGACCAGACCACGGCAAACAACGCCGCGCCGAGTGCCAAAGCAGCGGCCGCCACCAGCAAAGGCAGCTGGAAAGAGCCGGTGCGTTGCGCCAGCGGCGCCGCAAACAACGGGCCGATGATCTGCCCCACCCCGTAAGACGCCGTGGCGTAGCCGATCAACCCGGCCGCCGCATTGCCACGCAGCCGGCGCGCCTCCCGCATGGCAAAAAGCGTGATCGCGGTGAAAGGCATGCCGAGCAACAGGCTGCCGAGCGCAAAACCCGCAATGCTCGGCCAAGCCACTGAAAACACGACGCCGAGCGCCTGCAATGCATAAGCGGCGGCCAGCAGCAGCCGGTTGTCCCAATGCACCGGGGCACGGGCGCCGATCAACGCGCCGGGAATGATGGCCGCCCCGAACAGCGGCCAGAAGAAATCCGGCCACG
Source organism: Variovorax sp. RO1 (assembly GCF_002849325.1). NCBI lineage: Bacteria > Pseudomonadati > Pseudomonadota > Betaproteobacteria > Burkholderiales > Comamonadaceae > Variovorax > Variovorax sp. RO1. The sequence continues at coordinate 444,497 of NZ_PKMT01000003.1, forward strand.
GCGATCCGGGCAATGCCTGCCGGGCGATCACTGGCAGGAAGGTGGCAGTAATGATGTAACCAAAGCCTGCCAAACCATAGAGCGCGACCAGCCAGATCGCGTCGCTGCGCGCCGAAGCCGATCCAGAGACGCTGCCCGTTGCAGCCGCCGGACTCGCCGCCGCCCCGCCCGCCACCCCTACCCGCTCGCCGTCGTCGAACACCCGCCAGATCACCGCGATCAGCACCACGGCCAGCAACCCGAGGCCAATCCAGCCCGCCTCCGAACCCCAACGCCCGAGCGCGCCGCCCAGCAACCCGGTCATGGCGATCCCGATGCCCGGCCCCGTATAGATCACACCGGCCAGCATGGGCGAATTCGTCTCAGCCAGCCGGCGCAGCCCCCAACCCGAGGCGAACACGAAGACCCAGGCGCTCATCACCCCGGCCGCCGCGCGCAACACGCCCCATCCGATGAAGCTGTGCAGCAACCCCATGCCGACCAGCAGCGCCGCCGTGGCCAGCAGGCCGCCGCGCACCATGCTCGAGGCCTTGATGCCGATGGCCGCGCAGCTCACCGCGCCAAAGAAATAACCCAGGTAATTAAGAGAGGCCAACAGCCCGCCGCCAGCCAGCTCGAGTTTTCCCTCGCTCAGCATGATGGGCAGCATGGGCGTGAAGGCGAAGCGCCCCAGGCCCATGGCCACCGCCAGCGTGACCATGCAGGCCAGCGCCGCGCGCCAGGCGCCGCGCCGGTCGTGTCCGATTCCCGACATTTCCTTCAGTCTCCGTCTCTTATTCCAGCAGCGCCGCGGCCACCAGCTTCTGTGTGTAGGGATGCTCGGGGGCGTCGAGGACGCGCAGGGCCGGCCCGGACTCGAGGATGGCGCCGTCCTTCATCACGATGACCTGGTGCGCCATGGCGCGGATCACCTCGACGTCGTGCGTGATCAGCAGGTAGCTCAGCCCCCGTTCGCGCTGCAACCGCTGCAGCAGGCCGAGCACCTGCTTCTGGATGGTCACGTCGAGTGCGCTGGTGGGCTCATCAAGCACCAGCAGCCGCGGATCGACGATCAGCGCCCGGGCGATCGCCAGCCGCTGGCGCTGCCCGCCCGAGAACTCGTGCGGATAGCGGTCGAGCAGCGCGGGAAACTGCGCCTCGCTCAGCCCCACGTCGGCCAGCGCCGTGAGCGCGCGCGCCCGACGGGCGGCGGTGTCGAGTTCAGGTGCATGCACGCGCAGCCCCTCGCCCACGATCTGCTCCACCGTCATGCGCGGCGAGAGCGACGAGAACGGGTCCTGGAACACCACCTGCATCGTGCGGCGCAGCGCGAGGTCGGAGGCGCGGTCCACCGCCCAGCCCTTCCCCGTCACCTGCAGTTCGCCCCGGTGCTTGAGCAGGCCGAGCGCGGCCAGCGCCAGCGTCGACTTGCCCGAGCCCGATTCGCCGACCACGCCCAGCGTTTCGCCCGGCGCGATCCGGAAATCGGCGCCCTGTACGGCGACGAACTCGCCCTTGCGGAACCAGCCCGCAAAGCCAGGGATCGACACCGGATAGCTCACGCGCAGCGCCCGCGCTTCAAGCACCGGCGGCGCCGCGCCGTCGGCAGCCGCCTCGGCCACGTCGCGCGACGGATGGCTGTCGATCAGCTTGCGGGTGTAGGCGTGTTGCGGCGCCTCGAACACCGTGCCCACCGGGCCGTGCTCGACGATGTGGCCGCGCTCCATCACCGCCACGCGATCGGCGAAACGGCGCACCAGGTTCAGGTCATGGGTGATGAGCAGCACGGCCATGCCGTACTTGCGCTGCAGGTCGGCCAGCAGCTCGAGGATCTGCGCGCGCACCGTGACGTCGAGCGCCGTGGTCGGCTCGTCGGCCAGCAGCAGGCGCGGCTTGCAGGCCAGCGCCATCGCGATCATCGCGCGCTGACGCTGGCCACCCGACAGCTGGTGCGGATACGCCCTCGCCCGCCGCGCCGGCTCGGGAATGCCGGTGTCGGCCAGCAGCTGGACAGAAGCATCTTGCGCGGCGCGGGCCGACAGCCCTTCGTGCAGCTCGAGCACCTCGGCAATCTGGTCACCCACGGTGTACAGCGCATTGAGCGCGGTCATCGGCTCCTGGAAGATCATCGCGATCTCCTTGCCGCGGATGCCGCGCAACTCGCGCTCAGGAATCGACAGCAGATCGCGCGCGCCGCGCTGGTCCTGTGACCCCGACAGGGTCGCCACGCCGGAGAGCTCGGCGTTCTGCACCAGCCGCAGCAGCGACAGCGCCGTGACGGTCTTGCCCGAACCCGACTCGCCAACCAGCGCGAGCTTTTCTCCCGCCGCGATCTGCAGATCGATGCCGTGCACCACCGGCTTGCCGCCGAACGAAACGCTCAGCCCCTTCACGTCGAGCAGGGGTGGGTTCTTCGTCGTGTCGCGCATCGTCGTCATTTGTCGGCCTTCCGGGGGTCGAGCGCATCGCGCAGTGCGTCGCCCATGAAGGTCAGCAGCATCAGCGTGACGACCAGCACGCAGAAGGTGGACAGCGAAATCCACCAGGCGTCGATGTTCCCCTTGCCCTGGCTCAGCAGTTCACCGAGCGAGGGCGTGCCGGGCGGAACGCCCAGGCCGAGGAAGTCGAGCGAAGTCAGCGCGAGGATGGCCGCGCTCATGCGGAACGGCAAAAAGGTGACGACCGGCACCATGCTGTTGGGCAGGATGTGGCGCCACATGATCTGCAGGTTGCCCACGCCGAGCGCGCGCGCGGCGCGCACGTAGTCCATCTGGCGGTTGCGCAAAAACTCGGCGCGCACGTAGTCCGACAGTCCCATCCAGCCGAACAGGCTCAACAAGATCAGCAGCAGCGACACGCTCGGCGTGAAGATCGCGCTGAAGATGATCAGCAGATACAGCTCGGGCATCGCGCTCCAGATCTCGATCAGACGCTGGAAGGTCAGGTCGATCTTGCCGCCGAAGAAGCCCTGCACGGCGCCGGTCGCAATGCCCAGCACCACGCCGACCACCGTGAGCGCCAGCGCGAACAGCACGCTCACGCGAAAGCCGTAGATCAGCTGCGCGAGCAGGTCGCGCCCGCGCTCGTCGGTGCCCAGCAGGTTCTCGTGCGAGGGCGCGGCGGGGTTCGGCGGCTTCGAGAAGTAGTTGAGCGTGGCCGGGCCGTAGCGGTTGGGCGCATAGAGCGCCCAGTTGTCGCCGTGGGTTATGCGCTGCTCGATGAACGGGTCGAGGTAGTCGGCGGGCGTTTCGAAGTCGCCGCCGAAGGTCTTCTCGGAATAGTCGCGCAGCACGGGGAAATAGGTCTGACCTTCGTAGCGCACCACCAGCGGCTTGTCGGTGGACAGCATGTCGGCGAACAGGCTCAACACCACCAGCGTCGAGAAGACGACCAGGCTCCAGAACCCCAGCGGGTTGCGGCGGAAACGGCGCCAGGCACGGCGCCCGGGGCTCAGGGACACGGCGGCGGCTTCAGTCAAACTTCACCCTCGGATCGACCCAGACGTAGCAAAGATCGGAAATGAGCTTGGTCACCAGCCCGATCAGCGTGAACAGATACAGCGTGCCCAGGAACACCGGGTAGTCGCGCCGCAGCACGCTCTCGTAACTGAGCAAGCCCATGCCGTCGAGCGAGAACAGCGTCTCGATGAGCAGCGCACCCGAAAAGAAGGCACCGATGAAGGCCGTCGGAAAGCCCGTGATGATCGGGATCAGCGCGTTGCGGAACACATGCTTCCACAGCACCTGCCGCTCGGCCAGCCCCTTGGCACGCGCCGTCAGCACGTACTGCTTGCGGATCTCCTCGAGGAAGGAGTTCTTGGTGAGCATCGCGGTGATCGCGAAGCTGCCCAGCACCATGGCCGTCACCGGCAAGGTGATGTGCCACAGGTAGTCGACGATGCGGGCGCCCCAGCTCAAAGACTCCCAGTTCGGCGAGGTCAGCCCGCGCAGCGGAAACCACTGCAGCTGACCGCCGAAGATCACCAGCAGCGCCACGCCCAGCACGAAGCCCGGGATGGCGTAGCCGACGAGCACCAGCAGCGTCGTGAAGAAGTCGAAGCGCGAGCCCGCGCGCACCGCCTTGGCCACCCCCAGCGGCACCGCGATGAGGTAGCTGATGAAGAAGGTCCACAGCCCCAGGCTGATCGACACCGGCAGCTTCTCCTTGATGAGCTGCCACACGTCCTTGCTCTGGAAGAAGCTCTTGCCCAGGTCGAAGCGCGCGAACTGCTTGAGCATCTGCCAGAAGCGCTCGGGGGCCGGCTTGTCGAAGCCGTAGAGCGCCTTGATCTCGGCCACCTGCTTGGCGTCGAGCGTGCGGCCGGTGGGGCCGCCGGAGATGCGGCTCTCTTTGTTGGTGAGTTGCGAGAGCAGCTGCTCGGCCGGACCGCCCGGCACGAACTGCACGATGGCGAAATTGAGCAGCAGCACGCCGAACAGCGTGGGGATGATCAGCAGGAGGCGTCGGATCAGGTAGGCGGCCATGGGTGTTCTTTTACTTGGCGCTCGGCTCGATCCACCACATCGTCAGCATCGCCGACCCCGCCAGCAGGCGCTGCGGCAAGGGCGCGTCCGGACGGCGCAGCTTGCGCTTGTGGGCAATGAAATACTGCTTGCCGTAGTACATCGGGGTCATGTAGTGCTGGTGGAGCAAGTAGCGGTCCAGCAGCCGCGCGGCCGCCGCGAGCGAGGCGCGGTCGTGGCTGTTGACGATCACCTCGACGATCTCGTCGACCACCGGATCGCTGATGCCGCTGAGGTTCTGGCTGCCCTTCTCGCTCGCCGACTTCGAGCCGAAATCGTCGTACAGCTCGTTGCCCGGGCTCGACGAGCCGCCCACGAGGCTGATGGCCATGTCGAAATCGAAGTCGTCCAGCTTCTTCTTCAAGAGGCTCGGGTCGCGCAGGCGGTACTCCAGCCGGATGCCCAGCTTGCCGAGGTTGCGCGCATACGGCGCCAGCACCACGTTGGAGCTGCGGTCGGCGATGTCGATGGTGATCACGAACGGCGTGCCGGCCTTGTCGCGCAGCGCGCCGTCGCGGTAGGTCCAGCCGGCCTCCTTCAGCAACTCTTGCGCCTTCACGAGGTTGCGCCGCAGGCCGTCGGCGGTGTCGCCGCTGCTGTCGGGGCGCGGCAGTTCGCCCTGGGTGTTGTCGATGTAGCGCTGCTTGTTCTTGAGCTTGTCGATCAGCGCCTGCTCCTCGGGGCTGACCGCGGGCTGGGCCATGAGGTCGTTGCTGTTCTGGAAGTAACTCTGCGTGCGCCCGCGCCGCCCGTAGAACAGGTGGGCGTTGAGCCAGTCGAAATCGAAGGCCAACGCCAGCGCCCTGCGCACGCGCATGTCGGCGAAGCGGGGCTGCCGCAGGTTGGGCGTCAGGCCCTGCATGCCGGTGGGGCGGCGGTGATCGATCTCTTCCTTGACCAGCTCGCCGGAGTCGAAGCGGCGCCCCTTGTAGCGGCGCACCCACGCGATGATCGAGCGCTCTTCCATCGCGTCGAGCGCGCCGGCCTTGAGCGATTCTTCCTCGCCGAGCGCGTCCTTGAAGTACTGGTACGACACCGTGTCGTAGTTGAACATCCCCTTGCGCACGGGAAGGTTCGCGGCCCAGTAGTCCGGGCGCCGGCGGTACGAGATGAACTTGCCGTAGTCGACCTTGTCCACGATGTAAGGCCCGCTCGCGATCGGCGGCTCGGTCACGATCTGGTCGAAGGGCTTGCCCTTGCCCCAGGCGCTGGAGAACACTGGCAGCCCGCCGATGATCATGTGCAGCTCGGCGTTCTGGCGCACGAAGTCGAAGCGAATGGTGCGCTCGCCCGTCACCACGGCCTCCTTGATGTCGGCCCAGTACGAGCGAAAGGTCGGCCCGGCCGCCTTGCTGCGCAGCGTGTCGAAGGAGTACTTCACGTCTTTCGCGAGCACCGGCGAGCCGTCGGAAAAGCGCGCCTTGGGATTCAGCCGGAACGTGACGCTCAGGCGGTCGGGCGCCAGCTGGATGTCTTCGGCCAGCAGGCCGTACTGCGAGAAGGGCTCGTCCTCGCTCGGCGTGGTCAGCGAGTCGAAGAGCAGGCCGTACTCGGAGAACACGAAGCCGTTGGCGCTGTAGCCCATGCCCACCGGGGGCACGCCGCGCAAGGTGAAGGGGTTCAGCTTGTCGAAGCCGCCGGCGGCCGACAACGTGAGGTCGCCGCCCTTCGGCGCGTTGGGGTTCACGTAGTCGAAATGCCTGAACGACGCCGCGTACTTGGGTTCGTAACCCATGCCCAGCCCGTGCGCTGCCCACGAGGGCAGCGCCAGGAGCGCCAACATCCAGAGCAGCCAACCTCGCATGCGAGAATTCTGCCCAAGATTTTCACGAGGCAACTTCATGGGCTTTCTTTCCGGCAAGAAACTGTTGATCACCGGTGTGTTGAGCAATCGCTCCATTGCATATGGCATTGCCAAGGCCTGTCACGACCAGGGCGCGGAACTCGCCTTCAGTTATGTCGGCGAGCGATTCAAGGACCGTATCACCGAATATGCAGCAGACTTCGGCTCGAAACTGATTTTCGACTGCGACGTGAGCGACGACGCGCAGATCGACAAGCTCTTCGCCGACCTCGCCCAGACCTGGCCCACCTTCGACGGCTTCGTGCACAGCATCGGTTTCGCCACGCGCGAATCGATCTCCGGCGACTTCCTGGACGGCCTCTCGCGCGAAGGCTTCAAGATCGCGCACGACATCAGTGCGTACAGCTTCCCGGCCATGGCCAAGGCGGCCCTGCCCTACCTCAACGACAAGTCGGCCCTGCTCACGCTGACCTACCTGGGCGCCGCGCGCGCGCTGCCCAACTACAACACCATGGGCCTGGCCAAGGCCTCGCTCGAAGCCTCGGTGCGCTACACCGCCGCGTCGCTTGGCCCGAAGGGCATGCGCGTGAACGGCATCAGCGCCGGTCCGATCAAGACGCTGGCGGCGAGCGGCATCAAGGGCTTCGGCAAGATGCTCGCGGCCGTGGCCGACGCTTCGCCCATCGGCCGCAACGTGACCATCGAGGAAGTCGGCAACGTGGCCGCCTTCCTGCTGAGCGACCTCGCCAGCGGCGTGACCGCCGAGATCACCTATGTGGACGGCGGCTTCAGCAACGTGGTCGGGGGCATGGCGGAGTAATTCGCACCCTCGGGCGCTCGGCGCCCACCGACGCCCCACTCCATCGCAATCACCGTGTTGAACCGACGCTCCCTCCTCCTGTTCGCAGGTCTGGGCACGGCCCTTTTCGGCCACGCCACCTTCGCGCGCGCGGCCGCGCCCGCCCTGATGCTGGCCGAGGTGTACCGCCCCGGCATGTCGCTCGCGGGCTACTGGGTCAGCGAGAAGTTCGACGGCCTGCGCGGCTACTGGGACGGCCAGAAACTCTGGACGCGCGGCGGCGAGCCCGTCGTGGCGCCCATCTGGTTCACCGCCTCGCTGCCCAAGCAGCCGCTCGACGGCGAACTGTGGGCCGGACGCGGGCGCTTCAATCACGCGCTGTCGACCGTGCGCAGCCAGACGCCCAATGACGCCGCCTGGCAGGAAATCCGCTTCATGGTGTTCGACCTCCCGGCCCAGGGCGGCGACTTCAACACCCGCCTTGCCGTGTTGCGCAAGCTGCTGCCGATCACCGACGCCCCGTGGGTGATGCCCGTGCCGCAGCAACCCGCGACCACGCACGAGGACCTGCAGGCGCTGCTCGACAAGACCGTAAAGATGGGCGGCGAAGGCCTGATGCTGCACCGGGGCGCATCGCTGTACCGCGGCGAGCGCAACAACGACCTGCTCAAGGTCAAGCCCTTTGAAGACGCCGAGGCCCGCGTGGTTGCGCACCTGCCCGGCAAGGGCAAGCACCATGGCCGGCTTGGCGCCTTGATGGTCGAGATGCCTGGCGGCCAGCGTTTCAGGCTCGGCACCGGCCTGACCGACGCCGAACGCGACCAGCCGCCGCCGATCGGCAGCCTGGTGACCTACCGGTACAACGGCACGCACCCGAGCGGGCTGCCGAAGTTCGCGCGGTTCATGCGGATACGCGAAGGCTAGAACCAGGCACGCCCCCAGGCTTCGCGCACTTCGTGTCGCTTTGCCAACCCCCTCGCCGGGGGCAACACCTGCGGCCCGGCAAAGCCGGTTCCGCGGTGTTCCACGAACGGCCCCGAGCCGTTTGTTGTGCGGCTTACTTTGCCGGCTGACGCACGCAGTCCGCGTAGTACCGCTTCTTGCCCGTCTCGTCGATGCGCGCCACCAGACCGTGGATGTCGGTCTCGAAGCCCGGGCACTGCAGGTTGAACTCGCGCGAGAACTTGAGGTAGTCGACGATCTTCTTGTTGAACACTTCGCCCGGGATCAGCAGCGGAATGCCCGGCGGGTACGGCGTGATCAGGCTCGTGGTGATGCGGCCTTCGAGTTCGTCGATCTCCACGCGCTCGGTCTTGCGGTGCGCGATGTGGGCGAAGGCGTCGCTGGGCTTCATGGCCGGCGTCAGGTCGCTCAGGTACATCTCGGTCGTGAGGCGCGCCACGTCGAAGCGCGCATACAGCTTGTGGATGTGCTGGCACAGGTCGCGCAGACCGAGCTTCTCGTAGCCCGGATGCTGCTGGCAGAACTCGGGGAGGATGCGCCACATCGGCTGGTTGCGCGCGTAGTCGTCCTTGAACTGCTGCAGCGCCGTGAGCAGCGTGTTCCAGCGGCCCTTGGTGATGCCGATGGTGAACATGATGAAGAAGCTGTACAGGCCCGTCTTCTCCACGATCACGCCGTGCTCGGCGAGAAACTTGGTCACCACGCTGGCGGGGATGCCGGTCTCGGCAAAGTTGCCTTCGAGGTCGAGGCCGGGCGTGACGATGGTCGACTTGATCGGGTCGAGCATGTTGAAGCCGTCGGCCAGGTCGCCGAAGCCGTGCCAGTTGCGCGGCGACGACTTCTTGCTCTTGGCACGCTTGGCAGGCAGGGCGTCTTTCTCGCCCTTCATGATCCAGTCTTCGGCGCGGCCAATGCCTTCGTCGACGAGCTTCTCGGGGCCCCAGACCTTGAACCACCACTCGTCCTTGCCGAACTCTTCCTCGACCTTGCGCATGGCGCGTCGGAAATCGAGCGCTTCCAGGATGCTCTCTTCCACCAGCGCGGTGCCGCCGGGCGGCTCCATCATGGCGGCGGCCACGTCGCAGCTCGCGATGATCGCGTACTGCGGGCTGGTCGACGAGTGCATCAGGTAGGCCTCGTTGAAGAGGTCGCGGTCGAGCGCGCGGTTCTGCGAATCCTGCACCAGCACGTGGCTGGCCTGGCTGATGCCGGCGAGCAGCTTGTGCGTCGACTGGGTGGCGAACACCAGCGAATCCTTCGGGCGCACGCGGCGCTTGCCCATCGCGTGGTACGCGCCGTAGAACGGGTGGAAGGCAGCGTGCGGCAGCCAGGCTTCGTCGAAGTGCAGCGTGTCGACGTAGCCGTCGAGCATGTTCTTGATGGTCTCGGTGTTGTAGATCACGCCGTCGTAGGTCGACTGCGTGAGCGTCATCACGCGCGGCTTGACCTTGTTCGGGTCCACGTCGGCCAGCAGCGGGTTGGCCTTGATCTTGGCCTTGATGGCGCTCTGCTCGAACTCGCTCTTGGGAATCGGTCCGATGATGCCGAAGTGGTTGCGCGTGGGCTTCATGAACACCGGAATCGCGCCGGTCATGATGATCGCGTGCAGGATCGACTTGTGGCAGTTGCGGTCGACCACCACCACGTCATCGGGCGCCACCGTGTGGTGCCACACCATCTTGTTGCTGGTGCTGGTGCCGTTGGTCACGAAGAAGCAGTGGTCGGCATTGAAGATGCGCGCCGCATTGCGCTCGCTGGCCGCCACCGGGCCGGTGTGGTCGAGCAACTGACCCAGTTCTTCCACGGCGTTGCAGACGTCGGCGCGCAGCATGTTCTCGCCGAAGAACTGATGGAACATCCGGCCCACGGGGCTCTTGAGGAACGCCACGCCGCCCGAGTGGCCCGGGCAGTGCCACGAGTACGAACCGTCTTCGGCGTAGTCGATCAGCGCCTTGAAGAACGGCGGCTGCACGCCTTCCAGGTAGCTCTTGGCTTCGCGGATGATGTGGCGCGCCACGAATTCGGGGGTGTCCTCGAACATGTGGATGAAGCCGTGCAGCTCGCGCAGGATGTCGTTCGGGATGTGGCGCGCGGTCTTGGTCTCGCCGTAGATATAGATCGGCACGTCGGCGTTCTTGCGGCGCACCTCGCCGATGAAGCTGCGCAGGCTCAGCACGGCCGGGTCGAGGTCGGGACCGACCGAAAATTCTTCGTCGTCGATCGACAGGATGAAGGCGCTGGCGCGGCTTTGCTGCTGCGCGAACTGGCTCAGGTCACCGTAGCTCGTGACGCCCAGCACCTCGAAGCCCTCGCTTTCGAAGGCCTGCGCGAGCGCGCGGATGCCGAGGCCCGAAGTGTTTTCGGAGCGGAAGTCCTCGTCGATGATGACGATGGGAAAGCGAAATTTCATGAGCGGGGCTCCGGACAGGCGGTCAGACAGGCAATGAGCGAGGCGCGAAGTGTACGGAATTCGGATGACGGGTTGCGACGGCCCCGCTCAAGCCCGCAGAGGCGCGCAACCGCGAAGGGCCCCACCGGGCGCCATACCCCTACGCGACACAGGCGCATGGCACGCCATGCCGCAGAATGGCGACGGTCCAAGTAACAAAACAAGAGAGGAGTTGCCATGGGACATCCCACCTTCTGGTGGCTGATCGCAGGCGCGGCCATCGTGGCCGAGTTGTTGTCCGGCACGGTGTACCTGCTGCTGCTGGCCACGGGCTTCGCGGCCGCCGCCATCGCCGCGCACCTGGGCTTCGGCCTCGTCACGCAGTTGCTGGTGGCCGCCGTGGTCGGCGTGGGCTCGGTCGTGACCTGGTACCTGGTCCGGCGCAACCGTCCGGCTGCGCCCTCCAGCGACCTCAACCTGGACATCGGCGAGAGCGTGTTCGTCGATGCCTGGAACCCCGACGGCACCGCCACCGTGCGCTACCGCGGCTCGCAATGGACCGTCGTGCTGCGCGCGGGCCATGCGCCCTCCACCGGCGAACACCGCGTGGTCGAGGTGATCGGCAGTCGCCTCGTGGTCGACAAGATCTAGCAGTTCAATCGGTCAGTCAGAAAAACGTATTCGAAAAGGAAGCACACCATGGAATTTTCCGTTCCTCTCATCATCCTGGTCATCGCGATCATCTTCATCAGCCAGTCGGTCAAGTTCGTGCCGCAGCAGAACGCATGGGTGCGCGAGCGCCTGGGCAAGTACCACGGCACCATGACGCCCGGCCCGAACTTCCTGATCCCCTTCATCGACCGCGTGGCCTACAAGCACAGCCTGAAGGAAATCCCGCTCGACGTGCCCAGCCAGATCTGCATCACGCGCGACAACACGCAGCTGCAGGTCGACGGCATCCTGTATTTCCAGGTGACCGACCCGATGCGCGCGAGCTACGGCTCGTCGAACTACATCGTGGCCGTGACCCAGCTCGCACAGACCTCGCTGCGCAGCGTGATCGGCAAGCTCGAGCTCGACAAGACCTTCGAAGAGCGTGACGTGATCAACGCCCAGGTGGTGGCCGCGATCGACGAGGCCGCGCTCAACTGGGGCGTGAAGGTGCTGCGCTACGAAATCAAGGACCTGACGCCGCCGAAGGAAATTCTGCTGGCCATGCAGGCGCAGATCACCGCCGAACGCGGCAAGCGCGCGCTCATCGCAGCGTCGGAAGGTCGTCGCCAGGAACAGATCAACATCGCCACCGGCGAACGCGAAGCCTTCATTGCCCGCTCCGAGGGCGAGAAGCAGGCGCAGATCAACAACGCGCAAGGTGAAGCCGCTGCCATCACCGCAGTGGCCACTGCCACGGCAGACGCCATCGAACGCGTGGCCGCCGCCATCCAGAAGCCGGGCGGCGAACAGGCCGTGCAGCTGAAGGTGGCCGAGCGCGCCGTCGATGCCTACGGCAAGGTGGCCGCCGATTCGAAGACCACGCTCATCGTGCCGAGCAACATGACCGAGACGGCCGCGCTGATCTCGTCGGCCATGCGCATGATCCAAACCGGCAAAAGCTCTGGCCCGACCTGAAAACCGCTAAAAACCCGCGCTACAATCGTGGGCTCAGGAGCGGTGGATGAGCGGTTTAAGTCGCACGCCTGGAAAGCGTGTGAGGGTTAATAGCCCTCCGCGGGTTCGAATCCCGCCTGCTCCGCCAGAGAAGTCATGAACAAACGGGGCCTTGTGCCCCGTTTTTCTTTGGCACTCATTTCTTCCATCGGCCCACCTCTGCAGTGGCGCACCGTCCGTCCTTTCGAAGACTCTAGACTCGACCGCATGACGCGCACGAGCTCCCGCAAGCCCCTCGTTTTCTTCGCCGTCGTCCTGAGCCTGGGCACGCTCGTCGTCTGGTACTTCAAGGTGCTGGCGCTCGGCTATTACTGGCTGAGCACGACGCTGGGCGCATCGCAGTGGGCCGGCGCCTCGCTGTGGCTGCCGGGCTACCAGGTCGCGATCGAGGGCATGCCGATCCAGGGCCTCACGCGCAACACCTCGGGGCTGACCTTCAACACCGAGACCGGCACCCTCTTCACGGTGATCAACCGTCCGCCGCAGATCGCGGAACTCACCACCGACGGCCGGCTGCTGCGCGTCATCGCGCTCGACGGCGTGAAAGACCCCGAGGGCATCACCTACCTGCAGGGCGACAGCTACGTGATCTCGGACGAAGACAGCCACCGCATGCACTGGGTGCAGATCGCCCGCGAGACGCAGCGCGTGTCGGTGGCCGGCCGGCCGAGCCTGGGCATCGGGATCGACAAGCTGCACAACAGCAGCTTCGAGGGCGTCTCGTGGGACAGCGTGCACAAGCGCCTGTACGTGGTGCGCGAGAAGTTGCCGATGCGCGTGCTGGTGATCACGGGGCTGGACCCGGCCACGCCGTCCACCGGCTTCAACATCGACATCAGCGAATGGAAATCCTCGCGCGCGTCGTCGCTGTTCATGAGCGATCTGTCGTCGGTCACGGTGCACGACGAGACCGGCCACCTGCTGCTGCTCAGCGACGAATCGGCGCTGGTCGTCGAATACGCGCCGGACGGCCGCCCGGTCAGCATGCTGCCGCTGTGGCGCGGATTCAATGGCCTGCAGCGCAAGGTGCCGCAGCCCGAGGGCGTGGCCGTCGGGCCCGACGGCACGCTGTACCTGCTGTCCGAGCCCAACCTGTTCTACCGCTTCGCGCCGGCAGCGAAACCTTCGTAGCCCGCCCGAACACGCCCGGTTTTTCCTTGGCCGGGCACGCAAGGCCCTACCATGGCGGGCATCTCCTGCCCGCTCCGGTCACACGGATGCCATGATGCCCAGCGACCTCCCGCGCTTTTTCGGTTTCGGCGCTTCGCGCGCCACCCCACGCGGCGTGATGAGCCTGCTGAACCGCTACCAGCGCGCGCTGCTGTACGTGGGCGGCGCTGTCACCTCGCTCGTACTGCTGGCCGCCACCGCCGTGATGCTTTCTTCGCAGGTGCGCGACTACGTGGCCGAACGGCAAGCGGAGTTCAATGCGCGCCGGGCCCTGCTCCACCTCGAACTCTTCGTGCGCCAGGGCTCGGTGCGGATCAACATCTTTCACGAAGAAGGCGCCTGGGAACGGCGTGCACGCGCGCCGCAATCGCTGGTCGACAGCTTCGCCGCGCACAACGGCCGGCTGGTGCTGCCAAGCAACAAGGACTTCCCGCCGATGCTGCTGCTCGGCGACCTCTCGGCGCAGCGTCCGGCTGATGCTTTCGCCCAGTACCTCGGGCTGGCCGAAGAGGTCGGCTACCGCTCGGCGGCCTACACCAAGACGCTGACGCTGCACTCCAGCTACTTCTACGCACCCGACCTGAGCTTTCTTGCCGTGGTGCCCGCGCCCGCGGCCGCCGACCTGTTCGAACGCCACGGCGCGCGCACCACCGAAGACCTGATCCGGCGCATCGCGCCCCCCGAGCTTGGCGACCTGAGCGACCCGGCCGTCGTCGCCCGCTTGCGCGACAGCGGCACGGCCGTGTGGCTGCCGCCGGCCGTGATCCGACACGCATCCGCCAGCTGCTGATGAACCTGCTGAGCAACGCCATCAAGTTCACCGACACCGGCGACGTGCTGCTCGAGGTCTACCTGAAGGACGACACCGACCCCGCATCGCCCGTGGTGATCGGCGTGAGCGACACGGGCATCGGCATGACGGCCACGCAGCAGCAGGCGCTGTTCCAGCCCTTCACGCAGGCCGACAGCAGCATCGCGCGCCGCTTCGGCGGCACCGGGCTCGGGCTGGCACTGTGCCGCCGGCTGGCCGGCCTCATGGGCGGCGACATCCAGGTCGTGAGCGCGCCGGGCAAGGGCAGCACCTTCCTGGTCACGCTGCCGCTGCCGGCCGCCCCCGCCCTGCCCCCGCGTGCGCCCGCGCCGCCGGCCACCGAGGCGCACACCATCGCGCCCACGGCCCACATCCTCGTGGTGGACGACCACCCCGCCAACCGCGAGCTGGTGAAGATGCAGCTCGAAGCGCTGGGCTACACCTCCGACCAGGCCTCGGGCGGCCTGCAGGCCCTCGACCTGTTCGCCACGCGCCGGCACGACCTCATCATCACGGACATCAACATGCCGGGCATGGACGGCTACACGCTGGCGCGCGCACTCCGTGCGCAGGGATCGCGCGTGCCCATCGTGGCGCTCACGGCCGACGTGGCGGTGCGCGAGCGCGAGCGCTGCGAATCGGCGGGCATCGACACCGCGCTGATCAAACCCATCCTGCTCGACACGCTCGACCAGACGGTGCGCCAGCTCACCCTGCGCGACCCGCACGCCGCGCCATCACCCCACGCCCATCGGCAGGACATTGCCCAAGGCCCGCTGCCGGCCTCGGTGCATCTGGCGCTCGTGCAGTCGCTGGCCGACACCAGCGCCACCCTCCGCACCGCCCTGGCCGCAGCCGACACCGACGCGCTCGGCACCGGGCTGCACTCGCTGCGCGGCGCCTTCGCGTTGATCCACGAAGCCGGGCTCGCGGCCGATTGCGCCGCCATGGAAACGCAGCTGCACGATGCCGACCTGCCGGCGCTGGCGCAGGCCTTCGAACGCTTCGAACCCGCAGCACGCGCCGCGCTCGAACGCCGCGCGCCCCAGGCCGCCGCAGCGGCCTGAACCCGGCGCGGTCCGAAGCCCTTTTCGGACCCGATCCGATCCTGAAGAAGGCGATGTCCTAGCCTTCTTCGCCCCGTGTCCGACAGATTAGGACCAGTCCTATGCATTGGCGGGCCGCTATCGGATCAGGCCCCTTAACGCGCGAAGAGGCGCCGCCTAAAGTCCAGTCACCCCCTGCTGGCAACTGCCTGAGGCACCCGCAACCGCCCCTGTGAAAGCGTCTTCGACGCCGAGCGGCGCGTTCGACAGCAGCCCTTCCTGCGTGCCTTGCACGCAGGCACGCGCGTCGACTGCAGGAGGCGCAGCGCGAAGGCATCTTACCCGCCGGTCCCGCGCACGGGCCGGCCGGATTGAGAAGCAAAAAAGGCCTCAGACGGTTTCGGTTGGAGGCGGCGCGGCAGCAGTGGGCTGCAAGACGTTCGTGCCCGAAGTGGTCGACACCATGTCGCCCGGGAAGGCCTGCGCGATGGCCTGGAGCGCGGCGTGCGCTGCTTTCTTACCTGCGTCGTCCGAGGTCCGGTAGGCGCGCAGCAAGGTCACCTCGTCGCGGCTCACTGAAAGGTCTTCGGTGCAAGTGGGCATGCCAGTCACGACGTACAGCACGTCGATGCCGATGACGGCCATGGTGGCCAGGTAGGCGGCGTCGGGGTGGCGAACGCCTCTTTCGAAGGTCTCCTGCACGGAGGCATCTACGCCGCCCAGGACTGCGAACGCAGCGGCACTCAGCCCCAGCCTGGAGCGCTCTTTGTGGAGCCGGTTTCCGATCATCTTCATAGGAGTTCACCTCTTGAGAGTTCACGAGTCACAACGGAGCCCTCGGTTGCCGATGGACTCACTGGTAGTCGAGCAAAACCTGCACTGCGCCCTTGACCGTGCCTGGGGACACCGTGGCGTCGGTTCGCACGTACGACGCGTTCATCGGCACCGTGGCCGCGCCGCCAATGACCTTGTTGTAGTTGGTCACAGGCAAGGAGGTGCCGAAGGTGGCCGGCGCATGGCTCGCGTCAGTCAATCGGATGGCCACGCCCGTGGCGGTCGAGCCGACGGACGGTTTCAGCGCCCCAGGCTTGTTCGGCACTTCGCCACCTATCGCCGTCAGCGTGTGGCCGACCCGATTGAAGCCGACCGGGCAGTTTTCCAGTTGGATGTTGAAAGCATGTTGTCCCGACGTCGCGCCAACACCTTGGAGGCTGGTGAGCGAGACCGGAGGCAGTACAACCGTCTGTGCAGGTACGCTGCACGTGCCGGTGATGATGAAGACATTTCCTGTCATGCGAATACCCGGCGCACTGCTACTGCTCGACATTCCCACAGGCCAAAAAATCCAGTAGTCGGGATAGGTCGCAGCCCCCTTGAGCGATCCACTGATCAACGGTCGACTGTCCCGAACCAGTTGAACCTCCACCGGCGACGAAATTTCCATCAGTTTGGTATTGACGTTGCCGGAGGTTTTGCTTCCTGCCGGTTGTCCATTGACGATCACCCGCGCAGAAATACCGGAAACATTGGTAGAAATAAGCGCGATTCCACTTTCGTCCGCACTTCCGCCGTAGGGATAGACCTTCATCTGCCAGAACGAGCATTGGGGTGCGCCACCGCACATTGCCTGTGGCGTCACATATTGGCGACCAACCACGGCGCCCTCAGGCGCCAGACTTGGCAAATAAGTGTCATGCGAGAACGCGAAGAGATTCAACGTTCGCGGCGTCTTGCCTGGAGCCTGGGAAAAGGTCGAAGAGCTCCCCACCATGACTAGCACTCCGAAAAGCGCCTGCCTCGCCGTTACGCGGGGCAGACGCATCGAGCGAGCCTGCCAAAGATTCAACACCTTTCTCAAAAACAAAAAACCCGTCATAAAAAATCCTTGAAGAGAAATGAAATTCAATAAAAATTAATTTGCAAAAACCCCGGACCCTGGCCTTCAAAAGAGTGATGGCTGAGTTGAATTTTAAATATCACGCGCAAAATAGAAAATCAGATCAGTCCGAAAATTCGATTCGCTG
This sequence comes from Variovorax sp. RO1, assembly GCF_002849325.1. Classification (NCBI taxonomy): domain Bacteria; kingdom Pseudomonadati; phylum Pseudomonadota; class Betaproteobacteria; order Burkholderiales; family Comamonadaceae; genus Variovorax; species Variovorax sp. RO1. The sequence goes on from NZ_PKMT01000003.1 coordinate 461,673, forward strand.
GTGCCTCAACCCCTTCATGCCGGATCGCAATTCACGTCCATCAACTTGTAGCCGTCGGCCTTGCGGCCCTTCTCGCGCACCGGCATTTCGTAATCGATGCGACACAGCACAGCAGCGTCCTCGCCCAGCGTCACAGTCAACTGCCCCTTGTCCTGCAGGCCACGCGCAATGAACTTGCTTGCCTGGCCCACCATGCCGATCAGTTCCTGCTTCTCGTCCACCACCGTCGCCCCGAACGGCAGCGCCGTGCCATCGGCCCGACGTGCCTGAAACAGCGCCGAAGGGCCCGATTTCGTTTCGTACTTGAGCAGGACGATCGCGCCGGCACGCGGTGCCACCTGCTGGCTGGTTGTCTGCAGCTCGACGTCGGTCGACAAACCCTTCGGGTCGAGATCGACCGCGTTGGTGCTGTAGGGCGTGAGGTACGGCACCACGGCGTAGCCGCTGCCGTTGACTTTCACGCCGGGCGCATTCACGAGGCGTGCGCCCTCGGCGTCCGGCACTTCCACGACGCCGAAGGTCTCGGACAAAGAAGGTGCCAGTGTGATGCCGCCCGGGTGCGCAACCACGCCGCCGCGCATACCGACGGAGCCCTGCGTGTAGCCCGAGCCCACGCCCACGGAGCCCGACAGGTCGCCGACCGAGGTGCGGTAGTACACGTTGCCGCTGGCAGCCGTCTGGCGGTCTTGTCCGCCGCCCGAGGCGTGGTTGACCGTCGCGCCGTACGACAGGTCGTTGTCGACACCCAGCGTGCCCGACAGGGTGGACTGCATGCCAAGCCGGCCCTTGCCGTCGCGCGACATGCTGGCACTGACCGACGCCGGCTGGGTCTTGCCCAGCGGGATCGACAGGCTCGCGTAGTACAGGGTGGTCGCCTTGCCGTCGGCCGCACGCTGGCGCGAGACCTGGAAGCTGTAGCTCAGGTTCTTGTAGCGGTTGGCGCCGAACGAGGTGTTGAAGGCACCGCCGAGCATCAGCGCGGTGTAGCCCTGCGACAGGCTCGCGCCGCCGTACGCGGTGAACATGTTCGAGATGCCGGCGTAGCGCATGAAGGTGGCCAGCGCGAAGCCGGTGCGTTCGACCTGGTCGATCACGAGTGCGTTTCTGATCATGGCGAGCCTTGGAGGGGGAAGAGGATGTTCTGCATCTTCCCGGGGGCGGCAAAAATCCCCCATCGGCCCAGTCCGAAACTCGCGGTCCATTCCGTAGGACTGCGGCTGAACGCCGTGGCCACGCAGCAACTGTTGCCGATCCTGAGCAAGGCCGCATCTGGCGGTACGATGCGCGAAATCGAACCGACATTCCCCCCACTTCGCCTGCCGCAAAAGGAGCCTCGATGGCCGGACCTTCCCCCACCTTGACGCGCGGCACCACCTCGCTGGACAAGACCCTGAAAAAGAGCGAGCAGGTGGCCGCGGAAGTGCAACGCGCCTCGGACAACCTGGCCGTCGTGAGCACCGTGCTCGAGCAGGAACTGCCGGACGAGGTCCAGGTCGGCGAGGTGGCACAGGCCATCGAGCACACCAGCCAGCTCGAGGAAAAACTCGCCCAGTCGGCCGAGAAACTGGCCGAGGTGAATGCGGCGCTGAGCAAGGAAATCGAAAAGCGCCTCGAAGTGACCGCCGAGCGCGACGAGAGCCAGGCGCTGGCCGAGAAGCTCAAGGCCCGCATCCGCGCCCAGGCGCCGTCGGACAAGGGCTGATCGCCGTTGTTTCCGCACGGTTTCCGTGCGTCGTTCTCCCTTCTCCTACGCAAAGACCGCTTGCGGCACGCTACGCTATTGGTTCACAGACCAAAACCGCGGCATGGCCCTCATCACGTTCCTCGTCGAGGACAACAAGACCATCAGGGACAACCTGGTCCCAGCCCTCGAGGACCTCGTCAACGGCCAAGTCGTCGGTTTCGCAGAAACCGAATCGGGCGCCCTCGCCTGGCTGGCCGCCCACCCCGACGCCTGGCAACTGCTGATCGTCGACCTGTTCCTGAAAGAAGGCTCCGGCCTCGGCGTGCTGTCGGGCTGCCGCAACCGCCGGCCCGAGCAGCGGGTCGTGGTGCTGAGCAACTACGTCACCCCCGACATCCGCACGCGCTGCCAGGCGCTGGGCGCCGACGCGGTGTTCGACAAGTCGCGCGACCTCGATGCCTTCATCGAGTACTGCAACGCGGACCGCCCCTCGGGCCTGGCCGCGCTCTGAAAGCACGCCGGCGCCACGGTTGCGCCCACCCATGAAAAAAGGGCCCGAAGGCCCTTTTCTTTTGGACGGTCCGGTGAAGGACCGTTGGCTGCAATGCGATCAGCGAACCACGGCGATCTGCGTGCGCACGCCACCCTTGTAGGTGAAGAGCGTCAGGGCGCCGTTCTTGATGTCGCCCTTTTCGTCGAAGGCGATCGGGCCGGTCACGCCCTTGTATTGCACCTTGCCGACTTCAGGCAGGTACTTTTCCGGGTCGGACGAGCCGGCCTTGACCATGGCTTCGGCCAGCACGTTGACCGCGTCGTACACGTACGGTGCGTAGATCTGCACTTCGACGCCGTTCTTGGTCTTGAACTTGGCCTTGAAGTCTTCCAGCGGCTGCTTGAAGTCGCCGTCGACACCGCCGGCTTCGGCGCAGACCACCATGTCTTCCCCGATGGCGTCACCTGCCAGCTTCGGCAGTTCGCCGGTGCACAGGCCGTCGCCGCCCATGAACTTGACGTTCAGGCCGAGTTGCTTGACCTGCTTGAGCATCGGGCCGCCCACTGCGTCCATGCCGCCGAAGAACAGAACGTCGGGCTTGGTGGCCTTCAGCTTGGTCAGGATGGCGTTGAAGTCGGTCGACTTGTCGGTGGTGAACTCGTGGCCCACGATGGTCGCGCCGGCAGCCTTGGCAGCCTTCTCGAACTCTTCGGCAACGCCTTGGCCGTAGGCCGTGCGGTCGTCGATCACGGCGATGTTCTTGCCCTTGAGCGTTTCGACGGCGTACTTGCCCAGCGTGCCGCCGAGCTGCGTGTCGTCGGCCACCACGCGGAACGTGGTCTTGAAGCCCTGGCGGGTGTACTTGGGGTTCGTGGCCGACGGCGAGACCTGCGGAATGCCGGCGTCGCTGTACAGCTTGGAAGCGGGGATGGTGGTGCCCGAGTTCAGGTGACCGACGATGCCGTTGACCTTTTCATCGACCAGCTTCTGGGCAACGGCTGTGCCTTGCTTCGGATCGCCTGCGTCGTCTTCGGGAACGAGCACGAACTTGGCAACCTTGTCGCCGATCTTGAGGCCCTTTGCATTCAGGTCTTCGATGGCCATCTTGGCACCCAGCTCGTTGTCCTTGCCAAGGTGGGCAATGGGACCGCTGGTCGGGCCGACGTGGCCGATCTTGACGACCAGGGCGTCAGCAGGAGGTGCAGCAGGGGCCGGGGCCGCAGCCGTGGGTGCCGGCGTCGCCGCAGGCGCAGCAGCTTCTTCTTTCTTGCCGCAAGCCACAAGCGTGAGTGCAGCCAGTGCGACCGCAGTCCATTTCAATTGCATGAGAACCTCCAGAACTTGGATGAAAAGATATAAAAACCGGTCGTTCGATCCGGGCGTTCAGACCTCGCAAGTTTCGCGCCGCAGACCAGCGGCACCCTCACGCCATTCCGACCTGCGGCGCAGTTTAGCCGAGGATTTATGCGCCGGAAGTTGGCGTAGACCCTGTGTTTTCCCCTGTGTTTTCACAGAGTTCAGCGGCCATGGATTCGATGACGAGCGCGCGCAGCACGGTCTCGATTTCGCCGCGCAGACGCGGCACCATTTCGTCGAGCTGCTGCTGAACAGCAGCTGACACGGCGTCGCTCAATCGCTCTTCCAGCGACAGGTCGACGCGCTGCAATACGCGGTGCAGCAATTGCTCTTCGAGGCTGACGATTTCAGCCGGCGTGAGCGACACCGAAGGCGGCAATGCCACGGCGCTCGCGGGGTCCGGTGGCGGAGGCTGCGACACCGGTGCGCCAACACTTGGAGCTAGAGGTCGCACCGTCTCGGCGACCGGCACGGGCTCGGCCGGAATCTCGAGCACGGTCGTCAGCGTCGGGACGAACCGGGGCGGCGTGCGCAGCGTGCTGGCCATCAGGAAGCGCTCCTTGCGAAATCGTGCGGCTGGATCGTGTAGCCCCGGTCGGCGTAGTGGCGCCAGCGGGTGCGGCCGACCTGCCGGTCGTTGGCCTCGTCGCTCACGATGTCGATCATGCGTTCGAAGCGCTCGAAGCCGGCCGGCACCTCGAGCCCGAGGTTGACCAGCATCTCGCGGTGCGGCAGCGAAGCCGCGTCCCCGCCTTCGGCGCACAGGATGACGGGCGAACGCGCCACCACATGGGCCGGCGCATCGGCGCGGCAGTGCGCGACGAAGTCGACCGGCGACATCTGCCAGAGCGCGGCGTCGACCGTGTCGAGCGCGCGCGCATCGCCCACCACCACCACGCGCAGGCCGCGTGTGTTCACGGCCTTGCGAACCAGCCGGCAGGCGTAGGTGAGCTTGTCGGGGGCGTTGTAGTGAAAGCCGATGTCGGTCACTGCGCGGACCGGGCCTTTCGGGCCGGCTTGGCCGGGACCTTGGGCGAGGCCTTCTTTGCAGGCTTGGCGGCCTTCGGCGTGGCAACAGCGGCGTGGCTGCTGCCCGCGCGGTTCGTCAGGTACGACACCAGCAGGCCGACGGGCCGGCCGGTCGAGCCCTTGGCCGCCCCGCTCTTCCAGGCCGTGCCTGCGATGTCCAGGTGCGCCCATGCGTAATCGGCCGTGAAGCGCTGCAAAAACTTGGCTGCGGTGATCGCACCGCCGGCACGGCCGGCGATGTTGGCCACGTCGGCGAAGTTGCTCTTGAGGCCTTCGGCGTAGTCGTCGTCCAGCGGCAGGCGCCAGCAGCGGTCTTGCGAGGCCTCGCCGGCCGACTCGAGCGCGGAGGCCAGCGATTCGTCGCTCGCGAACAGGCCGCTGCGCACGCCGCCCAAAGCCACCACGCAGGCGCCTGTGAGCGTCGCGATGTCGATCACGGCAGCCGGGTCGAAGCGCTTGGCATACGTGAGCGCATCGCACAGGATCAGCCGGCCTTCGGCGTCGGTGTTCAGTATCTCGATGGTCTGCCCGCTCATGCTGGTGACCACGTCGCCGGGCTTGACGGCCTTGCCGTCGTTCATGTTCTCGCACGACGGAATCAGGCCGACCACGTTGATCGCCGGCTGGATCGCGCCGAGCGCGCGGAAGGTGCCGAGCACGCTGGCGGCGCCGCACATGTCGAACTTCATTTCATCCATCTCGGCGGCGGGCTTGAGCGAGACGCCGCCGGTGTCGAAGGTGATGCCCTTGCCGACGAGCACCACGGGTGCTTCGTCTTTCGCGCCGCCCTGGTAGCGCAGCACGATGAAGCGCAGCGGTTCGGCCGAGCCCTGAGCCACGGCGGCGAACGCGCCCATGCCGAGCTTTTCGACTTCCTTCGGGCCCAGCACTTCGCACTTGATGCGCGGCAGTTTCGCCAGCCCCTTGGCGGCTTCGGCCAGCAGCGTGGGCGTGGCGTGGTTGGCAGGACGGTTGCCCCATTCCTTGGCCAGCTCGATGCCGGCGACCGTGGCGCGGGCGTCGTCGAAAGCCTTGGTGACGGCCGGGCTGGCGGCCTCGGACACGCCCAGCGTCAGATGGCGGATGCTGCGCGGCTCGGCCTTCGACTTGGTCGTGGTGTAGACATAGCTGGCATCGGCCGCGGCCGTGACGGCAGCAGCAACGGCGGCGGCATCGGCCGGCTGCGCGAAGACGATCACCACGCGCTTGGGGCCGTTGACCTTGGCTGCGGCAACCGCCGCGCTCACGGCGCTACGCACCGAGGCGGCCTTGCCGTCGCCGATGGCCGCGAGCAGCACGCGCGACGGCACCACGGCCTCGGGGCGGTACAGCGCGAGCAGCTTGCCGGCCTTGTCGGGCAGGTCTCCGGCCTTGCGGGCGCTGGCGGCGAGCACGGAGACGGGGTCTTTGGCGGTGGGGAGAGCGCTGCCGACCAGCACGATGAGGAGGTCGGATTTCTCGGCGGCAGCCTGGGCGACGGTGAGGGTCTTGAGTTGAAAGTCCATAATCCTTTTTTTCCTCGAACGATGTTATTCCATTCTTCCCTACGCAAGGAGCTGTCACGCAGCTTCGGAGCGACCCTCGTCGTCCTGGTCACCATCGTGATGACCATGATGCTCATCCGTACGCTCGGGCTGGCGTCCAAGGGCAGCGTGAACCCACAGGAGGTGTTCCTCGTGATGGCGTACACGGTGCTCGGCTACATGCCGACCATCCTGAGCCTGAGCCTGTTCATCGCCATCGTCGGCACGCTCTCGCGCATGTACCGCGACAGCGAAATGGTGATCTGGTTCTCCAGCGGCCGTGGCCTGGCCGACTTCATCCAGCCGCTGTTCCGCTTCGCCTGGCCGGTGCTGTTGCTCATTGCGGCCATGGCGCTGGTGGGCTGGCCCTGGGCCAACTCGCAGACCATCGGCATGCGCCAGCAGTACGAGGCGCGCAGCGACATCGAGCGCGTCACGCCGGGTGAGTTTCGCGAGTCCTCGGGCCGCCTGCGTGTGTTCTTCATCGACAAGGACACGCCCGACGGCGCCACCGCCACCAACGTGTTCATCTGGGCCGTCGAGCGCGGGCTGCAGATCACCACGTCGGCGCGCAGCGGCCGCATCGAAGATATCGACAACCACCGCTTCCTGCTGCTGAGCAACGGCCAGCGCCTGGAGCGCCCGCTGTTCACCGAATCCGGCCTCAAGATCAGCGAGTTCAAGACCTACGGCACGCGCGCCGGCGGCAGCTCGAACGCCACCGGCGACAGCACGCCCACGCGCGCCCGCTCCACGCTCTCGCTGTTGCGCGATCGCAGCGATGGCAGCCTGGGCGAGCTGGGCTGGCGCTTCGGCATGCTGCTGGCCGCCATCAACTTCGTGCTGCTGGCGCTCACGGTGTCCAGCGTCAATCCGCGCGTGGGACGCAGCGGCAACCTGGTGTTTGCGCTGTTCGCCTTCGTCGTCTACTACAACCTGCTGAACCTCGGCCAGAGCTGGATCAGCTCGGGTCGCTACGGCATGGGTTCCTTCATGCTCCTGCTGCACGGCGGCGTGTTCCTGTTTGCCACGGCCTGGCTCACGCTGCGCAACAACAACTGGACGGCCCGCCGCCAGGCCCGCACCAGCGCGGCCACCGCCGGCGCCCCTTCGGCCGCACCGCCTTCCCGGACCGACCCGACCTCGTGAAAACCATCCGCCGACTGATCTACGTCGAGGCACTGAAGGCCGTGGCCTTCGTGACGCTCGGCTTCCTGAGCCTGTTTTTCTTCTTCGACTTCGTCGACGAACTGCAGTCCGTGGGCAAGCCCGAAAGCCTGGCCTACGGTCCGGTGCAGGCGCTCATCTACGTGCTGCTGCTGGTGCCCAGCCACCTGTACGAACTGCTGCCGATCACGGTGCTGATCGGCTGCATCTTCGTGATGGCGCGGCTGGCGCAAAGCTCCGAATACACCATCCTGCGCACCAGCGGCCTCGGCCCGTGGCGCGCGCTGCGCACGCTGCTGCTGCTGGGGCTGGGCTTCGTGATCCTCACCTTTGCCATCGGCGACTACATCGCGCCGCTGTCGGGACGCACCGGTCAGCTGCTCAAGTCGCGCTACCAGGGCACCTATTCGCTGGTCGGCAACACCGGCGCGTGGCTCAAGGAAAAGCGCGGCGACACCTCGTATGCGGTCAACGTGCTGTCGATTTCGCGCGACGGCTCGCTGCAGAACACGCGCATCTTCGAGTTCGACGGCAACGGCTACGTGAGCAAGCAGCTGATGGCCAAGTCGGCCCGCATCCTCGACGAGAAATGGGTGCTCTCGGAAGTCGAACAGCAAGACTACGAAACCCGCACTGCCGACAAGGCCCGCATCACGACCACCCAGGTCGAGAAGATGGACTGGCCCACCTCGCTCACCGCCGAAATGGTGTCAGTCGCGCTGCTGCGGCCCGACCGCATGAGCACCATCGACCTGTTCGACTACATCCGGCACCTGAACGCCAACGGCCAGACCGCGCAGCGCTACGAGATCGAGTTCTGGCGCAAGGTGTTCTATCCGCTCTCGTGTCTGGTGATGGTGGTGCTCGCCCTGCCCTTCGCCTACCTGCACTTCCGCCAGGCCGGCATCACGACCTACGTGTTCGGCGGCGTGATGATCGGCATCAGCTTCTTCCTGCTGAACAACGTGTTCGGCTACCTCGGCAACCTCAGCAACTGGTCGCCCTGGCTCACGGCGGCGGCGCCGGGGCTCATCTATTCAGTGCTGTCGCTCACAGCCTTCAGCTGGCTGGTCCTGAGGCGATGACCACGCAAGTGCCGGGCACGGTGCTGCTCGCGCACGGCTCGCGCGACGCCCGCTGGCGCGAGCCCATCGAGGCCGTTGCCGCCCGCATGCGCGAAGACGACCCCGCCGTGCGCGTGCTGTGTGCCTACATGGAGCTGGCGACGCCCGACCTGCCGACCGCCGCCGCCGCGCTGATTGCCGACGGCGCCACCGCGGTGCACGTGGTGCCGCTGTTCCTGGGCATGGGCAAGCACGCCCGCGAAGACCTGCCGCTGCAGCTCGAGGCCCTGCGCCAGCGCTGGCCCGACGCCGCGTTCTCGCTGGCGCCGATCGTCGGCGAATCGCCCGAACTGGTCGCTTTGCTGGCCCGGATTGCCATCAAATCCTGAAGTCCCGGTCATTTTTATAGACTTCAAAGGCATAATGAATTCCGCAATCAGACGGAATTTGATATGAATCTGCACCAGTTCAAGTTTGTTCAGGAAGCCGTGCGGCGCGGCCTGAACCTCACCGAGGCGGCCAAGGCACTGCACACCTCGCAGCCCGGCGTCTCCAAGGCGATCATCGAACTCGAGGAAGAACTCGGCGTCGAGATCTTCGCCCGCCACGGCAAGCGCCTGAAGCGCATCACCGAACCCGGCCAGCACGTCATCGCGAGCATCGAACTCATCATGCGCGAGGTGGGCAACCTCAAGCGCATCGGCGAACAGTTCAGCGCACAAGACAGCGGCACCCTCTCCATTGCCACCACCCACACCCAGGCTCGCTATGTGCTGCCGGTGCCCGTGGCCAACCTGCGCGAGGCCTACCCGAAGGTCAACGTGAGCCTGCACCAGGGCTCGCCCGACCAGGTGGCGCGCATGGTGATCGACGAGATCGCCGAGATCGGCATCGCCACCGAATCGCTCGACGGCTACGCCGAGCTGGTCACGCTGCCCTGCTACGAATGGCAGCACGTGCTGGTGCTGCCCAAGGACCATCCGCTGGCGGCCAAGGAGCGCGTGTCGCTCGAAGACCTGGCGCTCGAGCCGATCATCACGTACCACCCGTCGTTCACCGGCCGCACGCGCATCGACCATGCCTTTGCGCAGAAGAAGCTCACGCCGCGCATCGCGCTCGAAGCCATCGACTCCGACGTGATCAAGACCTACGTGCGCCTCGGCCTGGGCGTGGGCATCGTGGCCGAGATGGCCGTGCGCGACGAGTCGAATGCCGACCTCGTGGTGCGCCCGATGGGCCACGTGTTCGGCCAGAACATCGCGCGCGTTGCGTTCAAGCGCAGCGCCTACCTGCGCAACTTCGTCTTCAAGTTCGCCGAGCTGCTGTCCGACCGCCTCGACCGCAACCTGATCGCGAAGGCCCTCAGCGGCCATCAACAAGACTACGAACTCTGACCTTTCGCTTTTTCCTCCGCGACGACCGACCATGAGCACCGCCACCCCTTCGTCTTCTCCCCGCACGCCCGAGATCACCACCAAGCTGCCGGCTGTCGGCACCACCATCTTCACCGTGATGTCCACGCTCGCGGCCGAGAAGAATGCCGTGAACCTCGGCCAGGGCTTTCCCGATTTCCACTGCGATCCGAAGCTGCTCGAAGACGTGACCGCCGCCATGGCGGCCGGCCACAACCAGTACCCGCCGATGCCGGGCATTCCGTCGCTGCGCGATGCCATCGCCGCCAAGATCGAGGCGCTCTACGGCCGCAGCTACAGCACCGCGACCGAGATCACGGTCACGGCCGGCGCCACGCAGGCCATCATCACGGCCATCCTGGCCATCGTGCGCCCCGGCGACGAAGTGATCGTGCTGGAGCCCTGCTACGACAGCTACGTGCCCAACATCGACCTGGCCGGTGGCAAGGTCGTGCGCGTGCCGCTCGTGCCCGGCACCTTCCGCCCCGACTTCGACAAGATCGCCGCCGCGCTCACGCCGAAGACGCGCGCGATCATCATCAACACGCCGCACAACCCGAGCGCCACGGTCTGGACCGAGGCCGAGATGCGCAAGCTCGAAGACCTGCTCGCGCCCACCGACGTGTTCGTGATCAGCGACGAGGTCTACGAGCACATGGTGTTCGACGACGCACGCCATGAAAGCGTGGCGCGCTTCCCCGGCCTGGCCGCGCGCAGCTTCATCGTCAGCAGCTTCGGCAAGACGTACCACGTCACTGGCTGGAAGGTCGGCTTCGTGGCCGCGCCCGCGTCGCTGATGGCCGAGTTCCGCAAGGTGCATCAGTTCAACGTGTTCACCGTGAACACGCCGATGCAGCACGCGCTCGCGCAGTACATGGTGCGGCCCGAGCCGTACCTGGAGCTGCCGGCCTTCTACCAGCGCAAGCGCGACCTGTTCGCCGCGGGCCTGGCCGAGAAGACCCGCTTCAAGCTGCTGCGCAGCGAGGGCAGCTACTTCCAGTGCGTGGACATCTCGGCGGTGAGCGACCTGTCGGAAGCCGACTTCTGCCTCTGGCTCACGCGCGAGATCGGCGTGGCGGCCATTCCGCTGTCGGCCTTCTACGGCGACGGCTTCGACCAGCGCGTGGTGCGCTTCTGCTTCGCCAAGAAGGACGAGACGCTGATCGCCGCGCTCGACCGCCTCGCGAAGCTCTGACGCCGGCCGCCGCGATCCGGGCACCGCGATGACGATGAACCGGCCGCGCTGGATCCTGCTGGCCCTGGCCCTCTCGTTCCTTGTGGTGGGCGTGGCCGACGCGTTCGTGCCACCGTTGCGTAGCAAGGACTACACCGCATTCGACGTGGTGCATGTGTTCCTCATCTCGGCGCTGTGCTACATGTGGTGCCGGGCCGATGGCCTCGCGCGCGGCGTGCCCGCGCCCGGCCGCTCGGCGCTGCTCGCGGGCGTCTTTCCGGTGCTGGGCATTCCGGTCTACCTCTTTCGCACACGCCCCTGGCGACGGGCGTTGCTGGCCACGTTGGGGGCGGCGGGATTCCTCGTGACGGGCCTGGTGCTGGCCGCCGTGGGTACCTTGTCGATCGAGTTCATCAGAAGCTGAAAGCCACCGAATGACATCCACCCGCCTCATCACGCGCATCTTCGCGCTCGTCGGCGTTCTGATGCTCGGGGGCGCAGGGCTGCTGTACCAGAACACCACGAAGTTCATCGCATCGGCCGGCAAGGCACAGGGCGAAGTGACCCAGTTGCTGCGCGTCGAGAGTTCGCGCCGCAACAGCTCGGACACCTGGCGTCCGCTGGTGCGCTTCAAGGCGCCGTCGGGCGAGATCATCGAGTTCTCGCCCTCGAGCAGCAGCAGCCCGCCCGCCTACGACAAGGGCGAGGTCGTGGGCGTGTTCTTCAACCCCGCCCACCCGCAGGATGCCCGGCTCGACGGCTTCTTCGACCTGTGGGGCGGCGCCACCATCGTCGGCGGGCTGGGTACCGTGTTCCTGGCGTTCGCCGTGGGGCTGAACGTCCTGCTCTCCGACGACGCACGCGCCAAGCGCCGACGCGCACGGTAGGACAGTCCTGACCGCCGAAGGGGCGGCTCTCCGGCGCTTGCGGCGCCCCGGGGCGATGAGCATCAAGGCTCGTTACAACAAACGTCCCAGGAGAAAACCATGTCCCTCTCGTTCATTCTGCTGATCGTCCTGATCCTGCTGCTGATCGGCGCGTTGCCAAGCTGGGGGTACAGCCGGTCCTGGGGCTACGGGCCCAGCGGCGGCCTCGGGCTCGTGGTGCTGATCCTGGTGATCCTCGTGCTCATGGGCCGCATATAGCGCCGCGCCCACACTGAAAAAAGCCCGCGTCGCCGCGGGCTTTTTCATGCCTGCAGCTGCGCCCAGGCCTTGTCGAGCCGCTTCACACTCACCGGCTGCGGCGTGCGAAGCTCCTGCGCGAAGAAGCTCACGCGCAGCTCTTCGAGCAGCCAGCGGAACTCGAGCATGCGGTCGTCCACCACACCCTTGCGTTCGGCCACGAGGCGCCAGTAGCGCTGCTCCTGCGGCTTCAGCTCGGCCAGCTTGGCGGCGTCGCGTGCGGGGTCGGCGCGCAGCTTGTCCAGCCGCAGCACGATGGCCTTGAGGTAGCGCGCGAAGTGCTGCAGCTGCGTCCACGGCGCGTCGGCGATGAAGCGCTTGCCGACGAGCTTCTGCAGCTGCTGCGCCGCGTCCTGCACCGCCTCGGGCTGGATCTTCGTGTCCTTGATCTTGCGTGCGGCGGCTGCGTATTCCACGAGGATGACGCCCGCGAGCCGCGCCACTTCGTTGGCGATCAGCGTGAGCCGCCCGCGCCCTTCTTCGAGCCGCTTCTTGAAGGCGAACTCGTCGGTCGGCAGCGGCTCCTGCAGGAACGCGCGGTCGATCGCCACGTCGATGATCTGCGTACGCAACTCTTCCGACGTGCCCAGCGGCATGTAGGCGACCGACATCTTCTGCAGGTCGGGGATGTTCTTCTCGAGGTACTTGAGCGCGTCCTTCAGCTGCAGCGCGAACAGACGGCGCAGGCCGGCGCGGTGCTTCGCGGCGGCCACGGCGGGCTCGTCGAACACCTCGATGGTCACGGCGTCGCCCTCGTCGCGCAGCGCCGGGAAGCCGATGAGCGACTGCGAACCACGCCGCACTTCCATCAGTTCGGGCAGCTCGCCGAAGGTCCAGGTCGTGTAGCGCTGGCCGGCGGGCAGCGCGGGCGTGGCCTTCTCGGGCGCAGCGTTCTTCGCGGGTGCCTGGCCTTCGCCTGCAGGCGCAGCCTTGGCGGCCGGCGACGCCTTCACGTTGAGCCCTGCCAGCGCCTGGAACGCACCGCGCGCCTGCGCGCCCAGCTCCGCCTTCAGCGCGCCGAGGTTGCGGCCCATGCCCAGCTGGCGGCCGTGCTCGTCGACGATGCGCAAGTTCATGAACAGGTGCGGCGGCAGCATGTCGAGCTTGAAGTCGGCGCGCTTGACGTCGATGCTGGTGAGGTCGCGCACGCGCTTGAGCAGCACGTCGGTGAGCGAGCCGGTGCCGAAGAGTTCGGGCGCCGACAGTTCCTCGGCCAGCTTCGTGGCCGACTCGGGCAGCGGCACCAGCCGCGAGCGCGGGCGCTGCGGCAGGCTCTTGAGCAGCGCCTGGATCTTGTCCTTGAGCATGCCCGTCACCAGCCACTCGCAGCGCTCTTCGTTCACCTGGTTGAGCACGAACAGCGGCACGCTGACCGTGAGGCCGTCCTTCGCGTCGCCCGGCTCGTGCAGGTAGCTCGCGGCGCAATCGACACCGCCCAGCCGCAGCGTCGGCGGGAACGACTGCGTCGTGATGCCCGCCGCCTGATGGCGCATCAGCTCGTCGCGCGTGAGGTACAGCAGGCGCGGCTGGTCCTTCGAGGCGTGGCGGTACCAGTTCTCGAAGGTGATGCCGCTGGCCACGTCGGCCGGCAGCTGCGCGTCGTAGAAGGCGAAGATCAGTTCGTCGTCGACCAGCACGTCCTGCCGGCGCGCCTTGTGCTCCAGCCCTTCGACTTCGCGCACCAGCTTGCGGTTGGCCGTGAGGAAGGGAAACTTGCTTTCCCACTGGCCACCGACCAGCGCTTCACGGATGAAGATCTCGCGCGCCGAGACCGGATCGACCTTCGTGAAATCGACGCGCCGACCGCTGTAGACCACCAGGCCGTACAGCGTCGCGCGCTCCAGCGCCGAGACCTGCGCGCCCTTCTTTTCCCAGTGCGGATCGAGCAGCTGCTTCTTCAACAAGTGCTCCGCCACCTGTTCGAGCCACTGCGGCTCGATGTTGGCGATGCCGCGCCCGAACAGGCGCGTGGTCTCGACCAGTTCGGCCGCGACGATCCAGCGACCCGGCTTCTTCTTCAGGTGCGCGCCCGGGTGCTTGTAGAACTTGATGCCGCGCGCGCCGAGGTACGCCTCGTCGTCCTCGAGCTTCCAGCCCACGTTGCCCAGCAGGCCCGCGAGCATCGACAGGTGCAGCGGCTCATAGCCGGCGGGCGTGGCGTTGATGCGCCACTTGTGCTCGGTGACCACCGTGAGCAGCTGCGAATGGATGTCGCGCCATTCGCGCACGCGGCGGATGTTGATGAAGTTCTGGCGCAGCAGCTGTTCGTACTGGCGGTTGCTGAGCTTGTGCGTGTCACCGTGGCCGCCGCGCGCGTCGGCGATCCACTTCCACAGACGCAGGTAGCCGCTGAACTCGCTCTTCTCGTCGTCGAACTTCGAGTGCGCCTGGTCCGCCTGCTGCTGGGCTTCCATCGGGCGGTCGCGCACGTCCTGCACGCTGAGCGCCGAGGCAATGATGAGCACTTCTTCGAGCGCACCGCGCGTGCGCGCTTCCAGGATCATGCGGCCCACGCGCGGGTCGAGCGGCAGCTTCGCCAGCTCGCCGCCGGTGGCCGTGAGCTCGTTGGCGTCGTCGACCGCGCCGAGCTCATTCAGCAGCTGGTAGCCGTCGGCAATCGCACGCGGCGATGGCGCTTCGAGGAACGGAAAGCGCGCCACGTCGCCCAGTCGCAGCGACTTCATGCGCAGGATCACGCCCGCGAGCGACGACCGCAGAATTTCCGGATCGGTGAAGCGCGGGCGGCCCGCAAAGTCCTTCTCGTCGTAGAGCCGGATGCAGATGCCGTTTGCCACGCGCCCGCATCGGCCCGCGCGCTGGTTGGCCGCGGCCTGGCTGATCGGCTCGACCAGCAACTGCTCGACCTTGCTGCGGAAGCTGTAGCGCTTGACGCGCGCCGTGCCGGTGTCGATCACATAGCGGATGCCCGGCACGGTGAGCGAGGTCTCGGCCACGTTGGTGGCCAGCACGATGCGTCGGCCGTGGTGGCTTTCGAAGATGCGGTCCTGCTCGGGGCCCGAGAGCCGGGCGAACAGCGGCAGCACCTCGGCATTGCGGAACAACGGCTGGTGGCTGACGTGGCGGCGCAGGTGGTCGGCCGCCTCGCGGATTTCGCGTTCGCCGGGCAGGAAGATCAGGATGTCGCCCGCGTTGTGCGGGTCGCGCCAGAGCTCGTCGACCGCGTCGGCAATCGCGTCGTTCAGGTCGTGCTCGCGCGACTCCTCGAACGGCCGGTAGCGCTGCTCGACCGGAAAGGTGCGGCCCGACACCATGATCGTCGGCGCGGGGCCTTTGGCCGAGGCGAAGTGCTGCGCGAAGCGGTCGGCATCGATCGTGGCCGAGGTGACGATCACCTTCAGGTCGGGCCGGCGCGGAAGAATCTCGCGCAGATAGCCCAGCAGGAAGTCGATGTTCAGCGAGCGCTCGTGGGCCTCGTCGATGATGAGCGTGTCGTAGGCCCTGAGCAGCGGATCGGTCTGCGTCTCGGCCAGCAGGATGCCGTCGGTCATCAGCTTCACCGACGCGTCGCGGCTCAGGCGGTCTTGAAAGCGCACCTTGAAGCCGACCACGTCGCCCAGCGGCGTCTTCAGCTCTTCGGCGATGCGCTTGGCGACCGAGCTTGCGGCAATGCGTCGCGGCTGCGTGTGGCCGATGAGGCGGCCCTTGCCGGGTTCGGCGTTGAGCTTGCCGCGCCCGAGCGCCAGCGCGATCTTCGGCAGCTGCGTGGTCTTGCCCGAGCCCGTTTCGCCGCAGACGATCACGACCTGGTGCGCCGCAATGGCGGCCATGATCTCCTCGCGCCGGCCGGAGACCGGGAGCGATTCTGGGAACTCGATGCGCAGGGGGGCGGGAGGTGTGAGGGTCGTCAAGGCAAGGCAGTCGTCGGTCGTTGCGCGCGGCGGCAGGCGGGCAAACCGCCAATTATCGCGGGGCCCCGCCGCTGTTGCATGGCATCCACAGCGAGGCCGCATGCACCAGGTGGCGCAGAAAATTTCGTAAAGACTCTTTACTCTACCGCATGCCGCCGCTACGATCGCGGCATGACCTCCTTCCTTGCCCCCCTCTCGATGCGCATCCGCTGCGCAAGCCACGTCGCTGCACGTGGCGGGGTCAAGGCGACCCGCCCGGCCTGACGAAGCCCGCGCGCCGGCTTCAGCTTCCTTCGCGGAACTGAACGCCCACCGCTCGCGCTTCACTTCGGTCGAAGCGCGCCAGCCTGACCCGCACAGCGCCTGCACCACTGCCCTCCTCGCCCTGCTCACATGCAGCGAGGAGAAGCGGCCGCATTCCTGTTTCCGTGTCCCCCAATCATTCGAAGAAAAAAGAACCTCATGTCGCAACAAGACATTTCCCGTGACCTGCATGCCACGTTGGCCGAGCGCACGCGCCACCTGCAGGCCATTGCCCATTCGCTGAAGGCCGAGCTGTTCGGCATCGACGAGATCATCGATCGCGTGATCGATTCGCTGCGCGCTTGGTACGTGCTGCCGCAGCTCATCAGCCGGCCGGTCGTCATCTGCCTGTGGGGCCTGACCGGCACCGGCAAGACGCAACTCGTGCGGCGCCTGGCGCAGCACCTGGGCTTTTACGACCGCTTCATCGAAGTGCAGATGGACGGCTTCAGCCACGGCTCGGGCCACCGCAGCGCGGGCTCCATCTCGGCCATGCTGGCCGAGTCGGGCATTGCCGAGGGCGCGCCCGGCATCCTCGTGCTCGACGAGTTCCAGCGCTTTCGCACCGTGGACGCCAACGGCAAAGAGGCGCGCGTGGAGCGCTACCAGGACGTGTGGGCGCTGCTGTCCGACGGCCGCCTGCCGCCGTCGCTGTCGGTGCTCAGCGAGATCGAGTCGTCGCTGGCCTGGGCCGAGTACGACCAGGACCGCCGCACCGATGACGACGATGAAGAAGACGAAGATGAAGGTGCCAAGGCCGGCAAGACGAAGCGCAAGCGCCGCCTGCAGCTCTCGCCCTGGGAAGCGCAGGAGTTCAAGCGCTGCCTGAAGCTGCGCGAGTCGCTGCTCGACATCATGACGTGGAAGCCCGCCGAGATCCAGGCGCGGCTGCGCGCCTTCCGCGCCTCGCAGGACAACTGGGAAACCGACTACTCCAAGCTGCTGGTGTTCGTCTCGGGCAACCTCGACGAGATGTACGCCGAGACCGCCAAGCGGGTGGAAGACTGCGACACCGACGCCGACATCTTCCAGGCGCTGACCAAGAAGCTCTCGCTCATCGACGTGAAGAAGGCGCTGGCCGAACGCTTCAAGCCCGAGCAGGTCGCGCGGCTGGGCAACAACCACGTGATCTACCCGTCGTTCAGCCGCGCCACTTATGTGCGCCTGATCCTGTCGATCTGCGACCGCTACGTGGGCGAGATCCAGGAAAGCTCGGGCGTGCGCTTCGTGCTTGACGCGAGCGTGTACGAGCAGATCTACGCCAACGCCGTGTTCCCGGCGCAGGGCACGCGGCCGCTGTTCTCGTCGATCCACGCGATCCTGAGCGCGACGCTGGTCAACGCCGCGCTGTGGGCGCTCGAACAGGGCGCCCATGGCAGCGAACCCGTATGGCTGATGCTCGACCCCGGCGAGGTCACGCCCGGCGGCCCGCGCCTGGTCGCGCGCTTCAGGCTGGCGCGGCGCGAGTTCCCGGTGGCGCTGGAGCTCAACCGGCTCAAGCAGCGCGCCAACGCCGACTTCCGTGCACTGCTCGCGGTGCACGAGGCCGGCCACGGCCTGGTGTACGCCCTGCTCTTCGGCCGCGCGCCGCAAGAGATCCGCATCAACGTGGCCTCGTTCGAGGGTGGCTACAACAGCTACGTGAAGCGCAAGGCCTGGTCCAAGCGCAACCTGCTCGACAGCGTCTGCGTGAGCATGGCGGGCCGCGCGGCCGAGCGGCTGGTGTTCGGCGAATCGGGTTGCACCACCGGCGCCGAGCGCGACCTGATGCAGGCCACGGCGACGGCGGCGCGCCACGTGCGGCACCTGGGCTTCGGCACCCGCTGGAGCCGCACCGACGTGACGACCGATGCGAACGACAACCTCAACACCGACGTGGCCGCCACCAACCGCGAGATCGAGGCCATCCTGGCGCGCGAACACACGCGCGCGCTGGGCCTGCTCGAAACGCACGCGACCGCTTTCATGGCGGTGGTCGATGCGCTGATGGCGCACGGCTCGATCGCGCCGGAGGAGCTCGCCGCGCTGCTCGGCCTGCCGCTGGCGCCGGTCACGCCCACAGGCTCGGCCGAGGCGGCCGTCGAGCCGCTGGACGCCTACGCCGACCAGCTCGAGGCCTTCAAGGCCCGCGGCACGCCCGCCGCGGTCGGGGCCGGCCGGCTGCTGCGCGCCCTGGCATGACGCGCTGCACCAAAACCTTGCCAAGAATGCACAATCACGCCCCATGTCCACCGTCTTCAATTTCACCTTCGTGCCCTGGTTCCGCTCGGTCGCGCCCTACATCCACACGCACCGCGGCAAGACGTTCGTGGTCGCGCTCGCGGGTGAGGCCATCGCGGCGGGCAAGCTGCAGAACATCGCGCAAGACCTGGCCCTGATCCAGAGCATGGGCGTCAAGATCGTGCTGGTGCACGGCTTCCGACCGCAGGTCAACGAGCAGCTCGCGGCCAAGGGCCACGAGGCCAAGTACTCGCACGGCATCCGCATCACCGACGCCGTGGCGCTCGACTCGGCGCAAGAGGCCGCGGGCCAGCTGCGCTACGAGATCGAAGCCGCCTTCAGCCAGGGCCTGCCCAACACGCCCATGGCCGGCTCGACGGTGCGCGTGATCTCGGGCAACTTCATCACCGCGCGCCCCGTGGGCGTGGTCGACGGGGTGGACTTCAAGCATTCGGGCCTCGTGCGCAAGGTCGATGCGTCCGGCATCCGCCGCACGCTCGATTTCGGCGCGATGGTGCTCATGTCGCCCTTCGGCTTCTCGCCGACCGGCGAGGCGTTCAACCTGACGATGGAAGAGGTCGCGACCAGCGTGGCCATCTCGATCCAGGCCGACAAGCTGATCTTTTTGACCGAAGTGCCGGGCATCCGCGTGGACAGCGAACTGCCCGAGAGCGAAGACAACCCGATCGACACCGAGCTGCCGCTGGCCGCCGCCGAAAAACTGCTGGCCTCGCTGCCGCCCGCGCAGAAGCCGACCGACACCGCCTTCTACCTGCAGCACTGCGTGAAGGCCTGCAAGGGCGGCGTGGAGCGCAACCACATCCTGCCGTTTGCGCTCGACGGCTCGCTGCTGCTCGAAATCTACGTGCACGACGGCGTCGGCACCATGGTGATCGACGAGAAGCTCGAGAGCCTGCGCGAAGCCACGGTGGACGACATCGGCGGCATCCTGCAGCTCATCGAACCTTTCGAGCGCGACGGCACGCTGGTCAAGCGCGACCGCACCGAGATCGAGCGCGACGTGGGCCACTACACGGTCATCGAGCACGACGGCGTGATCTTCGGCTGCGCGGCGCTGTACCCGTACCCCGAGGCGAAAACCGCCGAGATGGCTGCGCTCACGGTGTCGCCGCAGTCGCAGTCGCAGGGCGACGGCGAACGCATCTTGAAGCGCATCGAGCACCGCGCCAAGGCCATGGGCCTGGAGAGCATCTTCGTGCTCACCACGGTCACGATGCATTGGTTCCTCAAGCGCGGCTTCCAGCAGGTCAACCCCGACTGGCTGCCCGAGGCGCGCAAGCGCAAGTACAACTGGGACCGCAAGAGCCAGGTGCTGGTCAAGAAGATCTGAGAAGAAAGAAGGACGCCCCGATGACGCTCGCCACCGCCCTGCTGTTCGCCATCGTGGCGTTCGCCGCCATCGCCACACCCGGCCCCACGGTGCTGCTGGCACTGAGCAACGGCTCGCGCCACGGCGTGCGGCGGGCGCTGCCGGGCATGCTCGGCGCGGTGCTGTCCGACTTCGTGCTGGTCGGCGCCGTGGCGCTCGGCCTGGGCGCGCTGCTGGCGGCTTCGGAGTTCTGGTTCTCGATGCTGAAGTGGGTCGGCGCCGTCTACCTGGCCTGGCTCGGGCTGCGCATGCTGCGTTCCCAGGGCGGCTTCCAGCTGCCGAATGCAGACGCGGCAGCCACCGTCACGGCGGGCGAAAGCCGGCGCATCTTCTTCAAGTCCTTCCTGGTGGCGGTGACCAACCCCAAGGGCTACATCTTCTGCTCGGCGTTGCTGCCGCAGTTCATCGATCCGGCCGCCGCGCAGGCGCCGCAGTACGTGGTCATTGCGCTGATCTTCGCGGGCCTGGACATGCTGGTGATGCTCGGCTACGCCTTCGTCGGCGCCCGCGCGATCCGGCTGCTCACGGTGTCGGCCACGCGCTGGATCGATCGCGCCTGCGGCGGCATGCTGCTGGCGCTGGCGGGCTCGCTCGCCTTCTACCGGCGCAGCGCGGCCACTGCCGTCTGACACCTCGCCCCTCGACCGCTGTCTTCAGGCAGCGGCGCTCCCCACGATGTTTTCCCGGCCGACCGCGCCATCCCGCGGCCTGCCCGTGCTGTTTTTTCAACGGAGGAAATGAAAGAATGAAGAAGTACCAGACCCTTCTGGGTGCCACCCTCGTCGCCGTGTCGGCGCTCGTCGCGGGCTGCGGCGACAAGGCGGACACCGCCGCCCAGCCCTCGCCTTCTTCGACCGAAGCCAAGCCGGCCGCCCCCGCCCCCAACGACCAGCAGCTCGTCGAAAAGTACAACCTCTACGTCGACGTCTCGAACAACCTGCGCACCTCGTTCCAGGAAGCCCGCGAGAGCTACGTGACCGGCCAGGTGCCGCTGCTGCAGGCCAAGGCGCCGCTGACCAGCCTGCGCATCCAGAACGACATCCTGGTCGACCGCTCGGCGAAGAAGCTCGATGCCGCCGCCGCCATCGCTGCGCCGCTGCCCGAGATCGACGAATCGGCCAAGGCCTTCTCGGCCGCGCTCAAGGTGCTGTCGCCGCTGAGCCGCGAGCTGAACGACTACGCCAATTCCAAGGGCTACCTCGCCGACAACGGCGACAAGGCACGCCAGATGAGCGCCGACTACCTGGCCGCGCTCACCACCGTCGCGCAGGCCGAAGCGGCCTTCGACAAGGGCCTGAGCGCCCGCGACCAGGCGCTCACCAAGGAAGCCTTCGAGAAGGCGCCCAAGGACACCGCCACCTACTACCGCGCCGGCCTGATCTACCACGGCAAGCTCAACCACGCCGACGCCATGGCGCTGTTCGCCGCGCCCAACGATCCGCAGGCCCTGGCCGCCTTCGAGGCCTCGCTGGCGCTGGTGGCCGACTCGGCCGCGGGCTGGAGCAAGAAGACCTCCGAGCAGTCGGCCCAGAGCGGCAAGAGCTGCAGCGGCGGCATGCTGCAGATCAACGAGTTCATCGGCCAGTCGCGCTCGGTGATCAAGGACGCCAAGGACGGCGTGTTCAAGCGCAAGGAAACCGGTGCGATGGCCCGCATGGGCCGCTCGGGCATCGTCGACGCGGCCAACCGCTACAACCAGAACTTCGCCAACATGATCGGCCAGTTCAACCACCCGCTTTGCTGAGCGGGACAAGGGGCGCGGGGCGTGCGGGCCGCCCGGCCCGTCGCCGATAATCCGGGGCATGAATCCCTTGCTTTCCAAATTGCAGCCGTACCCTTTCGAGCGGCTGAAGCAACTGTTCGCGGGCGTCACGCCCGCCCCCGAATTCGCGCCCATCAGCCTGGGCATCGGCGAGCCCAAGCACGCCACGCCGGCCTTCATCAAGGACGCCCTGAGCGCCGGCCTCGGCGCCCTTGCCGCTTACCCGGCCACCGCCGGCGAGCTGAAACTGCGCACCTCGTTCACCGACTGGCTGCATCGCCGCTACAGCCTGACGCTCGATCCGGCCACGCAGGTGCTCCCGGTCAACGGCTCGCGCGAGGCGCTGTTCTCGCTCGCCCAGACCGTGGTCGACGCCAGCGTCAGGCCCAAGCCCGTGGTGATGTCGCCCAACCCGTTCTATCAAATCTACGAGGGCGCGGCGCTGCTCTCGGGCGCCGAGCCGTACTACGTGCCCAGCGTGCCCGCGCGCAACTTCGCCGTCGATTGGGACAGCGTGCCCGAGGCCATCTGGGCCCGCACCCAGCTGGTGTTCGTCTGCTCGCCGGGCAATCCCACGGGCGCCGTGATGTCTCTGGACGAGTGGAAGAAGCTCTTCGCGCTGTCCGACCGCCACGGCTTCGTGATCGCCGCCGACGAGTGCTACAGCGAGATCTACTTCCGCGACGAACCGCCGCTCAGCGGCCTCGAAGCCTCGATGAAGCTCGGCCGCCCCGACTTCAAGAACCTGATCGCGCTCACCTCGCTGTCCAAGCGCAGCAACGTGCCCGGCCTGCGCAGCGGCTTCGTGGCCGGCGACGCGGCCCTCATCAAGAAGTTTTTGCTCTACCGCACCTACCACGGCAGCGCCATGAGCGGCGCCGTGGCCGCCGCCAGCATCGCGGCCTGGGGCGACGAGTCGCACGTGGTCGACAACCGCGCCCAGTACCGCGCCAAGTTCGCCGCCGTCACGCCGCTGCTCGAACCCGTGCTCGACGTGCGCCTGCCCGACGCCAGCTTCTACCTCTGGGCCGGCGTGCCCGAAGTGTGGGCTGGCGACGACGAAGCCTTCGCCCGCGCGCTCTACGCTCAATACAATGTCACGGTTCTGCCGGGGAGCTATCTGGCGCGCGACACCGACCACAGCGCCAACCCGGGCCGCGGTCGCATCCGCATGGCGCTGGTGGCCGAAACGGCCGAGTGCGTCGAGGCCGCCCGGCGCATCGTCCGTTTCGTCCAGGACGGCCGCCGCTGACCTCCCGCCGCCCCGCTTCCCTGCCCCCTTTTTCACCCGAGACTTTCTCCATGACACAGCAACTGCAACAGACCATCGACGCCGCGTGGGAAGACCGCGCCAACATCTCGCCCGCCGCCGCCCCCGCCGAAGTGCGTGACGCCGTCGAGCACGTGATCACCGAGCTGAACAACGGCAAGCTGCGCGTGGCCACCCGCGAAGGCGTGGGCCAGTGGACCGTGCACCAGTGGATCAAGAAGGCCGTGCTGCTGTCGTTCCGCCTGAAGGACAACGAGCAGATCCAGGCCGGCTCGCTGGGCTTCTACGACAAGGTCGCGACCAAGTTCTCGCACCTGTCGGCCGCCGAGCTGAAGGAATCGGGCGTGCGCATCGTGCCGCCGGCCGTGGCCCGCCGCGGCAGCTTCATCGCCAAGGGCGCGATCCTGATGCCCTCGTACGTGAACATCGGCGCCTACGTGGGCGAAGGCACCATGGTCGACACCTGGGCCACCGTCGGCTCGTGCGCACAGATCGGTGCCAACGTGCACCTGTCGGGTGGCGTCGGCATCGGCGGCGTGCTCGAGCCGCTGCAGGCCGGCCCCACGATCATCGAAGACAACTGCTTCATCGGCGCGCGCTCCGAAGTCGTCGAAGGCGTGGTCGTCGAAGAGAACTCGGTGCTCGGCATGGGCGTGTACCTCGGCCAGAGCACCCCGATCTTCAACCGCGAAACCGGCGAGATCTCGTACGGCCGCGTGCCCAGCGGCAGCGTGGTCATCAGCGGCAACCTGCCCAAGAAGACCAAGTCGGGCCAGGACTACAGCACCTACGCCGCCATCATCGTGAAGACGGTCGACGCGCAGACGCGCTCCAAGACCAGCCTGAACGACCTGCTGCGCGACTGACCTGCCGAACCACCGGCCGCCTGCTTCAACGCTCGCGGCCGGTTTCGCTTCTTCCCTGAGAAAAAAACAGCACCGAGGAGAGAGACCGATGAACATGATGGAACGGATTCTTCGTTTGATGGCCGAGCGCAAGGCCTCCGACATCTACCTCTCGGCCCACTCCCCGGTGATGATCCGCATCAACGGCAACTGCCTGCCGATCAATGCGCAGGTGCTGCCGCCGACCGCGCCGCTGGCGCTGCTGTCGGAAGTGGTGCCCGAAGCCCGCATCCAGGAACTGGAAAACACGGGCGAACTCAACATGGCCGTCGCCCTCGAAGGCGCCGGCAACTACCGCATCAGCGCCATGCGCCAGCGCGGCAGCTACGCCGTGGTGGTGCGGCACATCGCCTCGGTCATCCCCAGCTTCGACGAGCTGAACCTGCCCGACATCCTGAAGTCGCTCATCATGGAAAAGCGCGGGCTGATCCTGATGGTGGGCGCCACCGGCGCAGGCAAGACGACCACGCTGGCCTCGATGCTCGACTACCGCAACGAGCACGCCAGCGGCCACATCCTCACGGTCGAGGAGCCGATCGAGTTCACCTACACCAACAAGAAATCGCTGGTGAACCAGCGCGACGTGGGCAGCGACACCACCTCGCTGCAGGTGGCCCTGAAGAACGCGCTGCGCCAGGCGCCCGACGTGATCCAGATCGGCGAAATCCGCGACCGCGACACCATGACGGCCGCCATTGCCTACGCGCAGTCGGGCCACCTGTGCGTGGCCACGCTGCACGCCAACAACAGCTACCGCGCGCTGAACCGCATCCTGAGCTTCTTCCCGGTCGAGGTGCGCCCCACCCTGCTGGGCGACCTGGGCTCGGCGCTGCGCGCCGTGGTGTCGCAGCGCCTGCTGCGCACGCCGGCCGGCGCACGCGTGCCCGCACTCGAAGTGATGCTGAACACCGCGCTGGTGGCCGACCTGATCGAAAAGGGCGACTTCTCCGGCGTCAAGGAGGCCATGGAGCAGTCGATGGCCGAAGGCTCGCAGACCTTCGAGGAAGACATCGCCCGCCTCATCACCGAGGACCGCGTGACCCGCCAGGAAGGCCTGGCCAACGCCGACTCGCCCACCAACCTGATGTGGCGCCTGCAGAACCGCGACGCGCCCAAGAAGCAGGCCGAGGATCGCGACCTGACCGACCAGCTCGACGAACCCACCTTCACCGACATCACGCTCGACGTGAAGTTCTGACCGCCCCTTAATCCCCGCTCCCTCGATGTCCCGTACGCTCCAGCTCGCCGAACAACTGATCTCGCGCCCTTCCGTCACCCCCGACGACGCGGGTTGCCAACAGATCCTGGGCGAACGCCTCGCCGCGCTGGGCTTCACGCTGGAAACCATCGAGAGCGGCCCGGCCGATTTCCGGGTCACCAACCTCTGGGCCGTGCGCCGCCCGACGAATGGCAAAGCGACGAAGACGCTGGTCTTCGCCGGCCACACCGACGTGGTGCCCACCGGCCCGCTCGACCAGTGGAGCAGCCACCCCTTCACGCCCACGCACCGCGACGGCAAGCTCTACGGCCGCGGCGCCTGCGACATGAAGACCTCGGTCGCGGCCTTCGTGACCTCCATCGAAGAGTTTTTGCAGGGCGAGCCCGACCCGGCGCTCACACTGGCCCTGCTGCTGACGAGCGACGAGGAAGGCCCGGGCGTCGACGGCACCGTGATCGTCTGCAACGCGCTGGCCGCACGCGGTGAAACCATCGACTACTGCATCGTCGGCGAGCCCACCTCGGTCACGCGCTGCGGCGACATGATCAAGAACGGCCGCCGCGGCACCATGAGCGGCAAGCTCACGGTGAACGGCGTGCAGGGTCACATCGCCTACCCGCACCTGGCGAAGAACCCGGTGCACGCCGTGGCGCCCGCGCTGGCCGAGCTCGTGGCGATCAACGCCGCCGGCGGCTGGGACGCGCAAAGCAACCCCTACTTCCAGCCCACCAGCTGGCAGATCAGCAATTTCCATTCGGGCACCGGCGCGAGCAACGTGATTCCGGGCAGCGCGGTGATCGACTTCAACTTCCGCTTCTCGACCGAATCGACGCCCGAATCGCTGCAGCAGCGCGTGCACGCCGTGCTCGACGCGCACGGCGTCGACTACACGCTGGCCTGGACCGTCGGCGGCCTGCCCTTCCTGACCACGCCCGGCGAACTCGTCACGGCCGTGCAGGCGGCGATCCGCGAAGAAACCGGCCTGGACACCGAGCTGTCGACCAGCGGCGGTACCAGCGACGCGCGCTTCATCGCCAAGATCTGCAAGCAGGTCGTCGAGTGCGGCCCGGTGAACGCCAGCATCCACAAGATCGACGAGCACATCGACGTCGCCGAGATCGAGACGCTGAAGAACATCTACCTGCGCACGCTGCGCGGGCTCGACGCGGCGCTCGCGCAATGAGCACGGTCATCGAACTGATCGAAGCCGGCGCCCAGCGCCTGACCGATGCCGGCGTGGCCTTCGGCCACGGCACCGCCAACGCCTTCGACGAAGCCGCCTGGCTCGTGCTGTGGCGCCTGAAGCAGCCGCTGGACGACATCGACGCCGTGGCCGACACCCCTGTGTCGCCGGCCGACGCTGCCAAGGTGGCCGCGCTCATTGACGAGCGCATCGCCACGCGCAAGCCTGCGGCCTACCTCACGAAAGAAGCCTGGCTGCAAGGCGTGCCCTTCTACGTGGACGAACGCGCCATCGTGCCGCGCAGCTTCATTGCCGAGCTGATCGCCGACGGCAGCATCGACTACTGGCTGGGCGAACACACGCAGCGCGTGCTCGACCTGTGCACCGGCAATGGCAGCCTCGCGGTGCTCGCGGCGCTCACCTACCCGGACGTGACGGTCGATGCGGCCGACCTGTCGGTCGAAGCGCTCGAAGTGGCCGCCATCAACGTCACGCGCCACGCGCTCGACGCCCGCGTCACGCTGATCGCATCGGACGGCCTGAAGAACGTGCCCGGTACGTACGACCTCGTGCTGTGCAACCCGCCCTATGTGAACAGCGCCAGCATGGCTGCGCTGCCCGCCGAATACCGCGCCGAGCCCGAACTGGCGCTGGCCGGCGGCACCGACGGCATGGACTTCGTGCGGCAACTGTTCGCCGACGCGCCCGCCCGCATGAGCGAGCAGGCCGTGCTGGTGCTCGAAATTGGCAACGAGCGCGATTACTTCGAGACGGCGTTTCCGCAGCTCGAGGTGGTCTGGCTCGAAACCTCGGCCGGCGAAGACCAGGTGCTGCTGGTCACCCGGACGGCGCTGCTGGCCGGCGCCGGCGTGCGTTAGCGGCGCCCGCCCAAGCCCCCTTTTCGCCTTGCATGCAGCCCCGTGGCTGCGCCCCCTTTCATCGGGTGATGTCCGCCTTTGCCCCTTCGCGCCGGCTCGCTGAAGGTCGGACGGGATAATCCCCCCTACGGTTCCTATTTCATGATTACTCTCAAAAACGTCATTCTTCGCCGCAGCGCCAAGAAACTGCTCGACGGCGCCACCGTCAATCTCAACCCCGGCGAAAAGGTCGGCCTGGTGGGACGCAACGGCGCCGGCAAGTCGTCGCTGTTCGCGCTGTTCAACGGCACGCTGCACGAAGACGGCGGCGATTTCTACATTCCCAAGCAGTGGCGCATGGCCCAGGTCGCGCAGGACATGCCCGAGACCGAGGAGTCGGCCACCGACTTCGTGGTCGGCGGCGACACCCGCCTGACCGAGCTGCGCGCCACGCTGGCCGCCATCGAGGCCGCCTACGCCGAGAACCCCGACGATCCCGACATCGGCATGGAGCTGGCCCACGCCTACACCGACCTGGCCGATGCTGGCGAGCACGACGCCGTGCCGCGCGCGCAGGCGCTGGTGCTGGGCCTGGGCTTCAAGTCGCACGAGCTCGACGAGCCCGTCAACAGCTTCTCGGGCGGCTGGCGCATGCGCCTGCAACTGGCCCGCGCGCTGATGTGCCCGAGCGACCTGCTGCTGCTCGACGAACCGACCAACCACCTGGACTTGGACGCGCTCGTCTGGCTCGAAGCCTGGCTGCAGAAGTACGCCGGCACCATGATCGTCATCAGCCACGACCGCGAGTTTCTCGACGCCGTGACCGACGTCACCCTGCACATCGCCAACGCCCAGCTCACGCGCTACGGCGGCAACTACAGCAAGTTCGAGGACATGCGCGCGCTGCAGATGGAGCAGCAGCAGGTGGCCTTCAGCAAGCAGCAGGACAAGATCGCCCACCTGCAGAAGTTCATCGACCGCTTCAAGGCCAAGGCCAGCAAGGCCAAGCAGGCGCAAAGCCGCGTCAAGGCGCTGGAGCGCATGGAGCGCGTGGCGCCGCTGCTGGCCGAGGCCGACTTCACCTTCGAGTTCAAGGAGCCGGGCAACATCCCGAACCCGATGCTCTCGATCGACAAGGCGAGCTTCGGCTACGAGGTCGAAGGCGAAGCGCCCAAGACCATCCTGCGCGGCGTGAGCCGCTCGGTGCTGGCGGGCCAGCGCATCGGCATCCTGGGCGCCAACGGCCAGGGCAAGTCGACGCTGGTGAAGACCATTGCGCGCGAAATGGGCGCACTGGCCGGCGAAGTCACCGAGGGCAAGGGCCTGAACATCGGCTACTTCGCGCAGCAGGAACTCGACGTGCTGCGCCCACAGGACAACCCGCTCGAGCACATGGTGCGCATGGCGCGCGAACTCGGCAGCAATGCCAAGGAAGCCACCGGCGAGCAGGCCCTGCGTGGCTACCTGGGCAGCTTCAACTTCAGCGGCGACATGGTCAAGCAGCCCGTGGGCACCATGAGCGGCGGCGAAAAAGCCCGCCTCGTGCTCGCCATGATGGTCTGGCAGCGCCCCAACCTGCTGCTGCTGGACGAGCCCACCAACCACCTGGACCTCGCCACCCGCGAAGCCCTGGCCGTGGCGCTCAACGAGTTCGAAGGCACGCTGATGCTGGTGAGCCACGACCGTGCGCTGCTGCGTTCGGTGTGCGACGAGTTCTGGCTCGTGGGCCGCGGCGTCGTCACCGACTTCGACGGCGACCTGGACGACTACCAGCGCTACCTGCTCGACGAAGCCAAGCGCCTGCGCGAAGAAGCCAAGGTGGCCGTGCGCGAAGCGGACGCCGTGGCAGCGGCTGCGGCCGCCGCTGCAGCCGCCGCCCAGGCATCGACCAAGAGCAGCAGCAGCAGCAGCCACACCCCCGAGCAGCGCAAGCAGGACGCCCAGGAGCGCCAGCAGCGCAGCGAGCAGGCCAAGCCGCTGAAGAAGGAACTCGCCAAGATCGACGAGCGCATGGCGGCGGCCGGCACCGAGCGCGGCACGCTCGAAGCCCGGCTGGCCGAACCGCTGCCGCCCGCCGAGATCGCCGATGCCGGCAAGCGGCTGAAGGCGCTCAACGACGAGATCGCGCAGCTCGAAGAACGCTGGCTGGCGCTGTCCGACCAGCTCGAAGCGCTGGCCGCCTAAACCCTTTGGCCGCGCGCGGCTGGCCCCCGGCCGGCCGGCGCGGGCCGGGTAGCATGGCAAGGTCAGGGAACCCGCCAAGGAGCCACGCTGCATGCCTTCTTCGATCGAACTCGCCCGGGGCGATGAAAAACTCATCGCGGCCATCCACCGCAGCCGACGCCTGATCGGCCGCAAGGCCCTCATGGCCGCTGCCGCCAGCGCCATTCCGCTGCCCGGCGTCGACTGGATGGCCGACGCGGCGCTGCTCTCGCGCCTCGTGCCGCAGATCAGCGCCGAGTTCGGCCTCTCGGTCACCCAGGTCGAAAAGCTCGCGCCACACCAGCGCGAGCGCATCCAGAAGGCCGCCACCACGCTCGGCGCCCTGCTCGTCGGCCGGCTCGTCACGCGCGAGCTGCTCATGAAGCTCGCCCGCCACGCCGGCATCCGCCTCACCGCCAAGCAGGCGGCCAAGTACGTGCCCATTGCCGGGCAGGTGGTATCGGCCGCGCTGGGCTATGCCGCGCTGCGCGCGCTGGGCGAGCAGCACATCAAGGACTGCGTGCGCGTGAGCACCACGCTGGCCCTGACACCGCCTGAGCCTGCCGAACGGCTCAAGCCGGCCTGAGCCTCCCGCACCTGCCTTAGTCGCCCGCCGGCGGCGGCACAAAGTGCGCCGCCGGCCGCAGCGCCTCTTCCTTCATCCGCTGCTCGTAGGCCTTCAGCAGCGCGACGTAGTGACGCGACATCACGTCGCTCACCCGCCCCAGCCCGATCTTGCTGACCGTGGGCTGCGGAATGCCCGTGCGTTCCTGGATCTGCTTTTGCGTCAATCCCAGCGCCCGCAGCGCCTGCACCAACTCGCGTGGCTTCATATCGAACCCTCCCTTTTTTTAATATTCTAGAGTCCAATACGAATATTCATCTGCGCTTGAATCTCCACCCCATGGAGACTATTGCTTCTCGTGCCCTGGCCGCACGCAAATTCGCCAAGATGACGCAGAAGCAGGCCGAGGCCGCTTCGGGTGTCAAACAGTCGAGCATCTCGAAGATCGAGCGTGGCGACACCAGCCGGTCGATGAGCGTGCTCGCCCTGGCGCGCGCCTACCGCGCCGACCCCAACTGGCTCGACACCGGCGACGGCCCCGCCCCATGGGACGAGGTGCAGATCCGCCTGGCACGCGACAACGCCCACGAACCGCCCGGCCCCTACCGCGTCACCCGCATCCCGCCCGCGGGCCCGGGCTTCGCGCCGCAGACGCCCGGCACCGTACCGCTGATCACGTGGGAGCACGCGGGCGAATGGCGCGGCGCCGAATCGCCGCCCCGGCCCACGCTGGCCGAACGCTGGATTCCCTGCATCGCGCACCACAGCGCCGGCACCTACGCCCTGCGCGTGCGCGGCGACAGCATGACTTCGCCGCACGGGCACCTGAAGAGCTACCCGGCCGGATCGATCATTTTTGTCGACCCGCAACACACCACGCCCGACGACGGCGAGCGCGTGATCGCCAAGCTCGACGACGACACGAGCGGCGAAGTCACCTTCAAGGTCTACAAGGCAGACGCGGGCCGCCGCTGGCTGCTGCCGCTGAACCCCGCGCACGAAGCGGTGCGCGTGCCCTTCACCGTGCTGGGCACCGTGATCGGCAAGTGGGAAGACGAAGACTGAGAACCGAAAGGGCCTCTTTTCGCGAGGTCAGGTTGCGTACAGATTCGCTGGGCACAGTGAGGTTTCTCCCGGTGGCTTGCACCTCTGATCCTCCCTCCTCCAGCAAGTCACCCTTCCAGCCCGCCCTCGTGCGGGCTGTTTTTTTGCCTGCATGCTGCGCACTGACATGGAGGTTTTGAAGGGGTCGATTTATTTTGGTATATAATCCGCGGTTGCCCGAAACGATCGGGCATTTGCCTGGCCAGGCAAGCTGAATCTCATACCAGCGCGTCGAAGTCACAGCGACGAGAAAAACAACAATGACTTCCGCAAACGAATCTTTGCCGTAGCGTGGACCGCGTAAGAGTTCACGACCACATTCCGAACAAAGCCCTCCTCGTGAGGGCTTTTTCATTTCCGGCGCGCTGGCGGCCCCAAGGCGTTTGCCTGCCGTCAACCCCTCTTCTTTCCTACACGGTGTAACGGAATGCGGCCTACGCGGTTCCACGCGGGCGCAGGAGACGATTCGTTCACTATCAGCACAGGGAACAAAAGGGAATCACATGAGCCTCAGGGACATCCGCGAACGCTACGGCGTCAGCTTCGAAAGAGGAAGCCGCGTCATCTGCGGTGGCCGCCTCGGCACCGTCGCCGGCGCGAGCAATTCGCACATCCGCATCAAGTTCGACGGGCGCCAGATCAGCAGCCCGTGCGATCCCCTGGAGGTTCAGCCGTGCCACGAGGGCCTCACGGAGCTCGCCGCGCCGCAGGCACCCACAGTGCAAGACTGGCACGCCGCGGCGTAGCCTCTCGCAGCCCGTGGTCGGCGAGCCTCAAAAGCTGTGCCGAATCCCCACCCCGCTGGAGTTCACACCGTCGCCGCTGTAGGGCGTGAACGCGATCCCGCCCGCCGAGGCCGTCGCCCCGCCCTTGTTCGACAGGTGCAGCAAGCGCCCGTAGAGCACGGTGCGTTTGCTGAGCGCGTAGTCGTAGCCCAGCGTGATGCCGAACTGGCTGCGCGGGCTGCCGCTCACCTTGCGCTGGACGATGCCGGCGGTCCAGCGTGACAACCCGTCCTGGAACGACACCCCGAGATTGAGCAGCCGCGCGGAAGGCGTCGACGCTAGGCCGCCGCCCACGCGCATGCCGTTCGCGGCCACGGCCCAGGACTCGCCCAGGTCGATGCGCGCGCTGAGCGCGTCCACGCGCGTCACGACGGGCGACTTCACCGGCGCAGCGGCCGTTCCCGAACGCGCGCGGTAGAAGGAATAGGCCGCGTAGTACGGCGCCTTGTCGTACCCCACCGCCCCGCCGTAGAACTCGCCGCTGCGCTTGCTGGCGGCGGACGACTCGCCGAACGCATACGCCAGGTCGAGCAGAAAGGCCTGCCCCGCCGGCGCGCGGTAACGCACCATGTTGCTGGCCCGGAACGCGAGCGGCGGGCCGAGCCCGGGTTGCGCATCGGTCTGGGCCGCGAGCACCAGCGGCGAGTAGATCGCGTTCATCCCGAACGGATCGGCGCGCAGGAAGGCATTGAACATCGGCGTGTACATGCGCCCCGCATCGACGCGGCCCCATGCGCCCGACAGCCCCACGAACGATTGGCGCGTGAACGAGATCTGCGGGCCGGGCAGCATGCCTGTGCCGGTGTCGGCATTCACGCCGGCCTCCAGCAGGAAGTTCGCCGCGAGCCCGCCGCCCAGGTCTTCCGTCCCGCGAAAGCCGAAGCGCGACGCGCCGTTGCCGCCATCCGCCAGTTGCGTGACCGAGCGCCCGCCCGAACTCACGCGTTGCACGAACAGGTCGACCATGCCGTACAGCTGCACGGTGCTTTGCGCGCAGGCGAAGCCGGTCCCCAGCAGCGCCGAAGCGGCCAGAATTTTTGTCTTCAAGGTTTTGTCTCCGTTGTTGTTCTTGCCCGCCTGATGCGGGCCCGTGGCTCTGTGCCGCGCGCTACACGGCGCGCAGTCCGAGCCGCTTCACGATCTGCCGCTGGCTTGCCAGTTCGGCCTCGAGTTCCGCCGTGAATTCGGCGCGCGAGCGGCTCACGGACGGGTACGACCCCGTGGACGCGAGCAGGCGCTTGATCTCTTCACTGCCCATCGCGTTTCGGAACGCGACGAGCGCGCGCTCGGCAATGTCGTCGGGCGTGTCCGCGTGCATCGCCATCCCGCCCCACGACTCGAAGGCATAGCGACCGCCGCCGCTTTCGGCAATCGTCGGCACCTGCGGGATCAGCGGCACACGGCGCGCGCTGCTCGTGGCCAGTGCGCGCAGCTTGCCGCTGGCGATCAACGGCATGGCGGCACCGAGCACGAGGATCGAGAAATCGATCTGCCCACCGATCAGCGCATTGATCGACTCGACCGCGCCCTTGTAGGGCACGTGCAGCGCCTTGAAGTTGCCGACGGCATCGGCCAGGTACTCGACGGCCAGGTGCGCGGGCGAGCCCGGCCCGGCCGAGCCGTAGGTGAGCGAGCCCGGCTTGCGGCGCCCCACCTCGATAAGCTCGCCCATGCTCTGGATGCGCGAACCGGTCGCGACCACGCACACGAAGGGCGAGGTGGTCAGCCGCGTCACGGGCTTCAGTTCGGCCAACAGGTCGAACTTCGGGTTCATCGCCGACAGCGTGACGATGCCCGACGACAGCGACATGAAGTTGTGCGCGTCCGATGCGCCCTTGGACACCATGCGCGCTGCGATCAGCCCCGACGCGCCGGGCTTGGCCTCCACGACGACGGGCTGCCCCAGCTGCGACTGGAGCGAAGGCCCGAGCTGGCGCGCCAGCATGTCGGGCGTTCCGCCCGCGGGGTAAGGCACGACGATCCGCAAGGGCTTGGTCGGCCATGCGGCGGTGGTGGCCTGCGCGCGGCCCGGCAGGCCGAGCACGGACGCGGGGGCGAGCGATGCGAGGGCCCAGGCCAGGCCTTGCCTGCGCGAGATGAGGGGGTTCATGGCGATCCTTCCTTCGTGCTTGGTGTGAGGCGGGCTTCAGTCGAGCTGCGCTTGCGCTTCCGGCCGGTTGGCGATGCTGTCGGGCGCCTGCGCGCCCGGCGTCACCCAGACCCGCGCGATTCGACCGGTGAAGGCGAAGGTGCCGCGCCCTTCGTAGAGGCGGCTCACCTTGCGCTTGCGGTCGAGGCCCACATCGACGCCCTCGCCGCCCAAGCGCAGGAAGGTCGGCGTCATGTCGATGCGCAGGTCGTGGGGCTGGCCGTCGAGCACGAGCGTGCCCTCGCCCCGGCGCGCGCCGAGTGCCCGGTGTTCGAGCGTGAAGCGGTGCGTGCCGGCGCCCAGCGCAATGGCGACCGAACGTTGCACGGACGCACCCGCCGTGAAGGCCACGTGCAGCTGTCCGTCCAGCACGAAGGCTGCCAGGCCGTTCATGTTGTCGCCGATGGCGTAGAGCACGCCGGTGTCTTCACCCGTGCATTCGAATTCGCAGTCGATGCGGTAGTCGCGGTCGGCAATGAGCGCCGCGATCACGATGGGCGACGCGGTGCCAGTGCCTGGATAGAAGGTGCGCACACGCGCGCTCTCTTCTTCCAGGAACGGCGGCAGGCCCAGCACGCGCCGGTTGTCGCGGTTGTCCAGCGGGTAGACGTAGTTCGCCTCGGCATCGCGCTCGAAGGCCTCGATGAGTTCGCGCAGCTTCTGCGGCTCGTGCGCCGCGAGGTCATTGCACTCGGTCGGGTCGGCCTCCAGGTCGAACAGCAGCCACTGGTCGAGCGCGATGGGCGTGCCCGGCGGCTGCAGCGACACGATCTTCCAGTGCCCGCTGATGTAGCCCCGGTTGCCCTCGAGTTCGAAGTGCTGCCGCTCGCGCGCCGACGGGTGGGCCGGGTCGGTCAGCATGCCCTTGAAGCTCACGCCGTCGAGGCCGCGCGTGCGGTAGCCGTTGAAGGCCTGCGGGTAGTCGGTGCCCAGCAGGTCGAGCAGGGTCGGCACCAGGTCGCTGACATGGATCCACTGGCGCCGGATCGCGCCGGGGTCAGGTACCTTGTTCGGCCAGCTCGCGATGAACGGCACGCGGATGCCGCCGTTCATGGGCGTGCGCTTGTAGAAGCGGAACGGCGTGTTCGAGGCGTTGGCCCACCCTGCCGGGTACGCGGGAAACGAGTCGGCGCCGCCGAGGCGGCCGTCGAGGTACAGCGAGCGCGCGAGTTGCGGGTCTTCGGTGCGCGTGACGCGCTTCTCGTAGATGTTGGCCGCGCCCTCCAGCCCGCCGATCGACGAGGCGCCGTTGTCCGACGTGAGCACGATCAGCGTGTCTTCGAACACGCCCAGCTGCTTGAGCTCGTCCACCAGCCGGCCGATGTTGCGGTCGAGGTTCTGCACCATGGCCGCGTAGATCTGCATGTACTGCGACATCACGGGCTTCTGCTCGTCAGGCACATCGGCCCACGGCTTCACGCCAGGGCTCTCAGGAGACAGGCGCCAGTCCGGCGGCACCAGGCCCGACGCGACCTGGCGCGCGAAGCGCTGCTTGCGCGTGGCGTCCCAGCCTTCGGCGTACACGCCGTCGTAGGCCGCGATGTCTTCGGGCTTCGCGTGCAGCGGCACGTGCGGCGCGTTGTGCGCGAGGTAGAGCAGGAAGGGTTTGTCGGGCGCTGCGCTGCGGTGCGACCGCAGGTACTTGATGGAGCGGTCGGTCCAGTCGTCGGTGCAGTAGTAGTCCTTGGGCAGCTCGTCGATATCAGCGACGTCGTTGCCTTCGATGAGCTGGCCCGGCGAGAAGAAATGCGTCTCGGCGCCGAGGAATCCGTAGAAGTGATCGAAGCCGCGCTGCAGCGGCCACGCCGTGCGCGATGCCGCGGCGCTCACGTGGTAGTCGGCCGTGTTGTGCCACTTGCCGACCGCGTAGGTGGCGTAACCCGCCTCGCGCAGCAGCTCGGGCAGCGTCGGCGCGTCGAGGCTGATCTCGCCGGCCTGATAACCCGGATAGCCGGGGTTGTTGTGCGTGAGCCAGCCGCAGCCGACCGAATGCGGGTTCTTGCCCGTCATCATGGCCGCACGCGCCGGCGTGCACATCGGCACCGTGGTGTAGCCCGTGAAGCGCAGGCCGTGCGCGGCCAGGGCGTCGATGTGCGGTGTCTGGATCTCGCTGCCGAAGCAGCCGAAGTCCGAGAAGCCGAGGTCGTCCAGCAGGATGACCACCACGTTGGGCGCACCGGCGGGCGCCTTCTGCTCCGGCCGCCACCAAGGCTTGGAGGTGCCCAGGGTCTTGCCGATGGTGGCGCCGTGGTCGCGGCCTGGGTCGGCGCTGCGCAGCAGGTCGTCCGCGTTGTGAGCTTGTTTCAAGAGTGCTTCTCCAGGATGAGGTCGGCCGCCTTCTCGCCGATGGCGATCGACGCGGCATTGGTGTTCGACGACGGCATCGTCGGCATGATCGAAGAGTCGACGACGCGCAGGCCCTGCACGCCGCGCACACGCAGGCTGGCGTCGACCACGGCCATTGGGTCCTTGCCCATCTTGCAGGTGCCGATCGGGTGCCACGAGGTCTGGCCGCAGCCGCGGATGTAGCTCAGCAGTTCGTCGTCGGATTCGATGTCCAGGCCGGGGCGCGTCTCGCGCTTCACGTACGCAGCCAACGCCGGCTGACGGGCCACGCGGCGCGCCAGCCGCAATGCGCTCAGCATGGCGTCGACGTCGGCGGGGTCGCTCAGGTAGCGCGGGTCCATCGCCGGGTCGTCGGTGGCCGAGCGCGTGACGGCATGCACCTCGCCGCGCGACTGCGGACGCAACTGGAACAGGCCGATGCCGAAGCCCGGGAACGGATCGGTGCCCGCCCCCTTGCTGCGCGAGTAGCGGTCCTTGCCCGTGATGTGGTGCATCTGGATCTTCACCATCGGGCGCTCGTCGCGTGCATCGGCGCGGGCCAGTGCGTGCGCCGTGGCCGAGGGCGTGGCCATCATGCCGCGCCCGGTCAGCAGGTAGCGCGCGCCCATCAGGCCCTGGCGCAGCGGGCTGCTCACCACCTCGTTCAGCGTGACGCGCTGGCTGCACTCGAAGGTGATGCGCGCCTGCAGATGGTCAATGAGGTTTTCGCCCACGCCGGGTGCGTGGTGCGCCACGTCGATGCCCAGTGCCTGCAACCGGTCGCCGTGCCCGATGCCCGAGAGTTCGAGCAGCTGCGGCGACTTGATCGGCCCGGCGCTGAGGATCACCTCGGCCCGCGCGCGGGCCCGGCGCTTCACGCCGCCGTGCAGGTAGTCGATGCCTACGGCGCGGCGGTTCTCGAGCACGATGCCCAGCGCGACCGCCTCGGTGCGCAGGTCGAGCGAGGCGGGCCGGCTGTCGCCCAGGTAGCCGCGCGCCGTGCCGCAGCGGCGCCCGTTCGCGGTGTTCAGCTGCAGGTAGGAAACGCCTTCGTACTGGCCACCGTTGTAATCCGGCGTGGCGGGAATGCCCGCCTCCACGCAGGCCTGCACGAACGCGCTGCCCAGCGGCTGCGGGTCGCCCGCCAGGCTGGTCACGCCGATGGGGCCGGTGCGGCCGCGTTGACTCTCGTCGCCGCCCGCGTACGACTCCATGCGCTTGAAGTACGGCAGCAGGTCGGCGTAGCCCCAGCCCGGGTTGCCGAGGTCGCGCCAGTGGTCGAACTCGCGCGGTTCGCCGCGCACGTAGATCATGCCGTTGACGGAGCTGGAGCCACCGGGCAGCCTGCCGCGCGGCCAGTAGATGCGCTGGTTGCCCAGGCCCGCCTGCGGTGCGGTCTGGAACGGCCACACGTAGTCCGGGTTGGTCAGCAGCTTCGCAATGCCCAGCGGCGTGCGCACCCAGAAGTCGTTCTGCCGCGGCTGGCCCGCTTCGAGCAAGAGCACACTTGTCTGCGGGCGCTGCGCCAGACGGTGCGCCAGCGCCGCACCGGACGAGCCCGCGCCCACGACGATGTAGTCGAAGTCTTCGGTCTGCATGGCCTCGTCCTTCACGACGCGGGCGCCTGCAGCCAGGCCCGCAACGCGCGTGCGCCGTCGCCCATGCGCGAGAACTGGAGGTCGGGCATTTCCGTCTGCACGCCGCCCGCGGCCAGACGCGAGGGCAAGGGCTCGACCTGGAGTTCAGCGAAGCACGGACCCGGCTGGTCTTTCAGACGCGCAAAGCCGGCGGCCCACTCGGCGGCGTTGTCGAAACGCTCGGCCTGCACGTAGCCGGCCGCACGCGCATGCGCGGCGAGGTCGCAGCCTTCGACGGGCGCCTTCAGGTTGGCCAGCCCGGTGAACTGCGTGCCGTTGCGCAGCACCACGTGCAGCAGGTTGCGTGGACGCTGGCTTGCCACGCTCACCAGGCCGCCGAGTTCCAGCAGCAGGCTCGCATCGCCATCGACCACGATCACCTGGCGGTCGGGCCGCGCCAGTGCCAGGCCCAGCCCCAGGCAGGCGGCACCGCCCATCAGCGGCACGGAGTCGACACGCCCGTGGCGCACCTCGAGCGCATCGAGCAGGAACATCGCGCCCATCGTGGAGACGATGACGGCGTCTTCGCGGCCCTGTGCGATGACGCGGCAGGCTTCGATCATTTGCATGGTCATGTGTGTCTCCTCAATGCCAGGCCATGGGGGCACCGACGATCAGCACGACCGGGCCACCGCGCGCCTCGGCCTCTTCAAACGCGGCGTCCATGC
Organism: Variovorax sp. RO1; assembly: GCF_002849325.1. NCBI lineage: Bacteria > Pseudomonadati > Pseudomonadota > Betaproteobacteria > Burkholderiales > Comamonadaceae > Variovorax > Variovorax sp. RO1. The sequence continues at coordinate 500,172 of NZ_PKMT01000003.1, forward strand.
AGCGCAGGTCGTCTTCGCTGTCGAGCCGGTGAAAGGGAATGTCGAGCGTCTGCAGCATCGGCTCGAGCAGGCGGACCATGGTGCGGCGCGACTGCGTGCTGGGCTTGTCGAAGTTGTCGAACTCGCGGCCGAACTGGCCGACCATGAGCACCAGCGGAATCTGCGCGTCGAGACCCACGGCGCGCAGCGTGTTGATGCAGTTGTAGAAGCCCTGGTTCTGCATCACCACGAGGGCGCGAGCACCCCCTATGTACAATCCCGCCGCCAGTGTCAGGCACTGGTTTTCGTTGCAGCAATTGGCGAGATCGATGCCGGCCTCGGGCGCCTCCAGGCGCGAATGAAGCGAGAGCTGGACCCAGTCGGGAACCGTGACCACATGCCGCACGGCGCAGCGCTGCAGGGCGGCCACGGCGGCACTTGCGGGGATCGGATGGGAGACAGAAGCGTGCATGTTGTATCTCTGGTGTTCGGGTGCCGTGTAGTGTGGGAACACACGCCTTTTCCGTCTGTCGGGTACCCGACGTCCACGGCTCGGGTTTACGCGCAATGAAGACGCGCGCCGAACCGCTCATGCAGGCCCTGGCCGCCGTGCCGTGGCTGCAGGCCAGCGGAAACGCGGTGGTCGAACGCCTGGCCGACGCCTCGCACCTGCAGCACCTCGTCGACGGACAGACGGTGGCCACGCGCGGCACGCAAACGTCTCACCTGGTCGTCATCGCGAGCGGCACGCTCGAACTCAGCATGACGAACGCACAGGGCAAGCGACACACCACGAGCCCGCTCGGCAAGGGCCAGGTGTTCGGGTTGATTCCACTGCTCGATGGATCGACGCTCATCCACGACGTGTGTGCGCGCGGCGCGAGCAGCATCGTGGTCGTGCCGCGCGATGCCATCCTGTCGACGATGGAAGCGCAGCCGACGCTGGCGATGCAGATGCTCCTGCTGCTGTGCCAGCGGGCGCGACACAACTACGAGGTGCTGGCGGGGTTGTCGCTGTTGCCGCTGCACGTGCGTGTCGTGCGACTTCTGCTGGACCTGTCGTCCAGCCATTCGAGCCTGCGCATCCATCTGACCCAGGCCGCGCTCGCGGACATGCTGGGCGCGTCGCGGCAGAGCGTCAATCTCGAGCTGAAGAAGCTGGAGCGCAGCGGGGCGATTGCAATCTCGCGTGGCGACATCGAGATTCTCGATTCAGGCCAGCTGCAGGCGATTGCAGGGAGCTAGCGCCCCGAGCTCAGAACGGCGGCAGGAGCGCGCCGGCGCAGCAGAAAAAAGAAAAGCCGCTATTCCTGAAAATAGCGGCTTGTCTGGTAGCCAAGAAAAGGGGTGGTAGGACGTACTGGATTCGAACCAGTGACCAACGGATTAAAAGTCCGCTGCTCTACCAACTGAGCTAACGTCCCGGAACCATTTTTCTTGCTTCTTGCCGACGTTGAATCCGGCAAAGCCTTGGATTATAGCGTGCTGTTTCTCGCAATTTCGTCGAGCACCCACCCTGCCGCACATTGTCCGAAGGTGGCGGTCACGCTGACCACCGATCCGTAGCCGTGGCAGTTGAGCGAACCGTCGCCCGAATCGATCTGGCAGGACGCATCGGGCGGTGCCACGCTCTCGCGGCTGAACACGCAGGTGACGCCGATCTTGCGACCTTCGCGCGGCGCCCCGTGCAGCTTGCGCAGCCGCTGGCGAAGCTGGGCCAGCAATGGGTCGTGGGTGACGAGCGACAGGTCGTCGATGTCGACCTTGTGCGCCTGCCGCTTGCCGCCCGCCGCACCGACCGTGATGAACGCCGTGCTGCGCGACACCGTGCGCGCCCATGCGGCCATGGCCAGCTTGGCCTTCACCTGGTCGCACGCGTCGATGACCGCGTGCACCGGCCCGTGGGCCGCCTGCGCGGTGGCGAGCAGCGAAGCCCAGTTGTCGGGCTCGACGAACTCGTCGATGGCGAGCACCTGGCACTCGGGATTGATCTGCGCGATGCGCTCGCGCATAGCTTCGACCTTGGCCTGCCCCACGGTGGAGTCGAGCGCGTGGATCTGGCGGTTGATGTTCGACTCCGACACGTGGTCGAGGTCGATGAGCGTCAGGCGCCCCACTCCGCTGCGCGCCAGCGCCTCGACCGCCCACGAACCCACACCGCCGATGCCGACGACGAGCACATGGGCATGGCGGATGCGCGCGGCACCGGCCACGCCGTACAGGCGCTCGAGGCCGCCGAAGCGGCGCGCAAAGTCAGGCGCCGCGGTGTCGGTGACGACATCCGCGGCGGCCATGGGGAGAGACGAGGCTTCAGGCGAAGCGCTCAAGCGGAAAGCTCCGCTGAACCAGTCATTGCATCAACGCAGGCGCGACAGACGCTCGCGGCCGGCCTGTGCGGCTTCCGACTGCGGGTAGGCCTTGGTCAGGTCTTCCAGCGTGCGGCGTGCGGCGCGCGTGTCCTTCAGTTCGATCTGGCAGTTCGCGATCGACAGCACGGCTTCGGGCGCCTTGGCGTGGTCGGGCGCGAGCGAGAGCATCGAACGGAAATTGGCGATGGCTTCGTTGTAGTTGCGCGTGGCGTACTGCGCATTGCCGAGCCAGAACAGCGCGGATGCGTTGTAGCCGCTTTGCGGGTAGCGCTTCACGAACTCGGCGAAGGCGGTTTGCGCTTGTGCGAATTGGCCCGAGCGGAAGATGCCCAGGGCCGCTTCGAAGTCGGCCTTTTCCTTCGGGTCGGCGTTGAACTCGCGGCCGTCGATCGAGACCTTCGACGGCTCGTTCTGCTTGAGCTTGTCGTCGATGGTGCTCTGGCGCGACTGCATTTCGCTCAGCGTGCGCGTGAGCTGCTCGTTCTGGCCGGTCATGCGCGCCAGTTCGCCGCGCATCTGCTCGATCTGGCTTTGCAGGTCGAGCAGGCTGCGACGCAACTGGCCGTTTTCGTCGGCCAGGCGCTGGTCGGTCTGCTGGCGCATGGCTTCGACGCGCTGGCGCAGGTCGAGGATGGCCTTGCGGGCCTCGTCGTCCTCGAACAGCGCAGCCTGCGAGCCAGCCGACGCGCAGAGCAAGGCGGCGGCGAGGGCCGCGCCTCGCCACAGGGCACGTGGTTGCATCACCGGGTGTAGCGGATTTCAGCGCGGCGGTTCTGCGCCCACACTTCTTCACCCGCGCCTTGTGCCGCGGGCTTTTCCTTGCCGAAGCTCACGGCTTCGATCTGGCTGTCGCTCACGCCCAGCAGCGTGAGCGCACGGCGCACGGCTTCGGAACGCTTCTGGCCGAGGGCCAGGTTGTACTCGCGGCCGCCGCGCTCGTCGGTGTGGCCTTCGATCGAGATGCGACGTTGCGTAGCGCCCTTGAGGAAGCGTGCATGGCCGTCGATAACCGACTGGAACTCGGGCTTGACCGTGTAGCTGTCGTAGTCGAAGTACACGATGCGCTCGACGCCGACCGGACCTTGCGCCGTGTTGGCGTTGGGGTCGATGGTCACGGGCGCTACGGCAGCCGCGCCGCCTTGCTGGCCGCCGGCCGTGCCGCTGCGGTCGGTGACCGGCGTTTCGTTGAGCTTGGTGCCCGACGAGCAACCGGCGATGAGCGCCACGATGGCGAGCGAATAGATGGTGCGTTTCAACATGTTTGCGAACTCCTCAAGTAAATTTATCTGGTCAATGCTTATTGCTTTTGAAACGGACCCCAGTCCGGTTCGCGGATGTCTCCCGCCTGGCCCGCCAAACGGGCCTTGATTTTTCCGTCCAGCGTGGTCGTCATGAGCGCCTCGCGACCTTGCAGGTGCGTGGCATAGACGATCAGCTTGCTGTTGGGTGCGAAGCTCGGGCTCTCATCGGCCGTGGTGTCGGTGATCGCGGCGACATTGCCGGAGGCCAACTCCATCACGTGGAGTTTGAACGCACCGCCGACCCGCGAGATGTAGGCCAACCACCGGCCATCGCCGCTGACGGATGGAGAAATGTTGTAGGAGCCGCTGAAGGTGACCCGCGTCGGGTTGCCGCCGCCGGCGCCCATCTTGTAGATCTGGGGCGCGCCGCCACGGTCGCTCACGAAGTAGATCGTGCTGCCGTCGGCCGAGTACACCGGCTCGGTGTCGATGCTCGAGCTTTGCGTGAGGCGGCGCGGTTCGCCGCCGCTGGCCGGAATGGTGAACAGCTGCGAGCCGCCGTCGCGGCTGAGCGTGACGGCCAGCGAGCCGCCGTCGGGCGCCCAGGCCGGGGCGCTGTTGGAGCCCTTGAAGTTGGCGAGCAGCCGGCGCTGGCCGCTGGCCACGTTGTGCACGTAGACCACGGGCTTGCGCGACTCGAAGGACACGTACGCCAGCTGCTGGCCGTTGGACGACCAGCAGGGCGAGATGATGGGCTCGGGGCTGGCGAGCGCGGCCTGCGCGTTCTCGCCGTCGGCGTCGGCCACCCACAGCGAGTAGCGGCTGCCGCCCTTGGTGACGTAGGCGATGCGGGTCGAGAAGATGCCTTTGTCGCCGGTCAGCTTTTCATACACGTAGTCGGCGATGCGGTGCGCCGCCAGGCGCAGGTCGCCCTGCGGCACGGTGTAGCTCTGGCCGCCGAGGTCGCGGTCTTTGACCACGTCCCACAGGCGGAAGCGCACGTCGTAGCGGCCGTCGCCCAGCCGGCTGACGCTGCCCACCACGAGCGAATCGGCGGTGCGCTGGCGCCACAGGGCGAGGTCGGGTCGCGAGGACTCGTCGAGCGCCTGGCCCGAGGCATCGACGCCGCGGAACTGGCCGCTGCGTTCGAGGTCGGCCTGGACGATGTCGGAAATCTTCTGGGGCGAGGCATCCTGCCCCCGGAAGGGCACGAGCGCGATCGGCAACTGCGTCAGCCCCACGCCCGAGACCTCGACCCGGAACTGGGCCAGGGCGGGAAGCATGGGAGAAGCAGCAAGGGCCGCGATGAGGCTGCGGCGCGCAATCAACGATGAAGAAGGAGTTGGGGAAAGATCTGGCAACGGCTTGTTCATGCGGTTCGGAGAGGTTTCCGGGTAAAAAGTTTCTCCCCGGCGTTTCACGGGCCACATGTTACACACTGGGTTGAACCCGCCGTCACAAAACGTTTATCCGGCGAAATGGTCCTACAGGGGCCCCCAAAAGGCCGTCAGGGCCGCCCCGTAAAATCCGCCGCCATATGCAAGCATCCCCCGGCAGCGAGAGCGCCCGCCCTCCCCTCATGCGCCGGCTGGCGCGACTCATGACCTGGTTCGGCAGCTCGCGCCAATGGTGGGCCGTGGGGCTGATCGGCGCCCTGCTGGCCGCGCTCACCGAGCCGCTGATGGCCGCCCTGCTCAAGCCGCTGCTCGACCGGGGCTTCACGCGCGGCGAGATGCCGCTGTGGTTCATTCCGGCCGCCGTGCTGCTGCTGTTTGCGGTGCGTGGCATCGCCCAGTTCATTTCGCAGTACGCGCTCTCGCGCATCGCCAACGAAGGCATGCAGAAACTGCGCCGCGTGCTGTTCGAACGGCTGCTCGGCGCCGAGCTGGCGCTGTTTGCGCGGCAGTCGGCCAGCGCGCTATCGAACACCGTGGTGTACGAGGTGCAGACCGGCGCCATGCTGCTGGTGCAGGCGCTGCTCGGGCTCTCGCGCGACGGCTTCACGCTGATCGCGCTGCTGGGCTACCTGGTCTACCTGAACTGGAAGCTCACGCTCATCGTCGCCTTCCTGGTGCCCAGCATCTCGTGGATCATGAAGGTGTTCTCCAAGCGCCTGTACAAGCTCACGCAGCAGGGCCAGCAGGCCACCGACGAGCTGGCCTACGTGGTCGAGGAAAACGTGCTGGCCCACCGCGTGGTGCGGCTGCACGGCGCCGAGCACGCGCAGGAGCGCCGCTTCGAACAACTGAGCCAGCGCCTCAACCGCCTGGCCGTGAAGTCCACCATTGCCCAGGCCGCCACCACGCCGCTGACGCAGATGATGGCCGCGCTGGCGCTGTCGATCGTGGTGATGATCGCGCTCTGGCAAAGCGGCGAGCAGGGCTTCACGGTGGGCGGCTTCGTCGCCTACATCACGGCCATGCTGATGCTGATCGCGCCGATCCGACGCCTCGCCGAAGTGGCCGGGCCTATCACACGCGGCCTGGCTGCGCTCGAGCGCGGGCTGATCCTCGTCGACGAAGTGGCGCCGGAATCGCAGGGTGACTACCGCGTCGAGCACGCGCAAGGCCACATCGAACTGCGCAACGTGCAGGTCAGCTATCGCGGCGACGACGAACAGCGCGCGCTCGATGGCGTGAACCTCGTCATCGAGCCGGGCCAGGTGGTGGCCTTCGTCGGCCCGTCGGGCTCGGGAAAGACCACGCTGGTCAACCTGCTGCCGCGCTTCGTGCAACCCAGCGGCGGCCAGGTGCTGCTCGACGGCCACGACACCAGCGAGTGGCAGCTCAAGAGCCTGCGCGCCCAGTTCGCGATGGTGAGCCAGGACGTGGTGATGCTCAACGACACGCTCGCCGCCAACGTGGCGCTCGGCGGTGACATCGACATCGCGCGCGTGCAGTCCTGCCTCGAAGCAGCCAACCTGAGCGCACACGTCGGGACGCTGCCGCAGGGCATCGAGACCGTGCTGGGCCACAACGCCACGCAACTCTCGGGCGGCCAGCGCCAGCGGCTGGCGATTGCCCGCGCGCTCTACAAGAACGCGCCCGTGCTGCTGCTCGACGAAGCCACGTCGGCACTCGACACCGAATCGGAACGGCTGGTGCAGGACGCCCTGCAACGCCTGATGCAGGGCCGCACCACGCTGATCGTGGCGCACCGCCTGTCGACCATCCAGCACGCCGACCGCATCATCGTGATGGAGCAAGGCCGCATCGCCGAGCAAGGCAGCCACGAGCAACTCATGGCGCTCGACGGGCTCTATGCGCGGCTGCAGACGCTGGCGGTGCGCAGCGCGGCGCCGGGGCAGGACCCGACGCTCTGAACCTCAGCGCGCCGCGCCTGCCGCGGCGCGCGCCTTCTTCGCGGCGGGTGCGGCGCTCTGCGGCGGCAGCGTGCCATCCGACACCAGCACGCCCGTCGACAGGATGAATTCCGCGGCGCTTTCGATGTCGCCCTGCAGCGCAGCCCGGGCCTTGGCGCCGTCGCGGCGCTTCAATGCGGCCAGCAGCGCCGCATGGTGCGACATCGCCACCTTGTCCCCCACGCGGCGCGAGCCGGCCCGCAGGTCGTAGTTGAGGATGGGGCCGATGCGCAGCCACAGCGCCTCGATCATCTGCAGCAACACCGGCATGTCGGCGGCGGCGTAGACCGCAAAGTGGAACTCCTTGTTGAAGGTGACGAGCTTCGAGCCGTCCGGGCTGGCCGCATTCATTTCGGCCGCGAACTCGTCGTGCCAGCGCGTGATGTCGCGCAGCGCCACCGCACCCGACGCCGAGGCGGCGAGCTCGGTGGCCAGGCCTTCAAGGTTAGTGCGGATGGTGGTGATTTCCTTGAACTGCGCCGCCGTCATTCGGGGCACGCGCAAGGTGCGGCTGGGCGTGAGTTCGAGCGCCTGCTCGGCCACCAGGCGCTGCATGGCTTCGCGCACCGGCATCACGCTCACGCCCAGCGCCTCGGCCGCGCTGCGCAATGAAATCTGCTCGCCCGGCATCATCTGCCCGCTCATCACGAGGTCGCGCAACTGGTCGTAGACGTTGGCGCTGAGCGTCTGGCGCTTGAGAGGGGTGACGAGATCGGTGAGGCTCATGCGTCGAAGTATATGGCCGGGGTATTCCCTATGAATTATCTGTGATCACAGATATACGATCCCGATCATTCCAATATCGACCTCAAGGATCTCTTCAGCATGTGGAACAACAACTCCCTCGCCGGCCGGCGCGTGCTCGTCACCGCCGGTGCCAACGGCATCGGCCTGGACATCGTGCGCAGCTTCGCGGCGGCGGGCGCCAAGGTCTTCGTCTGCGATGTGCAGGCTGCCAGCCTCGACCAGCTGGCGCGTGAACTGCCCGAGGTGGGCCGCTGCGTCGCCGACGTGTCCAAGGAGGACGACGTGGCCCGCCTGTTCGAGGCCATCGACCGCGAACTCGGCGGACTCGACGTGCTGGTGAACAACGCCGGCGTGGCCGGCCCGACGGGCCCGGTCGAGACCGTCTCGCTCGCCGACTGGGAGCGCACCATGGCCGTCAACGTCACCGGCCAGTTCCTCTGCGTGCGGCAGGCCGTGCCGCGGCTGCGCAAGGGCCGCCTGCCGGCCATCATCAATCTGTCGTCGGCCGCCGGGCACCTGGGCATGCCGGGGCGCTCGCCCTACTCCGCCTCGAAGTGGGCCGTCATCGGCTTCACGAAAACGCTGGCGCTCGAACTCGGCCCCGACGGCATCCGCGTCAACGCGATCCTGCCGGGCGCGGTCGACGGTCCACGCATCCGCGCGGTCATCGCCGCCAAGGCCGAGGCGTTGGGCAAGCCGCTCGACGAAGTGACGCGCGCCTACACCGCGCAGGCCGCACTGGGCCGCATGGTGACGGCCACCGACATCGCCAACATGGTGCTGTTCGCGGCGAGCGACCTGGCCGCCAGCGTCACGGGCCAGGAGCTCGTGGTGGACGGCCACACGCAGGCGCTGAGCTGACCCGCTCGCCTCCCCTTTCTTTCCCCCTTCTTCTTTTCTGGACACCTCATGGCCCAACGCCCCAAAGCCATCATCACCTGCGCCCCCACGGGTGCCATCCACACGCCCAGCATGTCGCCGCATCTTCCCGTGACGGCCGACGAGATTGCGCAGGCCTCCATCGAAGCCGCCCGCGCGGGCGCCGCGATCCTGCACCTGCATGCGCGCGACCCGAAGGACGGCCGCCCGTCTCAAGACCCGGACCTGTTCCGCCCCTTCCTCTCGAAGATCAAGGCCGCGACCGACGCGGTGATCAACATCACCACCGGCGGCAGCCCGCACATGAGCGTCGAGGAACGCATGCGCCCGGCCACCACCTTCAAGCCCGAGCTCGCGTCGCTCAACATGGGCTCGATGAACTTCGGGCTCTTTCCGATGCTGGAACGCTTCAAGTCCTTCGAACATGAATGGGAGCGCGAGCACCTGGAGAACAGCCGCAACCTGATCTTCAAGAACACCTTCGCCGACATCGAGAACATCCTGAAGCTCGGCAACGCCAACGGCACGCGCTTCGAGTTCGAGTGCTACGACGTGAGCCACCTCAACAACCTGCGGCACTTCCTCGACCGCGGGCTGGTGAAGGCCCCGGTCTTCGTGCAGACGGTCTTCGGCATCCTGGGCGGCATCGGCGCCGACCCTGAAGACCTGATGCACATGCGCCGCACGGCCGCGCGCCTGTTCGGCGACCGCTTCGAGTGGTCGATCCTTGGCACCGGCCGCAACCAGCTGCCGCTGGCCACCATCGGCGCGGCCATGGGCTCGCACGTGCGCGTCGGGCTCGAAGACTCGCTGTGGATCGGCCCGGGCCGGCTCGCCGCGTCGAGCGCCGAACAGGTGCTGCGCATCCGCGCCGTGCTGGAGGCGCTGAACATCGACATCGCGACACCCGCCGAGGCGCGCGACATCCTCGGGCTCAAGGGCGCGGCGAACGTCGACTTCTAGCCCTGCGCCAGAAATACCCGGCCCGGCACATCGACCGGGCCGCATCTGCACGTCGGCGCACGCCGACGACCTTCCGCCAGAACACGACAGGACAGGAGAGAGACATCCCATGCAACACACATCCATCCCCGCCACGCCGCCGGGTCTGCGCGCCAGCCAGGCCGTCGACGAGCAGGCCTCGCTCAATGCGCTGATCTTCCGCAAGCTCATGCCGCTGCTGGTGCTGGCCTATGTGATCAGCTTCATCGACCGCACCAACATCGCGCTGGCCAAGAGCCACATGGCCGTGGACATCGGCATCTCGGCGGCCGCCTACGGACTGGGCGCGGGCCTGTTCTTTTTGAGCTACGCGCTGCTCGAAGTGCCCAGCAACCTGGTGATGCACCGCGTGGGCGCCCGCTGGTGGATCGCCCGCATCATGATCACCTGGGGCCTGCTGTCGGCCGGCATGGCCTTCGTCACGGGCGAGACCTCGTTCTACGTGATGCGCATCCTGCTCGGCGCGGCGGAAGCCGGCCTGTTCCCGGGCGTGATGCTGTACCTGAACTACTGGTTCGGCCGCAAGGACCGCGCACGCGCCACGGGCTACTTCCTGCTCGGCGTGTGCATCGCGAACATCCTCAGCGGCCCGGTCGGCGGCGCGCTGCTGCAGATGGACGGCCTGTGGGGCTGGCATGGCTGGCAATGGATGTTCGTGCTCGAAGGCCTGCCGGCCGTGGCGCTGGCCTTCGTGGTCTGGCGCAAGCTGCCCGATGGTCCCTCGACCGCCAGCTGGCTCACGCGCCCGCAGGCACAGGCCATCGAACGCCAGCTCGCCGCCGAACGCGCCGAGGACGTGGCCAACGGCCAGGTCGGCGAGTCGTTCCGCGCCTGCCTGGTCGACCGGCAGATCTGGCTGGCGATCTTTGTCTACTTCTGCCACCAGATCAGCATCTACACGGTGATCTTCTTCCTGCCGAGCATCATCGGCACCTACGGCAAGCTCTCGCCGCTGGAGATCGGCGCGCTCAACTCGCTGCCCTGGGTGGCCGCCGCCGTCGGCGCCATTGCGCTGCCTCGGCTTGCGGTCACGCCGCAGCGCGGCCGGCTCCTGCTGCTGGTCGGGCTGGTCTCGATGGCGGTGGGCTTGCTGATCGCAGCCTTCGCGAGCCCGGCCATTGCGCTGGCCGGCTTCTGCCTCACGGGCTCGATGTTCTTCGTGGTGCAGTCCGTGATCTTCCTGTTCGCGTCGTCACGGCTGGCCGGCGTGGCGCTGGCAGGCGGGCTGGCGCTCGTGAACACCTGCGGCCTCGTGGGCGGATTCATCGGCCCGTCGGTGATGGGCTGGATCGAGCAGAGCACGGGCAGCACGAAGAACGGGCTGCTGCTGATCACCGGGATGCTGGTGGCCGCCGCGCTGGCCAGCATCTGGATGCGGCAGGGCCAGGAGTCGAAGCGCTGACCCGTCGTTGCAACGGGCCGCGCTATCCAACCGTCAGAGCAGCACGATGTCGTACTGCCCCTGCCCGATCGCCGGCTCCGACTGCAATGAGATCGGCTTGCCGATGAAGTCGCTCAGCCCCGCGAGGTGCTGGCTCTCCTCGTCGAGGAACAGCTCGATGACTTGCGGCGACGAGACGATGCGGAACTCGCGCGGCGTGAACTGTCGCGCCTCGCGCAGGATCTCGCGCATCACGTCGTAGGCCACGCTGCGCGCGGTCTTCACGATGCCCTGCCCGCTGCAGGCCACGCAGGGCTCGCACAGCATGTGGGCCAGCGATTCGCGCGTGCGCTTGCGCGTCATCTCGACGAGGCCGAGCTGCGAGAAACCACCGGCCGTGGTCTTCACGCGGTCGCGTGCGAGCTGCTTGCGGAACTCGGCGAGCACCTGCTCGCGGTGGTCGTCGCGCGCCATGTCGATGAAGTCGACGATGACAATCCCGCCCAGGTTGCGCAGCCGCAGCTGCCGCGCAATCGCCTGCGCGGCCTCGAGGTTGGTCTTGAAGATGGTGTCGTCGAAGTTGCGCGCACCGACAAAGCCACCGGTGTTCACGTCGACCGTGGTCAGCGCCTCGGTCTGGTCGACCACGAGGTAGCCGCCCGACTTCAGGTCGACGCGACGGCCCAGCGCTTTCGCGATTTCTTCGTCGACCGAATACAGATCGAAGATCGGCCGTTCGCCCTTGTAGTGCTGCAGCTTGCCGGCGGCCTGCGGCATGAATTCGAGACCGAATTTCAGCAGCACTTCGAACTGCTCGCGCGAGTCGATGCGGATGGTCTGCGTGTCTTCGCTCGTCATGTCGCGCAACACGCGCTGCAGCAGGCTCAGGTCCTGGTGCAGCAGCGACATGGCCGGCATCCGGCCCGAGGCCTCGCGGATGCGCGTCCAGGTCTTGCGCAGGTAGGCGATGTCTTCGGCCAGCTCGGCGTCGGCGGCGTCTTCGCCGTTGGTGCGCAGGATGAAGCCGCCCGTGTTCACGGGCACCACGCCGCCGCTCTCGGCAGCCGCAGCCGCTTCGATGAGCGCCAGCATGCGGTTGCGCAGCGACTCGCGCTGGTCGGGCGGAATCTTCTGCGACACGCCGATGTGGTTGTCCTGCGGCAGGAACACCAGCAGCCGGCCCGCAATGCTGATCTGCGTGGACAGCCGCGCGCCCTTGGTGCCGATGGGGTCCTTGATGACCTGCACCAGCAGCGACTGGCCTTCGAACACCTGCTTCTCGATGGGCACCATCGGCCCACCGTTGCGGTGGTCGCGCTCGGGCGGCGTGGCGCTCGGGCGCGAGCCCGGCGTGAACGGCGAGACGATGTCGGCCACGTGCAGGAAGGCAGTGCGTTCCAGGCCGATGTCGATGAAGGCCGACTGCATGCCCGGCAGCACGCGCGAGACCTTGCCCAGGTAGATGTTGCCGACCAGCCCGCGCTCGAGCGTGCGCTCGACGTGCAGCTCTTGCACCGCGCCGTGCTCGACCAGCGCCACACGGGTCTCTTGCGGAGACCAGTTGATCAGGATGTCTTGCATGGAATTCTTAAGTATTGAAACCGGCCAGGCGCGCATCACGAAGCAACTGCGCGGTCTCGAACATGGGAAGTCCCATGATGCCCGAATAGGAGCCGCTGATGTGCTCGACGAACGCAGCCGCCGCGCCTTGAATCGCATAGGCACCGGCCTTGCCGAGTGGCTCGCCGCTGGCGGCATAAGCCGCGATCTGCTTCTTCGTGAGCGTGGCGAAGCGCACGCGCGACACACTCAGCGCCGCATGGCGGCGACGGCCGTGTTGCAGCGCGACAGCGGTGAGCACGCGGTGCGTGGCGCCGGACAGGTGCGCCAGCATGCGTTCGGCATCGCGTGCGTCCTCGGGCTTGCCGAGGATGGTGCGGCCGAGCGCGACCGTGGTGTCGGCACAGAGCACGGGCGCATCGGCCAGGCCGTTGCGCTTGCGGCGCGCGACGGCGGCATCGAGCTTGAGGGCGGTGACGCGCTGTACGTAGGCCGTCGGCGATTCGTTCGGCAGCAAGGCTTCGAGCGCCTCGGCGTCTTCGTCGGCGCCAGCCAGCAGCAGTTCGTGGCGCACGCCGAGCTGGCCGAGCAATTGGGCGCGGCGCGGGCTTTGCGACGCGAGGTAAATGAAGTCAGGCAAGTTCAGGTCTCCGTGGTGGGCCCCACCGCCGGCCCCGTGGTCATTCCCGGTGGTACGGATGGCCCGCGTTGACCGACCACGCCCGATAGAGCTGTTCGACCAGCAGCACGCGCGCCATGGCGTGCGGCAGGGTCAGGTCGGACAGGCGGATGCGTTCATGCGCCGCGGCCCTGAAGGCCGGGTCGAGCCCGTCGGGGCCGCCGATGACCAGCGCGACGTCGTCGCCCTCGACCTGCCAGGTCTGCAGCCGTGTGGCCAGTGCCTTGGTGGTGAGCGCGGTGCCGCGCTCGTCGAGCACGACGATGCGCATGCCGCGGGCGATGGCGCCCTCGATGCGCTCGCGCTCGGCGGCATACAGCGTCTCGAGCGTCTTGGAGCCGCGCGGCTCGGTCTTGACGGCGCGCAGCTCGAGCTTGAGCTCAGGCGGGAAGCGCTTGGCGTAGTCGTCCCAGGCAGTCTGCGCCCAGTCGGGCATGCGCAGCCCGACGGCGACCACCAGCAGCTTCATGCGCGGCGGGCGGGTGCCTTCTTGGCCGGCGCCTTCTTTGCCGCGACCTTCTTGGCGGCCGGCTTGCCGACGACCTTCACCGGCACGCGTGCGGTGCCCGTGGCGGACTTCTTCGCAGGCGCCTTCTTGGCGACGGTCTTGCCCGCGGTCTTCGATGGGGCGCGCTTCGCCGGGGCCTTGGCGGCCTTGGCTTCCTGCTCGGCCGCGCGGATTGCGGTCTTGGCGGCGCTCGAACGGCGCAGGCTCGGCGTCTTGGCGGCGGGCGTCTTCTTCTCTTCGGCGCCCTTGACGGACGAAGCAGTGGCCAGCGCGGGCTTGGTGGCGCCGAGCTTGGCGCGCACCGGCTTGTCGCCCCAGATCTCTTCGAGGTGGTAGTACTGGCGGATGGCGGGCTGCATGATGTGCGCCACGGCCGCGCCGCAGTCCACGATGATCCACTCGCCGTTTTCCTCGCCCTCGGTGCGCGGCTTGGCAAAGCCGGCCTCACGCACGGCGTCGCGCACGCTCGAAGCGAGCGCCTTGGTCTGGCGGTTGGAGGTGCCCGACGCCACGATCACGCGCTCGAACAGCGGCGAGAGGTGCTCCGTGTCGAATACCTGGATGTCCTGCGCCTTGACGTCTTCGAGACCATCGATGATGGCTCGCTGGAGTTTTTGGATGTCTTTTTTGGCGGCGGCTTCAGTGGTCATCAGGCAGAGCGGTAGAGGTGGTGTTGGTCAATATAGCGTGCAACCGTGGGCGGAACCAGCGAGGAAATGTCCACACCCGACGCCACACGCCGCCGAATATCGGTGGCGCTGGTGTCCATGGCGGCAGGCAGTTCAAGCGCCTCGAAACGCGCGCCAGCCGGGAGGCCGGGCAGCTGTTTCGGATCAAAACGAGTGACGTCACCCGTCGATAGTGCGCGATACGCTACAGAAACGATAGCAATGCCGAGTATATCCTGCCAGCCGTGCCAGGTCGGCAAGGCTCCGGCCTGGTCGGCGCCCATCACCAGAACGAGCTGTGCGCCGGGCTGCTCTTTCTGCAATTCGTGCAGCGTGTCGAGCGTGTAGGTCGGGCCGTCGCGCAACACTTCGCGGCTGTCGATGACGACCTTGCCTTGCAGGTCGCCGAAAGCCAGTTGCGCCATCGCGAGGCGATCTTCCTTCGGCGTGAGCGTGCGGCTCTTGTGCCAGGCCTGCCCCGTGGGAATGACGTGCAGCTCCGTCAGATCGAGTTGCGCCAAGGCAGCTTCGGCGAGTGCGACGTGGGCGTTGTGCGGCGGGTCGAAGGCCCCGCCGAAGACGCCGATGCGCAAAGCGGAACCGGAGGGGCTCACACCCAGTCCCGACGCACGATGAAGTCGCTGTACAGCGCGGCTTCGGGGCTGCCCGCTTCGGGCTGTTGCTGATAGGCCCAGCTCGCGAGCGGTGGCATCGACAGCAGGATCGATTCGGTGCGTCCGCCCGACTGCAGGCCGAAGTGCGTGCCGCGGTCCCACACGAGGTTGAACTCGACGTAACGTCCGCGCCGGTACAGCTGGAATTCGCGTTCACGCTCGTCGTACGGCATGCCGCGGCGGCGCTCGACGATCGGCAGGTAGGCCTGCAGAAACGCATCGCCGACCGAGCGGATCAGCGCAAAGCCGTTCTCGATGCCGCCCTCGGCGAAGTCGTCGAAAAAGATGCCGCCGATGCCGCGCTGTTCGTTGCGGTGCTTGAGAAAGAAATACTCGTCGCACCAGGTCTTGAAGCGCGGGTACTTGTCGGCGCCGAAGGGTGCGAGCGCATCGCGACACACGGTATGAAAGTGCACCGCGTCTTCTTCGAAGCCATAGCACGGCGTGAGGTCCATGCCGCCGCCGAACCAGCACACAGGCTCGCCGCCACCCGCGGGTTGCGCGGCCAGCATGCGCACGTTCATGTGAACGATCGGCACGTAGGGGTTGCGCGGGTGAAACACCAGCGACACGCCCATGGCCTCGAACGGCGCGCCCGACAGCTCGGGGCGGTTCTGCGTGGCCGAAGGCGGCAGCTTGGCGCCGCGCACCTGCGAGAAGCCGACGCCGGCGCGCTCGAACAGCGCGCCGCCTTCGAGGATGCAGGTCAGGCCGCTGCCCTGCAGCGGCTCGCCGGGCTCTTTCTGCCAGGCATCACGCACCGCGCTGCCGCCGTCCGCCGCCTCGACCGCCGAGATGATCGATTGCTGCAGTCCGCGCAGGTAGTCGCCGACCGCCTTCGGCTGGGTGGCTGGCATCAGGCGTGGGGCGTGTTGCGCGCGTTCAGCGCGCGGTAGCCGATGTCCTTGCGGTACTGCGCACCGTCGAACTGCACGCGCGCCGCGACCTCGTAGGCGCGCTGCTGCGCCTGCTTGACGCTGTCGGCCAGCACGGTCACGCAGAGCACGCGGCCGCCGCTGGTCTTGAGCTCGCCGTTTTCCAGCGTGGTGCCCGCGTGGAACACCACGGCATCGGGCGCCTCGGCCGGAATGCCGCTGATGCGGTCACCCTTGCGCGGCGAGAGCGGGTAGCCGTGCGCGGCCATCACCACGCCGAGCGCCACGCGCCGGTCCCACTGCAGATCGACCTGGTCGAGCGTGCCGTCGGTGGCGTGCCAGAACACCTCGAACAGGTCGGACTTGAGGCGCATCATGATCGGCTGCGTCTCGGGGTCGCCCATGCGGCAGTTGAATTCGAGCGTCTTGGGCTGGCCGTTGGCGTCGATCATGAGACCGGCATAGAGGAAGCCGGTGAACGGAATGCCGTCCTTTTCCATGCCGCGGATGGTCGGCAGGATGATCTCGCGCATCGCGCGCGCATGCACCTCGGCCGTGACCACGGGCGCGGGCGAATACGCACCCATGCCGCCGGTGTTCGGGCCTTCGTCGCCATCGAGCAGTCGCTTGTGGTCCTGGCTGGTGGCGAGCGCGGCGACGTTCTTGCCGTCGCACATCACGATGAAGCTGGCTTCTTCGCCCTGCAGGAATTCTTCGATGACGACGCGTGCGCCGCCTTCGTTGTGCGACACGCCGAACTTGTTGTCGACCAGCATGAAGTCGACAGCCTCGTGGGCTTCCTGCGCGGTCATGGCAACCACCACGCCCTTGCCGGCGGCCAGGCCGTCGGCCTTGACGACGATCGGCGCGCCCTTGGCGTCGATGTACGCGTGGGCCGCGGCGGCGTCGGTGAAGGCTTCGTATTCGGCCGTCGGGATCTTGTGGCGCTTCATGAAGGCCTTCGAGAAGGCCTTGGAGCTTTCGAGCTGCGCAGCCGCCTGCGTCGGGCCGAAGATGCGCAGGCCGTGCGCACGGAACTCGTCCACCACGCCAGCCGCCAGCGGCCCCTCGGGGCCGACCACGGTCAGCGCGATTTTCTCGGCCATCGCCCACTCGCGCAGCGCGGCGGGTTCGGTGATGTCGATGCAGTCGTAGCGTTCGTCGCTCACGGTGCCGCCGTTGCCGGGCGCCACGTAGACGCGGCTGACCCGGTTGCCCTGCGCCAACCGCCACGCCAGTGCGTGCTCGCGGCCCCCTCCTCCAATCACCAGTACCTTCATTCGCGGGCTTTCGTTTGTCGCTGTGGATCCATCATTGATTCGCTCAGTCGGACAGTGCGGCGTTGTGATAAACGTCTTGCACGTCGTCCAGGTCCTCGAGCACGTCGAGGAGCTTCTGCATCTTGGCGGCGTCTTCGCCGGTCACGTCCACGGTGTTCTCGGCGCGCATCGTGATTTCGGCGGCGTCGGGCTTCAGGCCTGCGGCTTCGAGCGCGTTTTTCACGGCCTCGAAGTCGCCCACGGCGGTAAGCACCTCGATGGCACCATCGTCGTCGGTGATCACGTCTTCGGCACCGGCTTCGAGGGCCACTTCCATGACCTTGTCCTCGCTGGTGCCGGGCGCAAAGATGATCTGGCCACAGTGCTTGAACTGGAAGGCCACCGAGCCTTCGGTGCCCATGTTGCCGCCGTACTTGGAGAAGGCGTGGCGCACTTCGGCCACGGTGCGCACGCGGTTGTCGGTCATGGTGTCGACGATGATCGCCGCGCCGCCGATGCCGTACCCTTCGTAACGAATTTCTTCGTAGTTGACGCCTTCGAGGTTGCCCGTGGCCTTGTCGATGTTGCGCTTGACGGTGTCGATGGGCAGGTTGACCGCCTTGGCCTTTTCGACCGCCAGCCGCAACCGGGGGTTGGCGCTGAGGTCGGCGCCGCCGGCGCGTGCCGCCACCGTGATTTCACGGATGGCACGGGTCCAGAGCTTGCCGCGCTTCTCGTCCTGGCGGCCCTTGCGGTGCTGAATATTTGCCCACTTGCTATGTCCGGCCATGGCTATCTCTCTCGCTGTCGTGTGTTTTCAAAGCAAGTGTGGAGTTTACTGTCCGGCGCACACAACGCTCCCCGGCGCCCGGGATTTCGGACCGGGCCTTTTGGTGATAATCGTTTGATGACGCCATCGCCCTCTGCCGGTACGGGAAATCCCGACATCCTGCCGCCTCACACGCCGCTTCCGCTGTATTACAAGAACGAGGCAGAGCACCAGGCTTTCCTGCGACGCATCTTCGACAGCACGGCCGCCGACTACGACCGCATCGAAGCCGTGCTGGCGTTCGGCACCGGCCCCGCGTACCGGCGCGATGCGCTGAAGCAGGCCGGCCTCGCGACGGGCGCACAGGTGCTCGACGTGGGCATCGGCACCGGACTCGTCGCCCGCGAGGCGTTGAAGATCATCGGCCCCACCGGCAAACTCACCGGCGTCGACCCCAGCGTCGGGATGATGGGCCAGGTCCAGTTGCCCGGCGTCGAACTCATTCAAGGCGTCGCCGAGGCCCTGCCCCGCCCCGATGCCAGTTGCGATTTCGTGAGCATGGGCTATGCCATGCGCCACATCAGCGACGTGGCCGCCGCGTTCTCCGAATTCCATCGCGTGCTGCGCCCCGGCGGCCGCGTGGTGGTGCTTGAAATCACCAAGCCCGAAGGCCGCATCGCCACCGCACTGCTCAAGGGCTACATGCGCGCCGTGGTGCCGCTGATCGCCCGCGTGGTCGGCCGCCGCAGCGACACCTCGGAGCTGTGGCGCTACTACTGGGACACGATCGAGGCCTGCATCCCGCCTGAGCGCGTCATGCAGGCGCTGGGCGCCGCCGGCTTCGGCGAGGTGCGCCGCTACGCGAGCCTCGGGGTCTTCTCGGCCTACACCGGCCGCAAACCCGAATCCACCGCCGACAAGGCCCGCTGAACGTGCGCCCGCAGGACGATCACCCTCACTCTTCCCTGCGCGTGGAGCGCCTCTCGCTGCCGGACAGCCTTGCGCTGGCCACGCACAGCCATGCGCCCTTTGCCGCGCTCGGCTACGGCACGCCGCACGGTGTCGCCTGGATGCCCACGGTCAATGCGCGTGTGCTGTCGCCACAAGGCGCGATGGCCGACGTCTGGCATGTGAGCGACGGTGCCCAGGCCAAGTCGGGCACGACGGGCATCGCGCGCTGGCGCACCGACGGGCACTGGCTGCTGGGTGCCATCGATCTCGATGAAGCCGTCGAAGGCCAGAGCCTGACCGAGCTTGCGCAGCGCGCCTACCGCGACCTGTTCCGCACGCTCGACCAGGCCGACACGCCGCACCTGCAGCGCATCTGGAACTACCTGCCGCGCATCAACGCCGACGGCGGCGGGCTCGAGCGGTATCGCCAGTTCAATCTCGGTCGACAGGAAGCCTTCTTCGAAGCCGGCCGCGCCGCCTTCGAGGGCGCGCCGGCCGCCTGCGCGCTGGGCATCCGCCAGGGCGCGCTGTCGATCCGTTTTCTCGCGGGACGCGCCGCGCCGCTGCCGGTCGAAAACCCGCGGCAGGTGTCGGCCTACCGTTATCCCGAAACCTACGGCCCGCGCTCGCCGACCTTTTCGCGCGCCGCGCTGGCGGACATCGGCAACGAGCAGGTCGCGCTCTTCATCTCGGGCACGGCGAGCATCGTCGGCCACGAAACCGTGCACCACGGCGATGTGCGTGAGCAGGCTCGCGAAACACTGCGCAACCTCGAGGCCGTGATCGCCTCCGCCCATGCGCAGACCACGGCGCGCTTCTCGCTCGACGCGCTCGATTGCGTGGTGTACGTGCGGCATCCGTCGGACACCGACGCCGTGCGCGAGGTGATCGAAGCCGCGCTCGGCGCCGCCGCGCCGATGGCCCGCCATGCGGTGTACCTGGAAGCCGACATCTGCCGCAGCGATCTGCTGGTCGAGATCGAGGCCCACACGGTCGCCGCCGGCCGGCTGCAGGCCGCCTGAGCAGCCGGCCGTTCGCCCCGTTCGCCTGCCCGACCGACACCACCATTCATGAACGTGCTGCGTTTTCTCACGTCGATCCCGCTCGCGCTGATGCTCTACGCGCTGCTGCTGTTCCTCGGCCTGATCTCGCTGGGCTGGAACTTCGTCGCCATGCTGCTGTACCCGGTGATGCCGGCCGTGCCGGCGCGCGCGCTGGGCCGCATGACCATCGCCTTTGCCTACCGGATGTTCTGGTGGCTCGCTTCCGTCACCGGCATGATGCGCATCGACGCCTCGTGCCTGGACCCGATGCGCAACGAACCCGGCGTGATCTTCGTGGCCAACCACCCGACCATGCTCGACGCGCTGCTGCTGGTGGCGCGGCTGCCGCGCAGCGCCTGCATCATGAAGGCCGAGCTGATGAGCAACATCTTCCTCGGCGCGGGGGCCCGGCTGGCGCGCTACATCAGCAACAAGTCGGCCCGCACCATGGTGCGCCTGGCGGTCAACGACCTGCGCCAGGGCGGCCAACTCGTGATCTTCCCCGAAGGCACGCGCACGGTGACGCCGCCGCTCAACTCCTTCCGCCCCGGCACCACGCTGATCGCCAAGCTGGCGCAGGCGCCGATCCAGACCGTGTTCATCGACACCGACTCGCCCTACCTCGGCAAGGGCTGGCCGTTGTGGCGCGTGCCGCCGCTGCCCATCGTCTTCACGCTGCGGCTGGGCAAGCGCTTTGCGCCGACGCAGGACAGCGATGCGTTGCAGGTCGAGCTGGAACACTATTTCCGTCAACACATGGAGCAGCGCGCCACCGACGCGTCCCCCGAATGCCAGCAGACGCCTCGCGCACCCACCTTGTCCTGATTCCCAGCTACAACACGGGCGAGCGCCTGTTCTCGACGGTCGCCGCCGCGCGGGCTCAATGGAACCCGGTGTGGGTGGTGATCGACGGCAGCGACGACGGCACGGGCGAGCGTCTGCAGCAGATGGCGGCCGGCGATCCGGGCCTGCGCGTGTGGGTGCTGCCGCAGAACCAGGGCAAGGGCTCGGCGGTGCTGCACGGCTTGCGGGCCGCGAAAGAAGCCGGCTTCACGCACGCGCTCACGATGGACTCCGACGGGCAGCATCCGGCGGACCTGATCCCTTCTTTCATGAACGCCTCGCTGGCGCGGCCCGAGACGATGGTGCTCGGACGGCCCGTGTTCGATGCCAGTGCGCCGCTGCTGCGGGTGCGTGGGCGGCGGGTGTCGAACGGCTGGACGCAGCTCGAAACGCTGTTCGCAGGCGTCGGCGATTCGCTCTACGGTTTTCGCGTGTACCCGGTGGTCGACCTGATCGCGGTGATGGCGCGGCAACCCTGGATGCGGCGGTTCGACTTCGACACCGAGGCGGTCGTTCGACTGGCTTGGCGCGGGGTCAAGCCGGTGAACATCGATGCGCCTGTGAAGTACCTGACGGCGGAAGAAGGCGGGGTGTCGCACTTTCGCTATGGCCGCGACAACGTGCTGCTGACTTGGATGCACACGCGGCTGATGATCGAGTTTGTCTTGCGGCTGCCGGGGCTGCTGATTCGCAAGTTGCGAGGGGCGCCGCCGTTTCAGGCTTAGCAGGCTGTTGAATCAGGCCTTGTCCAGTTCCATGTCGAAAGGCGTGATGGACTGGAGGCGGTCGAACCGCAGTTCCACCGCGCCGCACCATGCATGCACCAGCGCGATCATGTGGCGCACGCCCGGTCCGTCGTTGACGCGGCCCATGAGGTCGACGGGGCGCTGTTGCCCGAACGCCAATGCCAATTGCACCAGCTGCTGGTGGATCAGCACGCCCTGGCCGGCCATGGCGCCGACATCCCAGCTGTCACGTGCGCTCACGACCACATGGCGCAGTTGGCCGAGCGGGTGGCGCGTGACGCTGCGGCGCAGCAGCGAGGCTGTACGGATTTCGATGCTGCGCTCGCCGCTTTCAGGATCGACGCAGAAGCGGGTCTCCCGCAGCGGCCCGCCGAACCAGCGCAGGCGCATCAGCCTGCAGCCCAGCCAGCACATGAAGGCGCCAGTGCCGATCATCGCCACCGTCAGCGCGCCGAACAGCAGCCAGTGGTACCAGGCCTCGGGCGATTCCTCTACGAGCCCGGCAATCATCATCGGCGCGGCCGACAGCATCGCCAGCCCCAGGAGCAGGACGCCCAGGCCCATCAGCCACCACATGAACCTGCCGATGCGCATGTGGCGTGGAAAGAGCCGCAGCTGCGTCCCGTGGGGCACGCAGGCGTAGCCCGCATCGAACAGCAGGCGGTCCGGCGCCAGCACGCTCGCCAGCATGGCGGCCAGGCCGAGCGCGCCCAGTGGCGCTGCGACCCAGAGGATGAGCATTTCGGCGGCGAGAGAAAGGTCCCTGTACATAAGTCGGCTTGTCGTTGTCGTAGACGGTGGTGCAGCACCACCGTGAGGGCCTGCAGGATACCCAAGGGCGGGGCCTGCCTCGATTTCAACCCGGTCGAATTCGACCACCACGATGACCTCGCAGGCCCGTTGACGCGGGGAAGAAAATCAACAGCCTGTTGAGTCCCTTTTTGAGGGGCGCCCGACAGGCGGCACGGCGCGGTCGGCCCCACTGTGCCGGCCCTTCGGGCTCCCCTGCGGTGCTCGCGTTTCGCGGGGTCTTGCAGAACTCGCCTTCGGCTCAAACAGCTGCAAGCCCTGATCCGCGAAACGCTGCGCTCCTCGGCGGCACAGAGGGGCCGCCCACACCGCACCGCCTGCCGGGCACCTGCCGTGGCGTGGGAGCCGTTTCTCTCTTCCTACTCGACGGTGGCCGCGCCGCCCAGCGCCTTGTACAGCGTCATCGTGGCGTTGAGCTGGTTCAACCGGTTCTGCGCCACGGACACCTCTGCGATGCGGCGTTTGTCCTTGGCATCTAGCACCGGCTGCAGCGCGGTAGCACCGGCGCGGTAGCGCACTTCCGACAGGGCTTCCGCGCGCTGCGCCTGCTGCAGCGCCAAGGCCAGCTTCACGCTTTCGTCCTGCAGTTGGGTGCGTGACGACAGCGTGTTCTCCACCTCGGACAAGGCCGTGTACAGCGACTGACGAAACCCGACGACCGCTTCTTCGTACTGCGTCTGCGACACGGCGACGGTCAGTCGCGCGGTGTTCCATTGCAGGAAAGGCAACACCAGCCCGGCACCCAGCGTGGCGATGGGGTTCTTCAGGACCTCGCCCAGTGCATTGCTTCCCGCGCCCAGCGAGCCTGTGAGACTCAGCGTCGGGTAGAAGCCGGTGCGGGTCGCATCGACGTTCGCCAGCGACGCCCGCAGGCGCTGCTCCGCGGCACGCAGGTCGGGCCGGCGGCCCAGCAGGCTCGCGGGCAGGCCGGCATCGATCACGGGCAAGGCCGTGTCCGGCAACTGCGAGGGCTCCTCCCTCGGGGTGTCGGGCGGCATGTCGAACAGGATCGCCAGCGCGTTGCGCGCCTCGACGCGCTGTTGCAGCAGCTGCGTGTGCGCCGCCTCCTGGCTCGCGAGGTTCTGGCCCGCCTGCGCGACATCGAGCCCGGACACGGCGCCCGCCGCGTACTTGGCGCGCACCAGCGCCTGGATGCGCCGTGCGTCGGCCATGCCGGCTTCGCTCAGCGCAATGCGGTGGTTCAGGTAGCCGCTTTGCCAGTACAGCCCGGCGGTCGTGCCGACCAGCGCCAGTGCCGTGGCTTCGCGGTCGGACTGGGTGGCCTGCAGCTCCCAGTCGGCTGCGCTGCGTTGCGCCGACAGGCGGCCCCAGAGGTCGATTTCGTAGCTCAGGTTCAGCGAGGAGCTCGCGGTCGACCCGGCCACGTTGCCTCGCTTCAGGTCGAGGCTGCGGTTGGTGCCGAGTTGCCCCGTCACGCCCGGCGTGAGGTTCGTGTTCGCCAGGCCGGCCTGCAACTGCGCGCGCTGCACGCGGATGCTGGCGGCGGCCAGGTTGTTGTTGGTGCGCAGGGCGTTGTCGATCAGGGTGTCGAGCCGCACGTCGTTGAAGGCGGTCCACCAGCGGGTCTGCGGCATGGCCGCTGCGTTCTGTGGCACGGGCTGTTGCTGCTGCTGCCACGCCTGCGGCAAGCCGAGCGGCCGTTGCTCGCGCCGCTCCGGCTGGAACAGCGTGCAGCCGCCGAGCGCCAACGCGATGGCGAGCGCTCCCAAGGTCAGGCGCGCGCTATTCACGAGCCAGTGCCTCGATGGGGTCGAGCCGCGCGGCGTTGCGCGCCGGCAGGTAACCGAACAGCACGCCGATGAGCGACGCGCACAGGAAGGCCGACACCACGGCCCCCAGCGAAAAGATCATTTGCCATTGCTTCACGAACACCGAGAACAGAAAGCTGATGCCGTACGACAGCATCACGCCGATGAAACCGCCGACCAGGCACACGAGCACGGCCTCGGTCAGGAACTGCTGCAGCACGTCGCTCTGGCGCGCGCCCACGGCCATGCGGATGCCGATCTCGCGGGTGCGCTCGGTCACCGACACCAGCATGATGTTCATCACGCCGATGCCGCCCACCACGAGCGAGATCACCGCGATCAGCGACAAGAGCAAGGTGAGCGACTGGCTCGTGCGCTCGGCCGTCTTCACGATGCTGTCCATGTTGAAGGTGAAGAAGTCCTTGCCGCCGTGGCGCAGCGTGAGCAGCCGCACGATGCTTTCCTCGGCCGCCTTGGTGGGCTGGTCGTCGCGGATGCGCACGGTGATGCCGTCGAAGTGCTGCTGGCCGAACAGGCGGCTCGCGCCGGTGCTGTAGGGCAGCCAGATGTTGAGCGACTTGTTCTCGCTGAACATGCTCTTCTTTTCCTGCGCCACGCCAATCACCGTGCACGGCAGGCTGCCCACCAGGATGACCTTGCCGATCGGGTCGGTGCCCTCGGGAAAGAGCTTGCGCCGCGTGTTCTGGTCGATCACCACCACCTGCGACTGCTGCCGCACGTCGTTGGCGTTGAACGGCGCACCGCTGGCCATCTGGATGTCGCGCACGCTGAAGAAGTTGTCGCTGACGCCGTTCACGTTGCCATTGACGTCGGCGCTGCGGTAGCGCAGGCGCAGGCTGCGCATGGTGGTCGGCGTGACGCTGTGCACGAAGGGCTGCGCGGCAATGGCCTGCAGGTCGGCCGGAAGCAGCGTGCGGATGCTCGCTGCCTTGTCGTCGCCGAAGTCGCGGCCCGGGTAGATGTCGAGCGTGCTGGTGCCGATGGCCTTGATGTCGGCCAGCACGAAGCGCTTGGCGCCCTCCCCGATGGCCACGATCGACACCACCGAGGTGATGCCGATGATGATGCCCAGCATGGTCAGCGCCGTGCGCATGCGGTGCGCCATCATCGAGCGCCAGGCCATGCGAAAGGCCTCGGAGAAGCGGGCCCAGCCGGTGCTGAAGCGTGCGATGCCGAGCGTGGGACGCGTCATGGCGGGCGGCGTGGGGGTGTCGTCGCCGACCGTCTGCGCGGGCGCGGCCACGGACGGCACGTTCGGCCGGTCGCCAACGATCACGCCGTCGGCGATCTCGATGATGCGTTCGGTGCAGCGCGCCACCTGCATGTCGTGCGTCACGATGATGATGGTGTGCCCCTGCGCATGCAGCTCGCGCAGGATGCCGATGACCTCCTGGCCGCTCTTGCTGTCGAGCGCGCCGGTCGGCTCGTCGGCCAGGATGACCTGCCCGCCGTTCATCAGCGCGCGCGCGATGCTCACGCGCTGCTGCTGGCCGCCCGAGAGCTGGCTCGGCCGGTGCTCGGTGCGGTCTTCGAGGCCCAGGCGCGCGAGCAGCTGCCGCGCCCGCGCGTCGCGCGCCGTGCCCTCGGTGCCGGCGTAGACGGCGGGCACCTCGACGTTGCCGGTGGCCGTCAGGTGCTGCATGAGGTGGTAGCGCTGGAAGATGAAGCCGAAGTGCTCGCGCCGTAGCGCGGCGAGCGCGTCGCTGTCGAGCGTGCCGACGTCCTGGCCCGACACGGTGTAGGTGCCGGTGGTCGGCCGGTCAAGGCAGCCGAGGATGTTCATGAGCGTCGACTTGCCCGAGCCCGAGGCACCGACGATGGCCAGCATTTCGCCGTGGCCGATGTCCAGGTCGACGTCCTTCAGCACCTGGACCTCCTGCTCGCCCGAGGGAAAGCTGCGGCCGATGCCGCGCAGGGTCAGCAGCGGCTGCGTCACTGGCGCGGCCTCCGGTTGCCGCCGCCGTTGTCGTTCGTGCTGCCGTCGGTCTTCTCCAGCGCCGAGGCGTCGCCGGTGATGACGTTGTCGCCTTCCTTCAGGCCTTCGAGCACCTGGGCCTGGAAGTTGTTGCGGATGCCGATGCGCACCTGCCGCTTTTCCACGCGCTGGTCGGGCAGGAGCACGCGCACTTCATGGCGGCCCTCCTTGTCGCGCGCGCCGAGCGCGGTGAGCGGCACGGTCAGCGCCTGCTTCGCCTCGCCCAGCAGGATGGCGACCTGCGCCGTCATGTCGACGCGCAGCGTGCGGTCGGGGTTGGGCACGTCGAACAGCGCGTTGAAGAACACGGCGTTGTTGATCTTCTCGGGCGAGGGCTGCACCGCGCGCAGCGTGCCGTGGTAGCGCGTGTCGGGGTCGCCGAGGATGGTGAAGTACACGGGCTGGCCGGCCTTCACGCGCACCACGTCGGCCTCGGACACCTGGGCCTTCACGGTCATGGTCGACAGGTCGGCCAGTTTCATCAGCGTGGGCACCTGGAACGAGGCCACCACGGTCTGGCCTTCGAGCGTGCTGATCGACACCACGTCGCCGTCGATGGGCGCCATGATGCGCGTGTACGACAGGTTGGTCTGCGCCGAGGCCAGGGCCAGTTTCTGCTGGCGGATCTGCGCGTCGAGCGACACGCCGTCGGCGCGCAGTGCGCGCAGTTCGGTGTCGGCGCCTTCCAGGTCCTGGCGCGCGGCGGCGTCCTGCGCCAGCATCTCGCGCTGGCGCGCCCAAGTGAGCTCTGCCTGCTTCACGCGGACTTCCTTCGCGAGTTTCTGAGCCTGCAGGTTCTCGAGCTTGGCCTGCTCCTGCGCGAAGGTGTTCTGCGAGATGACGGGATCGATCTCGGCGAGCCAGTCGCCCTTCTTCACCGTCTGGCCGAGCACCACTTTCAGTGACTTGAGCTGGCCGGACACCTGCGCGCCCACCTCGACCTGCTTGAAGGCCTGCAGCACGCCGGTGGCGAGCACCGCGTTCTCCAGGTCGCCGCGCTGCACGGTGGCGGTGAGGTAGTCGCTTTTCTTCGGCGGGCTCAGCCAGAAGAAGGCCGCGATGGCCAGCACGACGAGCAAGGCCAGGCCGACAAGGAGCTTGCGCGATCGTCGCGAGGGAGTGGTGGGCATGCAGTGAAAGTGGGATGAAACGGGCGGCGAAGCGCGGGAAAGGATGCGATTGATCCTAGCCCCGGTTGCTGAAGGCCTGCTAAAGCACGCAGTTTCGACGGGCCTTTGCCTCGGCCCGCAGCAGCGCGGCCATTGAAAACGGCGTGGCCCGCTGCCCTTGAAAGGCAGCGGGCCACGCCGCAGAAATTACTGAAAAAGAACTCAGCGCGCCGTGCGCCGACGCAGCAGCAAGGTGAGGAGCAACAGCGCCAGCACCGTGAACGCAATGAACGACCAGTTCGCCAGCGTCAGGCCGAACAGCGACCAGTCGATCTTGGAACAGTCGCCGCCGCCGCGGAAGATCATCGGCAGCGCGCGCTTGAGCGGGAAGGTCTCGATCATCCCGTACAGGTCACGCCCGCACGAGACGACTTCGGGCGGATACCACTGCAGCCAGCTCTGCTGCGCCGCCGTGTAGGCACCGCCCACCGCCGCCGCCAGTGCCAGCAGCCCGCCCGTCACCTGCAGGCCGCGGCTGTTGAACAGCGCAGCAAGGCCCGTGAACAGCGCCACGAGCATCAGCGCATAGCGCTGCACGATGCACATGGGACAGGGTTCGAGCCCGACCACGTGTTGCAGATACAGCCCGAAGGCCAGCATCAGGACACAGGCCAGGCAGATCAGCGCGAGCGCGCGGCGCGGCGCGCCGAAGTACCAATGGATCAAGGAGACACCCAATCTTCTTCTACGAACACCCTGGCCTTGCGGGGGTTGGCGACGACGGTGTCGCCTTCCTTCAAGCCCAGGTCGCGGAACTGTTGCGCAGGGAGTTGCGCTTCGATGATGGTTCCGGAGCCCGGATTATCTGGATTCGTTTCGGTGGGCTCAAGTTCCAGCCGCGCGATCGGTCCGACCACAATCGCGCGCGACAGCGTGGCGACGATGCCGGTGGCGCCCGCCACATAGCGGGTCACGTCCAGGTCGTGCGGGCGCACGTAGGCCAGTGCCTTGGCGTCGCGCGCGGTGCTGTGCTCGGGCGAGTCGATGCGCATGCCGTCCAGTTGCACGGCGCCGTTGTCGGCCCGGCCGTGGAACAGGTTCACGTCGCCGAGGAAGCCGTAGACGAACGGGCTCGCGGGCTTGTCCCACACGTCCTGCGGCGAGCCGACCTGCTCGATGCGGCCCTTGTTGATGACCACCACGCGGTCGGCCACTTCGAGCGCTTCTTCCTGGTCGTGCGTGACGAAGATCGAGGTGACGTGCAGCTCGTCGTGCAGCCGGCGCAGCCAGCGGCGCAGTTCCTTGCGCACCTTGGCGTCGAGCGCGCCGAAGGGTTCGTCGAGCAGCAGCACCTTGGGCTCCACCGCCAGCGCGCGGGCCAGCGCGATGCGCTGGCGCTGGCCGCCGGACAGCTGCGACGGGTAGCGGTCGGCCAGCCAGTCGAGCTGCACCAGCTTGAGCAGGTCGGTCACCTTCTGCTTGATCTGCGCGTCGCTCGGGCGCTCCTTGCGCGGCTTCACGCGCAGGCCGAAGGCCACGTTCTCGAACACGGTCATGTGGCGGAACAGCGCGTAGTGCTGGAACACGAAGCCGACCTGGCGTTCGCGCACGTGCACGTCGGTCGTGTCTTCGCCCGAGAAATGGATGCTGCCGGTGTCGGCCGTTTCCAGGCCCGCGATGATGCGCAGCAGCGTGGTCTTGCCGCAGCCCGAGGGGCCGAGCAGCGCGACGAGTTCACCCGACTCGACGTCGAGGTTCACGTTGTTCAGCGCCCGGAAGTCGCCGAACTGCTTGCTGATGTTGCGGATTTCGATGCTCATGGTCTTGTTCTCTCGTCTTCTCAGGCCGCCGAAGGCTCGGGGGGACGCTCGGGCGGCAGCTCGGCGATGGCTTTCATTTCGCGCTCATGGCGCCACTCGATGACCGACTTGATCACCAGGGTGACCAGCGCCAGGATCGCCAGCAGCGAGGCCACCGCGAAGGCGGCCACCGACTGGTATTCGTTGTAGAGCACTTCGACGTGCAGCGGCATCGTGTTGGTCTGGCCGCGGATGTGGCCCGACACCACCGACACCGCGCCGAACTCGCCCATGGCGCGCGCATTGCACAGGATCACGCCATACAGCAGGCCCCACTTGATGTTGGGCAAGGTCACGCGCCAGAAGGTCTGCCAGCCGGTCGCGCCGAGCACGATGGCGGCCTGCTCTTCGTCGGTGCCCTGCGCCTGCATCAGCGGAATGAGTTCGCGCGCAATGAAGGGGAAGGTCACGAACACGGTGGCCAGCACGATGCCGGGCACGGCAAAGATGATCTTGATGTCGTGCTCCGCGAGCCACGGGCCGAACCAACCCTGCGCGCCGAACACCAGCACGTAGATCAGGCCCGCCACCACCGGCGACACCGCGAACGGCAGGTCGATCAGCGTGGTGAGAAAGGCCTTGCCGCGGAACTCGAACTTGGCGATGGCCCAGGCCGCGGCCACGCCGAAGACGAGGTTCATCGGCACCGCGATGGCGGCGGTGATGAGCGTGAGGCGGATGGCGCTCCACGCATCGGGTTCCTTCAGCGCCTCGAGGTAGGCGCCGAGACCCTTGCGCAGCGCCTCGACCGCCACGGCCGCCAGCGGCAGCACGAGGAACAGGAACATGAACACGAGGGCGACGCCGATCAGCGTCCAGCGGACCCAGGCCGACTCGGTGGTGCCGGCCTGCGCGCGGCGGATGATTTTTGAAGGTGCGCTCATGTCATGCCCCCGCGCGCTTGCGCTGCCAGGCTTGCAGGCCGTTGATGACCAGCAGCAGGATGAACGACAGCACCAGCATCACCAGCGCGACCGCCGTGGCGCCCGTGTAGTCGTACTGCTCCAGCTTGCCGATGATGATGAGCGGCGTGATCTCGGAAATCATCGGCATGTTGCCGGCGATGAAGATCACCGAGCCGTACTCGCCGATGGCACGTGCGAAGGCCATGGCAAAGCCCGTGAGCAATGCCGGCGCAATCGCCGGAAAGATCACCCGGGTGAAGGTCTGCAGGCGCGTGGCGCCCAGCGACGTCGCGGCTTCTTCCAGTTCTTTCTCGGTGTCTTCGAGCACCGGCTGCACCGTGCGCACCACGAACGGCAGCCCGATGAAGATCAGCGCAATCACGATGCCCGCCGGCGTGAACGCCAGCTTGATGCCGTACGGCTCGAGCAGTTGCCCGACCCAACCGTTGCCCGCGAGCAGCGCCGTGAGCGAGATGCCGGCCACGGCCGTGGGCAGCGCGAACGGCAGGTCGACCAGCGCATCGACGATGCGCTTGCCCGGAAACTTGTAGCGCACCAGCACCCAGGCCACGAGCAGGCCGAACACCGCGTTCACCATGGCGGCGATCAGCGAGGCGCCGAAGGTCAGGCGGTACGAGGCCATCACGCGCGGCGCGGTCACCGACACCCAGAAGTGCTCCCAGGTCATCGTGAAGGTCTTGAAGACCAGCGCCGACAGCGGGATCAGCACGATCAGGCACAGATAGAAGACCGTGAAGCCGAGCGTGATGTGGAAACCGGGCAGCACGCGCTTGGCGCCCCCTGCCCGGTTGGCACGTGAAAAAGGCGCTCCCGCTGCCGGGAGCGCCGAAGAAGCAGCGCCGCTCATTTACTTCGCGCCAGGGGTGTACAGCTTGTCGAACTGACCGCCGTCATTGAAGTGCACCTTCTGCGCTTCGCTCAGGCTGCCGAACAGTTCCTGCACCGTGAACAGCTGCAGCGGCTTGAAGGTCGAGGCGTACTTCTTGAGCACGGCCTGCGAACGCGGACGCAGCGCATGCTTGGCGGCGATTTCCTGCGCTTCTTCGGAGTACAGCCAGTCGAGGTAGGCCTTGGCGAGCTCGCCCGTGCCCTTCTTCTTGACGGTGCGCTCGACGATGGCAACGGGGTTCTCGGCCACGATGGAGATCGACGGGTACACCGAGTCGACCTTGCCGGTGCCGAATTCACGGTCGATCGAGACCACTTCGGATTCGAAGGTGATCAGCGCGTCGCCGATGTTGCGTTGCAGGAAGGCGGTGGTCGCGTCGCGGCCGCCGCGTGCCAGCACCGGCACGTTCTTGAACAGCTTGCCGACGAACTCGGCAGCCTGGGCGTCGGTGCCGCCCTTCTTCTTGATGTAGCCCCAGGCAGCCAGGTAGGCGTAGCGGCCGTTGCCGCCGGTCTTGGGGTTGACGATCACGACCTGCACGCCCGGCTTGATCAGGTCGTCCCAGTCCTTGATGCCCTTGGGGTTGCCGTTGCGCACCAGCAGCAGCATGGTCGAGGTGGTGGGCGATGCGTTCTCGGGAAACTTCTTGTTCCAGTCCTTGGCGACCACGCCGGTACCGGCCAGGAAGTCGATGTCGGTCGAGGTGTTCATGGTGACCACATCGGCGTCGAGGCCGTCGGCCACGGCGCGCGCCTGGGCGCTGGAGCCACCGTGCGACTGGTCGATCTTGACGTCCTTGCCCGTGGTCTTCTTGTAGTTCGCCACGAAGGCCGCGTTGTAGTCCTTGTAGAACTCGCGGGCCACGTCGTACGAGGCGTTCAGCAGGCCCGTGCCTTGGGCAAAGGCAGTGCTGCCGGCGAGTGCGGAGGACGCCAGCGCGAGCACGGCAGCGAAGGTCTTGATTCTGGAAGTCATGTGGTTGCCAGGTTGTCTGAAAATTCACGACCGGCCGACCAGGCGGCGGGTTCGTCGGTCAACGATTGCAGCAGGGCCAGGCCGAGCGGCCAGTCTCCGTGCCCCGAATCGATGTTGATGTGCCCCGCATTCTGCATGCGCACGAACTCGCTGCCCCAGGCGCGCGAGTAGGCGCCGGCCAGGCGGATGGGGCAATAAGGATCGTTGCTGCTCGCCACCACGATGCTGCGGTACGGCAGCGCCGCGTACGGCACGGGCGCGAAGTCGGACAGCACCGCGCGGCGCTCCGGGTCGGCCGGCGCCACCAGCAGCGCACCCTGGATGCGGGCGGCGGCCTCGGGCGGCAGGTGCGCCGTGGCGATGCAGCCCAGGCTGTGCGCCGCGATGACCACGGGGCCTTCGCTTTCGAGCACGAGCTTGGCCAGCGCGGGCACCCAGGCGTCGCGCTTGGGCGAGGCCCAGTCGTCCTGCGCGACCCGCGCCGCGCCGGGAATGCGCGCTTCCCACAGGCTCTGCCAATGGCCGGGCCCGGAGTCGCGCCAACCGGGCACGATGACGACACGAGTCTGCATGACGGCGCGGTCCTGCGGCTTCTTACTTGTTGGGCTGCGGCGTGATCCGCAGGTAAGGCTTGACGGCCTTGAAGCCCTTGGGGAAGCGCTCGGCCAGTTCGGCCGGGTCCTGGATGCTCGGCACGATGACGACGTCGTCGCCGTCCTTCCAGTTCACGGGCGTGGCGACCTTGTGGCTGTCGGTGAGCTGCAGCGAGTCGATCACGCGCAGGATCTCGTCGAAGTTGCGACCGGTCGATGCCGGGTAGGTGATGGTGGTGCGGATCACCTTCTTCGGATCGATGATGAACACGCTGCGAACGGTGGCCGTGGCCGACGCGTTCGGGTGGATCAGGTCGTACAGGTCGGCCACCTTGCGGTCGGCGTCCGCAATGATCGGGAAGTTGACGGTGGTGTTCTGCGTCTCGTTGATGTCGCTGATCCACTCCTTGTGCTTGGTGGCCGGGTCAACGCTCAGCGCGATGGGCTTCACGCCGCGCTTGGCGAACTCGCCCGACAGCGCCGCGGTCTTGCCGAGTTCGGTGGTGCACACGGGCGTGAAATCGGCCGGGTGCGAGAAGAACACGATCCACGAATCGCCGGCCCACTGGTAGAAGTCGATCGGGCCTTCGCTGGAGTCCTGGGTGAAATTGGGGGCGGTGTCGCCGAGTCGCAGGGTTGCCATGGTCGCTCCAAGGAGGGGGTGAAGCCCTGGATTGTGCGAACCGCTGCTTCAATGGCAAACGAATATCTGTTTGTTTGTATATGACGTTTTTCGCATATAGAACCTGCGAAGCCCTGGCGTGACGCTATCTTTTAGATAGCAATCCGGCCTCAGAACATCCGCATCTGCTCGCTCTGCAGGTGCTCGGACAGGAAATCGATCAGCCGCCGCACCGCCGGCACCAGCGCCCGACGCGTCGGAAACACCATGTGCGCCACCACGGGCGACGGCCCCCAGCCGGGCAGCACCCGCACCAGCCGGCCGGCCTCGACGTCGGCGCTGCACATGTAGTCGGGCAGCAGCGTCGCGCCGACGCCGCCCAGTGCGCCGAACTGCAGCGTGGCGAGGTCGTCGGCCACGTAGCGCGGCGTGTGCACATGCAGGTGGCTGCGGCCTTCCGGGCCTTCGAGCCGCCATTCGGCGCGCCCTTCCCCGTTGACCGACATGGCCGCCGTCGGCAGCTTCGCGAGGTCGGCGGG
The DNA here is from genome assembly GCF_002849325.1 of Variovorax sp. RO1. Lineage (NCBI taxonomy): Bacteria > Pseudomonadati > Pseudomonadota > Betaproteobacteria > Burkholderiales > Comamonadaceae > Variovorax > Variovorax sp. RO1. The sequence continues at coordinate 533,793 of NZ_PKMT01000003.1, forward strand.
CGTGTCGATCGGCCCGTGTTCTGCCAGCAGCGCCGGGCTCGCGACCAGCACGCCGCGGCTGTGGCCGAAGGTCTTGGCCACGAGCACGGTGCTGTCCTCGATGGTGGGGCGCACGCGCAATGCGATGTCGATGCCCTCTTCGATCAGGTCCACCGGCCGGTTGATGACGCGGATGTCGACGCGCACCGCCGGATAACGCGCCATGAACAGCGGAATCAGCTGCGCCAGCCCGCTGTGCGAGATGGTGACCGGGCAGGTCAACCGCACCAGCCCGCTCGGCTCGGTCTGCACCTGCGCCACCGCTTCTGCCGCCGCCTGGGCCGCATCGCGCATCGCCGAAGCGTGCCGCAGATAGATCTCGCCGGCCGGCGTGAGCGACAGGCGCCGCGTGCTGCGCTGCATCAGCTGCACGCCCAGCCGCTCCTCGAGCTCGGCCACGCGGCGCGACAGGCGCGATTTGGGAATGCCCAGCGCCCGGCTGGCGGCGGCAAAGCCGCCCCGTTCGGCCACCTCGGCGAAGAAAACCATGTCGTTGAGGTCTTGCATCGCTTCATTGTCCTGCAAACAGAACGATCTGATCAAATTTTGGCTACTTATCAGTCACTCACATCAAAAATAGAATACTCCCAACGCCGGCCACTTCTCAGCGCCGACACCTTGCACAGAAAGTGATTGACTGACATGAAGCTGCTCCACATCGACTCCAGCATCCTGGCCGCCGGCTCCACCTCGCGCCAGCTGACCGCCGAAACAGTCGCCGCCTGGCGCGCCGCCCACCCCAACACCCAGGTCGAGTACCTTGACCTCGCCGTGGACGCGCCCTCGCACTTCGGCGCCGACGCCCTCGGCATCAAGACCGGCGTGCAAGCCCAGCCGACCGAAGCGCAGCTGCGCGAGAACGCCCTGTCGGAAAAGCTGGTGACCCAGTTCCTTGCCGCCGATGTCGTCGTGATCGGCGCCCCGCTGTACAACTTCACCATCCCGACCCAGCTCAAGGCCTGGATCGACCGCCTCGCCCAAGCCGGCCGCACCTTCAAGTACACCGGCAAGGGCGCCGTGGGCCTGGCCGGCGGCAAGACCATCATCGTGGCGTCGAGCCGCGGCGGCATCTACTCGACCTCCGAAGGCGGTCAGGCCGCGGAACACCAGGAGAGCTACCTGAAGGTGATCTTCGGCTTCTTCGGCATCACCGACGTGCGCTTCGTGCGCGCCGAAGGCATCGCGATGGGTGACGCGCCCAAGGCCGCCGCACTGACCGCCGCCCGCGCCGACATCGTGGTGGCGACCGCTGAAGCAGCCAACCAAAAGGACATTGCCCAGGCTGCCTGAGCCTTGCCGGCCGGCTCACAGCCCGTTGGGTCTCAGTGGCAGGGACCCGACGCGGCTTTTTGGCCTTTCTCTTGCCGAAGCACCTCGCCACGGGGTGCCTTCGCGCTGGGCCAGTGCGGCGCGCACCCCATTTCACCGCGCACGCCTCAAATCGCCCAAAACAACAGACCTTTGCAAACATTTAGGTCTTTGGTTAATTCCATTTGAATCAAATATCCAAAGCAACCCAACACTGATAATCTTTTTTGGCCAATTCGGCAGTCAACCACTTCCTGGCCAATCATGCAAGAAAATCAGACAGACAGAGACACCCTGCTCGACACCTTTCGCGGCGACCTCTTCAATGGAAAATCCATTGTGGTATCGGGCGCCACCAGTGGCATCGGGCTCGCAATTGCGCACGGCTTTGCGAGGCTCGGTGCATCGGTCGTGGCCACCGGAAGCAGTCCTGAAAAGATCGCTAGGGAAAGGCTAAATCCGGCAAATCAATCCATTCGCTTCGAACTCCTCGATGCACGCGATGGCGACGGCATCAAGGCGTTTGCCGCAAGATTTGAAACGCTCGACGTTCTGGTCAACGCACAGGGCATCCTTTGCGGCGAGGCAGAACATACCGAGGAAGTCTTCCTCGATGTGATCAACGTCAACCTCAATGGCGTCATGCGCATGTCGTACGCCTTTCGCGAGCACCTGATCCGCGCGAAGGGCAGCATCATCAATATCTCGTCGATGCTCAGCTATCTTGTCGAGCCCGAAATTCCCGCCTATGCCGCGAGCAAGACCGGGCTTCTCGGCTTGACCCGAACATTGGCGCACGCGTACGGTCCCCATGGCGTGCGGGTCAACACGATTTCTCCGGGATACCACAAGACCGATATGACGAAAGTGCTGTGGAGCGTGCCAAAGAGCCACGACCTGATTGCCGGCCATTCCGCGCTCAAGCGCTGGGGATCGACCGAAGATCTGGTTGGCGCCGCGATTTTTTATGCCAGTCCGGCCGCCGCGTTCATTACGGCCACCGATTTGCCGGTCGATGGCGGCTATGTCGTTGGAAATACGGTTCGATAATTTTCCACACCCAATTGATCGATATTGAATTCAATTTTTCAATTCAGTTGAAATAGCGACAATCAAATCGTCAGTTCCAAAAAGAAAGCCGCCCTCACAAGGGGCGGCTTTCTCATGGGCGTCGAACGGCGCCCGATTCGTCAGGCAGCCGAATGGCTCTTCACCCAGGCCACGTACTTGTCCATCCAGCCCTGCAGGAACTTCTGCGTGCCTTCGTTGCCGATGTGGCCCTTGTCGTCGAACAGGCCTTCCTTCGCCTGCAGGAACACTTCGGGCCCGCCCATCGTGGGCGCGTCGAGGTAGGCCAGGATGTTGCGCAGGTGCTGCTGCGCCAGCGCGGTGCCGATGGCGCCCACCGAGATGCCGACCACGCCGGTCGGCTTGCCGGCCCAGACGCTCTGGCCGTAGGGGCGCGATGCGTGATCGATGGCGTTCTTCAGCACGCCGGGAATCGAGCGGTTGTATTCGGGCGTGACGAACAGCACGCCCTGCGCGGCCGCGACCTCGCTCTTGAGGCGCTTCACCGAAGCGGCCTGGTTGCCATCGTCGTCCTGGTTGTACAGCGGCAGGTCGTCGATGCGCAGGGTTTCGAAGGTGAAGTCCGACGGCGCCAGGTGCGCCAGCGCCAACGCCAGCTTGTGGTTGAACGAATCCTTGCGCAGGCTGCCGACGATGACGGCGATCCGGGTCTGTGCCATGAATGAAGCTCCTTGAGTGAGAGGGTCGGAATGACGACGACGATTATGCGAAGGCCCCATGACCTTTTCCGGAAAAGTTCATGCATCGCTTTGTAGTGACGTGCGCCAGTTTGTGCATGAGCACATGACAAAAGCTTCGTGGCCCGGCGCGCCGCCCGCACCTACAGTCGCCGATTTTTCGCCGACGCCATGCACACCTTTTCCTCGTCTTCCCGCCGCCGCCTGCTCCAGGCCGGCGCCGCCTCAGCCCTCGTCGCCGCATCGGCCCCGCTGTTCGCCCAGACGCGCGCCCGCACCCTGCGCATCGGCTACCAGAAGTTCAACACGCTCAACATCCTCAAGGGCACGGGCCAGCTCGAGAAGGCGCTGGCACCGGCCGGCGTGAACGTCGAGTGGCGCGAGTTCCTCGGCGGCAGCCAGCTGTCGGAAGCGCTGGCAGCCGGCGCCATCGACTTCGGCCATGCCTCCGACGGCATCGGCGTGTTCCAGCAGGCCAGCGGCAAGGGCCTGGTCTACCTCGCGGCCGAAACCCCCTACCCCGGCGGCGTCGGCTTCCTGGTGCCGCGCGACTCGCCGATCCGCAGCGTGCGCGACCTCAAGGGCAAGAAGGTTGTCACCGGCCGCGGCTACAACACGCAGTACGTGCTGATCCGCGCGCTCGAAGCGGCCGGCCTGCGCTATGAAGACATCGATCCGGTCTACATCGTCACGGCCTCCGACACCGTCGCCGCCTACCAGTCGGGCAGCGTCGCGGCCATCGGCCTGTGGGACCCGTTCCTGGCCGGCGCGCAGGTGGCGACCGAATCGCGCCTGCTGTTCGACGGCACCGGCCTGAGCGGCAACCGCACCTACCACTTCGCGCAGCCCGGCTTCGCGCGCACCAACGCCGACACGCTGCGCACCGTGTTCGCTGAACTGCGCAAGGCCAACGACTGGGCGCAGGCTCACCCCGGCGACGTGGTGGCCACGCTCGCACCGCAGCTCAAGGTCGAGCCCAAGGTGCTGGCGCTGGCGACCGAACGGCGGCACTATGGCGTGGTGGCGCTCACGCCCGCCATCGCCCGCGAGCAGCAGGGCCTGGCCGATGTGTTCGCGCAGCTGAAGCTCATTCCCCAGCCCATCGCGGTGAAGGATGCTTTTCTCGACCTGAACCTTGTGTGACGACGACACCCTCCGCCCCGTGACCCGTTCCCTCTCTCATTACGACGCGATCGTCATCGGCCTCGGCGCCCTCGGCGCGGCCACCCTCTACCAGCTCTCACAACGCGGCGCACGCGTGCTCGGCATCGACCAGTTCGCGCCGCCGCACGACCGCGGCTCATCGCACGGCGATTCGCGCATCACGCGGCTGGCCGTCGGCGAAGGCGACGAGTACGTGCCGCTGGTGCACCGCTCGCACGCCATCTGGCGCGAGCTCGAGGCCCGCACCGATCGCACGCTGATGACCACCACCGGCGGCCTCGTCCTCGCACCGCGCGACCGCGTGGCCGCGCACCACGGCAAGTCCGACTTCGTGCGCGGCACCATCGCCTGCGCCGAGCGCTTCGACATCGCGCACGAGGTGCTCGACGCGGACGGCATCCGCGCGCGCTACCCGCAGTTCCATCTGCAGGGCGACGAGATCGGCTACCTCGAACGCGACGCCGGCTTCGTGCGGCCTGAAGACGCCATCGCCGCCCAGCTCGCCGTGGCCCGCGCCGACGGCGCACAGACCCGCACCGGCGAGCGCGTGCTGAGCGTCGAGCCCGTGGGCAACGGCGACACCGTGCGCGTGCGCACCGAAACCGCGAGCTTCACCGCCGACCAGGTGGTGGTTGCGGCCGGTGCGTGGCTGCCCGAGTTCCTCGGCCGGCAGGCACGCACCGACTGGCAGGCCGACTTCTCCGTGCACCGGCAGGTGATGCACTGGTTCGACACCGGCCCCGCCGCCGCGGCCGACTTCACGCCGGGGCGTTTTCCGATCTTCATCTGGATGTTCGGCGACGCGCAGGAAGACTACATGTACGGCTTTCCGGCCTCCGACGCATCGCAGCCCGCGCTGAAGGTCGCCACCGAGCAGTACGTCGACGCCACCACGCCCGACACCCTCGAGCGCGACGTGAGCGCCGACGAAACCGCCACCATGTACCGCGACCGCGTCGCCGGTCGCTTTCCGCAGATCAAAGGCCAGGCGCTCAAGGCCCGCGCCTGCATGTACACCGTCACGCCCGACCGCCGCTTCGTGATCGACGCACTCGACGGCCTGCCGAATGTGCTGATCGTCTCGGCCTGCTCCGGCCACGGCTTCAAGCACTCGGCGGGGCTGGGTGACGCCATCGCCGACCGTGTGCTGGGCCGCGAGAGCGCGCACGGCCTCGACCTGCGCGCCTTTGCCCGCGAACGGCTGGTGGCCTCGCAACACCCCTGAGGCGCCCGCGCGCGATCCGGGGCATCATCGCTTCCGATCTTCAGTTTCTTCGGAGGCAGCGCGCGATGCGATTCCTGATGGTGGGTGCCGGTGCACTCGGTGGTTACTTCGGCGGGCGCCTGCTCGCAGCGGGCCGCGATGTGACCTTTCTTCTGCGTCCCGGCCGCGCGGCCCAGCTGGCCACGACCGGCCTCGTCGTGCGCAGCCCCTGCGGCGACCTCGACCTGCCGACGCCCAAGCACGTGCTGGCCCAGCAGATCGATGGCCCCTACGACGTGGTCGTGGTCGGCTGCAAGGCCTACGACCTCGACGCGACCATGGACTCGTTCGCGCCCGCCGTCGGGCCCGACACCGTCATCCTTCCGCTGCTCAACGGCCTGGGCCACATCGACCGACTGGTCGCGCGCTTCGGCGAGGCGCGCGTGCTCGGCGGCCTGTGCATGATCTCCGCCACGCTCGACGACGAAGGCCGCGTGCTGCACCTGAACGACATGCACAGCCTGAGCTACGGCGAACGCGTGGGCGGCCGCTCGGCGCGCATCGACGCCATCGCGGCCCAGTTCACCGGCGCGAACTTCGCCGCCACCGCGAGCGAAACCATCGCGCAGGACATGTGGGAGAAGTGGGTCTTCATCGCCTCGGCTGCAGGCCTCACGAGCCTGATGCATTCCTCCATCGGCGACATCGTGGCCGCAGGCGGCGAAGACGTGGCGCTTGCGATCTTCGACGAGTGCTGCGCCATCGCCGCCCACAACGGCTTTGCCCCACGACCCGGCGCCCTCACGCGCGGCCGTGCGGTGGTCACGACCGCCGGCTCGCCCATGACCGCCTCGATGTACAAGGACATGGCCCGCGGCGCGCGCGTCGAGGCCGACCACATCCTGGGCGACCTGCTGGCCCGCGCACCGCGCACCGCGTCAGCCACGCCATCGGTGCTGCGCACGGCGTACGTGCACCTCAAGGCCTACGAGTTCCGTCGCGCCCGCGAGGCCGGTTGAACGGCCACCACGCCATGACCGACACGCTCGCCTTCCTCCACACGGCGCAGGTGCATGTGCAGACCTTCGGCGGCCTGGCACGCGAGATCGCCCCCGAGCTGCGCGTGCAGCACCTGGTGATGGAAGAGCTGCTGGCCGATGCACGCACGCTGGGCGTCGACCACGCCGGTCTGGTGGCGCGCGTGCACGAGGCCATGCGCGACGCCGCCTCCGACGGCGCCTCCGTGGTCGTGTGCACCTGCTCGACCATCGGCGGCATCGCCGAAAAGACCGCGACCGGCGGCGCCTTTGCGGCGCTTCGCATCGACCGCGCCATGGCCGACCGCGCCGTGCGCAACGGCCCGCGCGTGCTGATCGTCGGCGCCGTCGAAAGCACCATCGACCCAACGTTGTCGCTCGTGCTTTCAGCGGCGCGGCAGGCCGGTGTCGGCATCCGCGCCAGCACGCTGCTGGTCGAAGACGCCTGGGTGCATTTCCAGTCGGGCGACACCGCGCGCTACATCGCCACACTGGCCGAATCGATCCGCGCCGCAGCCGAGGGCACCGACGTGATCGTGCTGGCGCAGGCGTCGATGGCGCCGGTGACGGGGCTGCTGGCAGACCTCGGGGTCGATGTGCTCAGCAGTCCGCAGTTGGGGGTGGCGCATGCGGTGGCGACACTGCGCGCTTCGAGCAAGGCCTGGGCATCCGGCAGTACCGGCATGTCGGGCTGGTAGCCCTGCAGCAGGAGCCCGCCCCTCGGGTCGCCTAATCCGACTTCTGGATCGTCTCCCCCTTCAACGCCCCCATGTCGCGGATGTTGAAGCGGTGCTGCTTCCACCCCGCCATGGTGCGGCGGAAGTTGGCGAGGGAGATGCCGTAGTACAGCACCTTGAACATGCGCAGCGCGCCCCACATCGGCGTGCCCTTGTAGATGTCGCCGGCCAGCAGCGACATCAGCGCTTCCTTCACCCGGAACGGGTTGCCGGGGTACATGAACATGTCGCGGATGGTCGGGTTGGTCACGCGGTAGATGAACCACGAATACTCGCGCGGGCCCTTGCGCATCATGGCCTCGAAGCCTTCGCGGGCGCGGGCCAGCTCGGCCGGCTGGTCGAGCGCGGTGGCCACCAGCTCGGCGCCGTCGAAGGCGCTGTGCATCGCCAGGTACACGCCCGAAGAGAACATCGGGTCGATGAAGGTGAAGGCGTCGCCGAGCAGCAGATAGTTGTCGCCCGTGGCGTGCGTGCTCGAGTACGAGAAGTTGCCGGTGGCGTGCACCGCGTCGTCGATGAGCGTGGCGTTCTTCAGGCGGTCGGCCAGCACGGGGCACAGCGCGATGGTGTCGTAGAAGAATTCCTTCAGCGACTTTTCGCGCGTCTTCAGGTAGTAGGGCCAGCACACCGCACCCACGCTGGTCGTGCCGTCGGCCAGCGGAATGAACCAGAACCAGCCGTGTGGAAACCAGCAGATGCTGATGTTGCCTTCCTTCTTGCCCTCGAGCCGCTCGGCGTTGGTGAAGTGGCCGAACAGCGCGGTGCTGTTGTGGGCGGGGTTCTTCTGCTTGCAGCGGAATTTGTTGGCCAGCAGCGTGTCGCGGCCCGTGGCGTCGATCACGAAGCGGGCGCGCCAGCTGCGCTTGGCGCTGTCGTCCATCACGGCCTGCACGGTCGCGCCGTCGGCGTCGAAGGCCACGTCGCGCACCTTGCAGCCCTCGAAAGTCTGGGCACCGCGCGTGGCGGCGTTGCGGAACAACAGCTCGTCGAGTTCGGAGCGGCGCACCTGCCAGGCAGAGTCGAGCGACTTGTCCCAGCCTTCGGCGAACTCGACATAGCTGCGGTGCTCATGCTCGGGCGAGACGAACTCGATGCCGAACTTCGGCATGCCGATCTTCTCGACCTGGTCGCGCACGCCGAGCCTGTCGAACAGCTCGACGTTCGCGGGCAACAGCGATTCGCCGATGTGAAAACGCGGGTGGTGCTCTTTCTCGACCAGCACCACCTGACGGCCCTGCTGCGCCAGCAGCGCCGCGACGGTCGAGCCGGCGGGGCCGCCGCCGATCACGAACACGTCGCAAGACTCATTGACAGAGGGAGCGTCGGAAGAAGAAACCTGAGGCTGGGACATGCAAGGACAAGCAGCGTGATGGACAGCGACAGAGCATAGCGCGCCCGCATCGCACGACGCAAAACGGGCTGGCGGCACGGGCCCGGAGGCGGCACACTGGCGGCCTTTTCAGCCTTCGATTTGCGCGCCATGACCCTGCATCGCCTTGCCCTGTCCGCCGCCCTCTGTGTGTCTGCCGCATGGAGCCATGCCGCGGGATTCAGCTTCATCGAGGTGCCGGCCGACAAGGACGGGCCGGCCTTGCGCGGCGCGGTGTGGACGCCATGCGAGACAGCGCCCAGCGAGATCGCGTTCGGCCTGATCGCGATCTCGGCCACCAAGGACTGCCCCATCGCCGACACGGGGCTGCCGCTGGTGCTGATGTCGCATGGCTCGGGCGGCTCGTTCCTCGGGCACCACGACACGGCGGCGGCGCTGGCGGATGCGGGCTTCGTGGTCGCCGCCATCAACCACCCGAACGACAACTTCCAGGACATGGAACGCCGGGGACATCTCTCGACATTGGCCGCGCGGCCCGTCGACATGCGGCGGCTGGCGGATCACATGCTCAAGACGTGGCCCGGCCACACAAAGATCGCCGCCGAACAGGTCGGTTTCTTCGGCTTCTCCCGCGGTGGCTACACCGGCCTCGTGGCGACGGGCGCGGTGCCCGACTTCAAGCTGGGCCTGCGCTTCTGCACACCAACGTCGAAGATTCCGTTCTGCGGCCAGATCCAGCGCCAGGCACTGCCTGCGCCCCCGGTGCGCGATGCGCGCATCAAGGCGGCCGTGATCGTCGATCCGTTGAGTTTTTTCGATGCCGAAGGGCTGAAGCAGGTCACGGTGCCCGTCCAGCTCTGGGCCTCGGCGCGCGGCGGCGACGGCGTGACGCCGGGCGATGTGGAAGCCATCCGCAGCCACCTGCCCACCGCGCCGGACTGGCACATGCCCGCGAACACCGCGCACTTCGCTTTCCTCGCGCCCTGCGCGCCGGCGATGGCGAAGGCCTTGCCGGAGATCTGCAGCGACGCCGGCGGCTTCGACCGCGTCGCCCTCCACGCCGATTTCAATGCCAAGGTGCTCGCCTTCTTCAGGCAGCACCTGGCATCGAAGCCCTGACCTGGCTCAGCGCGTACGCCGCTGACCGGCGAGTCGCCGCACCACCGTCACCAGCCGATCGATCTCGTCGAAGGTGTTGTAGAACGCCAGCGAAGGCCGCACCGTCGTCTCGACGCCGAAACGCCGCAGGATCGGCTGCGCGCAGTGGTGACCCGTGCGCACCGCGATGCCTTCATCGTTCAGCGCATGCCCCACTTCCTCGGTGGTGTAGCCGTCGAGCACGAAGGACATCACGCTGGCCTTATCGGCCGCCGTGCCGATCAGCCGCACACCCGGAATTGCGCCGAGCTGCGCCATGCCGTACACCAGCAGGTCGTGCTCGTAGCGCGCGATATTTTCGAGGCCGACCTTGTTGACGTAGTCGATGGCAGCGCCCAGGCCCACCGCATCGGCGATGTTGCCGGTGCCGGCCTCGAACTTGTTCGGGATCGGCTGGAACACGGTCTTCTCGAAGGTGACGTCGGCAATCATGTTGCCGCCGCCCTGCCATGGGGGCATGTCTTCGAGCACCTCGCGCTTGCCCCAGACCACGCCGATGCCGGTCGGGCCGAACACCTTGTGGCCGGAGAACACGAAGAAATCGGCGCCGAGGTCCTGCACGTCGACCCGCATGTGCGAGACCGACTGCGCCCCATCGACCAGCGCCTTCGCGCCCGCGCGGTGCGCCAGTTCGACGATCTCCTTCACCGGCACCACGGTGCCCAGCGCATTCGAGACCTGCGTGACCGCGACGATCTTCGTGCGGTCGTTGAGCAGCTTGCGGTATTCATCGAGCAGCACCTGGCCCGAATCGTCCACCGGAATCACGCGCAGCTTCGCGCCCTTGGCCGCGGCAAGCTGCTGCCACGGCACGATGTTGGCGTGGTGCTCCAGGTTCGACACGATGATCTCGTCGCCCTCGCCCACGTGCTGGCCGCCCCAGCTCTTGGCCACGAGGTTGATCGCCTCGGTGGTGCCGCGCACGAAGATCACTTCTTCGACTTCCGGCGCATTGATGAACTTGCGAACACGCTCGCGTGCGCCTTCGTAGGCATCGGTCGCGCGAGCGGCCAGTTCGTGCGCTGCGCGGTGGATGTTCGAGTTCTCGTGTGCGTAGAAGTACGCGATGCGGTCGATGACCGACTGCGGCTTGTGCGTGGTGGCCGCGTTGTCGAACCACACGAGCTGCTTGCCGTTCACGCGCTCCTGCAGGATCGGGAAGTCGCGGCGCACGGCATGCACGTCGAACGGGGGATGCTGGCCGGTGCCGGCGAGCGGTACGGCATCGGGGCCGCGCGGATCGGGCTTGGCTGGCGTGACGAAGCCATTGGGCAGACGTACCGCATCGACGAAGTAGAACTGCGCGTCGCGACCTGCAGGCGCCGAAAGCGGGCTCGGTGGCAACGCAGGCTGTGCCGTCGGCGCGGCAAGGCCCGCGAACGGATCGTGGATCGCAAAGCCATCGCTGGCACCGGCCACCGGATGCCCGTAGCTGTGGTTCAGGAAATAGAACGGCGAGGCTGACGCTGCCTGCGGCGACGCAGGCGCCCCCACCTGCTGCGGCACGCCCTGCACCACACCGCCCGAACGCGGCTCGAAGGCCGGCGCCACCGACAGCACGTTGTCCGGTACACCATTCCCCGCCACCGCATGCGGCAGCAGTGCCGGCGCGCGGTTCGCGAGCGAAGGCAGTTGGGTCGGCGATGCGGGCAGCACATTGGCGCCCGGAATCTGCCCCTGCGGAATCGGCGTGCCCGGCACGCTGGGCCCGAAGCCGGCGGGACTCACCAGCGGCGAGCCCGGCGGTGCGATGTTGGCGGGAAACTGCGCGCCCGGCGGCGCGGAGAACATGGCGCTCGCCATGCGCGCGAGAACGGCCGGATCGAACGGCGCCTCGCCCGGGATCGGGGGTGTGCTGCTCACCGCGGCTTACTTGTAGGTGTCGGGATAGTCGTGGTACTTGCCGATCTCGACGTCGTCGAGCACGGCCAGCGCGTCGGTGGTCAGCACCGCGAGCGAGCAGTACAGCGAGATCAGGTACGACGCGATCGCATGGTTGTTGATGCCCATGAAGCGCACCGACAGCCCCGGGCTCTGTTCACCCGAGAGGCCCGGCTGGAACAGACCGACCACGCCCTGGCGCTTGTCGCCCACGCGCAGCAGCAGGATCTTGCTCTTGCCGTCGGCCACCGGCACCTTGTTCGACGGAATCAGCGGAATGCCGCGCCAGGTGATGAACTGCGAACCGAACAGGCTCACGGTCGGCGGCGGCGTGCCGCGGCGCGTGGCTTCACGGCCGAAGGCGGCAATGGCCAGCGGGTGCGTGAGGAAGAACGCAGGCTCTTTCCACACCTTGGTCAGCAGCTCGTCGAGGTCGTCGGGCGTAGGCGCGCCGGTCAGCGGGAAGATGCGCTGCTCTTCGCTCACCTGCGCCAGCAGGCCGTAGTCGGGGTTGTTGATGAGCTCGCTCTCCTGGTTCTCCTTGATCGTCTCGATCGTGAGGCGCAGCTGTTCCTTGATCTGGTCGTGCGGGCTGCTGTACAGGTCGGAGATGCGGGTGTGCACGTCGAGCACGGTGCTCACGGCATTCAGGTAGTGCTCGCGCGGGTTCTCTTCGTAGTCGACGAAGGTGCGCGGCAGCTGGTTCTCTTCTTCACGCGAGGTGCACGTGACCTTGATCGACTCGGGGTTCTTGACCTTGTTGACGCGGTAGATGCCCGCCTCCACCGGCACCCACTGCAGCAGGTGCGTCAGCCAGCGCGGGCTGATGGTTTCCAGCTGGGGAACGGTCTTGGTGGCGTTGGCTAGCTGGCGGGCGGCGTTGTCGCCAAGGGCGGTAGTACCACCGACTGTTGCACTCATGGATCAAGGCTCCGTGGGTTGAGAGAAAGAAGAAAACACTGTGGTCCCCAGTGTCCGGGGACCACGGGTTTCCCCTCAACAGGCTATAGCCGCCAAGTTGATCCGCCGTGCAAGGCGCGACTGTTCCAGTTGCTCGCAACGCGCGAGCAGGTTGACGATGTTGATGCCCAGCGCGGTGGCCAACTTCTGCGCCGTGACGATCGATGGAATCACACGCCCACGCTCGATCTCGCCCACGTACGAGCGGTTCAGATCGGAACGCTCGGCCAGCTGCTCCTGCGACCAACCCTGCCCTTCACGCAGTTGGCGCACGGTGACGCCGAAGTCTTCGACAAAGGCTTTCATGCGCCGCCCGCCTTTGGTGTGCTGTTGTTCTGCAGGCTGGCCTGCGTGACGCTGGCACCGGGCTTCACGTCGTCGGTGATCCACACGTTGCCGCCGATGACCGCGCCCTTGCCAAGGGTCACGCGGCCCAGGATGGTCGCGCCCGCGTAGATGACCACGTCGTCCTCCACCACCGGATGCCTCGGCAAACCCTTCTGCAGGTTGCCTTCGGCGTCGGTCGGGAAGCGCTTGGCACCGAGCGTGACAGCCTGGTACAGCCGCACGCGCTTGCCGATGACGGCCGTCTCGCCGATCACGACGCCGGTGCCGTGGTCCATGAAGAAGCCCGCGTCGATCGTCGCGCCCGGGTGGATGTCGATGCCGGTCTGCGCATGCGCCAGCTCGGCCACGATGCGCGCGAGCAGCGGCAGGTCGAGCTCGTAGAGCCGATGCGCGAGGCGGTGATGGATCATCGCGAGCACGCCCGGGTAGCACAGCAGCACCTCGTCGACGCTGCGCGCGGCCGGGTCGCCCTGGTAGGCCGCGAGCACATCGCTGTCGAGCAGCCGGCGCAGGCCCGGCAGCGCGTTCGCGAACTGGCGCACCGCCTCGGTGGCCGACGCATCGATCTCGCTCGCCGGGCGCGGTGCCAGCCGCGCATTGAAGTTCAGCTCGAGCCGGGCCTGCACCAGCAGCGCCTGCAAGGCGGCGTCGAGCGTGTGGCCCACATAAAAATCCTCGCTCTCGTGGCGCAGGTCCGGCGGGCCGAGCCGCATCGGAAAGAGCGCGCCCTTGAGCGATTCGACGATCTGCGTCAATGCATCGCGCGACGGAAACTCGCGCGCACCGGGCTCGCGCGAACGGCGCTGCGAATCGCGCCACTCGTCGCGCACCTCGTGCAGCGCGCGCACGATGTCGCTCACTTCAAATTGAGCCATGTGTTTTTTCCTCCCCTGTGTGTCTGTGTTTTTCGGATTCAGTCCTGCACCCACGGCAGGCCATGGAAGCGCCAGCCGTCGGAACCGCCGCGGTGCTGCCCTGCATCGATCTCGCCCTCGAAGCCTTCGAGCACATTGAACACATGCAAGAAGCCGGCCTTCGCTGCCGCCTCGGCCGCCAGTGCCGAGCGCTTTCCGCTGCGGCACAGCAGCAGCACCACGGCCTCCTTGCCACCGTCCTTGGCCAGCTTGGCTTCGAGTTCGCGCACGAAGCGCGGGTTGCGCGTGAGCGCGGTGCCGGTGGCCCACGCCACGTGCAGGCTCTCGGGCACGTGGCCGACGAACTTGCGCTCTTCACCGGAGCGCACGTCCACGAGCACGGCTTGCCCGTTCTGCACCAGCTGCCAGGCCACGGGGGGAGTCACGCCGCCGGCATAGGGCCAGCCGGCTTCGGCCGCTTGTGCCTTGGCCTGTTCGAGGGCGGGCGGCAAGGCGATGACATCTTCAACTTCCACGGACATGCGATTCGACTCCTGTTGTACGTTGGTCATTCCATCTTCCTTGATGGCGATAACCACCACTGTAGGAGTGCAATGACGAAGGTCAAACGACTCAAAAGTCGATTCTTAACAACCTTGTGATCTATGGAATGCCGGGCCTGGATGCTTCAGGGCGCGCTCCCGCCGACGGGGTACCTTGCTCCGCAATGTCCTCCGCCCTTCGGGCTCCCCCTTGATTTCGCTGCGCAAGGCACCCCATCGACGTGAGCGTCTTCAGAGCCCTGGTTGATCGGGCAGCACAACGACAGCGCCCAGTGTGCGCAGGACACTGGGTGCTTCCCGCAGCGAAATTAAGGAGGAGCCGAAGGCGGGGGACATTCGCGGAGGGAAGTACCCGGTGGCCTGGGCACACGCCCTGAACCAGCGACCTCAAACGAAAAACCCCGGCACCAAAGCAGCACCGGGGAATCGCAAAGCCCGAGGGTCCGTCAGAGCTTGGCGATCGAAACTTCGGTCGACTTCACGAGTGCGACCACGTCGGAGCCCACCTTCAGCTGCAGCTCGTCGACGGAGCGCGTGGTGATGACGGACGTGACGATGCCCCAGGCGGTTTCGACATCGACTTCGGAGACGACGTCGCCGCGGATGATTTCGCGGACCTTGCCCTTGAACTGGTTGCGGACGTTGATGGCTTGGATGGACATGGTGATTTCTCTTTCAGGGTTGACAGGGGTTGTGAGTAAAAAACGAACGGCGTTCAGACGATCTCGGCCACGTCGTCGAACGCCAGCCGGGGCCCGCGTTCGAAGGTGCCGGCGTGGTCGGCCACGCCGAGGTTGACGAGGAAGTTCGCGCGGTACCGGCCGTCGGGGAAGAAGGCCTTGTCGACGAGGTCGGCGTTGAAGCCCGACTGCGGCCCCGCGTCGAGCCCGAGCGAGCGCGCCGCCAGGATCAGGTAGGCGCCTTGCAGGCTGCTGTTTCGAAAGGCCGTGGCCTGCGCGGCGTCAGCGCTCTTCTCGAAGAAGGGCTTGGCGTCGTAGGCCGGGAACTGCGTGGGCAGGTGCTCGTAGAAACGCGTGTCGTGCGCCACGATCACCGTCACGCCGGCCTGCAGCGTCTGCGCGGTATTGCCCGCCGACACGGCCGGCTTCAGCTTCGCCTTGGCCTCCTCGCTGCGCACGAACACGTAGCGCGCAGGCTGGGCGTTGTAGGCGGTCGGGCCCCACTTCACGAGGTCGTAAAGCTGGTGAATCAGCGCGTCGGTCACGGGCACCGGCTTGAAGGCGTGCACCGTGCGCGCCTTGCGGAACAGCTGGTCGAGCGCGGCGTCGGGAATGGCTTGCAGTGTGGTCATATCCTGGAGCGGTGTGTCAGTTCGACGCGGCGGCAAGTGCCTGGTCGAGGTCGGCAATCAGGTCGTCGATGTGCTCGATGCCCACCGACAAACGCACCGTGTCTTCCGTGACGCCGGTCCGGGCCAGTTCTTCGGGCGACAGCTGCCGGTGCGTGGTCGATGCGGGGTGCGTGGCCAGCGAGCGCACGTCGCCGATGTTCACGAGGCGTGTGAAGAGCTTCAGCGCATCGAGGAACTTCGCCCCACCCTCGCGACCCGCGCCGATGCCGAAGGTCAGCACGCCACTCGAACGACCACCGAAGTACTTCTTCGCCAGCGCGTAGTCGGGATGATCTTCGAGCGCGGCGTAATTCACCCAGTTGACGGCCTTGCTCTGCTTCAGGTGCTGCGCCACCGCGAGCGCGTTGCTGCTGATGCGGTCCATGCGCAGCGCCAGCGTCTCGATGCCCTGCAGGATCAGGAAGGCGTTGAACGGTGAGATGGCCGCGCCCGTGTTGCGCAGCGGCACCACGCGCGCACGGCCGATGTATGCCGCCGGGCCCAGCGCCTCGGTGTAGACCACGCCGTGGTAGCTCACGTCGGGTTCGTTCAGGCGCTTGAAGCGCTCCTTGTGCTCGGCCCACGGGAACTTGCCCGAATCGACGATGGCACCGCCGATGCTGGTGCCGTGGCCGCCCAGGTATTTGGTGAGCGAGTGCACCACGATGTCGGCGCCGTGCTCGATGGGCCGGCTCAGGTACGGCGAGGGCACGGTGTTGTCGACGATGAGCGGCACGCCGTGGCGGTGCGCAATTTCGGCGATGGCCGCGATGTCGGTCACGTTGCCGGCCGGGTTGCCCAGCGATTCGACGAACACCGCCTTGGTCTTCTCGTCGAACAGCTTCTCGAAGCTGCTCGGGTCGCGGTGGTCCGCGAAGCGCGTGGTGATGCCGAACTGCGGCAACGTGTGCGCGAACAGGTTGTAGGTGCCGCCGTAGAGCGCCGTGCTGCTGATGATGTTGTCACCGGCCTCGGCGATGGTCTGGATCGCGTAGGTCACGGCCGCCTGGCCCGAGGCCAGCGCCAGCGCGGCAATGCCGCCTTCGAGCGCGGCCACGCGCTGCTCCAGCACGTCCTGCGTCGGGTTGTTGATGCGGGTGTAGATGTTGCCCGGCACCTTCAGGTCGAACAGATCCGCGCCGTGCTGCGCGCTGTCGAAGGCGTAGGCCACGGTCTGGTAGATCGGCGGCGCCACGGCGCGGGTGGTGGGCTCGGGCGAATAGCCGGCGTGAACCGACAGGGTTTCGAATTTCCAGTTCTGCGACATGCGACTGCCTTTCAAATGGGGAAGGAATGAAACGACTCAGATCGCCCAGCGCAAGGCGTGGGCTTGAGGTGTGAGCCAGCTGGCATCGGTGCTTTCCACATCGGTCTCTTCGGACTTCTGCAGCACCCGGTCGAGGATTCGTTTTTCGATGGCGGCAAAGGCCGGGTCGCCCTGCGAGCGCGGGCGGGCCAGCGCGATGTTCTCGTCGAGCGCGATGCGACCGTCTTCGATGAGGATCACGCGGTCGGCCAGTGCCACGGCTTCCTGCACGTCGTGCGTCACCAGCAGCGCGGTGAAGCGGTGGCGCTGCCACAGGTTCTCGATGAGGCGGTGCATCTCGATGCGCGTGAGCGCGTCGAGCGCGCCCAGCGGCTCGTCAAGCAGCAGCAGGCGCGGGTGATGCACCAGCGCGCGCGCCAGGGCCACACGCTGGCGCTGCCCGCCGGACAGGCGCGCCGGCCATTCGTTCTCGCGATCGGCCAGGCCGACATGTGCCAGCACTTCCTTGCCACGCGCCTTGGCGTCGTTCGGCAGGCCCAGCGTCACGTTGTCGAGCACGCGGCGCCAGGGCAGGAGGCGCGCCTCCTGAAACATGATGCGGGTGTCGTCGTGCAGGCCGCTCACGGCCTTGCCGTCGGTGTAGAGGCCGCCAGAGGTGGCTTCTTCAAGGCCCGCGATGAGCCGCAGCAGCGTGCTCTTGCCGCAACCGCTGCGCCCGACGATGGCGACGAACTGGCCCGGCTCGATGGTGAGCTGCGTGTTGCGCAGCACCTCGCGCGCGCCGTAGCGCTTGTGCAGGCCGCGCGCCTCGAGGCGCACGCCGCCGGCAATGGCTTGGGGTTGGATGTCTTTCAGAACGGCACTCATGAGTTCAGGCCCCGGGGTTGAACAGCGCCACGTTCAGCGCGTTGATTTTTCTGGGCAGCAGCTTCTCGGCAAAGAAGGCATCGGCGATGCGCTGCTGTTCGGCCAGGCCGCCGGCCGCCACGGGCCGCACCGCGTAGCTGCGGCGGCTGTTGGCCTGCTCGATGGTCGGGGCGTCGAGCCCCCACACGGGCGCCAGCAAGGCCGCCGCTTCCTTCGGGTTCTGCTTGACCCACTTGCCTTTTTTTTCCAGCTCGGTGTAGACCACGCGCAGCACGTCGGGCCGCGCCTTCGCGAACTTGGTGCTTGCCAGGTAGTAGCGCTGGTACGACGCAATGCCCGTGCCGTCGGCCAGGATGCGAACCTTCGACTGGCGCTGAGCGGCGGCCAGGAACGGGTCCCACACGACCCAGGCGTCGATGGCGCCTTTCTCGAAGGCGGCGCGGCCGTCGGCCGGTGTGAGGTACGCAGGCTCGATGTCCTTGAACGACAGGCCGGCTTTCTCCAGTGCGGCGATCAGCAGGTAGTGCGCGCCGGCCGCTTTCGCAAAACCGACCTTCTTGCCCTTGAGATCGGCCACGGTCTTGAGCGGCGAGTCGTCGCGCACGACGATGGCCTGCGCGGCCGGCGATGGGGCCTCCTGCGCCAGAAAGGTCAGGTCGGCACCGGCCGCTTGTGCGAACACGGGCACGGTGTCGGCCACGTCGGCGCTGATGTCGAGGTTGTCGAGGTTCAGCGCTTCGAGCAGCGGCAAGCCGCTGGTGAACTCGTGCCAGCTCAGCGTCACGTTGAGCGGCGCGAGCTGCTTCTCGAGCGTGCCCTGCACCTTCAAGAGCGCGATCAGCGTGGACGACTTCTGGTAACCGAGGCGCACGATGGCGGGGCGTTGCTGCTGTGCCAGTACGGCACCGGCGCCGAGCGCACCCAGCGTCGCGATGACGGTGCGGCGATTGATGAGGAGGTGGTTCATGTGCCCTGACCTCACTTCGCCGACGTCTTCTGGTAGCCGGGGTGCCAGCGCAGCCACCACTGCTCCAGACCGCGTGCGAACAGGTCGGCCAGCTTGCCGAGCAGTGCGTACAGCAGGATGCCCACGAGCACGATGTCGGTCTGCAAAAACTCGCGGGCGTTCATCGTGAGGTAGCCGATGCCGGCCTGTGCCGAGATGGTCTCGGCCACGATGAGGATCACCCACATCAGGCCCAGCGAGAAACGCAGGCCCACGAGGATCGACGACAGCGCGCCCGGCAGGATCACCTCGCGGTACAGCTGCCAGCGCGACAGGCCGTAGGTGCGCCCCATCTCGATGAGCTGCGGGTCGACGTTGCGGATGCCATGGAAGGTGTTCAGGTAGATCGGGAAGAACACCGACACCGAGATCAAAAACAGCTTGGCCGATTCGTCGATGCCAAACCACAGGATCACGAGCGGAATCAGCGCCAGCGCCGGGATGTTGCGCACCATCTGGATGGTGGAGTCGAGCAGCGTCTCGAAGAACTTCACCGAGCCGGTCAGAAGGCCCAGCGCCAGCCCCGCGCCGCCGCCGATGGCGAGCCCCGCGAGCGCACGGCCCGCGCTCACCTTCACGTGCGTCCAGAGCTCGCCGGACACGGTGAGCGCCCACGCGGCCTTGACCACGTCGACCGGCGCCGGCAGCACGCGCGTCGAGAGCCAGCCCAGCGACGAAGCGATCTGCCAGACGACGATCAGCCCCACGGGCACCAGCCACGGAATGAGCCGCTTCGCGACGTTGAGGCCGAAGCCTCGCAGCGCACTGCTTGCGTCCCCTGCGGTGTTCGATGCCGGCGCCACCGTCGGCAGTTCCTGTACTTGTTCGGTCATGCGTGTCCTCTAGCTTTGGGAGACGAGTCGGGAGGGCGCGTCGAGGTTGGCGACGACTTCGCCGAAGGGGCCGCTCAGCGAGCCGCCTGCGAGTTGCGTCTTCGCCTTGCGCGAGAGCAGCGGGAACACCAGCTCGGCGAAGCGGTAGGCCTCTTCGAGGTGCGGGTAGCCCGAGAAGATGAACTTGTCGATGCCCAGCGCCGCGTACTCCTCGATGCGCGCCGCCACGGTCTTGGCATCGCCCACCAGCGCCGTGCCTGCGCCACCGCGCACCAGGCCCACGCCGGCCCACAGGTTGGGCGCAATCTCCAGGTCGGCGCGCCCGCGCTTGGCACCGCCGGCATGCAGCGCGGCCATGCGGCGCTGGCCTTCGGAGTCCATGCGCGCAAAGGCGGCCTGGGCGCGCGCGACGGTGTCGTCGTCGACGCGGCTGATGAGTTCTTCGGCAGCCTTCCAGGCGGCGTCTTCGGTCTCGCGCACGATCACGTGCAGGCGGATGCCGAACTGCACGCTGCGGCCCTGGCGTTCGGCGCGTGCGCGCACGTCGGCGATCTTCTTCGACACTTCCGCGGGCGGCTCACCCCAGGTCAGGTAGGCATCGACCTGTTCGGCGGCGAGGTCGTGTGCCGCGGCCGACGAACCGCCGAACCACACGGGCGGGTGTGGCTTTTGCACCGGCGGAAACAGCAGCCGCGCGCCCTTCACGCTCAGGTGCTTGCCTTCGTAGTCGTAGGTGCCGGTCTCGTGGCTGCGCGCAATGATCTCGCGCCAGATGCGGATGAACTCGGCCGACTGCTCGTAGCGCGCCGCGTGGTCGAGGTACACGCCGTCGCCTTCCAGCTCGGCCTGGTCGCCGCCGGTGACGAGGTTCACGAGCAGGCGTCCGCCCGAGAGCCGGTCGAAGGTTGCGGCCATGCGTGCGGCCAGGCTGGGCTGGTGCAGGCCCGGGCGCACGGCCACCAGGAACTTGAGCTTCTTCGTCGCGCCGATCAGGCTGGACGCGATCACCCAAGGGTCTTCGCAGGAGCGGCCGGTCGGAATCAGCACGCCTTCGTAGCCGAGGTGGTCGGCCGCGCCGGCGATCTGTTGCAGGTACGGCAGGTCGACGGCGCGCGCGCCTTCGCTTGTGCCGAGGTAACGGCTGTCGCCGTGCGTGGGGAGGAACCAGAAGATCTGCATCGGGGACTCTCGGTCGTTCGTTCGTGGATTCAGATGGCAAGCAGGAAAGGCAGGCGGCGCGGCGCAGACACCACGCCCCAGGCGAGCGCCGTGAGGGCGAGCACTCGGCCGGCGCGCTCGTGCAGCGCAGTCGACAACACGGCGGCCATCACGCGATCCCCGCGCCGGCGGCTTCGAGCACGTTGATCTTTTTGGGGATCAGCTTGAGCGAGAAGAAGGTGTCGGCAATCTGCTGCTGCTCGGCCAGGATGGCCTTGGTGATCGGGCCGGTGCCGTAGGCGGTGCGGCCTTGCGACAGGTCGGCCACCGCCTTGGGCAGCCCCCAAATCGCCGACAGCTCCGCGGCCAGTTCGTTGCGGTGGGCCGCGCCCCATTGGTCGATCTTGTTGACCTCTTCGATCGCAATGGCCAGCACGTCGGCGTTCTTCGCCACGTAGTCGAGTGACGAGAAGTAGTAGGCGCGGTTGCCGACCACGCCCACGGCGTCGGCCAGGATGCGCGCGTCGAGCGACTGCTGTGCGGCGGCCAGGAATGGGTCCCAGATCACCCAGGCGTCGACCGAGCCTTTTTCGAAGGCGGCGCGCGCATCGGCCGGCGGCAGGTAGACCAGGTTCAGGTCGCTGTACGCTAGGCCGTGCTTCTCGAACAGCTTGACGATGAAGTAATGGACGTTCGAGCCCTTGTTGAGCGCGATCTTCTTGCCCTTGAGGTCGGCCACGGTCTGGATGGCAGAGGCCTTGGGCACCAGCACCGCCTCGGTCTTCGGGCGCGGCACCGTGGCGCCCACGTAGGCCAGCGGCGCACCGGCGGCCTGCGCGAAGATGGGCGGCGCTTCGCCGACGTCGCCGAAGTCGATCGAACCGACGTTCAGCGCCTCGAGCTGCACCGGGCCGGCCGTGAACTCGGTCCACTTCACGGTCGCGCCCAGCGGCGCGAGCCGCTTCTCGAGCG
Organism: Variovorax sp. RO1; assembly: GCF_002849325.1. Taxonomy (NCBI): domain Bacteria; kingdom Pseudomonadati; phylum Pseudomonadota; class Betaproteobacteria; order Burkholderiales; family Comamonadaceae; genus Variovorax; species Variovorax sp. RO1. The sequence goes on from NZ_PKMT01000003.1 coordinate 555,596, forward strand.
TGCCGCGGGCCTTGAGCACGCTCAAGTAGCCCTTCTGGTGGCCGATGCGCAACTGGCGTGCGGGGGCCTGCGCCAGCGCGGCGAAAGACGACGGCAGCGCGAGGGCGGCGGCCGCGCCCTGGAGCAGGCGGCGGCGGGGAATGGCAATGCGGGTCATGGGGAGTTGATCCTTTGAAACTTCTCAGGGCTGGGCGGTGACGACCGCGTCGCTGACCTTGATGGGCTTGGGAATGAGCTTCAGTGCGTAGAAGGTGTCGGCGATCTGCTGCTGGTCGGCCGCGACGGCCGCGGTGATCGGCTTCACGTTGAACTCGTAGCGGCGCAGCGCCAGCTCGACCACGTCCACGGGCAGGCCCTGCAGCGGCGCGATCAGCTCGGCGGCCTGGCGCAGGTTCCTCTTGAGCCAGATGCCCTGCTCCACCGAATCGGCGAACAGCGCGTCGATCACCTGCGGGTGCTTCTTCACGAAGCCGCGCTCGCCCAGGTAGAACTGGTAGTTGTTGACCACGCCGGCGGCACCACCCGTGCCATCGGCCAGCACACGGGCACCGGTGGCTTTCTCGGCGGCGGCCTGGAACGGGTCCCAGATCACCCAGGCGTCGACGTTCTTGCTTTCGAAGGCGGCGCGGCCGTCGGCGGGCGCGAGGTACACGGGCTGGATGTCGGAGAGCTTCAGGCCGTTCTTCTCGAGCTGCTTCACGAGCAGGTAGTGCACGTTGCTGCCCTTGTTGAGCGCAACCTTCTTGCCCTTGAGGTCGGCCACCGAGGCGATGGGCGAATCTTTCGTGACCAGGATCGCCTCGGCGCGCGGCGCGGCCGGGTCGTAACCGAAGTAGACGAACTTCGCACCCGCGGCCTGCGCGAAGATGGGTGGCGCCTCGCCGACATAGCCCACGTCGACCGCGCCGACGTTGAGCCCTTCGAGCAGTTGCGGCCCGGCCGGGAACTCGACCCACTTCACGCCGAAGCCCAGCGGCGAGAGCTTCTTCTCGAGCGTGCCCTGCGCCTTCTGCAGCACGAACAGGCTGGCCGACTTCTGGTAGCCGATGCGCAGCTCGCCCTTGGGCTTGCCTTGCGCATGCGCCGAGGCGGCGGAGATGAAGCTCACGATCAGCGCGATGGCGGTGACGACGATGGCGCTGATGGCCAGGTCGCGCAGCGCCTGCCAGAAGGAGCGCGGCGCGACTTCGAACACGGAGTCTTCGGGAGCGACGGGGTTCATGCGGAATTCCTTGGTGCAAAAACGTGAGGCAAAGCGATCCCCCGGCCGCACACAGGCGGCTTCAAAAAAACGGGGAACGGAAAGAGGTCTGGCCGGGGCCGGGTTCAGCGAGGAACCCGGTCGTCAGACGCTACATCGCACACGGGAAAAGGGTACCGGCTCGAAGCCGTGGGTCGCCGGCAACTTGAGGCCTTCGGTCGCGAGCACCTCGACGGCCTCGTTGAGTCGCTCCGCCAGGTCGTGGTGCACCTGGTAGGCGTTCTCGGGCGTCAGCGCGATCTGCGAATCGCTCGCGTAGACGCCCGGCAGGATGTGGCGCGCCGACAGCGACTGCAGCACGGGGCGCAGGGCGTAGTCGAGCGCGAGCATGTGGTGCGGGCTGCCGCCGGTGGCCAATGGCAGCACCGTCTTGCCCTTGAGCGCGTTCTGCGAGAGCAGATCGAGAAAGACCTTCAGCACGCCGCTGTAGGCGGCCTTGTAGACCGGCGTCGCCACCACGATCACGCGGGCCGCTGCCACCTGGGCAATGGCGCGCTCGATGGCCGGATGCGCCCACTCGGCCAGCAGCAGGGCCTGCGCCGGCAGGTCGCGGATCGCGAGCCGCTCGATGCGCGCATGGCGTTGGGCCAGCCGCTCGCCCACCGCGTCGAGCAAGGCGGTGGAACGGGACGGGGCCGAAGGGCTGCCGGCAATCAGGAGAACGGACACGAGAAACTTTCGTTGGGCTTCAGGAGAAATTCAAGGCGAAGCGATCCCCGGCGCCCTCCCACGGGGTGCCACCAGCGATCGATTCCGGAACTGCTGCGCTTACTTCTGCTTGGGCGCGTAAATCTGGTCGAAGGAGCCGCCGTCTGCGAAGTGCGCCTTGTCGGCTTTGGCCCAGCCACCGAAGGCTTCGTCGATGGTCACCAGCGTGAGCTTGGGGAACTGCTTGTCGTACTTGGCCTTGGCCTTGTCCGAGGTCGGGCGGTAGAAGTTGCGGCCCGCGATGTCCTGGCCTTCGTCGGAGTACAGGTACTTCAGGTACTCCTCGGCCACGGCGCGTGTGCCCTTCTTGTCGACCACCTTGTCGACCACTGCCACGCTGGGCTCGGCCAGGATGGAGATGGACGGCACGACGATCTCGAACTTCTCGGGGCCGAATTCCTTCAGCGCCAGGAAGGCTTCGTTTTCCCAGGCCAGCAGCACGTCGCCCACGCCGCGCTGCACGAAAGTGATGGTCGAGCCGCGCGCGCCGGTGTCGAGCACGGGCACGTTCTTGTACAGGTTGCCGACGAATTCCTTGGCCTGCGCCTCGCCGCCGTACTTGCGCTTGGCGAATTCCCAGGCGGCCAGGTAGTTCCAGCGGGCGCCGCCCGAGGTCTTGGGGTTGGGCGTGATCACCTGCACGCCCGGCTTCACCAGGTCGCTCCAGTCCTTCAGGCCCTTGGGGTTGCCCTTCTTCACCAGGAACACGATGGTCGAGGTGTAGGGGGCGGAGTTGTGCGGCAGGCGCTTTTGCCAGTCGGCCTTGACGAGCCCGCCGTGCGTGGCCAGGGCGTCGATGTCGCCGCCGAGGGCCAGCGTGGCCACGTCGGAATCGATGCCGTCGATGATCGAGCGGGCCTGCTTGCCAGAGCCGCCGTGCGACTGCTTGACGCTCACGTCCTGGCCGGTCTTGGCCTTCCAGTACTTGGCGAAGGCCTGGTTGTAGTCCACGTACAGCTCGCGGGTCGGGTCATACGACACGTTGAGCAGCGTCACGGGGCCCTTGGCGCCCGCCGCGCCCTGCGAAAACGACGGCAATGCCGACAGGGCCAAGGCACCGGCCACGCCGGCACCCAGGGAAAGCTTGATAAAGTCGCGGCGAAGGCTCATGGTGTCTTGCTCTTAAAAAGGCATATCAATGAAGCTGCGTATTCTGAATACGACATATAGGAACTGGAACGACCAAGTTCTCAGTTCTAAATAGCCAAATCAACTAAGCACCCGCTTTCCCCCACAAGAGGCAATCAAATGGCACGCATGGTTCAGTGCATCAAGCTCGGCAAAGAGGCCGAAGGACTCGACTTTCCGCCGTATCCCGGCGACCTGGGCAAGCGCCTGTGGGAAAACGTCAGCAAGGAAGCCTGGGCCGCCTGGCTCAAGCAACAGACCATGCTGGTCAATGAAAACCGGCTGAACCTGGCCGATCTGCGCGCCCGCCAGTACCTGGCACGCCAGATGGAAAAGCACTTCTTCGGCGAAGGCGCCGACGTGGCGCAAGGCTACGTTCCTCCTCCTGCGGCCTGAATTCGGCGTGGCCGCCGACGGCACCCCGCTCGGCGCGCGCTCCGGCGACACCTCCCCCCTCGACAACGACACCTCGGCGCTTTCGCGCCGTGTGTTTTTGGACGGCTGCGGCCTGCCCGCCGCCTGGTCCGGGCGTCCGCAATGGCGGATTCTCGAAACCGGCTTCGGGCCGGGCCTTCATTTCCTGACAACCTGGCAGGCCTGGCGCGCTGACCCGCGCCGGCCGCGCCTGCTGCATTACGTCGCGGTCGACGTCCATCCGGCTCCGGCCGGCGATCTGCTGCGAGCGACTGAAGTCGACCCGGCGCTGGCGCCGCTCGCCGCGGAGCTGACTCGGCAATGGGTCGGGCTGCTGCCGGGCTTCCACCGCCTGGCCTTCGACGACGGCCGCGTGCTGCTCACGCTGTGCATCGGCGAGCTGCAGCCGATGCTGCGCGCGCAGCGTTTCGAGGCCGATAGCCTCTTTCTCGACGGCTTCGGCCCCGCGACCGCCTTGCCTGACACGCTCAAGGCGGTGTCGCGCTTCGCTCGCCAGGGCACCAGCCTCGCGGCCCGCACCGATGACGACGGGGTGCGTCATGCGCTGGCGCAGAACGGCTTTCAGCTCGACCCGCGCCCTGGCAGCCTGCGCGGCGTGTTCGCGCCCGCCTGGACCGTCCGGCGCCGCCAGCCGGTGCGCGAAGGCGTCGATGCGCCCGGCCATTGCGCGGTGATCGGCGCCGGTCTCGCTGGCGCTGCGGTCGCTGCCAGCCTTGCGCGGCGCGGCTGGCGGGTCACCGTGCTCGATGCGGCCGACGCGCCGGCCGCGGGCGCCTCGGGCCTGCCGGTCGGGCTGCTGGCGCCGCATGTGTCGTCCGACGACGCCTTGCTGTCGCGCCTCACGCGCGCCGGCATCCGTGCGACCTGGAGCGAACTGGAACTCCGGCTCGAGAACGGCCGCGACTGGGGCGCCCACGGGTCGCTCGAGCGTCGGCCCGACGGCGACGTGCGCGTGCCGCCCGGCTGGAGCGCGAACGGGCCGAACGAATCCTGGCCTGCTGAAGCCGACCGGCTCGCGGCGGCCGGCTTGCCGCCTGACACGCCGGCGCTCTGGCATGCGCGCGCGGCCTGGGTGCGTCCGCACCAACTGATCGCCGCGTGGCTGGACCAACCGGGTGTCGAGTTCCGCGGTGGCAGCCACGTGGCACGCCTCGCACGCACAGGCGCCGAATGGCAGTTGTTCGACAACGCCGGCACCTTGCTCGCCGAAGCCGACCGCGTCATCGTGGCCGCAGGCTTCGAATCGCACCACTTCGCGCCCGACCTGCCGCTGCAACCCGTGCGCGGCCAGGTCGCCTGGGGCCGCGCGGACGCTACCGCCCTGCCCGTCACCCCCATCAACGGCGACGGCCACCTGATCGCCGGTGTGCCCGACGGCGAGGCGCCGCAGCCGCTCTGGCTGATCGGCGCCACCTTCGACCGCGACAGCACCGACCTCGCCCCCACCGACGCCGACGGCCTCGCCAACCGCGAACGGCTCGCGCGCCTGCACCCCGGCGCCGCTGCCGCGCTCGCACCCGCCTTCGAGCTCGGAGAAACCCACGCCTGGGTCGGCGTGCGCTGCGCCTCGGGCGATCGCCGGCCGTTGGTCGGCCCACTGGCACCGGGCGCCGACGATGACCTCTGGGCCTGCACCGCGCTGGGCTCGCGCGGCCTGAGCTTTGCCACGCTGTGCGCCGAGCTGCTGGCGGCACAGTGGCACGGGGAGCCGCTGCCGCTGCCCGCAACGCTCGCGAAGGCGCTCGGCACGCAGCGGCTCTGGCCTGGTTCGGACTGACCCGCTCCCCGCCGTCACGCGCGCACCGCACAATGCACGATGGCCATCCAGTACGACATCACCCACACCACCGTCTACCGCTACAACAAGCCGGTCACCTTCGGCTTGCACCGCGTGATGTTCCGTCCGCGTGACAGCCACGACCTGCGCGTGCTCGCCACCGACCTGCAGGTGAGCCCGCAGGCCCTCACGCGGCTCATTCAAGACCCGTACTCGAACTCCGTCGCACTGGTGCAGCCGCTGGGCGAAGCGACCGAGCTGCGCATCGTGTGCTCGTTCACCATCGAGCACGTGCCGCCGTCGCAGCGCGACCTGCTCACGCTCGACCCGTCGGCCGAGTTCCTGCCCTTTGCCTACTCGGTGGAAGAGCGGTTGGACCTGGAGCACTACCTGCGCCCGTACCACGACGACGATGCCAATGGCACGCTGATCCGCTGGGCGCACCAGTTCCTGCACACCGACCAGCCCAACAGCACGCGCGACGTGCTCACGCGCATGAACGCGCACATCGGCCAGAGCTTCCAGTACAAGGCGCGCGACGAGGAAGGCACGCAGACGCCGCTCGAAACGCTGGCGCTGGGCAGCGGCAGCTGCCGCGACTACGCGCTGCTGATGATGGAAGCCACGCGCCGCCTCGGCATCGCGACGCGTTTCGTCTCTGGCTACCTCTACGACGCCGCGCTCGACAACGACACCGCGCTGCAGGCGCCCGGTGAATCGGTCACCGGCGCCGGCACCACGCATGCGTGGCTGCAGGCCTACCTGCCCGGCGCAGGCTGGCTGGCCTTCGACCCGACCAACAACCTCATGGGCAGCGGCCAGCTGATCCGCGTGGGCGTGGCGCGCGACCCCGCGCTGGCGGCGCCCATCTCGGGCAGCTGGTACGGCGACGCCGAGGCCTATGAAGGCCTCGAGGCCACGGTGGTCGTGAAGCGCCGCAAGGGCAGCTGAGCGCCCCTGCGTCCTTCCGTTCGACTTATTACTTCGGCTGCGCCGCGCGGTAGGCCTGCACCGCCGGCACCGCCGTGGCCGCGCTGTCGGCAAAGAAGCCGTCGATGCCCGCATCGAGGAACGCCTTGATCTCGCCGGCGGTGTCGCCGTACACGGTCGGGTCGGTCTTCGGCGCCTTCTTCAGGCTGTCGGGCAAAAAGTTGTTCTCGGGCCGCACCGTGAAGATGTGGACCAGCAGCTTCTTGTCGTGCGCGTCTTTCACGAGCGTGGTCGGCGTGCCGAGCTTGCCGTCGACCACCGGGATCACGCGCGCCTTGGCGGGGCCGATGCCGTTTGCATAGGTCGCGATCTCGGCCAGGCCTTCGGGCTTCACGAGGTCGGCGTAGGTGCGCTTGTCGTTCAGCGCCACGAGGTCATACGGCGCGCCCTGCCCGTCGATGAGCTGGACGATCTTCACCGTGCTCTTCAGGCGGATGTCCTTGAGGTTGCCGGTTTCGAAGGACTGCACGAACACCGGCGCGTCGGCCTTGTCGAGGTCGTACTTGTGCAGCGTGTCGAGCAGCTTCTTCTCGAGCGGCAGGCCGATCGAGCGGAAGTACGTCGGATGCTTGGTCTCGGGGTAGATGCCGATCACGCGGCCCTTGGCCACCGACTGCGCCTTGGCAAGCTGGATCACCTCGTCGAACGTGGGCACCTGGAACTGGTCGTTGAACGACACATTGGCCGGACGCAACGCCGGAATGCGCTCGCGCGCCTTCAGCTCCTTGAGCTCGGCCAGCGTGAAGTCTTCGGTGAACCAGCCGATGACTTCGCGGCCGTCGATGGTCTTCTTGGCCTTGCGATCCGCGAACTTGGGCACTTCGGCCACGTTCGTCGTGGCTTCGAGCACCTCACCGGCAGCGTTGACGATGGCGATGGCGTTCTCGTGGCGGGCGACCAGCTCGCCGTCCTTGGTGGGCACGAGGTCGGGCTCGATGAAATCCGCGCCGTCGTCGATGGCCTGCTGGTACGAGGCCAGCGTGTGCTCGGGCCGCAGCGCGGGCGCGCCGCGGTGGCCGATGACGAGCACGGGGGCGGCCTCGGCAGGTGCGGGCGCCGGGGCGGGCGCAGGTGCCGGCGCGGGTGGCGAGACCGGCGCGATGGGCCACATCGGGACGCCGCCGCCGCCATTGCCACCACCGCAAGCGGCCATGAATGCGCAAGCACAGGCCGCGAGGGCCGTGCGCGAGAAATTGAACATTTGCATTGAAATCCTCCCCTTTTGTATCCATCGAAATGGATGCGCCATCTTTCCGCCGTCAACGTGACAAACGGCAGGCGCGCCGGATCATCGAGGGGGGATATGTCGGTCGCGTGACATGGGAGCAGGTGTCACGCGACAGCGCGCTCAGCCGCGCGCAGCCAGCTTCGCTTCGAGCTCGGCGATGCGCGCCCTCGCCTCGTCCCCTTCGGGAATCGGCCGGCCGCTGTCGCGCCACTGCACCGCGCTCTTGAAGCCTTCGGCCTCGGCCTGCCGACGGAACCACATGCCTTCGGGGTTGTGGCGCGTGATGCCGTCGAACACGGTGGCGAACATCTGGGTCTGCTCCAGCCCCATCGAATGCCAGACCTGGTTGACGACCATCTTGTGCATCATGAGGTGCGAACTGGGCACGCCCGCGATGCGCTGCGCGAGCGCCAGCGTGGCCTCGTCGAGCTGCGCCGCCGGCACCGCGAAATTGGCCAGCCCCCAGTCGGCCGCCTGCGTGCCGGTGATGGTGTCGCCCGTGAACATGAGCTGCTTGGCGCGCAGCGCGCCCAGGCGGTAGGTCCACATCGCGGTGGTCGGACAGCCCCACACGCGCGTGGGCATGTAGCCGATGCGCGCGTCGTCGGCCATGGTGAGCAGGTCGCAGCACAGCGCGATGTCGCTGCCACCCGCCACCGCGTAGCCGTGCACCTTGGCGATGGTCGGCTTGCGGCAGCGCCACAGCGACATGAAGTCTTCGGTGTTGCGCTTCATGGCGGCGTAGTCGAGCATCGGGTCCCACGGCGTTTTCTCCTGCCGGCAGGGATGGTCGCCCTGGCCTTCGCGGCCGTGGCCCTCAGCGTAGTCGCCCAGGTCGTAGCCGGCGCAGAAGGCGCGGCCCGCGCCCTCGACCACGATCACATGCACCTCGTCGTCGGCCTCGGCCCATTCGACCGCGCGGCGGATGTCGGTGGGCGTGCTGTCGCCGATGGCGTTGAGCTTCTCTGGGCGGTTGAGCACGAGGCGCGCGATGCGCGGGTGCTGCGGGTCCTTGTCGATCAGGACGGTCTCGAAAGCGGGCATGGTCGGTGGTCTCCTGCGGTTCTTTTGGGGGATGCCGCTTCGCTTGTAGCATCGCCCGCCGCCCGCTGGCAAACCCGCCGACCGCCGGGTTCAACGCCTTCAGCGCCCTGTTGCGCCCCCGAGCCGGAACAGAAACACCGCGCCCTTGCCCGGCTGCGGTACGAGCCGGATGTCGCTGCCGTGCAGCTGCAGGATGCGCTGCACGATCATCAGCCCCAGCCCGCCGCCGCGCGTGCCGCCATCGGCAAAGGCAGGCCGCGTGAACAGGCCCTTCTGCAGCTCGCCCGGAATGCCGGGGCCGGTGTCGCTCACCTGCACGGCCACGCCGGCGTCGGACGGGCGCAGGCGCACCTCGATCTCGCCGCCGACCGGTGTGTGGCGGATGGCGTTGTCCAGCAGGTTGGTCAGCACGCGTTCGATCATGCCGAGGTCGGCCGACACCACGGGCAGGTTCGGTGCGATGTCGGGCTTGAGCTGCTGGCGCCGCGCCTCGGCCGCGAGTTCGAACTTCTGGAACACGTCCTGCACGAGGTCGGCGAGTGCAAAGTTTTCTTTCTCGGGCTTGACCACGCCGTACTCGAGCCGCGCCAGCTCGAACACCTCTTGCGCAAGCCGCCCGACCTTGCGGCTCTGGCCGAGCGCAATCTCCAGGTAGCGGCGACGTTCCTCTTCACTGAGCGTGCCGGCCTTGAGCAGCAGCGTCTCGAGGTAGCCATGCAGCGAAGTGAGCGGCGTGCGCAGGTCGTGCGAGATGTTGGCGAAGAGCTCGCGGCGCTGCCGATCCTGCAGGCTCAGTTCGCGCCATTGCTCGGCGATGCGGCGCGTCATCTGCTCGAAGGCCTGCTGCAGCTGCGCGATCTCGTCGTCGGCGCGGCGTGGCGGTGCGGGCATGGGCGCCTCGCGCTCCAGCGCCTCGATGCCCTCGGCCTCGAAGCGGCGCACCGCCGCCGTCAGCTCGCGCAGCGGCCGCGTGATGAGGCGGAATGCCACCAGCCCGGCGATGAGCCCCAGCAGTGCCACCAGCGCCATCGACCACAGCGTGGTGCGCAGCACGGTGTCGGCCGAGAAGTTGGCGGCCAGCGCATCGTGGTCTTCGCCTTGCAGCACCACGTACACATAGCCCGCGTCGCGCCCGCCCATGCGCAGCGGCGCGGCGCTGAAGACCTTGGTGCCGTCGGGGCTGCGTGGATCGTCGCCCGCAATGGGCAGCCGCTCGCTGGCCAGCAATCGGCGGATCGGTTCCAGCGCCACCTTGTCGCGCTTCAGGTGCCCCGGCGGCGCGGCCTGGGCCTCGATGCGGCCGTCGAGTCCCAGCACGTAGACCTCGACGCTGGGGTTGACGGTCATGAGCTTGTCGAACAGGTCTTTCACCGCGACCGGGTCGAGGCCGCCGGGCTTCATGAGTTCGGTGTTCTGCGCGATGTGGGCCGCAAGCCCGAGCGACAGCCGCTGCGTCACCTCTTGCGCGTGCTGCGCGCCGGCGCGCATCTGCAGCCACGCCGAAGCGCCGCAGCAGGCCAGCAGCAGCACCGCGAAGGCGATCGACAGCCGCCGCGACAGCGTGGCCCAGGCCATCATGGCGCGTCACCTTTGGGTGCAGCGTCGTCTGCCGCGAGCTTGTACCCACGCCCCCACACCGTGAGGATGCGCCGCGGCGCGGCCGGATCGGCCTCGACCTTGGTGCGCAGCCGGTTGATGTGCGTGTTGACCGTGTGCTCGTAGCCGTCGTGCTGGTAGCCCCAGACCTGGTTGAGCAGGTCCAGCCGCGAGAACACCTTGCCGGGGTGGCGTGCGAAGAAGTACAGCAGGTCGAACTCGCGTGGCGTGAGTTCGATGGGCTTGCCGTCGACGCGCACCTCGCGCGCCAGCGGCTCGATGTCGAGGTTGCCGAGCGTGAGGCTGCCCGAATCGAGCCGTGCGTTGCGCGCCAGCGCGTCGGTGCGCCGCAGCAGCGCCTTCACGCGCGCCACCAGTTCCAGCACCGAGAAGGGCTTGGCCAGGTAGTCGTCGGCGCCGAGTTCGAGCCCGAGGATGCGGTGCACTTCGCTGGACCGTGCGCTCACGATGATGATGGGCGTGTAGCGCGCCATGGCGCGAGCGCGGCGGCAGATTTCGAGGCCGTCGATGCCGGGCAGCATGAGGTCGAGCACCAGCGCGTCCCACTGGCCGCGCTCCAGCGCGCGCAGGCCGGCGTTGCCGTCGGCGGCGTGTTCGACCGCATAGCCCTCGTCGCGCAGGTGCATGCGCAGCAGTTCGGCAATGTGGGCGTCGTCTTCGACGATCAGCACGCGTTTGGCGGTGTCCATGGCCGCGATTGTCCCGCGAGTCGGGCCCCGGAGTTATCACGATTCTTTGAACTTTGCGTGATGAATCGGCGAGGGGGTGCGCCCAACAATCCGGCCCATGCAGACACGCACCGCCCCTGACAAGCGACCGATCCACCCGCTGTGGATGCGCGCCACGCACTGGCTCAACGCGCTGGCCGTGCTCGTGCTGGTGGCCAGCGGCTGGCGCATCTACAACGCGGCGCCCTTCTTCGACTTTCGCTTTCCGGCCTCCATCACGCTGGGCGGCTGGCTCGGCGGCGCGCTGCAGTGGCACTTCGCGGCGATGTGGCTGCTGGTGTTCAACGGGCTGGTCTACCTAGTGCTGAACATTGCCAGCGGGCGCTTCGCGCGCAAGTTCTTTCCGCTCTCGCCGGCTGGCCTCTGGCGCGATGCGCGGGCCGCGCTCGGCGGCAAGCTCTCGCACGCCGACCCGCGCCACTACAACCATGTGCAGAAGCTGGCCTACCTGTTCGTGATCGTCGACCTGGTCGCGATCGTGCTGTCGGGGCTGGTGCTGTGGAAGTCGGTGCAATTCCCCATCCTGCGCGAACTGATGGGCGGCTACGAAGCCGCGCGCCGCATCCACTTCGTGGCGATGGCGGCCTTGGTGGCCTTCGTTGCCGTGCACCTCGTGATGGTGGCGCTCGTGCCCCGCACCCTGCTCACCATGCTGCGCGGTCGCGCACCCCACACCCCATGAGCCTCTTTTTCCAACGCCCTCCCCTGGTCGGTATCGACGGCAACGCCGTGGTGCGCGAAGCCCGCGCACTCATCGAGCGCCGGCTCGACGCCCCCTCGCGCCGAATGTTCCTGCGCCGTTCGCTGACGTTGGGCGGCCTGTCGATGCTCACCGGCTGCAGCATCAGCGACGACAGCCACGTGGAAGCTGCGCTGAACAAAGTCTCGCGCTTCAACGACGAAGTGCAGGGCTGGCTCTTCAGCCCGACGCGGTTGGCGCCGACCTACACCGCGACCGAGATCACGCGCCCCTTTCCGTTCAACGCCTACTACGGCGAGGACGAGATCCGCGAGGTCGACGAGGCCACCTACCGCCTCGAAGTGAGCGGCATGGTCGCCGACAAGCGCCGCTGGACGCTCGCCGAGCTGCGCGCCCTGCCGCAAGAAGACCAGATCACGCGCCACATCTGCGTGGAAGGCTGGAGCGCCATCGGCAAATGGGGCGGCGTGCGCTTTGCCGATTTCCTGCGCCATGTGGGCGCGGACCTGAGCGCCAAGTACGTCGGCTTCCAATGCGCGGACGACTACCACACCAGCATCGACATGCCGACCGCACTGCATCCGCAGACGCTGCTGGCGCTGAGCTACGACGACCAGCCGCTGCCGCCGAAGTACGGCTTCCCGATGAAGCTGCGCATGCCGACCAAGCTTGGCTACAAGAACCCGAAGCACATCCAGGCGATGTATGTGACCAACACCTATCCCGGTGGCTACTGGGAAGACCAGGGCTACAACTGGTTCGGAGGGAGCTGAGGGGCTGCCACAGCCGCTCGACTGCCGAAGAAAGCGCGAGGCCGTGTCTCCATCGGGGACCGCGCCGATCTTGACAACAAAACCCAACCTCAACTCAGGAAGACCGACATGAACAAGCTCACCGCCACCCTCCTCGCCACCTGCATGGCCCTCGCCGGCGCCTCGGCCTTTGCCGCGGACGACATGGCCAAGGACGGCATGAAGAAGGACAGCATGGCCAAGGACGGGATGAAGAAAGACGCCATGGGCAAGGACGCCATGAAGAAGGACGGCATGGCCAAAGATGGCATGAAGAAAGATGCCATGGGCAAGGACGACATGAAGAAGGACGCGATGGGCAAGGACGAGATGAAGAAGTAAGCCTCTTTCTCTGCCCGGCCCGCCGCCATTGACGGTCGGCGGGATCGGGATCACTGTTCTCTCATCTGCGTTCCCTACGAAAGACCGCCATGAAATCCTTCGCCATCGCCGCCGGCACGCTCGCCGCCGCCGCCTTCGCCTGGCACGCGGCCCCTTCCTTCGCCGAGACCACGCGCCGCGTGCCCGCGCCGACGGTCGACCTTGCTGCGCCAGCCGACGCCACCACCGCCACCGCCGTGTTCGCGGGCGGCTGCTTCTGGGGCGTGCAGGGCGTGTTCCAGCGCGTCGAGGGCGTGAGCAATGCGCTCTCGGGCTATGCGGGCGGCGAGGCCCGCACCGCGCGCTACAACGAGGTCGGCTCCGGCCGCACCGGCCATGCCGAGGCCGTGCGCATCAGCTACGACCCGCGCAAGGTCAGCTACGGCAAGCTGCTGCAGATTTATTTCTCGGTGGCGCACGACCCCACCCAGCTCAACCGCCAGGGCCCCGACACCGGCCCGCAGTACCGCTCCACCGTGTTCGCCGAAAACGCCGAACAGGCCCGCATCGCCAACGCCTACATCGCCCAGTTGAACCAGGCCAAGACCTTCGGTAACAAGCCGCTGGCCACTACGGTCGAGATGACCAAGCCCTTCTATGCGGCCGAGGACTACCACCAGGACTACCTCACGCTGCACCCGAACCAGCCCTACATCGCGATGCACGACCTGCCGAAGATCGACGACCTGAAGAAGCTGTTCCCCGAGAGCTACAAGGCCACGCCGTCGCTGGTGCGGGCGAGCAAGGCCAGCTGATCAGCGCCCTGGGTCACCCCACGTTTACAACAACTTCGCGCGCTTCGCCTGCTCCGTCAGCTCCGCCCGGAAGTTCGGGTGCGCAATCGCAATCAGCTCCTGCGCGCGCTGCTTGGCCGACTTGCCGCGCAGCTGCGCCACGCCGTATTCGGTGACGACGTAGTTGATGTCGTTCTTGCTCGTGCTCACGTGCGTGCCCGGAGAGAGCGACGGCACGATGCGCGAGATGCTGTCGTCCTTCGCCGTCGAAGGCAGCACGATGAAGGCCTTGCCGCCGCGCGAGCGGTTGGCCGCGCGCACGAAGTCCGACTGCCCGCCGGTGCCCGAATACGGCGCGTGGCCCAGGCTCTCGGAACCGCACTGGCCCAGCAGGTCGATCTGCATGGTGGCGTTGATGGCGATGAGGTTGTCGTTCAGCCCCGCCAGCGCCGGATCGTTGGTGAAGTTCACCGGGTGCATCTCCAGCCCCGGGTTGCGGTCCATGAAGCGGTACAGCTTGTTCGAACCCAGCGCGAAGGTCGCGACCGACTTGCCCGGCAGGTAGTTCTTGCGGCGGTTGGTGACCGCGCCGCTCTCCACCAGCGTGAGGATGCCGTCGCCGATCATCTCGGTGTGGATGCCCAGGTCGCGCTTGCCCGTGAGCTGCATCACCACCGCGTCGGGAATACCGCCGTAGCCGATCTGCAAGGTGGCGCCGTCGTCGATCAGGTCGGCCACGTGCTTGCCGATGGCTTCCTGCACCGGGCCGATCTTCGGTAGGCCGACCTCCATCACCGGCTCGGTGCTCTCGACCAGCGCCGCCACCTGCGAGATGTGCACGTGGCAGTTGCCGTGCGCGTAGGGCACGTTGGGGTTCACCTCGAGCACGACCGCGCGCGCCTTCGCCACGGCGGCCATCGTGTAGTCGGGGCCCAGGCTCAGCGCGAAGTAGCCGTGCGCGTCCATCGGCGAGGCCATGCTGAACACCACGTCGGCCGCGATCTGCCCGCGCTCGATCTGCGCCGGGATCTCGGAGAAGTAGTTGGGAATGAAGTCGATCCAGCCGGCCTGCCCGCCGGCGCGCGTGGCGCCGCCGAAGAACAGCGCGACGTGGCGCACATGCTCGACCGTCTCGGGGTCGATGTAGGCGTACTTGCGCATCGCAAGAATCTGCGCGACCTTCACGTCGCGGAAGTCGCGGCGCTGCTCGGACAACGCCGTGAGCAGCGACGGCGGCTCGCCGACGCCCGTGGGCACGATGATCATGTCGCCGTTGCGCACCTGGCGCACGGCATCGGTGGCGGAGACGCGCTTTTGCGCGTACAGGGTCTGGGCAGTCATGCGCGCCACTATGCCTTCTTTCCGGGGCGTTGCGCCGGCGCTGTCGCTTGCGGGACCGGCGCAGCGCCGAACTCGCGATGCACCCAGTCGCGCAGCACCGCCGTCGCGGGCCGGCTGGCGGCGCGCGGGCTGTACACGAGGTCGTAGCGGTAGCTTTCCACCGACAGCTCGAAAGGCTGCACCAGCAGGCCCGACGCCAGCTCGTCGGCCACCAGCGCCAGGCTCAGCAGTCCAACGCCCTGCCCTGCGACCGTGGCCTGCACCGCGTGAATCTCTTCGGTGAACGACAGGCCGGCCTGCGCGTCGACATCGGTGCGGCCCGCGCGCGCCAACCACGTGCGCCACACCGGCGCCAGCGTTTCGTCGCGCCCCGCGCGTCCCCATTCGAAATGGATCAGCGAGACGGCGCGCAGGTCTTTCTTCGCCGCGACCGCCAGCGCGGGGCTGCAGACCGGCGCGTAGTGGTCCTGGAACAGCGGCTCGACGACCAGATCGGCATAACGGCCGTTGCCGTAGCGAATCGCCGCATCGGCCTCGGTGTCGAGGTCGACGACCTGGTTGGTGGCGTCCAGCCGCAGCGTCCATTCGGGGTGCAGGTCGCGAAACGTTCCCGCGCGCGGCGCCAGCCGCCGGGCCATGAAGCCGACCGTGGACGACAGCGTGGCGATGCGCGTGCCCTTCAGGCGGCGCACGCCGTCGACGGCGCGCTCGAAGCTGTCGAAGCCGTCGCGCAGCGCGGGGAACAGCTGGTGGCCGGCGGCTGTCAGGTGCACCTGCCGCGTGCCGCGTTCAAACAAGCGCACGTCGAGCGCTTCTTCGAGCTGCTTGATCTGGTGGCTCACGGCAGTCGGCGTGACGTGCAGCTCGTCGGCCGCGGCCTTGAAGCTCAGCCGACGCGCCGCGGCCTCGAACACGCGCAATGCGCCCAGGGGAGGAAGTCTTCGCATGCAGACAGATTAGCTCAACTCATCCATCGGTTGAAAAATCAGCCTTTGTCGGGCGCTCTCTTCATCCATAAATTCCAGTGGTCGCGAGAAGAAAACGCTTCCACGGCTGATCTGAAATTCACCATAAAAGGCACCCGTCATGCAACTGCAACCCAAGCAAATCCACACCCAACCCGACCCCTACGCGCCCTTCCTGCTGTCGCAGGCCATCCAGCTCGGCAATCTGGTCTTCGTGTCCGGCCAGGCCGCGATCGGCGACGACGGCGAGATCGTCGGCAAGGGCGACTTCGACCGCCAGGCCGAGCAGGCCTTCAAGAACCTCGACCGCGTGTTGCGGGCTGCCGACACAACTCTGGGCAGCGTGGTCAAGGTGACGATCTTCCTGACTTCAATGAGCCACTTCCCGAAGATCGTCGAACTGCGCCGCCAATGGTTCTCCGCGCCCTACCCGGCCGACACCATCGTCGAGGTCTCGGGCCTGTACTCGCCCGACGCAATGATCGAGATCGAGGCCATCGCCGTCGCGCCGGAAGACGCCCGATGAGCACGCCGCTGTTCGCGCCGGCGAACCTGCACGCCCTGCAGTTGCCCAACCGCCTGGCCGTGGCGCCGATGACGCGCGTCAGCGCCTCGCCCGAGGGCCACGCCAACGGCACCATGGCGCGCTACTACGAACGCTTTGCGCGGGGCGGCTTCGGCCTCGTCATCACCGAGGGCATCTACACCGATGCGGCGTATTCGCAGGGCTATTTCCGCCAGCCCGGCCTGAGCGATGGCGAACAGGCCCGCGCGTGGCAGCCGGTGGTGAAGGCGATCCAGGGCGCGGGCGGGCGCGTCATCGCGCAGCTCATGCATGCGGGTGCGCTGTCGCAGTTCAACCGCTTTCGCGACCACACGGCGGGGCCGTCGGCGATCCGCCCGCGCGGCACGCAAATGACGGCCTACCGCGGCGAAGGCGAGTACCCGGTGCCGCGCGCGATGAGCGACGCCGACATCGCCGAAGCCATTCGCGGCTTCGCTCGGGCCGCGTTGCTGGCGATGGAAGTGGCGGGCTTCGACGGCGTGGAAATCCACGGCGCGAACGGCTACCTGCTCGACCAGTTCATGACCGGCCACACCAACGCGCGCACCGACCGTTGGGGCGGTGCTCTCGCGCAGCGCGTGCAGCTGACCGTCGAGGTGGTGCGCGCCGTGCGGCAGATGCTGGGCGCATCGGCGCCGGTCGGCGTGCGCATTTCGCAAGGCAAGGTCAACGACTTCGGCCACAAGTGGCCGGAAGCTGATGCCGGTGCGGCGACCGTGTTCGGCGCGCTGGCGCACAGCGGCATCGACTATCTACACGTCACCGAGTTCGAAGCCTGGCGCCCGGCCTTCGGCGATGCGGGGCCGAGCCTGCTGCAGCTCGCGCGCCGCCACGCGCCGGGCATTGCGATCGTCGCCAACGGCAGCCTGCACGAGCCCGGGCGCGCCACAGCAGCGCTCGCGGATGGCGCCGACTTCGTGGCGCTGGGACGCGGCGCCTTATCGAACGCCGATTGGCCGCATCGATTAATGGAAGGCCGCGCGCTGGCCGCCTTCGACCCGGCGCTGCTGTCGCCCGTGGGGGACATCAAGCCGGTGGAGCAGCACCTGCGGCAGGCGCAGCGAAGCTAGCGTTCGCGGGCGTTGACCTCGAACGCCCAGCGGGTGCCGAGCCACATGCCGCCCGCAGACGAGACCAGCTACCGGTTCCGGTGGACTCCCATAAATGCGGCATTTCGTTTACAAGTCCTCCAGCTAGATTCAGGCGCCACGCTGGAGGAGAAGAACATGTGGATCAACCGCATTTTGATTTTGGGCAGCCTCCTGATCGGCGCTGCTTTGCCCGTGCAGGCCGCAGACGAAGGCACGGGCACATCGCCGGCCAGCCCGATCGGCGCTGAGGCAATGGCCAGGATGCGCGAGCTTCGCCCTGGCGAGTACTTTGCCAAGACGCGCGAAGGCTGCAGAGTCATCACCGATGAGCCCCATCCAAGCCGGAAGGAGGCAATTACCGCCGCTTGGGCACGATTTACCTGGGAAGGCGTGTGCTCCGAGGGCACGGCGCTTGGTCCGGGGACGCTCATCGCTCGCAGCGGAAACGGTGAGACCATATACATCACCGAAGGCTGGCAGTTATATGGCCGCTGGATCGGTCTCAGCGTCGTCACCTTCTTGTACCCAGGAGCCTCTGGAAGCAAAACGGAAGTCTTCTATTGGGATGGCGAAGGTTATGGGAGAGGCGTACCGCGACCCGACTCCTCGGAGGCGCGTAAGGAACCCCACATGCCGTCGGTTTCCTACTTGGCTAGGGACCGGTCCAAGCGCATTTATTACTCGATTAAGGGTAGTTGTGGCGCCAACGCGCAGCCCTGTGTGTCCGAATGGAAGCCTCCATATCCGCCTGTCGCGGACCCGTCCGCTGGCCGGACGGAGTTCTACTGCAATGGCAGCTGCGTCAACTTGTGGGTGGAGAAGGCCGCCCCCCTCATCGCAGCGCTCGATACCTTTGCGAAGACGCATGCCGCTGACGTCACCGCGGTGAAACAAGCGCTCGAACCCCTCTTGGTACAGCGCAGGCGCGAGGCGGTCGAGGCGGAAGCGCAGGCAAGGCGCGATGCCGCCGAGGCGGAAGTACAGGCAAAACGCAAGGCCATCGAGGCGGAAGCGGAGGCAAGACGTAAAGCCGCACAGGCCGAGCTGGTTGCCCAAGCCGAGGTCCAGCGCAAGCGCGAGGAAGCAGCGCGCGCAGAGCAGCAGTTCCGCACGAGCCTGCAGACCTTGAACCCCGGCCAGCTCTTCGCCCGCGCCGACGAACTGAACGCCCAAGGCGATAGTGCCCGTGCCCGCGAAGTGCAGCGCGCATTGATGAGCCGCTTCCCCAATCACCCACTGGCGGCCACGGCAGCGCGGCAAATGGCGGGCGAATCGGCCACGAGCCCAGCGTCGGCCGAACCATCCAGGGAGGCCGACCGCTCCACAGCCTCAACCACAGCGAGCCAGGTCAGCTTAGCTGATTGCGCACCGGAGCGAGATGCCGTGGTAGCTCGCTGGCGCGCCAACGATTCCACTGAAGAGAACATAAAAAGGCAGTTGGCCAACGTTCTGGCAGACGTGAACTCTGCAGATCGAGCGCGTGCCATGAAGAACCTGGAGCAGTACCAGCAGATCGCGCTTAAGGGGAGCACGCCTTATCCTCCCCTCGTCTTTTCTGTTTGCATGCTCAAGGTTCGGCTAGCTCGATTGGCTGCGGCTCCCTCTGTGGCTGGTGATACCGGTGGCGGCTTAGCAAGCACAGCCGTAGCAACCAACCCCGGTGCGCGCGGGCGCCTTTCCAGCCAGACATGCGAGGCCATGAAGCAGACTGTCATGACAACCAAAGTGCCACCCAATGCGTCGGTGACCGCAAGCACGGAAACGGTGATGTTCATGACGAAGACAGTGCTCGACATGATCGCTGGCGGCTGCCCAACAGACAGCTCGACCCCCGCGCAGATTGAGGCAGAACGACAGGAGCGCCAGCGGCAGTACACGGCAGCGGAGAGCGCCTGTAATGCTGTGCAATCCGGTGGGCGCCGGTGCGTGCCGCGAGTTCACACCGCAGCGGAAGCGAGTAGGCCCACTGTGTCCTCGGCAGCCCAAAACACCCAGCAGCAGGGCGCTATCTCCTATGACCCTGTGACAGGTCGTTGCTTGGGGGAGGGGTGCTGCTCTTTGCCCGGCATCACTGGCCAGCCACAATGCTCTAGTTCCAGTCGCTCATCAGGCGGCGGCATCCGAACAGCGCGCTGAAGAGAGGCGAGGTCTGCGTTCAAAGCATCGGCCAAGACCCATAGCCAGATTCACGATTCCTGAATCCAATGGAGGCATGATCGGCGAGCTGATCCAGCCTAGTCGCGATTCGCTATGACTTACAAGCCGATGTTCCTCTACATGAGGATGACTGAGATGTTCTCGGACCACCGGAGTACAGCGCGGGCCTACCCGGAAAAGTTCATCCTGAGCTCCGAGCTGCACAGACAGTACCTGCGCGACTGGGTGCAGCTGCGTCAAATGGTCACGACGCGCATCGACCCGACAAACCACATGGGTGTGCCCATCGAAATTTCCGACACCCGGACCAGCGTCATGGTGGCCTCGAATGGCACCGAGGTCGCGCTGCCGTGATGCGCTTGCGCCATCTGTTTTTCTTCGCCCTCCTCCCACCGAACCGGGCCGACGATGATCAGCGTCGAAGTGACGTGACACGCGAGCCCGCCGCAGACCGTGGGCAGGTCACCGGCTAGATCACGTTCTTCTCAAGCAACGGCCGGTTCTCCAGAATGCGCGCGAACGACAGCGGCGACAGATCGAGGCTGCGGTAACCGCCGAAGCGGATCAGCTCCGCGATACCCCGCCCCGCCGCCGGGCACTGCTGCAGCCCGTGACCAGAAAAGCCGTTCGCGAAATACAGGTTGTCGCAGTCCGGGTGCAGGCCGAGGATCGCGTTGTGGTCGAACAGGTTCATCTCGTAGTAGCCGGCCCAGGCGCCGGTCATGCGAACCGCCTCGAAGGCCGGGATGCGTTCAGCCAGCGCTGGCCAGATGAAGCTCTCGAAGGCCTCGTGTTCGACTTCGAGCGGCGCGTCGTCGGGGTCCTGATCTTCGGGCGGCGCGAAGCCGCAGATGAACTGTCGACCTTCGGGCCGCAGCCAGATGCCGGAGGTGTCGATAACCAGCGGGCAACCGGGCAACGCGCTCGGGCATGAGAAGCTGAACACGCTGCGCCTTCGCCCCCGCACCGGCAGGTCGATGCCCGCCCATTCGGCCACCTTCGCGGCCCAGGCGCCGGCGGCGTTGACGACGATGTCGGCATCGATCGTCTCGCCGTTGTCGAGTTGCACGCCGGTCACGCTGCGGCCCTGGCGGCGCAGCCCCGTGGCATGCGCCTGCACGTAGCGTGCGCCCTGCGATGCGGCCTTCTTGCGAAAGGCCTGCAGCAGGCTGTAGCCGTCGTACCACCCCTCGCCCGAAAGGCCGAGCGATGCGAGCGCGATGCCCTCGGTCGAGATCCACGGGAAACGCGCCTTCAGTTCATCGGGCGTCATCAGCGCCACGTCCACCGCGTGCGCCTTCTGCATCGCGTGGTTCTCTCGCAGCACGT
Source organism: Variovorax sp. RO1 (assembly GCF_002849325.1). Classification (NCBI taxonomy): domain Bacteria; kingdom Pseudomonadati; phylum Pseudomonadota; class Betaproteobacteria; order Burkholderiales; family Comamonadaceae; genus Variovorax; species Variovorax sp. RO1. Next base: position 576,566 of record NZ_PKMT01000003.1, read on the forward strand.
CGACACCTGCCGCCGAGGCCAGGTACAGGTAGCCCGGCTCGACCAGGCCGATGTCGGGCACGTCGTCGCCCACACGCAAGGTCTCGCCCAGCGTGCGGAAAAAGTCGATGCCGTAGAGCGACATCTCGATGTTGATGGCGGTGGAAAACTGCTGGCGGATCGAGCTGGCCGACAGCGCCGACGAGGCCTGCCGGTACGAGAAGTCGCGCTCCACCACCGTGATGTCGAAGGCCTCGCCTGCCGGGTCGACGCCCAGGAAGTACGCGATGGCCGAGCCGATGGCTCCGCCGCCGATGATCGCCACACGCCGCATGAGATGCCTTTCCGTGTCTTCGGTGCCTGGGCCCGGCTCGTTGCCTGGGCTGCGCACGCTCCCGCCAGAATAGCGCGATGAGAAAAGACATTCCAAACCTCGGCGCGCTGCAGGCCTTCGAGGCCTCGGCACGCCTGGGGAGCTTCACCCGCGCGGCGACCGAGCTGGCGCTCACGCAAAGCGCGGTCGGCCGCCAGGTGGCAATGCTGGAGCAGCGCCTGGGCGTGCCGCTGTTCTCGCGCGTGCGCAAGCGGCTGACGCTCACCGACGTGGGCCGCGAGTACGCCGCGCGCATCCGCCGCCACCTCGACCAGATCCGCCGCGACACGCTGGAGATCAGCGCCGGCCACGAGATGGGCTTCGTGCTCGAACTGGCCGTGGTGCCGACCTTCGCCACGCAATGGCTCATTCCGCGGCTGCCCGATTTCAGCCGCCTGCACCCCAACGTCACGGTGAATCTGTCGGCGCGCTCGCAGCCCTTCTCGTTCCAGGAGCACGCGTACGACGCGGCGATCTACTTCGGCGACCAGTTCTGGCCGAACACGCGCGGCGGGCTGATCTTTTCCGAAGGCGAGATGGTGCCCATCTGCAGCCCCGCGTTCCGCGACGCACACGCCCAGTGGGACGAAGCCGGCTTCGAGCGCTGCCGCCATGTGCACCTGAGCACGCGCGCCCATGCCTGGCGCGACTGGTACGCGCAGCAGGAATGGGAATACACCGTGCACGCGTCGCGCGGGCCGCGCTACGAGCTGTTCACCATGGTGGTGGCCGCCGCGGCGGCGGGCATGGGCGTGGGGTTGGCGCCGCGCCTCCTGGTCGAACAGGAACTGCGCACCGGCGAACTCGTGATTCCGGTCGACCGGCACCTCGACGTGCACCAGGGCTACTACTTCGCGTACCCCGAAGGCCGGCCGGCCTCCGGGGCGCTCGAACAGTTCAAACAGTGGGTGCTGGGGCTGACACCCGCCTGAACCGGGTCAGACGGGGTTGGGGTTGCGCTCCAGGAAGCCCTGCTGGTGCCAGTACGGATAGGCCCGCGTCGTCGCGCTGGCCGCGTCGAGTTCGGCGACCTGCGCGGGCGTGAGGTTCCAGCCCACCGCGCCGAGGTTCTGTCGCAGCTGCGCTTCGTCGCGCGCGCCGACCACCACGCTCGACACCGTCGGGCGTTGCAGCAGCCAGTTGAGCGCAACCTGCGGCACCGTCTTGCCGACTTCGGCGCCGACTTTCTCCAGCGCCTCGACCACGCGGTACAGCAGCTCGTCGGCCACGGGCGGACCCATGTCGGCCGTCACGTGCAGGCGGCTGTTGGCGGGCAGCGGCTGGCCGCGGCGGATCTTGCCCGTGAGCCGGCCCCAGCCCAGCGGGCTCCAGACCACCGCGCCCACGCCCTGGTCTTGCGCGAGCGGCATCAGCTCCCACTCGTACTCGCGGCCGACCAGCGAGTAATACGCCTGGTGCGCCACGTAGCGCGCATAGCCGCGCTGCTCCGACATCGCCAACGACTTCATCAGGTGCCAGCCCGAGAAGTTCGATGCGCCCACATAACGCAGCTTGCCCGCGCGCACGAGGTCGTCGAGCGTGGACAGCGTTTCTTCGACCGGCGTGCTGGCATCGAAGCCGTGCAGCTGGAACAGGTCGATGTAGTCGGTGCCCAACCGCTTGAGCGACGCATCGACCGCCTGCACGAGGTGTTGGCGCGACGAGCCCACGTCGTTCGGGCCGTCGCCGCTGCGGAAGGTGGCCTTGGTCGAGATCAGCAGCCGGTCGCGCGGCCGGCCCTTGAGCGCCTCGCCCAGTACCGATTCGGCGGCGCCGCCCGAGTAGATGTCGGCGCTGTCGAACATGTTCACGCCGGCGTCCATGCAGATGTCGATCAGCGTGCGCGCCTCGGCCACGTCGGTGCTGCCCCACGCGCTGAAAAACTCGCCCTTGCCGCCGAAGGTGCCGGTGCCGAAGCTCAACACGGGGACCTTGAGGCCCGATTTGCCCAGATGACGGTATTCCAAAGTTCTACTCCTTCAATCAACGAACTGACGAACAGGATGAATGACGCGGCCATTGTTGGCCGCCACGCAGAACCCCGTTGCGCGTCGGGCTTTGCAGCGCTTCGCCTCGCTACGATCGAACGATGCAGATTTCGATAGAAAACCCGAACCAGCCCGACGTCATCCAGCTCATCGACGACCTCGATGCGTACCAGAAGCCGCTGTACCCGCCCGAGAGCCACTACGGCATCGACCTTGCCGCGCTGTCGGCGGCCCACGTACTGTTCGCCGTCGCGCGCGACGACGCAGGCACGGCCATTGGCTGCGGCGCGCTCGTCATGAACCCGGGCTACGGCGAACTCAAGCGCATGTACGTGCGCCCGCAGAACCGCGGGCAAGGCGTCGCGGCGAAGGTGCTGGGCCTTCTCGAAGGCGAAGCGGCGGCGCGCGGCTACGCCCTGTTCCGGCTGGAGACGGGTGTGAGCCAGCCCGAGGCACTGGCGTTCTATGCGCGCGCGGGGTACGCGCGGCGCGAGCGCTTCGGCGACTACCCGGACGATCCGTTGAGTGTGTTCATGCAGAAGACAGCGACACCCCATCGCCCCTAAGATCGCCCCCGGCTTCCGTCACCACGGTCATCACCATAAGGAACACCACATGCAGACAAGAGGGATTCTTCGCCGGCTCATGTTCACCGCGGGCTGCGCCCTGCTGCTGGGGTTGTCAGGTTGCGGCGGCGGAGGGGGTGGTGGGGGCGGCGGAGGCGGTGTGGCGATGCTGCCGTTGCCACCGGTCGGCGGCACACCGACACCACCGCCCGCGGACACCGGACGCGGCCGCGTGGTCCAGGCCTCGGTGAAGTCCGAGGCCACGGGTGCGACCTACCCCCTGCACATCTATCTGCCGGCAGGCTACGACGGCGCAACGACGACGTACCCCGCGATCTACATCACCGATGGCGATGCGGTCTTCAACCAGAGCGTGACGCGCTTCCAGAACTTCACGGACATCCTCGAGAAGGCCGGCAAGAAGGCCATCGTGGTCGGCATCAGCGGCACGGCGCGCCGTAACACCGACTACCTGATGCCCGGCGCCAAGCCGTACCACGACTTTCTGACCAGCCAACTGGTGCCGTATGTCGAATCGAACTACCGCGCCAACCCGGCCAAGCGCATGCTCTCGGGCCTGTCGAACGGCGGCGTCTTCACGCTCATCGCCTTCTTCACGGAAGGCGCGGCCGGCAAGTTCACCTTCCAGTACTTCTTCCCCTCCGATCCACCCGTCAAAGGCGCAAGCGCGCAACTCGAGCCGCTCGAAAGCCAGATGTACGCGAACAGCAGCACGCGGGAGATTCCTGTGACCTTGCTGTTGGGCTTCGCCGCTGCCAACACAGGCGGCCCGGAGATCACCGCCTTGCACGACAAGATCGCAGCGCACAACTACAAAGGCCTTCAGTTGAGCGTGAAGGGCTACCCCGGGGGACACACGCCGATGGACTTGCCGTCGTTCGAGGACATCGTGGCGCGATTCATCGATTGAAGCGCGGAGTGTCGACTCAGGGTTTTTCCTAGTCTTTTGGCGTGTCGAATCGCGGCGGGCTCATCCGACGTAAACATAGAGGGTCGTCCTCTGTACTTCAAAGGAGAAAGCAACCATGGCTACCAACACCGTTCGTCTGCACCGCGTCCTGCGCACGTCCCCCGACAAGCTCTACCGTGCCTTCGTCGAGGCCAGCGCGTTCGAGCGCTGGCTGCCGCCCTTCGGTTTCACTGGCAAGGTCCACAGCATGGAGCCCGTGGTGGGCGGCGCGTGGCGCATGTCCTTCACCAACTTCAGCACCGGCCACAGCCACTCGTTCGGCGGCAAGTACCTGGAACTTGTTCCCGGCCAGCGCATTGCCTATGACGCGAGCTTCGACGATGCCAACCTGCCAGGCACGATGAAGACCACCGTGACCCTGACCGCGGTCTCGTGCGGCACGGACATGTCCGTCGTGCAGGAAGGCATCCCCGAGATGATTCCTGTCGAGATGTGCTACCTGGGCTGGCAGGAATCGCTGGTGGCGCTGGCCCAGCTGGTCGAGCCGAACATTCCGGGTTGAGGATCGGCTTCACGCACGCCGCGCTTCACAGCCGGCGAATCCCTTGAGCCCTGCCAACTCATCGAGGATGGGGCACTCCGGGCGCTCATCACCTTCGCAGCAATGAGCGAGACGCTCCAGCAGGCGCTTCATGTGCGCGAGTTCCTCGATGCGCTGGGCGAGGTCGTCGGCGCGTTCGAGTGCGACGCGCTTCACGTCGAAGCTTGCGCGGCGCCCGTCTTGCCACAGGGCGTGCAGCTCGATGACTTCCGGTTTCCCGAAACCCAGTGCGTGCGCGCGGCGCACGAAGCGCAGCGTCGACACGGCGCGTTCGTCGTAGAGGCCGCCGTGTGCCGTGTCATCGAGCAGCCCGAGCGATTTGCAGTCGTTCAGCAGTTGTGTGGATGCGCCGGAGCGCACCGCCACGTCAGCAAGCGACAAGCGCGCCGCAGCAGCCGGCGCCGTGGGATGTTCCATGGAGTTCTCCTTCGAGCCAAAGCGCGAAGTCTCAACCTTCACACCATGGGAGAGTCAAACTTCAGCGGCCGCATGACCTTGGGGCGTCAGGGGTCAGGCGCTCACCGCGCTTGACCTTCACACGATGCGAAGCTTGACACTGAGCGTCACTCTTTTGAAAGGACTCTCATGCAAGCGTTTGAAATCCAGTCGATGACCTGCGGCAGTTGCGCCGGCCGCATCACCCGGGCCGTCAAGGACCTCGACCCGCAGGCCAGGATCGAGGTGGACTTGAAGAGCAGGACGGTGCGCATCGACACCACGGAGGACAGCCCTTCCGTGATGGCCGTGCTGACGGAGGCGGGCTACCCGCCCCAACCGCTGTCCGCATGAGCACGCCGCGCGCAAAACCTCGAGCGTCGGGTTCGCGGCGCGGCCAAAACGCCTACTTGTAGATTCGCACCACCGCGTCTTCAAACGCCGGCACATCCGCACCGACGTGCGTGGTGTTGAACTGCGGATTGAGCAGCTGCAGCCCCACGTAGCCTCGCGCGGCCATGCGCTGGTACAGCGCCGTCACGTGCGGCTGGTTGCAGCCGCTCGAGCAGCTCGCCAAGATCAGCGTGACAGGCAGCGGCCGCCCCCCCAACGCGTCGAACATCTTCTTCTCGAGATCGTTGTTCTGGCCCTCCTGTTGCCAGAAAGCACCCTCGATCGACACGAAGGAAGAAAACACCAGGTTGTCCGGCGCCTCGAGAAAGAGCGCCGTGGCCGCCAGGTTGCCACTGGTCGACAGGCCCGTGAGCATCCGGTTCTTGGGATTGGTCCGGTACTTCGAATCGATGAAAGGAATCAGCTCCTTCGCGAGGAAGTCGTGGTATTTGAAGGCCCCGGGAAAGTTGTAGTCCTCCTGGCGCCGCCCGGTGTTCCCGATGCCAACGAGGATGGCTTTCGTGCCGCGCTTCACCAGGACGTCCATGAGATTCGCGAACCGCGACTGCGGCAAGCCGTTGGTGGCATCTCCGTCGAGGGCATAGATGACGGGGTAGGCATCGGTGCCCTGGTCATAGCCGGCGGGCAGGTAGACGGAAAGAGGGTAAGGCGCGCCGGTGAACCCCGACTGGATGGATTCGGACACCACGCGGTTGGTGGGTGTCGGCGTTGGCGCCGGCTGCTGGGGCACGGGCCCTGCGGTCGGAGGGAGTATCGGCAGGCCACCGCCGCCGCCTCCACCGCCCCCTCCGCCACCGCAGGCGGACACGCCCGCGAACATCACACAGCAGCCCATCACCGCGAGCGCGCGGCGAAGCCATTCCAGTCTCATGTTGGTTCCTCGTTCCCCGGCGCAAGACGCGCCGCTCGGGATACTCAGGGCTGACCACCACGCCGTCAATGTCGCTATGCGAGCCGGGTGCCGCAGTTAATTCGTTCGTTTTCAACACGCCCGACCCCGCCCAAGGGATGAAAAGACAACACCAGGGTAATCCCTGAACGCCGCACCCCAACAGCCTCGAACGCGCCGCCCCACAAGGGAAACAGGCCCGGTCACGCGCTCGCCAAAGCCCCTCGCTCCTGGCCCGCTACTTGCGATATCGATCGGAAATGACAGAAAATTTTCATATCTGTCATATATTTGTAAACCGATTTTCATCACCCGCACCCACCCAGGTGCATCGCCCGCCCCATGAGCACCAACGTCGACACCCCTGGCACCACCGTGGCCCAGCGCATTGCGCAGGCGCTGCCGCGGCTGACGCGTTCGCACCGGCAGGTGGCCGACTTCGTGCTCGAGCACCCGCTGCAGGTCGCGACGCTGCCGATCGATGAACTCGCCGCTGCGGCGGGCGTGTCGGTCGCTACGGCCAACCGCTTTGCGCGGGCACTCGACTTCGACGGCTACGCCGCTTTCCGCGCCGAACTCGTGCGCGGCTTCGAGTCGCTGGTGGCGCCGGTCGAACGGCTGCGCGGCAACCTGGAGCACCCGACCACAGTGGCCGAGGTGTTCGCGACGGCGCTCGACGAGAGCCGCCGCAACATCGAAGCCACGCGCCAGTCACTGGACTACGCCGCCTGCGAAGCCGCGGTGCAGCGCATCCTGAAGGCACGCTCGATCTACATCGGCGGCTTCGGCGCCAGCGCATGGCTCGCGGGGCTGCTGCAGCACGGGCTCGACGGTTCGTGCAACGACGTGCGCATGCTCTCCAGCGTGAGCGGCGTGACGCATTCGGCGCGCTCGCTGATGCACTCGGGCCCGCAGGACCTGTTCATCGGCCTCACCTTTCCGCGCTACCTGACCGACACGGTGGCGCTGGCGCAGATCGCGCGCAGCCAGGGCTGCGCGGTGCTCGCGTTGACCGACCGCCCCAGCTCCCCCCTCGCGCCGCTGGCCGACGTGGTGCTCTATTGCCAGACCGAAACCAGCTACCGCCCCAACTGCGAGACCAGCGTGCTTGCGCTGATCGAGGCACTGACCAGCGCGGTCGCCCTGCGCGCGCCCGGCGCGGCGCAGTCGGCCGGCCGCATCCTGCAGGCGGTGCGCCCATGGCTGCACGGCGGGCTGGGCCAGGGCCATGCGCGCGGCCAGGTCTCCATGCCTCCCCTCCCCGCCGCCGTCGCTTCCGACGCCGGCAAGAAAAAGAAGAAAGCTTCCCGATGAAGAACGTCACGCCCGTCATCGCCATCCACGGCGGTGCCGGCACCATCAGCGCCTCGACGACCAACCCCGAGCAGGCGCAGGCGTACCACGACGCGCTGCAAACCATCGTGCGCGCCGCGCAGGCCGCGCTGCTCAAAGGCATGTCGGCGCTCGACGCCACCTGCCTCGCGGTCGAGATGCTCGAAGACTGCCCGCTCTTCAATGCCGGCTACGGCGCGGTGTTCACGCACGAAGAAACGCACGAGCTCGACGCGGCCGTGATGGACGGCGCCACGCTCGCGGCCGGCGCCATTGCCGGCGTGAGCCACGTGCGCCGCCCGGTGCGCGCCGCGCGTGCCGTGCTCGAAGACGGCGCCCATGTGCTGCTGGCCGGCGCGGGCGCAGAAGCCTTCGCGCGCGACCGTGGGCTGGAGATGGTCGAGCCCTTCTTCTTCTCGACCGACGCGCGCCGCCAGCAGCTGTACCGCGTGCGCGACACGGGCCGCGTGGTGACTGACCACGAAGGCGCGGCCATGACCAAGCCGCCGCTGGACGAAGACAAGAAGTTCGGCACCGTCGGCGCCGTGGCGCTCGACATGCACGGCCACCTGGCCGCCGCCACTTCGACCGGCGGCATGACCAACAAGCGCGTCGGCCGTGTTGGCGATTCGCCGCTCATCGGTTCGGGCACGTATGCCGACGACCGCACGGCCGCCATCTCGTGCACCGGCAGCGGCGAAATGTTCATCCGCGTCGCGGCCGCCCACGACATCTGCGCGCGCATGGCCTACGGCGGCGCCACGCTCGAAGCGGCCACGCACGCCGTGGTGCACGAGTCGCTGCCCGCCATCGGTGGCACCGGCGGCCTGATCGCCGTCGACCGCCACGGCAACCTGAGCCTCGCCTTCAACACCGAAGGCATGTACCGCGGCCACGCGCGCGGCGACGAAGCCCCGGTGACGGCCATCTTCGCCTGACGCACACGCCCTACTTTTCTCCCGCACCCGCCATGTCTTCCCCTGCCCTGAATCTGCCCGACGGCCGCGTCCTCGCCGTCGACGACCTCACCGTGCGCTTCTCGACTTCCGAGCGCACCGTCGATGCCGTCAAGAGCCTGTCCTTCCATGTCGACCATGGCGAAACGCTCGCAGTGGTGGGTGAATCGGGGTCGGGCAAGTCGGTCACCTCGCTCGCGCTGATGCGGTTGGTGGAGCACGGCGGTGGCCGCATCCTCGGCGGCAGCATGGCGTTCCGTCGTCGCAATGGCGAAGTGCTCGATCTCGCGCAGGCCCGCGACAGCACGATGCGCGGCATCCGCGGCGCCGACATCGCGATGATTTTTCAAGAGCCGATGACCTCGCTGAACCCGGTGTTCACCGCCGGCGACCAGATCGCCGAGGCCATCCGCATCCACCAGGGCAAGAGCAATTCGGCCGCACGCGCCGAGGCGTTGCGCATGCTCGAACTGGTGCGCATTCCTGAAGCGCGCAACGTGCTCGACCGCTTTCCGCACCAGCTCTCGGGCGGCATGCGCCAGCGCGTGATGATCGCGATGGCGCTGTCGTGCAAGCCGCAGCTGCTGATTGCCGACGAGCCCACCACCGCGCTCGACGTGACGATCCAGGCGCAGATTCTTCAGCTCATTCGCGAGCTGCAGAAAGAGATGCGCATGGGCGTGCTCTTCATCACGCACGACATGGGCGTGGTGGCCGAAATTGCCGACCGCGTGCTCGTGATGTACCGCGGCGACAAGGTCGAAGCCGGCACCTCCGACCAGGTGTTCGCGTCGCCGCAGCACCCGTACACCAAGGCGCTGCTGTCGGCCGTGCCGAAGCTCGGCGCGATGCAGGGCACCGACCTGCCGGCCAAGTTCGAGCTCCTTCGTACCGAGTCCGGCACCGAAGACAGCACCGAGACCGTGCCCTGCACCAACACCACGCCGCAGACCACCGTGCGCGAAGACGCCGGTCCGATCCTGCGCGTGCGCGACCTGGTCACGCGCTTCGACGTGCGCAGCGGCATCTTCGGCCGCGTGAAGCGCCGCGTGCATGCGGTGGAAAAGATCAGCTTCGACCTGTACCCCGGCGAAACGCTGGCGCTGGTCGGCGAATCGGGCTGCGGCAAGTCGACCACGGGCCGCTCGCTGCTGCGCCTGGTCGAGAGCCAGAGCGGCGCGATCGAGTTCGGCGGCAAGAACATCCGCGAGCTGCCCACGCGCGAGCTGCAGGCGCTGCGCCGCAACATCCAGTTCATCTTCCAGGACCCGTTCGCGTCGCTCGATCCGCGCGTGACCGTGGGCTTCTCGATCATGGAGCCGCTGCTCATCCACGGCATCGCCAAGGGCGCCGAAGCGCAGCAGCGCGTGGACTGGCTGCTGCAGAAGGTCGGCCTGCCGCCCGAAGTGGCGCAGCGCTACCCGCACGAGTTCTCGGGCGGTCAACGCCAGCGCATCGCGATTGCGCGCGCACTGGCGCTCAACCCCAAGGTGGTGGTGGCGGACGAATCGGTGTCGGCGCTCGACGTGTCCATTCAGGCGCAGATCGTCAACCTCATGCTCGACCTGCAGCGCGAGCTGGGCGTGGCGTTTCTCTTCATCTCACACGACATGGCCGTGGTCGAGCGCATCAGCCACCGCGTGGCCGTGATGTACCTGGGCCAGATCGTCGAGATCGGCCCGCGCCGCGCCGTGTTCGAAGCGCCGCAGCATGCCTACACGCGCAAGCTCATGGCGGCTGTGCCGGTGGCCGACCCGTCGCGCCGCCACAAGCCGCGCGCGCTGCTCGAAGGCGAGATTCCCAGCCCGATCCGCGCCGTGGGCGACGAGCCCGATGTGCCGCCGCTGGTGCAGGTCGCGCCAGGCCACTTCGTGGCACGGCACGCCATTGGCGGCGCCTTCTGATTTTCTGAATCCGATCCGTTTTTTCACCCGCAGGCCCCCTGCATTTTTTCCACGAACCGACTGGAGTTCTTCCATGAAGCAATCTTCTTCCTCCCTGCGCTGGGCATCCGCACTGCTGGGCCTGGCCGCGCTCGCCGCCTCGGGCTCGGCACTGGCTGCCAAAGACGTGGTGCTGGCCATCGGCTACCAGCCGGAAACGCTGGACCCGTACAACACCAACACGACCATCACCACGGCCGTGACCAAGACCTTCTATGAAGGCCTGTTCCAGTTCGACAAGGACCTGAAAGTCCAGAACGTGCTCGCCGAGGGCTACGAAGTGTCGAAGGACGGCCTGGTCTACACGATCAAGCTGCGCAGCGGCGTCAAGTTCCACGACGGCACCGACTTCAATGCCGAAGCCGTGAAGGTAACGCTCGACCGCGTGCTGAACCAGGACAACAAGCTGCTGCGCTACAACCAGTTCAACCGCGTCGGCAAGGTCGAAGCGCTGAACCCGACCACCGTGCGCATCACGCTGAAGGAGCCCTTCGGCCCCTTCATCAACTCGCTGGCCCACGCCTCGGCCGCCATGATCTCGCCCACCGCGCTGAAGAAGTGGGGCAACAAGGACATCGCCTTCCACCCCGTGGGCACCGGCCCCTTCGAGTTCGTCGAGTGGAAGCAGACCGACGCCGTGAAGGCCAAGAAGTTCGACGGCTACTGGAAGAAGGGCTTCCCGAAGATCGACAACCTGCAATGGAAGCCGGTGCTCGAGAACAACACGCGCGCCGCGATGCTGCAGACCGGCGAAGCCGACTTTGCCTTCCCCATTCCCTACGAGCAGGCCGAGCTGCTGAAGAAGAGCGACAAGCTCGAAGTGGTGGCATCGCCCTCGATCATCACGCGCTTCCTAGCCTTCAACATGCTGCAAAAGCCGTATGACAACCCGAAGGTGCGCGAAGCCATCGGCTACGCCATCAACAAGGAAGCGCTGTCGAAGGTGGCTTTCGGCGGCTACGCTTTCCCTGCACAGGGCGTGATGCCCCAGGGCGTGAAGTTCGCCGAGAAGATGGCGCCCATTCCCTACGACGTGAAGAAGGCCAAGGCCCTGCTGGCCGAAGCCGGCTACCCGAACGGCTTCGAGTCGGTGCTGTGGAGCGCCTACAACAACACGACCAGCCAGAAGACGATCCAGTTCGTGCAGCAGCAGCTCGCACAGGTGGGCATCAAGCTGCAGGTGCAGGCGCTCGAAGTGGGCCAGCGCACCGAGATGGTCGATGCCTGGCCCGATCCGAAGACGGCCAAGGTCCGCATGTACTACACGGGCTGGTCGTCGTCGACCGGTGAAGCCGACTGGGGCCTGCGCCCGCTGTTCGCTTCGGAGTCGTGGGCGCCGAAGCTCAACAACATGTCGTTCTACAAGAGCGACGTGGTCGACAACGCGATCGCCAAGGCGCTGATCACCGTGGACGACAAGGAAAAGGCCGCGCTGTACAAGACCGCACAGGACGAAATCCGCAAGGACCTGCCGCGCGTGCCGCTGGTCACCGAGCAGAACCTGTCGGCGCACGCCAAGCGCCTGTCGGGTGTGTTCGTGATGCCCGACGCGAACATCAACATCGACGCCATGTCGGTGTCCAACTGATCGCGCGCTCTTCGTTTCCTGACTGACTGTCCGGCGGGCGGTGGCACCGTGCCATTGCCCGACCGCGACACCCGCACCCCATGCTGAATTACTTTCTCAAACGACTGTTGGGCCTGATCCCGACACTGCTCATCGTGGCAGTGCTGGTGTTCCTGTTCGTCCACATGCTCCCCGGCGACCCGGCGCGCCTTGCCGCCGGCCAGGATGCCGACGAGCAGACCGTGGCCATGGTGCGCGCGGACCTCGGGCTCGACAAGCCGCTGCCGCAGCAGTTCGTGAGCTTCTTCACCCACATGGTGCAAGGCGACTTCGGCACCTCGATCCGCACGCGGCGGCCGGTGTCGACGGAGATTGCCGAGCGCTTTTTCCCGACGGTGATGCTGACCATCACCAGCATGGTGTGGGCGGTGATTTTCGGCATGGGCATCGGCATCGTGTCGGCCGTGTTCCGCAACCAATGGCCCGACCGCATCGGCATGACGCTGGCGGTGTCGGGCATCTCATTCCCCGCATTTGCATTGGGCATGCTGCTCATGCAGATCTTCTCGGTGCAGCTCGGCTGGCTGCCCACGGTGGGCGCCGCGACCTGGCAGCATTACATCCTGCCCTCGATCACGCTGGGCGCGGCGGTGGCCGCCGTGATGGCCCGCTTCACGCGCGCCTCGTTCGTCGAAGTGATCCAGGAAGACTTTGTGCGCACCGCGCGCGCCAAGGGCGTGCGCGAGCGCACGGTGATCATCAAGCACTGCCTGCGCAACGCGCTGATTCCGGTGGTCACGATGATGGGCCTGCAGTTCGGCTTCCTGCTGGGCGGCTCGATCCTCGTGGAGGCGGTGTTCAACTGGCCCGGCCTGGGTCGTCTGCTGGTCGACGCCGTGCAGATGCGCGACTACCCAGTCATCCAGACGCTGGTGCTGCTGTTCTCGCTCGAATTCATCCTGATCAACCTCGTGGTCGATGTGCTCTACGGCTACATCAACCCCACCATCCGCTACAAGTGAGCACGCAGCCATGACGCAAGCTTCCGGCGTGTCTGCCGAATCCATCGTTCCTCTTTCTCCCGTGGCCGTGGTGCAAACCGCGGGCAAGGTCCGCACGCCCTGGGGCGAATGCTGGCGCCGCTTCAAGAAGCAGCCCGTGGGCATCGTCGCGGCCATCTTCGTGGGGCTGCTGGTGTTCATTGCGGTGTTCGCACCGTGGATCGTGCCCTTCGACCCCGAGAACTTCTTCGACTACGACATGCTGAACAGCGGACCTTCGGCCACGCACTGGTTCGGCGTCGATCCGCTGGGCCGCGACATCTTCAGCCGCATCCTGGCGGGCACGCGCATCTCGCTGGCGGCCGGCTTTCTGTCGGTGCTGGTGGGCGGCTTCATCGGCACGGCCTTCGGCCTGCTGGCGGGCTACTACGAAGGCTGGTGGGACCGCATCGTGATGCGCATCTCGGACGTGCTGTTCGCCTTCCCCGGCATCCTGCTGGCGCTGGGCGTGGTGGCCATCCTGGGCAGCAGCATGACCAACGTGGTGGTGGCCGTGTCGGTGTTCAGCGTGCCGGCCTTTGCGCGCCTGGTGCGCGGCAACACGCTGGTGCTCAAGCAGCAGACCTACATCGAGGCCGAGCGCAGCATCGGCGCGTCGGACTGGACCATCATCGTGCGGCACATCCTGCCGGGCACGATCTCGTCGATCGTCGTGTACTTCTCGATGCGCGTGGGCACCTCGATCATCACGGCGGCCAGCCTGTCGTTCCTGGGCATGGGCGCGCAGCCGCCGACGCCCGAGTGGGGCGCGATGCTCAACGAAGCGCGCGCCGACATGGTGACCTCGCCGCACGTCGCGCTGTTCCCGAGCCTGGCCATCTTCTTCACCGTGCTGGCCTTCAACCTGCTGGGCGATGCCCTGCGCGACGCGCTCGATCCGAAGATCGACCGCCAGTAAGTTCTTCGCTCTCTCTTCATGGCCTCGACGACCTCCCTACCCTTCATCGGCACCCTCCCCGCGGGCACGCGCGACGCCATCACCGACGTCGCAGGCGTCACGGTCGGCCACCGCACGCTGGCCGACGGCCCGGTGCAGACCGGCGTGACCGTGATCCGTCCGCACGCGGGCGACCCGTTCCGCGACAAGGTGCCGGCCGCGGCCGTGGTGCTCAACGGCTTCGGCAAGAGCGTGGGTCTGGTGCAGCTGGCCGAGCTCGGCGTGCTGGAAACGCCGATCGCGCTGACCAACACCTTCTCGGTCGGCACGGTGGCGACCGCGCAGATCCGCGACTGCGCCGCAGCCAACCCCGAGACCGGGCGCGCGCTGCCCACGGTGAACCCGCTGGTCTTCGAGTGCAACGACGGTTTTCTCAACGACATCCAGCGGCTGGCCGTGACCGAGGCCGACTACCTGCAGGCATTGGCCGCCACCGACGCGGACTTTGCGCAGGGCTCGGTTGGCGCGGGGCGCGGCATGTCGAGCTTTCAGCTGAAGGGCGGCATCGGCAGTGCGTCGCGCCGCGTGGCGATGGCCGACGGCACGACCTGCACGGTCGGCGCGCTGGTGCTCGCGAACTATGGGCGCCAGCCGCAGCTGGTGCTGGCCGGGCATGCGGTGGGCGAACGGCTCGCGGCGCTGCAGCAGGCATCGAAAGAATCGACGGAGCCCGAGAAGGGCTCGATCATCATCGTCCTCGCCACCGACGCGCCGCTCGACGCGCGCCAGCTGCGCCGCCTCGCACTGCGCGCGGGCGCGGGGCTGGCCCGCACGGGCTCGGTCTTCGGCCACGGCAGCGGCGACCTCGTGCTGGCTTTCTCCACCGCCTACACCGTGCCCGACCGCGCCGACCGGCCCATGCCGGCCGTCGCGATGCTGCACGACACGCTGCTCGACGGGCTGTTCCAGGCCGCGGCCGACAGCACCGAGCAGGCTATTCTTCATGCGCTGTGGCGCGCCACGCCCGTCACGGGCCGCGACGGCAACCACCGCGCCGCCCTCGGCGAGCTGCTGCCGGCGTCTTCCCTTTCACCTCTCGTCTGAACACACGTCCATGAAAGTCCTGATCTCCACCGACATCGAAGGCGTTGCGGGCGTCTACCACCACGAGCAGGCACGCCAGGGCAACCCCGAGTACGAACGTGCCCGCGTGCTGATGGCGCAGGAGGCCAACGCGGCGATTGCCGGCGCCTTCGACGCAGGTGCCACCGAGGTGCTGGTGAACGACTCGCACGGCGGCTTTCGTAACATGCCGCCCGACGTGCTCGACGCACGCGCCCGCGTGGTGCAGGGCAAGCCGCGCTACCTGAGCATGGTGGCCGGCGTGGAAGAAGACGGCGTGCAGGCGGTCTGCATGGTCGGCTACCACTCGCGTGCCCAAGGCCGCGGCATCCTCGCGCACACGATCAACGGCTTTGCCTTTGCGGGCATCCGCTTTGGCGACCAGGAACTGGGCGAAGCCGGCATCTACGGCGCGCTGGCCGGCGAGTACGGCGTGCCCGTGGTGATGGGCAGCGGCGACGACGTGTTCATCGCCGAGAACCAAGCGCTCTTTCCGCACGCGGCCTTCGTGCAGACCAAGAAGGCGACCGGCTTCAACAGCGGCGTGTCGCTCTCGCCGGAGCAATCGCGCCAGGCGATCCGTGCCGGCGTAGTTGAAGCGCTGGCTGCGCGCGCCCATGCGCGTCCGCTGGTCTTCAAGGGCCCGCAGGTCGTCACGCTGCGCACCCAGTCTCCGATGATGGCCGACCTGTTCTGCCAGTGGCCAACGTTTGAGCGCGTCGATGGCGTGACGCTGCGGTTCACCGCCGACACGGTGGAGTCGGCCGTGCGCATGCTGAACTGCTGCTCGGCGATGTCGTCGATGCTGCGCTGAAGCCTCTCAGGGCAGCGCGAGGCTGAAGCGCACGTGACCGTCCTGCCCGGCGCTTTCGAGCCGGGCGTGCCCGCGGTGCAGCTCCGCAATCTGATGCACGAGGTACAGCCCCAGCCCGGCGCCCGGTGAGCGCGCCGCCTGGCGGCCGCGAAAGTACTTCTCGAACAGCCGCGCCACCTCGTCGTGCGGAATCGCATCGCCGGGGTTGCTCACGCGGATGTTCAGCCCGCCCGCTTCGGCCGGCACCACGTCCAGCACGATCGCCCGGCCCGTCGGTGTGTGGCGGTCGGCGTTGGCCAGCAGGTTGCGCAGCGCCACGCGCAGCAGCCCGGGGTCGCACACCAGCTGCGGCGGCAACTGCCCGTCGTGCCACACGACGCGGCCGTCCGGCCAGTCGGCCACGAGATCTTCGAACAGCTCCAGCAGCTCGTCACGCTCGCAGGGGCGCGGCTGGAACGGCGTCTGGCCGGCTTCCATGCGGTCGGAGGTGAGGTACTCGTCGACCAGCGCGGTCATGCGCTGCGCGGCGGCGCGCAGGTTCTGGCAGCGCGCCAAAGTCTTCTCGCGCGCGGCGTCGAGGTTCTTGGCGATCTGCTGGGCCGTGGTGTGGATGATGGCCAGCGGCGTGCGGAACTCGTGCGACACCATCGCGACGAAATCCACCTGCGACTGCTTGGCGCGGCGCTCGGTCTCCAGCGCCGCCCGCAAATCGACCTCGAGGCGCTGGCGCTGCTCGATCTCGCCGCGCAGGTCGGCCGTGCGCCGGCGCACTTCCGCCTCCAGCCGGTCGTTCTGGCGGCCGACCACGTGCACGAGGCGCGCCTGCGCGGCTTCCTTCTCGCGGCGCAGCTGGTCGTAGCGGCGGTTCAGCCGCATGCTCATGAGCAGCAGGTGCAGCAGCGTGCCGATGGCGGTCGCGTTGTCGGTCCAGGCACCGGCCGGCAGCCAGCCCTGGTTGCGCAGGAAGCTCACCACCACGCCCACGTAGTAGATGCCGAAGATGATGAGGAAGGCGCGCGCCTGGCCCTGGTCGCGCGACAGCAGCCACAGCGCCGCGCCGATCAGGCACACGATGCACAGCATCGCCGTCCCCTGCACCGCCTGCATGGCCAGGCCGTTGGCACAGGCCAGCACCAGCACCGCCCCCACGGCGCTCAGCAGGCCCACGGCGTTCATCGCCACGCGGGTGAAGCGCGGCCACTGCAGGTCGGCGCCCAGCTGCATGACGGCAAACCGGATGCCGATGCCCACGCCGGCGCAGATCGACAGGCTCAGCAGCATGTCGGACAGCCGCGCGGGCATCGCGAACAACTGCTGCGGCAACCCGGCCGACAGGAACTCGACCAGCAGCGCGTTCGAAACGTAGACCAGGTACCAGGCGCTCACGCGCTCGCGCGTCATCTGCCAGAACAGCGCGTGGAAGGCGATGAGCATCAGGCCAAAGCCGAAGCCCAGGCCGTAGAAGAGGTACTCGCGCCGCGCAGTGCCCGCGTAGACCTCGGGCGCGGCGAAGCCGATGGTGGTCGACATGGCGTTGCGCGACTGCAGGCGCAGCAGCAGTGGCGTGGGTTCTGTGCTCTCCAGCGTCAACGGCAGCTGCACGTTGCGCGCGTCGATGGGCCAGTTCTCGCGGCCGATGTCTTCGCCCGATTTCACGGCCAGCTGCCAGCGGCCGGCGTCGTCCCGGCGGTACAGCCGGACGTCGTCGAGCAGTGCGTTCCTGAACTGCGCCAGCCACCGCTGCTGCGGCACGTCGGCGGGGCGCTGCACCTCGAGCCTGATCCACACGGCATCGCGCGTGAAGCCCGCGTTCACGGCGCCGGGCAAGGCCTTCCAGCCCGGGGCGGCGGCGGCCTCGTCGGCGCTCAGCTGGCCTTCGGGGTCGTGCAGCATGGACAACTGGCCGTGGCTGTCGACGCTCGCCAGCGGGTTCAGCCGCAACACACCGGCGGTGGCCGCAGTCGAAAAGAGAAGGCCCCACACGGCGAGGCAACCGCACAACCACAGGCACCGAGCGAGGCGTTTCATGGGCGCGGATTATCGATGCCGCACCTAGAATCCGGGGCGCCTTTCACGCCGCTTAGAAACGCTCAGATTCCCTTGGTCGCCAGCCCGTACCCTGTTCCCATGCGTGATGTGATCCTGCTGGAAGATGAAGCCGTGCTGCGCGAAGAGTTGAGCGAGTTCCTGGCCGGCAGCGGCTACCGGGTCGATGCCGAGGCGTCGCTCGAAGGCTTCCACCGCACCTACGACCCGGCCCGCCACGGTATTGCGCTGGTCGACCTCGGGCTGCCCGACGGCGATGGCCTGTCGCTGATTCGCGAGCTGCGCGAACGCGGCGAGCGCCTGGGCATCGTCGTGCTGACGGCACGCGGCGGCGCCCGCGACCGCGTGACGGGGCTGGACATCGGCGCGGACTACTACCTGTCGAAAACCACCGACCTCGATGAACTGGCGGCCACGCTGGCGGCGCTGTCGCGGCGCCTGGGCGATTCGCCCGCCGCGGTGCCGGCCGACGCCTGGGTGCTGGAGCTGGGCCCGCGCCGACTGTCGCCGCCGGGCTTTGCGCCCATTGCGCTGTCGGAACAAGACCTCACGGTGCTGCACGAGCTGATGCGCAGCGGCGGCGAAATTGCCAGCCGCCAGCAGATCGTGCAGGCGCTGGGCGAGCACTACCTGAGCTACGACCAGCGCCGCCTCGACACGCAGATTCGCCGCCTGCGGCGCAAGGTCAGCGAGGCCACGGGGCTGGTGCTGCCGATCAACACGGCGCGCAACGCCGGCTACCGCTTTCACGCCAAGACGCTCATCCGGCGCTAACCCGGCGCGGGTCGGGTGCCGGTCCGGTGCTCAGAAACGCTCAGTTTCATTTCGATACCCGCCGCTAATCTGCGGCACAGGCAGCGACTTGAGGCACGGATGAAGGCATGAGTGATCTCGCCAGGACAACTTCTTATGTGGTCCCCTACGTGGTCCACGTCAAAGGCCAGAACTTCACTTTGAAGGATGTCATGGTGGCCGCCGACATCTACCGGCTGCGGATCGAGGAGCAGATCGGCGATCCGCTGCGGGTCGTGCGCTGCTTCCAGGCCTGGTCGAAGGAGCGCCACCACGGCATCGAGCACCTGAACCGGACCGAAGCCAGGCTGGCCCGGGAATGGCTCAATGCGCAACATCAGGCCGACAAGGCCGCTCGACAGCTGCTGAGCTCGCCGCAGACCCTGGGCTTCGACTTCAGGCTGAGATAGGCGCCCTGCGCAGGCGCCCCCAAGTTTCTAGAATTCAGCGTCCGGCGACCCCGCGCCGGCGTCCGCGCCTTATCTGGAATAAGCAACCAACCGCCTCGCAACCCGCATGGATGCTGGTGAATAAGCTTATCCGCATAAGGCGCGAACCAAAAAATAGTTTGTTTCCATAAGGCGGGCTTTCAGAATCGCGGCTTCTTGCTGGGGCGCTGGACGCACCGCACTTCAAGACACATACGCACGATGTACCAATACACAGAATTCGATCGCCAGTTCGTTCACCAACGCGCTGCCCAGTTCCGAGACCAGCTCGAGCGCTGGCAAAAGGGCCGCCTGCACGAGGACGAGTTCCGCCCCCTGCGCCTGCAAAACGGCTGGTACGTGCAGCGCTACGCGCCGATGCTGCGCGTGGCTGTGCCATACGGCGAGCTGTCAAGCAAGCAGCTGCGCGTGCTGGCCCGCATCGCCCGCGAATACGACGAGCCTGAAGCCGAGGTCTACCGCAAGGCCATCGAGATTCAGGGGCAGCTCGGCAGCCACAAGCTGCCCACCCACTACGCCCACTTCACGACGCGCCAGAACGTCCAGTACAACTGGATTCCGCTGGCCAAGTCGGCCGACGTGATGGACCTGCTGGCCTCGGTCGACATGCACGGCATCCAGACCAGCGGCAACTGCATCCGCAACATCACGAGCGATGAGCGCGCCGGCGTTGCGGTCGACGAGATCGCCGACCCGCGCCCGTTCGCGGAAATCATGCGCCAGTGGAGCACGTTGCACCCTGAGTTCGCGTTCCTGCCGCGCAAGTTCAAGATCGCCATCACCGGCGCCACCGAAGACCGCGCCGCCACCGGCTGGCACGACGTGGGCCTGCACGTGGTGAAGAACGACGCCGGCGACATCGGTTTCCGCGTGCAGGTGGGCGGCGGCATGGGCCGCACCCCCATCATCGGCACCGTGCTGCGCGAGTTCCTGCCCTGGCAGCAGATCATGAATTACCTCGAAGCGGTGATTCGTGTCTACAACCGCTACGGCCGCCGCGACAACATCTACAAGGCGCGCATCAAGATCCTGGTGAAGGCTGAAGGCCAGCGCTACATCGACGATGTCGAGGCCGAGTACAAGCAGATCATCGAGCACGACGGCGCACCGCACACCATCACGCAGGAAGAGTACGACCGCGTGGCCGCCTCCTTCGTGCCGCCGACGCTGGCCACCCGCGTGCTGCAAAGCGCCGAAAAAACCGACGCCGAACTGCGTGCCTACGCCGCCGACGACGTCATGTTCGCGCGCTGGCTCGCCCGCAACGTCGACGCGCACAAGAACCCCGCGCTGCGCGCCGTCACGCTGTCGTTCAAGCGCCTGAAGCAGGCCCCTGGCGACGCCTCGGCCGACCAGCTCGACACCGTTGCCGAGCTGGCAGACCGCTTCTCGGCCGGCGAAGCCCGCGTGACGCACGACCAGAACGTGGTGCTGCCCTGGGTGCATGCCGAAGACCTGCATGCGCTGTGGCTCGCCGCCCGCGCCGCTGGTTTCGCCAGCGCCAACGTGCACCTGCTGACCGACATGATCGCCTGCCCCGGCGGCGATTTCTGCTCGCTGGCGAACGCCCGCTCCATTCCGATTGCCGAAGCCATCACCGAGCGCTATCAGGACCTCGACGAGCTCGACGACCTGGGCGAGATCGACCTGCACATCAGCGGTTGCATCAACTCGTGCGGCCACCACCACAGCGGCCACATCGGCATCCTGGGCGTCGACAAGGACGGCAAGGAGTGGTACCAGGTCACCCTCGGCGGCTCCGACGGCTCCGCGCTCAGCGGCGCATCGCAGGCCGGCAAAGCGGTCGGCCCCTCGTTCTCGGCGGCCGAAGTGCCGGGCGTGATCGAGGCCGTGCTCACCACCTACCGCGACACCCGCGAAAACGGCGAGACCTTCATCGACACCCTGCGCCGCGTCGGTCACGACCCGTTCAAGGCCTCGGCCAACGGTGCGCGATTCAAGGTGGAGGAAGCAGCATGAAAAAGACATTGAACATCCTGGCCGCCGAAGAACACATCGACGACGGCGACCCGAAGGTTTTGCAGCTCGCCAACGACGCCGATCCGCTCGCCATCGAGGTGTGCCTGGCCGACATCGAGCGCATCGACCTGAACTTTCCCAAGTTCACCGACGGCCGCGCCTACAGCCAGGCCTTCCTGCTGCGCCGCCGCCTCGGCTTCACGGGCGACATCCGCGCCACGGGCGACGTGCTGATCGACCAGCTGGTGCAGATGGAACGCACCGGCTTCTCCAGCGCCGTGCTCAAGGAAGGCGTGGACGCCTCCGACGCACAGCGCCAGTTCGACCGCTTCGCCACGTTCTACCAGGGCGACGCAGTGAAGACCGCGCCGCACTTCGTGGCCGGCGCCTGAGCAGACAAGAGAGCCCCATGAGCATCGCCACCGACATCGACCTCGCACGCATCAACACCGACCTCGGCCGCAACGCCGCGGGCCTGGTGGACTGGGCCGTCGGCCTGGGCCAGCCCGCGATCATCACCACCAACTTCCGCCCGTTCGAGGCCGTGATCCTGCACATGGTCGCGCGCGCCAAGCGGGACGTTCCGGTGGTCTGGATGGACAACGGCTACAACACCGAGGCCACCTACCGTTTTGCCGACGAGGTGACGAAGCTCCTGGGCTTGGACCTGCACATTTACCTGCCGCGCCGTTCGCGCGCGCACCGCGAAGCGGTGGAAGGCCCGACGCCGGCGCTCGACGATCCGCGCCACGCCGCTTTCACCGAAGAAGTGAAGCTGGAGCCCTTTGCCCGCGCGCTGCGCGAAACGGCGCCGAAGGTCTGGTTCACCGCGCTGCGGGCCACCGACACGGCTGTGCGCGCGCAGATGGACCCGGTCAGCGTCAACCCGGACGGCCTCATCAAGGTCGCGCCGCTGCTGCACTGGTCGTCCAAAGAACTTTACGAATACTGCGAAGCCAACGGCCTGCCCAACAACTTCGATTACGTGGACCCGACCAAGGGCGAAGACAACCGCGAATGCGGCTTGCATCTGTCGCACTGAACGATCGATCTCCGCCTCCAGGACCCCATCCGATGAACGCCCGTACCGAAGCCGACCTGCTGCAGCCGCCCATGCATTCACCCGCGAACCTGTCCAACACGCACCTCGACGCGCTGGAAGAAGAAACCATTTTCATCCTGCGCGAAGTGGCTGCCGCCTTTGAGCGCCCCACCCTGCTGTTCTCGGGCGGCAAGGATTCGCTGGTGCTGCTGAAGTGCGCTGAAAAAGCCTTCGGCGTCGGCCGCATTCCCTACCCGCTGCTGATGATCGACACGGGCCACAACTTCCCCGAAGTGACGGCCTACCGCGACCAGCGCGCGCAGGAACTGGGCGCCGAACTCATCGTGCGCAGCGTCGAAGACTCGATGAAGCGCGGCACCGTGCGCCTGGCGCATCCGGGCGAATCGCGCAACGCGCACCAGTCGGTGACGCTGCTCGAGGCCATTGAAGAATTCCGCTTCGACGCGCTGATCGGCGGCGCGCGCCGCGACGAAGAAAAGGCCCGCGCCAAGGAGCGCATCTTTTCGCACCGCGACGCCTTCGGCCAGTGGCAACCCAAGGACCAGCGCCCCGAGCTGTGGACGCTGTTCAACACGCGCCTGGCCCCCGGCGAGCACTTCCGCGTGTTCCCGATCTCGAACTGGACCGAGCTCGACGTGTGGCAATACATCGAGCGCGAGAACATCGGCCTGCCGTCGATCTACTACACGCACAAGCGTGAAGTGGTCGAGCGCCGCGGCCTGCTGGTGCCCGTGACCGAGCTCACGCCGCCGCGTGACGGCGAAACCGTGCAGGTGCGCGACGTGCGCTTTCGCACCGTGGGCGACATCACGACCACCTGCCCGGTCGAGAGCCTGGCCGCAGGCGCGGGCGACGTGGTGCTGGAAACGCTGTCGGTCGACGTCAGCGAGCGCGGCGCCACGCGCATGGACGACATGACTTCGGAAGCTTCGATGGAGAAGCGCAAGAAAGACGGATATTTCTGATGAGCACGACGACGGCAACCCTCGACACCACCGCCCTTCACGGCGACACCGGCACCGCCCTGCGCTTCATCACCTGCGGCTCGGTCGATGACGGCAAGAGCACGCTCATCGGCCGCCTGCTGGTCGACAGCAAGACCGTGCTGCAAGACCAGCTGGCCGGCGTGCAGCGCGGCGGCGAAACCGACCTGGCCCTGCTGACCGACGGCCTCTCGGCCGAGCGCGAACAAGGCATCACGATCGATGTGGCGTACCGCTACTTCTCGACCGCCAAGCGCAAGTTCATCATCGGCGACGCACCGGGCCACGAGCAGTACACGCGCAATATGGTCACGGCCGTCTCGGCCGCCGACGCGGCCGTCGTGCTGGTCGATGCCACCAAGCTGGCCTGGGCCGCCGAGGTCGAAGACGGCACGGTGGTCAAGCGCGAGCTGCTGCCGCAGACGCGCCGCCACACGCTGCTGGCCAACCTGCTGCGCGTGCAGTCGATCGTGTTCGCGGTCAACAAGCTCGACGCCATCGACGACGCCGGCCTCGCCTTCGAACGCATCTCGACCGCGCTGAACGCCTTTGCCGAAGCGGCCGGCGTGAAGGTCGCAGCCATCGTGCCGATCTCGGCCCTCAAGGGCTGGAACGTGGCCACGCGCCATGCCGACTGGGTCGGCTACGAAGGCCCGAGCCTGCTCGAGCTGCTCGAAGACCTGCCCGTGACCGCGCCGGACGAGGCCGTGCCCTTCGCCTTCCCGGTGCAGTGGGTCGAAAAGTTCTCGGCCTCGGCCGACACCTCGCAGGGCCGCCGCGTGTTCTGGGGCCGCGTCGCCTCGGGCCACGTGGAGCCCGGCCAGCGCGTCACCGTGCTGCCGAGCAACCAGACCGCCACCGTGGCCCAGGTGCTGAGCCACACGCGCCAACCCAAGAGCGTGCATGCGGGCCACAGCGCCGGCATCGTGCTCGACCGCGAACTCGACGTGTCGCGCGGCGACTGGCTGCTGGCGCCCGAGGCCTTCGAGCCCGTGCGCGAGATCACTGCCACCGTGGCCTGGCTCGACGACGAGCCGCTGGTCGCGGGCCGCGTGTACTGGGCGCTGCAGGGCCACCGTTGGGTCAAGGCCAAGGTGGCGCGCATCGTCGATCGCGTGAACATCACGACCCTCGAATCCGAGCCGGCAACCCAGCTCGAGGCCAATGCCATCGGCGATGTGGTGCTTGCGCTGCAGCAGCCGCTGGCCGTTCTGCCGTTCGCCCAATCGCGTGCGCTGGGGTCGCTGGTGCTGGTCGATACGGCCTCCCATCGCACCGCCGCCGCCGTGCTCGTGCAGACACCCGCCGCAAAGGCCTAAAATCTAGGGTTTTCCAGCCCCTTCTCCTGACGCTACAAGACAAATGACCCACGTCGTCTCCGAAGCCTGCATCCGTTGCAAATACACCGACTGCGTGGACGTTTGCCCCGTCGACTGCTTCCGCGAAGGTCCCAACATGCTGGTGATCGACCCGGATGAGTGCATCGACTGCGCCGTCTGCATCCCTGAATGCCCGGTCAATGCAATCTACGCCGAGGAAGACCTCCCGGCCGACCAGCTCGCCTTCATTAAGCTCAACGCCGAGCTGGCCCTGGCCGACGGCTGGAAGAGCATCACCAAGCGCAAGCCCGCCCTGCCCGAAGCTGAAGAGTGGAAGGACAAGACGGGCAAGATCTCGGAGCTGGTGCGCTGAGCCAGGCGCCCGCACCGATCGAGACCGACGCGCTGATCATCGGCGCCGGTCCGGTCGGCCTGTTCCAGGCCTTCCAACTGGGCCTGCTCGAGATTTCCTGCCACATCGTCGATGCGCTGCCCGCCGCGGGCGGCCAGTGCGTGGCGCTGTACGGCCACAAGCCGATCTACGACATTCCCGGCACCCCGGTCACCAGCGGGCGCGATCTGGCGCAGTCGCTATTGCAGCAGGTGGCGCCCTTCAAGCCGCAATTCCACTTCGGCGAGCAGGTTTCTACGCTGGCCCGCCAGGCTGACGACCGGCTCTTGCTGACCACCTCGGCCGGCACCGCCTTCCTCGCGAAGACGGTGTTCATCGCAGCCGGCGTCGGTGCCTTCGTGCCCAAGCGCATCACCGTCGACGGCATCGCGCAGTTCGAGGGCTCGACGCTGTTCTATCACCCCGATTCGCTCGACCGCTTCGCGGGCCAGACGGTGGTGGTCAACGGCGGCGACGACATCGCACTGGAAACGGCGATCGCCCTCACGGCCCTGGCCAAGCAGGTGACGCTGGTCCACCGCCGCGACGGCTTCCAGGCCGACGAGGCGAACGTGACTGCCATGCGCGCCCTCGTGGCCGACGGCAAGCTGGCCTTCCGGGTCGGCCAGCCAAGCGCCTTCGACGGCCAGCAACTGCAGATCACCACACCCGACGCCACCACGGTCGACCTACCGCTCGACGCGCTGGTCGCCTGCCTCGGCATTTCGCCGCGCCTGGGTCCCATCGCCGATTGGGGCCTCGAGCTGGAACGCAAGCAGGTGCCGGTCGACACCGAGAAATACGAAACCCGCGAGCCCGGCGTGTTCGCGGTGGGCGACATCAACACCTACCCGGGCAAGAAGAAGCTCATCGTCTGCGGCTTCCATGAGGCCACGCTGGCCGCCTGGGGCGCGGCGGCGCGGGTGTTCCCCGGCAAGGCGATACCGTTGCAGTACACAACCACCAGCACGCGGCTGCACGAGCTGCTGGGCGTGACTGGTACTACCCCGCGCTGAGCAGCGGCCGGTAGGCCTCGATGAAGCTGCCCACGGCAGCAACATAGCGGTCGATCTCCTCCGCCGACAACGGCAGCGAGAGCACGACGAATCCGCGCGGCGAGGTGTAGATCCCCTGCGCCAGCAGGTGGAAAAACAGCAGCTGCCGCAAGCGCCCGTCCACCACCGCCAGGTCGGCCACGCGCCGCACCTCGCCCCGCAGGAAATGCGCATTCATGAGCGAGCCCACGCCGGTGAACTGCATCGCGACGCCTTCACGCGCGCACAGTGCGTTGAGCCGTGACCGCATCGCCTCGCCGCGCTCGGCCAATGCCTCTGCCGCCTCGGGCGTGAACAGCTGCGTGAGGCCCGCATAGCCGGCCGCCATCGTCATCACGTTGTTGTTGAAGGTGCCCGAATGCGCGAGCGCCCCGGTGCGCGGATCGAACTGCGCCATCACGTCAGGGCGCCCACCGAAAGCGCCGAAGGACATGCCGCCGCCGATGTACTTGCCCAGCGTCGTGAGGTCGCTCCGGATGCCAAGTGCATTGGCAAGACCGTGCGGTCCCAGTCGCGAAGTCATCACCTCGTCGAAGATCAACAGCGCGCCGACCCGCGTGGCGCCGTCGCGCAGCGCCTGCAGGAACTCGCGCCCGCCCGGAATGCAGCCGCTCGCGCCCTGCATCGGCTCGACCAGGATGGCGGCGATGTCTGCTGCGTGCGCGTCGATCTGCGCGCGCGCCGTGTCCGCGTCGTTGTAAGGCAGCACGAGGAAGTCGAAAGGCACGGTCGTCGGCGACGGCTGGTCGCCGAAGCCGAGCACGCCGCCGTGGTAGCCGCCCGAGAACACGACGATCTTGCGCCGCCCCGTGAAGCGCAACGCGGCCGTGAGCGCCATCAGGTTCGCCTCGGTGCCCGAGTTGGTGAAGCGCAGCTGCTCGACCTGCGGAAAGCGCTCGCAGATCGTTTGCGCGAGCCGGCCTTCGAGCAGGTTGTGGCCCGTGAGGTTGATGCCGCCCTGCATCGCTTCGATGACGGCCTCGCGGATCTCGGGGGCCGAGTGGCCGTAGACACCGGCCGTGTACTCGGCGATGAAGTCGGTGTAGCGGTGACCATCGGCGTCCCAGAGCGTGGCGCCCTCGCCCTTCGCGATGGTGAGCGGGAACGGCGCGTAGAACAGCACCGAACGACTGTTGGCGCCGGGCATGTAGCGCGTCTGCGCCTCGAACCGGCTGAGGCTTTCAGGGTTGCCGTCGGTGAAGCGTTGATGGGCCTCGGCAAGGGCTTGGTCGATGGCGGTATCGGCAGCGGTCGTCATGGGAGACATCCTTTGGGTTGGCGTGCGCCTGGGGGGTCAGTGCACTTAATTGATCAATGCTCAATTAATAATATTTATACAATCAATTCACCCGCTGCACAATGCGCGCATCCATGAAGAAAAAAGCCCCCGAGCCTCGCCCCCGAACGGCCGGCCGCCCCGCCGGCGGTGCCGCGTTGTCGAAGCAGCGCATCGCCGAAGCCGCGCTGGCACACATCGACGCGTTCGGCCTCGGCGCCTTCAGCATGCGCGAGATTGCGGCGCAGCTCGGCGTGTACCCGGCCACGGTGCACTGGCACGTCAGCACGCGCGAAGCCTTGCTGGCCGAAGTTGCTGCCACGGTCATGGCGCAGGTCACGCCGCCCAAGGGCACGCTCGCCTGGCAGGCATGGATCGCCGAGCTGTTCCACCGCTGCCGCGCTGCCGTGCGGCAGCACCCGAACGTGGCGCAGCTGCTCGGGGCGCAGCTGGTGTCGAACGGCAGCCTGCCGACCGAGCTGGTCGAAGGTGTGCTCTGTGCACTGACCGAGGCCGGCTTCGACGGCGAACCGCTGCGGGAGGCCTACAACTGCGTGATCGCCGCGATGCTGGGCTTCCTGACGATGGAGTTCTCGCCCCTGCCCGCCGACAACACGCAGGCCTGGGCCGAAGAGCTGCGCGAGCGCGTCCACACGATCCGCCCGCTCGACCATCCCGTGCTCGCGCGCCACCTGCCGCAGCTGGCGAACCAGGCCTTCATCCTGCGTTGGGACAACGGCACCACCGTGCCGCTCGACAGCAGTTTCGAGCGGCACATCCAGATCACGATCGACGGGTTGGAAGCTTTCGCGCGCAGGCTCAAGCCGGCGCAGTGAGCGCGATGCGCAGCAGCGCGTCCTTCAGCCACAGCACGCCCGCATCCGAATTCGAGCGGCGGTTCCAGCACACGACCGAGCGGTAGCCCGGCAACTCGAAGGGCAGCGGGTGCACCGCGAGCCGGTCGCGAAAGCGCTCGGCCACACGCAGCGGCAGCACGGCGACATGGTCGGTCTGCGCCAGCAGGTCGACGATCTGGCCGAAGCTGGTCATGGCCACGCGCATGCTGCGCGTGCGCCCCTGCCGCGCCAGCACCTGGTCGATGAGGTCGTCGAGCGCCGAACTGCCGTAGCCCAGGAACACGTGCGGCGCTTCGCAGAAGGCGTCGAGCGTGGCCGCCTCGCCCAGCGTCGGATGGCCGCGTCGCACGGCGACCACGTAGCGGTCTTCGTACAGCAGCGCCGATTCGCAATCGCT
Source organism: Variovorax sp. RO1 (assembly GCF_002849325.1). NCBI lineage: Bacteria > Pseudomonadati > Pseudomonadota > Betaproteobacteria > Burkholderiales > Comamonadaceae > Variovorax > Variovorax sp. RO1. Next base: position 605,022 of record NZ_PKMT01000003.1, read on the forward strand.
CGGCGGCTGCAAGCGCGGCAGCACGGCCACGTCGAAGTCACCCTTGCGCAGGCGATCGGTGAGCGTGAGGAACGAACTGGTCTCCCAGTGCAGGCGAATGCGCGAGCCGCAGGCCACGAGTTCGTTGGCGAGCGTCGGCAGCAGCAGGTGGCTGGCGTAGTCGCTGCCCGAGATGCGAAAGATGCGCTGCGAGGACGCCGGCTCGAAGCCCTCGCCGGGCTCCAGCATCGCGGACAGGTCGGCCAGCACGCGCTCGACCTGGCCAGCCAGCGCATGGGCGCGCGCCGTGGGCTCCACGCCGTGGGCCGTGCGCGTGAACAGCGGATCGTCGAAGGTGTCGCGCAGCCGGTTGAGCGAGGCGCTCACCGCCGGCTGGCTCAGGAAGAGCCTGGTGGCCGCGCGCGACACGCTGCGCTCGCGCATCAGGGCATCGAAGGTCCGCAGCATGCCGACGTCGAGGCTGCGGATATCACGTTGGGCCATATCTCATATTCAAAGCTTCGAATTGCCCGCGGGGCGGGCTGTCCGTATCGTCCAGCGCACAAGTACAACACGACTGGAGACACGATGAATCGGTTCAGACCCTCGCCGCCCGAGGCAGACAAGACGTGCGCTACGCGCCGCCATGCACTCGGTGTTCTCGGTGCCGGCCTTGCGGCCCTCGCCGCTGGCCCCGCCTTCGCGCAGCCCGCGCCTTTTCCCAACCGCGTGGTGCGCATCGTGCCCTTCGGCTCGCCCGGCGGACCGATGGACGCCATCGCCCGCGTCTATGCCGAGAAGCTCAAGGTGCGCTGGAACCAGCCGGTGATCGTCGAGGCCCGCCCCGGCGCCAGCGGCACCATCGCGGCCGACGCCGTCGCCAAAGCGGCGCCCGACGGCTACACGGTGCTGCTCACGCTGCCGCTCACGCACATCAACAACGTGGTGCTGCAGCCCAAGCTGCCTTATGACCCGGTGAAAGACTTCGAGCCGCTGTCGCAGCTGGCCACGGGCGGCCCGATGCTCATCGCCCGCGCCTCGGCGCCCTTCTCCACCGTGCGCGAGTTCGTGGCCTACGCCAAGGCGCACCCCGGCGTTTCGTACGGCACCTGGGGCAACGGCTCCAACGCGCACCTGTTCGGCGAACTGCTGGCGCGCCAGAACCACATCGACCTGGTGCACGTGCCCTACAAGGCCGAGGCCGCCGCGCACAACGACATGTTCGGCGAGGCGCTGGGCGTGGCCTGGGCCAACCCCGCGACCGCACGCGGCCTCGCACAGGCCGGGCGCATCAAGGTGCTGGGCATCACGGGCCGCCAGCGCGTGCGCTCGATGCCCAACGTGCCGACCTTCACCGAACAGGGCTTTGCAGGCTTCGACCTCGACAGCTGGATCGGCGTGTATGCGCCCGCCCGCACGCCGCAGCCCGTGCTCGACGAATGGTCGCTCGCACTGCGCGAGATCACGAAGCTGCCCGACATCCAGGAGCGCCTGGCGGGCTACGGCTTCGAGCCGCTCGGCAGTACGCCCGCCGAATTCCGCGCCGGCTACAAGGCCGACTTTCCCCGCGTGGCGGACCTGATCAAGGCCGCAGGAGTCACCCCCGAATGAGCGCCGTCGTCCCTTCCTCTGCCACTTCCGAGTGGCAACCCATCGCCTTCGACACCGGCACCGCCTACGGCCGCAAGACGCCGAGCCACAAGCCCGAGCTGACCGAGGTCGGCGCCGGCACGCCCATGGGCGAGCTGCTGCGCCGCTACTGGCACCCCATCGGCCTGACCGCCGATGCCACCGACACGCCGCGCCAGGTGCGCGTGCTGGGCGAAGACCTGATCCTGTTCCGCGACAAGCGCGGCCGCGCGGGCCTCGTGCACTGGCGCTGCGCGCACCGCGGGGCGTCGCTGTACTACGGGCGCGTGGAAGAAGAAGGCATCCGCTGCTGCTACCACGGCTGGATGTTCGACGTGCAGGGCCACTGCGTCGACCAGCCCTGCGAACCCGAAGGCGGCGCGCGCAGCCGCGGCCGCGTGCGCCAGCCCTGGTACCCGGTGCAGGAGCAGTACGGCCTGATCTGGGCCTACCTCGGCCCGGCCGACAAGAAACCCGTGCTGCCGCGCTACGACTGCCTCGAAACCATGGACGAGGGCGAGACGCTGGAGGCCGACGGCAACAGCATCGGCGGCGGCGGGCCGCAGGTCATTCCGTGCAACTGGCTGCAGCACTACGAGAACGTGGCCGACCCCTTCCACGTGCCCGTGCTGCACGGCAGCTTCAGCGGCACGCAGTTCGTGGCGCTCATGGGCCAGATGCCCGACGTGAGTTTCGAGAGCACCGAGACCGGCGTGACGATCACCTCGATCCGCACGCTCGAAGACGGCCGCACCTTCCGCCGCGTGGCCGGCCCCGTGCTGCCGACGCTGCGCGTGGTACCCAACCCGCGCGTGGCCACCTACGGGCGCGTCGAGTCGATCGGTTGGGTGCTGCCCATCGACGACCACAGCTTCCGCATCTACACCGTGGGCCGCGTGAAGACCCCCGGCGACCTGTCCCGCATGCGCTCGCGCCTGAACGGCAAGCTGTGGGAAGAGCTGACCGAGGCCGAGCACCGCGCCTTCCCTGGCGACTACGAGGCGCAGGTGAGCCAAGGCGCCATCACCGCGCATTCGGAAGAGCACCTGGCCTCGTCGGACCGCGGCATCGTGATGCTGCGCCGGCTGCTGCAGCGCCAGCTCGATGCGGTGCGTGAGGGCCGCGATCCGGCGGGCGTGAGCTTCGACCCCGCAGCGCCACCCGTGCAGTTCGAGGCCGGCAACTTCCTCGTGCCCAAGGAGTGAGCGACGTGTTGAGTGCGGGCATCGCGGTGCGGGTGGCGCGCAAGACGGTCGAGGCCGAGGGCGTGGCCGGCTTCAGGCTGGTGCCCGCCGACGGCGAGCGCCTGCCGGCCTTCACGCCGGGCGCGCACATCGACGTCGCATTGCCCGGCGGGCTGGTGCGCCAGTATTCGCTGTGCAACGCATCGGCTCTGGACGATGGGCACTACGAGATCGGCGTGCTGCGCGACGCCGCATCGCGCGGTGGCTCGCGGGCGATGCACGACGCCGTCCACGAAGGCTCGGTGCTGCAGATCAGCCCGCCGCGCAATCTCTTCGCGCTCGACGAAAGCGCAACGCACAGCCTGCTGCTGGCCGGCGGCATCGGCGTGACGCCGTTGCTGTCGATGGCGCAGCGGCTGGCCGCGCTGGGCGCCGACTTCGCGCTGCACTGCTGCAGCCGATCGGCAGCGCGCGCGCCCTACCGGCGGCGACTGGAAGACAGCACGTTCGCGGACCAGGTGTTCTTTCATCACGACGACGGCCCGTCCGCGCAACGCCTCGACCTTGCTTCAGCCCTCGGCAGTCCGGCCCCAGGCAGGCATGTCTACGTCTGCGGCCCTACAGGCTTTCTCGAGGCCGTGCGCACGACCGCGCGCGCCCTGCACTGGGCGGACGCACAGGTGCACTTCGAGTCGTTCACGGGCGCTGCGCCGCCGGCTGACGGACATGGGAGCTTCGAAGTCGAACTGCACCGATCGGGCCGCGTCGTTCACGTCCCCGCGACGATGACCGTGCTGGACGCACTCGCCGCCGAGGGCGTCGAGATTCCGGTGTCGTGCGCACAGGGCGTCTGCGGTACCTGCCTCACGCGCGTGCTTGCGGGCGAGGTCGCGCACCACGACCTCTATCTGACACCCGCCGAGCAGGCGGCCAATGACTGCTTCCTGCCCTGCTGCTCGCGGGCCATCTCACCGAGGCTGGTGCTCGACCTCTAGCAGCTCGTAGAGCACCATCCGCGTCTGCCGCCCGCGCAGCTCAATCTGCTCCTCGATGCGCCGCGTGGCCAGCCGCCCCCCAAGCCCTTCGAAGGTTGTCTCGGACATCAGCGTGCGCGTCCCCAGCTGCTTGTTGATGCCCTCGATGCGGCTCGCCGCGTTGATCACGTCGCCCAGCGCGGTGTACGACAGCCGGTCGCTCGACCCGAGCACACCGGCGATCACGACGCCGGTGTGGATGCCGATGCGCGTGCGGAAGGGTTGCAGGCCTTCCGCCTGCCACCGGCGGTTGAGCTCGTTCATCTCGGCGTGCAGCTCGAGCGAGGCCACGCAGGCCTGATGTTCCGCGTCCGGCAGATCGGCGGGCGCGCCCCACAGCACCATGATGCCGTCGCCCATGAACTTGTCGATCACGCCGCCGTGTCGCGCAAACACGCGGGTCGCGAGGTTGAAGTAGTCGGTCAGCTGCCGCATCAGCACATCGGCCGGCATCGATTCCGAGATGCCGGTGAAGCCCTCCACGTCGGTGAACATCGCAGTGACGCGTCGCGGCGAACCGTTGGGTGCGAGCGCGTGCCCTTCGGCGATGAGCTGGCGGATCACGTCCACCGGCACGAACTTGCGAAAGGCCCGCAGGCTGCGCGCGGACTCGTCCAGCGCCTGGTTCAGGTGCTGGATCTCGAGCACGCGGCTGGGCTCGCGCGGCAGGTCGTCCAGCTCAAGCCGCCCGATGCGCCGCGCCGTGCGCGCGAGGCTTTCGATGGGCGCCGTCACGAGCTTCGACAGGCGCAGCGAAATGAAGAGCGCGATCGCCAGGAACGCCAGCACCAGCAGCAGCGACCACAGCACGTTGCGATGCAGCGCACCCATCAGCGCCTCTTCGGGCTCCCAGCTGACCAGATGCCAGTCGGTGGCCGGAATGCGCGAGGTCTGCACCTGGTAGTGCATGCCCTCGTGCACGAGCGCGAAGGCCATGTCTTCGGTCCAGTCGCGGCTGCCGTTGGCCAGCATGTGCGTGTGCAGCGCACCGAGCACGCCGTCGTCGGGGTCTTCGAGCTTGCGCACCGAGTGCGGATGGTCGCTGCGCGCGATCACGTGGTGGTCGGCGCTCAGCAAAGCGCTGTGGCCGTGGCCCGTGCCGCCGAACAGGCGCACGAGGCTGGAGAGATGCCCGAGCGACACGCTGGCGACTGCCACGAAGGTCTGCGTGACGCCCTCCTCGTCCTGCCGTCGGCTCGGCCGTGCGTGGCTCACGCCCAGCTCCTTCATCGAAGGCAACACGTAGGGCGCGGTCCACACAGCGCGCCGCGCCTTCTCGGCCTGCGTGAACCAGTCCTGGTGCACCGGGTCGTCTTCGCTGCGAAAGGCTTCGATGCGCGTCGTCTCGTAGCGCCGCCGCGGGTCTTCGTCAGCGTCGCTGTTGGGTGGCGACTTGTACTCCCAGGTCTCGGTGCTGAACTTTCCTTCGCGCAGCACCTGCCGCACCACCGGCACGGGGTGGCGCATGGCCATCAGGAAGTGGCCGTCGCCGCTGCCCACACCGATGCTGTCGATCTCGGGCGTCTGCTCCAGCGCGGCCCAGAGCAGCTCGGCGGTCTGCTCGCCGTCGTGGCCCGCCGGGTGCAGGTCGGGCGTGTGGGCGATGGCGCGCACCAGCCCCTCGGTCTTCGCGAGGAAGGCGAGGACGTTGTCCTCGACGCGGTCGTGGTTGACCTTGTGCGCCGACTCGCCCACCTTCGACACCAGCTTCTCCGCGCCCCAGTAGCCGAAGGCCACCAGCAGCAGCGACTGCAGCAGTGCGACCGCGCAGATGATCGTGCCGACGTCGACGCGAAAGCGCCGCAGGCGCGCGTTGGGTGCGGGCGGCGATGCCGGCGGGTCCGGGTGCTTGCAGTCGTCTGTCATGTGCGGGGAGCCCTCCAGGGCATTCGAACGCGCCCTCGTGGCAGCAATTCTCACCCGGGCCGCGGCCCCCGCGAACGTGCGCGCGCAGGCTCAGCGCGACGGCTGCCAGGACTGCAGCAATGCCCGCGTCGCAGCGCAGCCCCGCGCGGCACGCTGCGCGTCGGTGAGCCCCGGATGCGTGCGCCCGGTCGGCACCTCGACGCCGACGGGAATGTCGCCCAGCAAGGCGTCCATGAAGGCCTTCAGCGGCAGCGCGCCCTCGCCGGGAAACAACCGCCCTTCGCGCGCCTCTGCGACGATGTGGGCGTCCGTCGGGTCTTCGTGCGGCGCATCGCACAACTGCACCGAACCCAGCGCACTCGCCGGCACCGCGCGCAACATCTCAGCCGTGCCCCCGGAGCGGAACAGGTGCAGCACGTCGATCAGCAACCGACCGTTGGGCCGCGCCGCGCGCTCGACGACCGCCAGCGCCTGCGGCAGCGTGCCGACGATGCGAAAGCGCATGAACTCCAGGTCGACGCCGAGGCCGGCCGCTGCCGCGATGTCGCACAGCGCACCGAAGTGGTCGACCAGGCGATCGACGTCGGCATCGTCGCCGGACACGTTGACCCGCCGCGCGCCCAGTTCCCCGGCCAGCGCCAGGTCGCGCGCGAAGTCGCTCACGCGCACCTGCGGCGTCAGCGGAATGAACTCGACATCGTGGACACCCACGCCGGCATCGGCCATGCGCCGGCGCCACACCGGCAACGTGGAGGAACTCAGCGGATAGGACACCGCGCCAGGTGCAGCAGGCAGGATGCGCAGCCCGACGTTCTGGTACCCGGCTTCGGCCGCCAGGTCGAACAGCGCGGGCGGCGGCACGTCGAGCACCGTCAGATGGGCCAATGAGAGCGGTGTCATCGTGCTACGCGTTGTGCAGCACCTGGCCGAGAAAATCGCGCAGCCGCTCGTGCTGCGGATTCACGAAGAACTCTTCGGGCGGTGCCTGCTCGACGATCTCGCCGCGGTCCATGAACAGCACGCGGTCGGCCACGCTGCGCGCAAAGCCCATCTCGTGCGTGACGCACAGCATGGTCATGCCCTCCTCGGCCAGGCCGATCATGGTGTCGAGCACTTCCTTGACCATCTCGGGGTCGAGCGCGGAGGTGGGCTCGTCGAACAGCATGATCTGCGGCGTCATGCACAGCGCGCGCGCAATCGCCACGCGCTGCTGCTGGCCGCCTGACAGTTGCGCCGGGTATTTTTTCGCATGCTCGGGAATGCGCACGCGCGACAGGTACTTCATGGCCGTGGCCTCGGCCTCGGCCTTGCCGGTGCCGCGCACCTTCATCGGCGCGAGCATGCAGTTCTCGAGCACCGTGAGGTGCGGGAACAGGTTGAACTGCTGGAACACCATGCCGACTTCGGCGCGCACGGCCTTCACGTTGCGCGCGTCCGCGCCGAGGTCGATGCCGCCGACCACGATGCGGCCCTTCTGGTAGGGCTCCAGCCGGTTGATGCAACGGATGGTGGTCGACTTGCCCGAGCCCGAGGGCCCGCAGATCACGATGCGCTCGCCCTTGCGCACGCGCAGGTTGATGTCGGTCAGCACCTGCACGGGGCCGTACCACTTGCTGACGTTCTCCATCGTGATGATGGTTTCGTCGCTGAGTGCGTGAGAGGAACTCATGGCAGTCGCTGCGTGGGCCATCGTCATTTCGTCACGACCAGCGGCAAGGCGCCCTCGCCTTCGCCCGAGGCCGGCAGCGCCTTGTCCATCTCTTGCCCGATCCACTTCTTGTAGAGCGCGCCGAGTTCGCCGCTCGCAATCTTGCGGCCGATGAAGTCGTTGATGTAGCCCACCCATTCGCGCTCGCCGGGCCGCACGGTGGCGCCCTGGAAGCCGCGGGCCACCACGAGCTTGACCTCGTACTTGCCCGCGCCCGCCACCTGGGCGATGGGGCCGAGCTGCGAGTTCGCCGCGCCGGCCAGGTCGACCTGCCCCGAGAGCAGCGCCTGCACGGCGGCGGCATCGTCGTCGAAGCGCTGGATGGTCGCGCCCGTTTTGGCCTGCGTCACGGACGAGTCCTGCACGCTGCCGCGCGGCACGCCGATGCGCAGGCCCTTGAGGTCGCCGTAGCCCTTCATCGGCGGCAGCGACACCTTGCCGATGAGCACGGTCTCCAGGTACGAGTACGGGCGCGAGAACAGCACGACCTTCTGCCGGTCGGGAAGGATCGTCACCACCGCCGCGAGCACGTCGACCTGGCCGGTGAGCAGCGCGGCTGTGCGATTGGCCACCGTGACCGGCGTGAACTCGGGCTTCACGCCGAGGTCCTTGGCGAGCATCTCGGCGAACTCGATGTCGTAGCCGGTCAGCTTGCCGCCCTTGTCGCTGAAGCCCCAGGGCACCTGGGCGACCTGCGCGCCGACTTTCAGCACGCCGGCTTTCTTGATGTCGGCCACTTTCTGTGCCTGTGCAAAGCCGCTCAGGGCAAGGCCCATGAGCAGCGTGAGTGCGGTGCGGCGGAGGATGGGTTGAAACAGCATGGTGTGCTCCTCGGGTGAGTGGATGCGGGACGTCCGCGGTTCTTGTGGTGGGAAAGGAAGTCAGTGGCCGTTGGCGAAGCGCTTCTCGAGCCGTGCGCTGTAGCGCGAGAGCGGAAAGCAGATCGCGAAGTAGCAGGCGGCCACCAGCCCGAAGGCAAGCAGCGGCTTGTAGGTGATGCTCGAGACGAGCTGGCCCGCACGCGAGAGTTCGACGAAACCGATGATGGCCGCGAGCGAGGTGCCCTTGATCAACTGCACCAGGAAGCCGACCGTCGGCGCGAACGACATGCGCAGCGCCTGCGGCAGCACGACGTGGCGCATGCGCGCGACGCAGCCCAGCCCGAGCGCGTCGGCCGCCTCGGTCTGTCCACGCGGCACAGCCTGGATGCCGCCGCGCCAGATCTCGCCGAGGAAGGCGCCGGCGTGCAGGGTGAGCCCCACGGCGGCGGCTACCCAGACGTTGACCTTCCAGCCGAGCACCGGCAAGCCGTAAAACACCAGGAACAGCTGCAGCAGCATCGGCGTGCCCTGGAAGAAGTCGATGAAGGCCGCGGCCGCCACGCGCAGCGCCTTCATCGGCGCGGTGCGCGCCAGGGCCACGAGCAGCCCTGCGAGGCTGCCGCCGACGAAGGCGATGGCCGACAGCATCAGCGTGGCCCCGAAGCCGCCCGCGATGACCCAGAACTCGGTGAGCGTGAAGTCGCGAATCATGGCCGTCTCACTTGGTGGGGTAGGAGAAGTACACGCGGTCGATCGCCTTGAACACGGTCGAGAAGACCGTCGACATCGCCAGGTACAACAGCGCAGCGACGATGTAGACCTCGAAGCTGCGGAAGGTGGCCGAGTCGATGTTCTGCGCCACCGAGGTCAGCTCTTCGGCGGAGATCGACGAGACGATGCTGGTGGTCAGCAGCAGCATCACGAACTGCCCGGTGAGCGCGGGGTAGATGGTGCGCAGCGCAGGCTTGATGACGATGTGGCGCAGCGTCTGGAACGGGCTCAGCCCGAGCGCGGCGCCAGCCTCGAACTGGCCGCGCGGCACCGACTCGATGCCGGTGCGCAAAATTTCTGCCGAGAAGGCGCCCAGGTTCAGGCTCAGCGCCAGCACGGCGGCCGTATTCGGCGTGAGGCTGATGCCCAGCGACGGCAAACCGAAGAAGACGAACAGCACCTGCACCAGGAACGGCGTGTTGCGGATCAGCTCGATGTAGCTCTGCGCCATCCAGCGCACAGCCGAAATGGTGGAGCGCTTGCCGAGCACGGCCAGCAGGCCGACGGCCAGGCCGATGGCCACCGAGACCGCCGACAGCCGCAGCGTCAGCCAGCAGCCTTCGGCGAAGGCTTCCCAATGCGGCAGCAAGACCGCGAAGTCGAATGTGTAGCGCATGGCGATGTGCTCTTGTCTCGTGGAGCGTTTCTTGTGGTGGATGTCTCTCGTCCGGGCTGGCGATCTCCGGTCGTCTCTTGCCTTCTTCACGCGGGGCCAGCCACCGCGTGCAACCCCGTGCCTACCTGGGCAGCAAGACGCGCTGCCCCGTGGCGGCGGCCTCGGTCACCGCCAGCGTGGCCTCGAGCGTGCGAAAGCCGTCGAGCGCGGAACACACCGGTTCTTCGCGGCCGTCGACCAGCGCCGCAAAGTGGCGCATCTGCTCGCTGTACGGGCAGCCGATGTGGACCACGGTGCGTTCCTGCGTGATCGGGTCGTGCCAGCCTTCGGCCGCCCCCTGGTCCTGGCGGTAGCGCCACAGCTCCAGGCGCGGCAGCGTCAGCGAGCCTTCGGTGCCCGAATAGAAATGCGCGTTGACGTCGTCCTGGCGCGGAAAGCGCTCGGCCTCGCCCGCGCTCAGGTCCCAGTTCCACGGTGCGGCGGTGGTGTCCGACACCGTGACCGTGCCGAGCGCGCCATTGCGAAAGCGCAGCGCGACCACGGCCGTGTCTTCGACCTCGAAGCCGCGCACGGCATTCGAGGCCAGAGCCTGCACGCTCTCGATCTCGCCGTAGAGGTGGCGCATCAGGTCGATGTCGTGGATCAGGTTGATCAGGATCGGCCCGCCGCCCGGCTGGCGGCGCCATGCCGCATCGAAATAATCGCGCGGCTTGAGCCAGGTGCACAGCACCGTGGCACTCACCGGCCGCCCCAGCGTGCCCGCACCGACGATGGCCTTGGCCTTGCGCATGATCGGGTTGTGGCGGCGCTGGTGGCCCACCAGCACCGGCAGGCCCGCAGCGCGCGAGGCCTCGCAGATGCGGCGGCCGTCTTCGAGCGTGTCGGCGATGGGCTTCTCGACCAGCACCGCCGCACCCTGCTCCAGGCACTCGACCGTGATCCGTGCGTGGGTCGCGTTCGGCGTGGCGACCACCACGCCCCGCGGCTTCGCCTCGGCCAGCAGGCTCGCGTGGTCGGGGAAACAGGGCACGCCCAGCGCGCGTGCGAACTCGGCGGCGGCGGGTGTCGGATCGGCGATGCCGACCAGTTCGACATCGGGGCACTTCAGGGCGCGGTCGATGTGGGTCTTGCCGATCAGGCCTGCACCGATGACGGCGACGGGGAGTTTGCTCATGGACCTTGTCTCTGTTTTGCCGGAATGGAGGCGAGTCTAGTAACAACACTCAGAACTACAATCCACCTCCTGTTGACTCGAAATCAACGAATCGTTGATAAAGAAACCGTGGACCTGAAAGACCTGGAAGTGTTCTGCGAGGCGGCCCGGCGCTCCAGCTTCGTGGGGGCCTCGCTCGAGATCGGCACGACCTCGGCGCACATCAGCAAGCGCATCGCCATCCTCGAATCGCAGCTGGGCGTGCGCCTCTTTCACCGGACCACGCGGCGCGTGGTGATCACCGAAGACGGCGAGCGCGCCTACCAGTGGGCGCGGCGCATCCTCGACGACGCCAACGCCATGTCGGAAGCCTTCAGCAGTGCCAAGGCCGAGCCCTCAGGGCTGCTGCGCATCGCCACCAGCCAGCGACTCGGGCGCGAGCACGTGGCGCCCATCCTGTCGGCGCTGGGCGAGCGCCACCCGCGCATTGAGGTCTGGCTCGAGCTGATGGACCGGCGCGTCGACCTCATCGCCGAGAACTTCGACCTCGACATCCGCGTGGGCGCCCCGACGCAGCCGCGCCTCATCGCGCAGCGCATGGTGGAGAGCCGGCGCGTGCTGTGCGCCTCGCCCGCGTACCTGGCGCAGCGCGGCCATCCGAAGACCGTGACCGAGCTCGCGGAGCACGAATGCCTGCTGTTCCGCGAACGCGACCAGCCCTTCGGCAACTGGCGGCTGATCGGCCCCAAGGGCATCGAGACAGTCAAGGTGACGAGCAAGTTCGGCTCGAACCACAGCGACGTGGTGCGCGGCTGGAGCCTCGACGGCAAGGGCATCTGCCTGCTGTCGGTCTGGGACGTGGCGCAACCGCTCATCGACGGGCGCATGGTGCGCGTGCTGCCCGCTTACCACGAGTCGGCAGACATCTGGGCGATGACCAGCACCCGCTCTGCGGGGTCGGCGAAGGTGCGGGTGTGCGTGGAGTTCTTGAAGAAGCAGCTGGCGAGCGGGCCGCATGCGTTGAACATCGACCCGCACAGCTGACAGGGCCGCCATGGGCTGCGTCGCCCGCGTGGAGTCTTTTGCCTACAATCCGGGTTCGCTAGGGGTGCTGCGCCGGTTTCGACCGGTGTGGCTGAGAAAGTCCCTTTGAACCTGACTGAGGTAATCCTCGCGCAGGGAAGCTGGTCCGGTGGCCTCTCACGTTCTCTCGCGTGACGGCCACGCCACTGGAGCCTCGCCCACCTGCCAAACCTTTTGCACTGGAGCAAACGGATGGCACACAACGACAACGACAGTTCCGCTTCGTCCGGCAACGAAGCGCTCACGCCCCTGCCCGCCTCCCGGCGCGTCTTCGGCTGGCACGACCACGCCTCGCTGTGGTTCAGCCTCGGCGTGGGGCTGCTGGTGATGCAGATCGGCGCCTACCTGGTGCCGGCCGTGGGCACGCGCGACGCGGCACTGGCCATCGTGCTGGGCTCATTGCTCGGCGCCGGGCTGCTGGCCTGGACCGCGCGGCTGGGCTGCGAAACCGGGCTGGCGAGCGCCGGCCTGATGCACGCCACCTACGGCAGCGCCTTCGCGCGGCTGCCGGTGCTGCTCAACATCGTGCAGCTGGTGGGCTGGACCACCTTCGAGCTCGTGATCATGCGCGAGGGCACGCAGGCCATCGGGCAACAGGCCTTCGGCGCGGCGCTGGGCACGGCCTGGGGCGGCGTGCTGACCACGCTGCTGTGGGGGGCGGTGCTGCTGGCGCTGCTCGCGGGTTCGATGGTCAAGCTGGTGCGCCGCTTCGTGAGCCGCTTCGGCCTGCCGCTGGTGGTGCTGTCGCTGCTGTGGCTCAGTTGGCAGTTCGCAACCCAGCTGCACGCCAAGGGCCTCGACGCCTTCTGGGCGCGGCCGGGCAACGGCAGCATGGGCATGTTCAGCGCGCTCGACCTCGTGATTGCAATGCCGGTGTCGTGGCTGCCGCTGGTGGCCGACTACGCGCGCCACGGCAAGCGCAGCGCGGGGAGTGGATTGGGCAGCGCGTTCAGCGGGACCTGGATCGGCTACGCGCTCGCCAACATCTGGTGCTACGCGCTCGGCGTGATGGTCGTGAGCGTGGCCGAGCCGGGCACCAGCCTCGTCATGGCGCTGCTGCTGGCGCAGGGCGGTCTGGTGGCGCTGGGCCTGATCCTCATCGACGAACTCGACAACGCCTATGGCGACGTGTACTCGGGCTCCGTGTCCACGCACAGCCTGCTGCCGCGCTGGAGCGTGAAGCGCTGGGGCCTGCTGCTGGCGGTGCTGTGCATCGGCCTCGCGCTGGTGCTGCCGATGCACACGCTCGAACCCTTCCTGCTGCTGCTCAGTTCGGTGTTCGTGCCGCTGTACGGCGTGATCCTCGGCCGACTGGGCTGCGGGAACGCCGTGTCGGCGGGCGGCACGCGCACCATCGACTGGGGCGCGGCGCTGATCTGGCTCGCGGGCATCGCGGCCTACCACGCGCTCGCCAAGTGGGCGCCGCAGTTCGGCTCGGCGCTGCCGACGCTGGTGGCGACTTTCGTTCTGGCGTGGCTCAGCCGGCCGACAGCGGCAAGCGGTGGGTCGGCACTGGCGCAAAGCCGTGGTTGAGCGGACCGTGGCCCGCGCCCACCTGCACATTCGCACCGGCGCTCATCGCGCCGAGGATGTACGCGCGTGCGCGCTCGACCGCGTCGGGCAGCGCCAGGCCCAGTGCCAGGTGCGCGGCGATGGCCGACGAGAGCGTGCAGCCGGTGCCGTGCAGGTTGCGGCTGGCGATGCGTTGCGACGCGAGCCGCTTGCGCGCGCCATTGCGCTCCAGCAGCACGTCGACCACCTCGTCGCCCGGCAGATGGCCGCCCTTGAGCAGCACGGCCTTCGCACCGAGCGCGAGCAGTTCGTCCGCCGCGCCGTCGAGCGCGTCGATGCCGCCGATGGCATGGCCGACCAGCAAGGCGGCCTCGTCGAGGTTGGGCGTGACCACCACCGCACGCGGGAACAGCTCGCGCACCAGCACCTGCACGGTCTCGGCCGCGATCAGGCGGTCGCCGCTGGTGGCGATCATCACGGGGTCGAGCACCACGTTCTTCAGCTGGTAGCGGTCGATGGCCCAGGCCACCACCTCGACCACCTCCGGCGCGTGCAGCATGCCGAGCTTGACGGCGTCGACGCCGATGTCTTCCACCACGGCCTGGATCTGCGCCTTCAGGAAATCGGGCGGCACGCCGTGGATGCCCGTGACACCGACCGTGTTCTGCGCGGTGAGCGCGGTGATGGCCGTCATGCCGTAGCAGCCCAGGGCCGCGAAGGTCTTGAGATCGGCCTGGATGCCGGCGCCGCCGCCGCTGTCGGAGCCGGCGATGGAAAGCACGCGTGCGTAGCGTTGGGTGGGTGCGGGGGTCATGTTGAAAATTATCGGCGAGTGCGCCGCACCTCTTTCTCCCGCCCCTTCCGGGGGAGGGTCGGGGTGGGGGCACGCGGCGTGTCCGTCGAGCGCTCTGCCCGCCCCCATCCCAGCCTTCCCCCAGTGGGGGAAGGAGCAAGACCATGAGCGTGCCATTTCAATCTGCGGCCGTCCTCGGCGCAGGCCTCATGGGTCGACTGATGGCGGTCACGCTCGCACACGCGGGCTGCAAGGTCGCGCTGTACGAAGCCGGCAGCCCCGAAGCCGAAGGCGCAGCCGCCCGCGTGGCCGCGGCCATGCTCGCGCCGCTGGCCGAGTCGGCCGTTGCGCCGGTGTCGGTCGTGCGCATGGGCCAGCACGCGCTGTCGCGTTGGCCCGAGTTGCTCGCACCGTTGGCGCAGCCCGTGTTCTTCCAGCGCGAAGGCACGCTGGTGCTGTGGCACCGGCAGGACGCTGCCGAAGCCACGCGGCTCGCGGGCGTGCTGGCGCGCACCGGCGCGCGGGTGCCCGAGCTTGCCCCGATGCAGGCACTCGACACGCCCGCCGCCATCGCCGCACTGGAGCCCTCGCTGGGCACGCGCTTCGCCCGCGGTCTGTACCTGCCAGGCGAAGGCCAGCTCGACAACCGCGCGCTGCTGACGTCGCTGCGCGCCACGCTGGAGGCCGATGCGCGCGTGACGTTGCACTGGCAGTCGCCGCGTGAGCCTTCCGACTTTTCGCCCGGCACGGCAGGCCAGCCCGACTGGGTGATCGACTGCCGCGGCCTCGGTGCCAAGCCGCAATGGAGCGCACTGCGCGGCGTGCGCGGCGAAGTGATCCGCGTGCATGCGCCCGAGGTCACGCTGCTGCGCCCCACGCGCCTCGTGCATCCGCGCTATCCGCTGTACATCGCGCCCAAGCCCGACCATCTGTTCGTGATCGGCGCGACCGAGATCGAGTCGGACGACATGTCGCCCGCCAGCGTGCGCTCCACGCTCGAGCTGCTGAGCGCGGCCTATGCAGTGCACAGCGGCTTTGCCGAGGCGCGCATCGTCGAGATCGCGACGCAATGCCGCCCCACCCTGCCCGACAACCTGCCGGCCATCCGTCAGCCGCAACCGCGCGTGCTGCAGATCAACGGCCTGTACCGCCACGGTTTCATGATCGCGCCCGCACTGCTCGACGCGGCGATGGAACTGCTGGAGCACGGCCGTTCCACGCTGGCGCGCGGCTTCGGCATGGACGTGCCCGACGCATGACGACGACAACGACATCGACGATGAACATCCTGATCAACGACAAGCCCTGCACGCTGCCCGAAGGTGCGCTGCTCGCCGACGCGCTCGCCGTGCTGCAGGCCGTGCCGCCTTTCGCGGTGGCGGTGAACCGCGAGTTCGTACCGCGCTCGGCCTATGCCACGCACCCGCTGCACGCGGACGACCGCGTCGAGGTGATCCGCCCGGTGACCGGCGGCTGAACGAACGCACCAGAGACAAGACGATGGAGACGACAACCATGACCAATCCCGATCCGCTGGTCCTCTACGGCCAGACCTTCCACAGCCGCCTGCTGCTGGGCACCGCGCGCTACCCGTCGCCCGACGTGCTCGAAGCGGCTGTGCAGCGCGCCAAGCCTGCGATGCTGACCGCCTCGCTGCGCCGCCAGACCGCCAACCAGGGCTCTGGCAACAGCGACCTCGGCAACGGCTTCTGGGAGCTGCTGCGCAAGCTGGGCGTGCCGGTGCTGCCCAACACCGCCGGCTGCCACAGCGTGCAGGAGGTGGTCGCCACTGCGCAGATGGCGCGCGAGCTGTTCGACACGCCGTGGATCAAGCTCGAACTCATCGGCGACGACTACACGCTGCAGCCCGACACGCTGAACCTCGTCGATGCGGCGTCGCAGCTGATCCGCGATGGCTTCCACGTGCTGCCCTACTGCACCGAAGACCTCGTGCTGTGCCAGCGCCTCGTCGATGTCGGCTGCCAGGCCGTGATGCCCTGGGCCGCGCCCATCGGCACCGGACGCGGGCCGGTCAATCCGTACGCGCTGCGCCTGCTGCGCGAGCGCCTGAAGGTGCCGATGCTGGTTGACGCGGGCCTCGGCCTGCCCTCGCACGCGTGCCAGGTGATGGAGTGGGGCTACGACGGCGTGCTGCTCAACACCGCCGTCGCGCTCGCGCAAGAGCCGGTCGCGATGGCCGGCGCCTTTGCCGACGCCGTGCAGGCCGGCCGCACGGCCTACCGCGCCGGTGCGATGGCCGCGCAGGACGCCGCACAGCCCAGCACGCCCGTGCTCGGCACACCCTTCTGGCACCACGCACCGTGAACACGATGAGCACCGTCGACACCTCCAACGCCCGCGCCGTGGCGCAAGCCATCGTCGCGGCCCACGGCCTGCGCTTCGGTGCTGCCACGTCCACGCCCGTGAGCGGCGCACCGCACTTTTCGTCGGACGACGCCGTCTACCGCGGCGCGAAGCAGGCCTGCACCGCGCTCGGCTTCATCGAGATCGACGCCGAATGCCTCGCTCACGCGTGGCGCGCGCAGACCGCACGGCTCAGCCAGTTCGACGCGTCGGCATGGCCCGATGCGCCGGTCGATTTCGGTATGGGCCCGTTTCCGCCGACCGCGCGCACCGACGCGTTTCCGCCCTGCCCCGAACGGCTCGGCCTCTACGCCGTGCTGCCCGATGCCGCCTGGGTCGGCCGCATGGCGCGCGCCGGCGTGCCGACCGTGCAGCTGCGCTTCAAGTCGGACGACGCAGCCGCCGTCGCACGCGAAGTGCGGGCTGCCGTCGACGCGGTGCGCGGCACGGGTGCGCTGCTCTTCATCAACGACCACTGGCAGCTCGCCATCGCGGCCGGCGCCTACGGCATCCACCTTGGGCAGGAAGACCTCGACGCGCTGTCGCCCGATGAGCTGCAGCAGCTGCGCGCCTCGGGCCTGCGGCTCGGCGTGAGCACCCATGGCTACGCGGAGATGGTGCGCGCCGACGCGGTGAGTCCAAGCTACATCGCGATGGGCGCCATCTACCCGACGACGCTCAAGCGGATGGCGACCGCGCCGCAGGGCGTGGCACGGCTCGCGGCTTACGCGCGCCTGTTGCGCGGCTACCCGCAGGTGGGCATCGGCGGCGTCGATGCCGTGCGGCTGCCCGAGGTGCTCGCCACCGGCGTCGGCTCGGTCGCCGTGGTGCGCGCGCTGGTGGCCGCCGACGACCCCGAGGCCACGGCCGCGCAATGGATGACGGCGATGCACGCCGCCCCGGTTTCCCCTGAACGCACAGAATGAACGCTCGACTTTTTTCGCACTCCCCGCTTTCGCGCGCGCTTGCCGCCGCCCTCCTCACTTTCGGCGCCTGCGGCGCGCATGCGCAATCGCAGTCGCAAGCACTGCCTGAGGTCACCGTGAACGACGGCGCCGCCGCGCCGCAAGCCGACATCAGCGGCTTCGGCGACGTGCCGCTGCGCGAGCTGCCGCTGTCGGCCACGATCATCGACAGCCAACAGCTGCGCACCAGCGGCGCGCGCCGCCTCGCCGACCTGACGCAGTTCGACGCCTCGGTCACCGACGCCTACAACTCGGCCGGCTACTGGGACTACCTCACGGTGCGCGGCTTCGTGCTCGACAACCGCTTCAACTACCGGCGCGAAGGCCTGCCGATCAGCGCCGAGACAGCAATTCCGCTCGACAACAAGGAGCGCATCGAAATCCTGCGCGGCACCAGCGGCATCCAGGCCGGCACCAGCGCACCGGGCGGGCTCGTCAACTACGTGGTCAAGCGCCCGACCGAACAAGACCTGCGCACGGCCCGCCTCGAAACCACGAGCCGCGGCAGCGTGCTCGGCGCGCTCGACTTCGGCGGGCGCTTCGGCGAGAACCGCCAGTTCGGCTACCGGCTCAACGTGGCCAGCGAAAACCTCAAGCCACTGACTCACAACCTCGACGGCAACCGCAACCTGTTCTCGCTCGCAGCCGACTGGCGCATCACGCGCGACTCGGTGCTGGAGTTCGAGGTCGAGCAAAGCCGCAAGACACAGCCGAGCCAGAACGGCTACAGCCTGCTGGGCAACACGCTGCCCCGACCGGTCGATCCGCGCATCAACCTCAACAACCAGCCGTGGTCGCAGCCCTCGGTGTTCAAGGCACTGACCGGCACGGTGCGCTTCAGCCAGGCACTGAATGCCGACTGGCGCTGGAGCGCGCAGATCGGCCAGCAGCGCCTGAAGACCGACGACCGGCTGGCCTACGCCTTCGGTTGCGGCGCCGAAGGCAACTACGACCGCTACTGCTCCGACGGCACCTTCGACGTGTACGACTTCCGCAGCGAGAACGAACGCCGCACGCAGACCGCGGGCAGCCTGAACCTCAAGGGCAACGTGATGACGGGCAGCGTGCGGCACGAGCTGGGCTTCGGCCTGCTGCAAAGCCGCGTGCGCAACCGCTTCCAGGACCAGGCCTACAACTACGTCGGCACCGGCAACATCTGGGCGACCGCGATGACGCCGGCCGACCCGCGGCTGACCGACGCGAACACCAACCGCAACGAGCGCTCGACCGAGCTGTCGGTGCAGGACGCGATCCGCTGGAACGACCGCTTCACGACCTGGATCGGCGCGCGGCACACGCGGCTGTCGCGCGACAGCATCCGCACCGACGGCTCGCGTCCCACCGGCTACAGCGACAGCATCACCACGCCGTGGATCGCGGCCAGCTACACGATCCAGCCCGGGCTGCTCGCCTACGCGAGCTGGGGCAAGGGCGTCGAATCGCAGGTCGTGCCGAACAAGAGCTCGCAGTACGCGAACGCGGGCGAGGCCCTGCCCGCGCTGCAATCGCGCCAGTGGGAACTCGGCCTGAAGGGCGGCGACGCGGCGTTCAACTGGCAGGTCGCGTGGTTCGACATCTCGCGCCCGATGACCAACCTCGACCTGTGCGGCGAGTCCTGCACGGTGCGCAACGACGGCCGCGCGGTGCATCGCGGCCTCGAGGCCGGTGCGCAGTGGACCGGCGGCCCCTGGCGCCTGGGCGGCAGCGTGGCGCTGATCGACGCCAAACGGCGCGGCAGCACGACCGCGCCCGAGCTCAACGGACAGGCGCCCACCAACGTGCCCAAGCAGGTGCTGCGCGCGCAGGCCGGCTACCGCTTTGCGTCGGTACCCGGCCTCGAACTCGCGGGACAGCTGTCGTACGAAGGCCGCCGCAACGTACTGCCCGACGGCTCGATCCGCCTGCCGTCGTGGACACGCCTCGATGCGGTGCTGCGCTACGACACCAAGCTTGCCGGCAGGGCCACGAGCTGGACGCTGGCCGTCGACAACCTGTTCGATCGCCGCTACTGGAAGGAGTCGCCCTACCAGTTCAGCCACGTCTACCTGTTCCCGGGCGCGCCGCGCACGCTGCGGCTGGGCGTGAGCATTGCGATGTGATGAGCGAGGCGCTTTCGTCTTCGTCACGGCCTCGTCGCCACGAATTCGTTGCGCCGGCGCCTCGGTGTTTTGGAGGCCCAAAAAATCACGCTATAATCTAAGGCTTGTTCCTCGATAGCTCAGTTGGTAGAGCGCCGGACTGTTAATCCGTAGGTCCCTGGTTCGAGCCCAGGTCGAGGAGCCAAAACAAAGCCGCAAGGCCTCTGAATGGCCCGCTACTCACAAGGTAGCGGGCCTTTTCATTTGTGGCGCCCCACGCGAACGAAGTGCACGAGGGGCGAAGACGTGGAAGGCGCGAAAAAAATCAATCGCCCTGCACGCTTCACCCATCAAAAATGATCGCCATCGTCTCAGAACGGCGAATTCATTGAATATAATTGAAGGCTTGATTGTTCCTCGATAGCTCAGTTGGTAGAGCGCCGGACTGTTAATCCGTAGGTCCCTGGTTCGAGCCCAGGTCGAGGAGCCACCATTTGCTGAAGGCCCGTTACTCACAAGGTAACGGGCCTTTTCGCTTTCTGCGCCACACATCGGCCGCTTCCTGGTGGCACGCGGGCCTGTCCGACACGGACGCCCCGTTCTGCGTGCAAAACTCCCTCTTTCTCTTTGTTAACAACTTCTGCGGCCCCGCCCAGGGCAACCCCGTGCACGCGATCCGGTGGTCAGGCGTTGTTCGGGCTCAGTCACTCATAACAACCAAAGGGCATCACGATGAAACTCACAAGAATTCTTCTGGCCGCCGCCGTGGCCGCCGCCACCTTGCCCGCCGTGGCGCAGGTGTCCGTCAACATCAACGTGCCCGGCCTGATCCAGGTCGCACCGCCCGCACCGCGCTACGAACCCGCGCCGAGACCGCGCGGTGGCCAGGTCTGGGTGCCCGGCCATTGGCAATGGAACGACCGTGCCTATGCATGGCGCCCCGGCTACTACGTGGCCGCCCGCCCCGACTACGCCTACGCCCCGGGTGGCTGGGTCCGCGCCGACGGCGGCTGGCGCTGGCGTGAAGGCGACTGGCGCCGCGCCGAGCGCCGTGAAGAGCGCCGCAGCGATCGCCACCACCATGACCGTGGCGACCGCTACGACCATGACGACGATCACCGCGGCGGCGGTCACTGCCCGCCCGGCCAGGCCAAGAAGGGTCGCTGCTGACCTGATCGATGCGTAACGCGCGTTCCTGCGCGCCGCCCGCACTGCAGACCGTCAGTTCACCGTCACCCTGAAACGCACAGCGCCCGTGCCGCCGGGCGCGAGTTGCCCGACGAATTTCCAGTCCATCGGCCCGGCCCCACCCGCGGACTGCGTCGTGATGCAGGCCACTGCAGGCGCCGGTGCGGGGTTGGCGGGCGTGTGCTTCGTGCATCCGGTCAACGTCGCCGGCGTCGTGTCTTCCTGCGAGCCGGCAAAGCTCGTGTAGACCGGCGTCGCATCGTTCACCGTCAGCCCGCTGATCGGCGTCGCGCCGTTGTTGATGTACGTGATGCGGTACTCCAGCGTCTCGCCCGACCTGGCATCGTTGTTGAGCCCGAAGGGGCCGGCCCTCGATACGTTGCGCACTTCTTTCTTCAGTTCCAGCGCCATGGCCGACACGGTCGTGGTGTCGTGCACCACATAACTCGCGGTGAGTCCGGGCAGCGCATTCGTGAAGGTGAAGTTCGCCTGCACCGAGGCATCGTTGCGGTAGCCGTCCAGCGCATGCCCCGGCACGAAGAGCTGCAGCACCACGCAGACGTTCTTGCCTGCAGTCACCGTTGTCGGCACCGCCGGCGGGTAGAGCACGGCGGCGCCGGGTTGCCGAAGGGGTCGGCCGCTTCGAGCGTGAGGCGGTTGACGCCGGGTTGCAGTGCAACGCCGATGTATTCCCAGGCAGCAATCTGCCGGCTGGCTTGCTCGGTTTTCTTGCCGACGCGCCGCGCCTCGACGGCCTGGCCGTTGACGCTCAGGCGCAGCGCCATGCCGGCCTCGCCCTTCACGCGCACGTTGAGCGATGTCGAGGGCACGGTGTCGCCGTCTCGCAGGTCGATGAATCCGAGGGTGTTGCTTTCGATACGGGGCAGCAAGGCTTCGAGATCGATGGGGCTGGGCGCCGCCTGGGGCAGCAATGGCGCCGCTGCTGTCGGCTGCGCAAGGCCGCGCGACATACGCATGCCAGTGAAGAGGCTGCCCGCGGGAGATGCACTGTCCGCTGCGCCACCGCCGCCGGTCGCCGCGCCGAGCGTGCTGCCCTGCCCGCCCGAGGCACCGCCGACAAAGCTGCTGACCGACGCCGATGCGGCGGGCATGGCGATCAGCGGCGCCGAACTGGTCTGCGTGGTGCCGGTGCTTGCGCCTCCGCGCACTTCACCGCTGGCGGGCAGCGACCGCCGGTCGCCCACGGGAGCGACGAGGCCTTCGGGGTCCAGGCGCATACGCACCTGGGCTTCGGCCTCGGTGTCGGGCACGGCGGCGATGGCCTCGCGCCGCGCGATGACGTCGTTGATCACGCCCGGCGCATCGCAGTTGGCAATGACGAAGTTGGCTTTGTGGAATTCGCCCTTCTTGAGATCGACAAAGCGGCTGTCGGGACGCCCCGCGTTGCGGTTGTCGAGCGCTTCGAGCTTCGCGCCAGCGGGCAGCGTGATCGGATCGACGCGCAGCACGTGTGTGACGGGCTTGAGACCGTACAGGCTCCACTTGCCTTCGACGTCGGTGATGACGTGGGTGCCATCTTCCATGTACAGCCGCACCCCGGGCACACCGATTTCGTCGCTGCCCTGCTGGCGGCCGTCGCGACGGCAGTCCATGTAGACCTTGCCGAAGAGGAACGCGTCGTCGGAGAACACGCCGCCGGTCACGCGCACGGTCCATTGCGCGAGGTTCGATTGCATGGGGCCCGAATTGGCACGCGCGCGGTTGATGGCGTCGCCATTCGTCGGCGCACCGACACCGACGCGCACGCGATAGCGCACCGAAGCCGACTGGTCGACGGCAAGCACGAGGCCCGGTTGGTCGAAGCTGAGCTTGGGGCCCGCCCCGCCCACAGGATTCGCCGTGGGCGCGCCATTGAGCCGCGCGCTGCCAGCCACGTAGGCAAAGCCCGGCGGCAGTTGATCGGAGAGGCTCAGGCCCGTGACAGGAAAGCCGGTCTTATTGGTAACGACGAGCGCGTAATCGAGGAAGTCGCCGAACTCGACCTGCCGCTTGCTGCCTTCCTTGCGCAGCACGAGCCCCAGCACATTGCCGGGGTCGAGCGGGATGTGGTTGTGCAGCACGTCACAGGCCGCGCCCGAAGCGTCGAACCCGGCCTTGAGCGAGAAGTGGTGGGTGGTCGGCTCCGCCCCCTGCGGCGATGCCGCATGGGGAACGACGGCACCACAACGCTCGAAGGTGCCGGGCGTGGCCGGAATGAGCTGCGACGGCGTGGCATAGGCGCTGCCTGCAGGCGGCGCCACGCTCAATGCGTAGGTGCAGCTGCCGGTGACCGGCGGCGAGAGAAAGTAGAACTGATAGCCGCCGTCGGCGCCGGTCGTCATCGACAGGCTGCCGTTGGGGTCCACGCGGTAGATGCCGCTGTCGCCGCCGAACACCTCGGCCAGCGCCATGGGCTTGACGGCCCCGTCGGTGCACGCCTGGCGGGTGAAGGTGACGACCGCGCCGGCCACCGGCTGGCGGGTGACCGCGTTGTAGACGACACCTTGCGGGTCGGCCAGCATCGACGACACGCTGCTGGCGCTTGCAGCGACGAGCGTGGCCGGCGCGGCATTGCCGGTGTTCTGCTCGAAAGCGGCGGCCCAGGCCTTGTTGGTGAACGGCACGCGCGCACCGCTGCCAGACGGCTTGCGGGTGACGCGCACGGTGAGTTCGATCTCTTCGCTCTGGCCGGGTGCCAGTGCGCGGCTGCCGTCGGTGAGGCCGAGCGCAACCTGCGTCGGCAGCTTGAACGGGTCGATGCTGGCGGCGGCTTCGCGGTCGCAGGCAGCGCGGCCCGTGAAGCCGGCAGCGATCTGCAGGAAGCCGTGGCGCGCCTTGGGCGGGCCCGCGATTTCCCAGGCGGCGACGAGGCCGTCGGGCTTGTCCATGTCGAAGGTGCAGTTCAGGTTGTCGATCACCCGCACGTTCGGCGCCGCCGCGGTGCCGGTGTTGCCGACCTTGAAGCGGTAGTCGAGCTCGTAGATGCCCTCCCCCACGCGACGGGGCTGTGAGACGCTCTTCACAAGCGAGAGTTCGGGCCGCTGCAGGGACACCGGCGTGGGCGAGGTGTCGTTGGTGGGGTTGCCGTCGCCGTCGGCGTCGGGGTTGCTGCCGTTGACGGAGTCGTCGAACGCAACAGGTGCACCGCCAGCGGCGAGTGCGCCCTGCGCGCGGACGGTGTTGTGCAGCACGCCCGCGTGGCCTGCAACGTTGAAGCGCACATCGAAACGCACGGTGAGCTGGCCGCCGACGGGCAACACCGCGCCGGGTGCGAGCAGGTTCTGGGCCGAGGCCGTGCCATCGAACGCCGCGTTGACGGCAGCCACGGTGCCCACCACGGCGTTGCCCGGACTGCCGACGATGGCCAGGGTTCCGGGGACGATGGTGTATTGGCGGGGGCCCGGCTCCGGTGCGGCGGTGCGCGTGCCGAACTGCGCGGCGCCCGAGCCTTCGAGGACGTCACTGGCCTGCACGCCATGGAGCGCCGTCATGCCGTAGTTGCGTACGTTGACGTCGAAGGTGACGGTGGTCGTGCCGTCGGGCTGGCCGTCGCTGCCGCGGTTCATGCGCGCGGTGGACGCCGCCTTGGCAACGCCGATGCGGCTCTGGCCCGGCGCCGGGCCCGAGGCGATGACCACCGTGTTGGACGGCGACGCGGCGGGCGCGACGCCGTCGTTGTACTGGCTGTGCGCGGTGTTGCGGATGTCGCCGGTGTGATCGGCTTTTACCTGCACCGCGAATTGCATGGCGATGGAGGCGTTGCGCAACACGGCAGTGGGCACGCCGATGGCAACTTCGATGACGTCACCGCCTTCGGTGGTGCTGTAGCTGAAGTCGGGGTCGCCGGTCATGCGGAACAGGCGCACCGCGCCGGCGGCCGTGCTTTGCAGGCTGCCTGCGATGTAACGGGTGCCGGGAGGCACGGGGTCACGCAACAACAGCAGGCTGCGCGGGCTTCTGTTGACCGTCACCTGTGTGCCGGTGGGTGCGGCTGTGCTGCCCGGCTGCGCATCGCGCGCGCCCGTGTTGGTGCCCGAGATGCTGAAGTCGATGCGCGTGCTGCCTGGAACGACGGCGCCCGTGTAGCTGGCGGACTTGACGAGGGCGAGCACGGCGACGCTGCCGACCTCGACGATGTCGCGGTTGCTCGCGCTGACGCGCTGCAGCGCCGTGGTGGCCGTCAGCACCAGGCAGGCGCTGCCGCTGGCCGCTGCGGGAACGGTGCCCTGCACCAGCAGTTCGGCCGTCTGCCCAGGCGACAGTGCCAGCGTGTCGGCGCCACCGGGCAACAACACCGGATCGCCGATATCGACGACGCCGTTGTGGTTGATGTCGCGCGCCACCCGCAACGCCGTCAGATCGAGCCCGTCGGCCGTGCAGCCGGCGCCGTCGTTGGTGAAGCTCAGCGCATAGCTCGAGGGCACGTTGCCGGTGTTGGTGAGCAGATGGCTCAGCGTGGCGACGGTCCCCGGTGGGCGGTTCACACGCTGGTCCTGCGTGAGCGACAGCGCCTCCACGGGCAGGATGCTCGCGATCACGACGTTGGAGCTTGCGGTTTCGCTGTTCGCCATGCCGGCGGGCACATAGGTGCCTGTTGCAATGCTGCGGATCACAACGCCACCGGGCGCGGGTACCGCATGTGCGAACGCCATGACGAATGCGAGGCCGATGGCCATCATCACGGCGCGCACGGCCGCCATGCCGGCACACCAACGATGCATCCGGACACGCGAAGAAGAAAGAAGAAATTGCACGCCGTGAACCTTCCGTCGTGCCGACCGGTGCGGAAGACACGTCAAACACTCGAAGAACTCTTTCCTCTGCCGCCTTGAAGGCCGGCCAGGCTCGGCTTGCATGCAGCAATGTGCACGAAAGCAGCAGGGGAAACAGGCGAGGCGCCGGGTGTGGGTCCGGGCCTCGCGGGAAGCTGCCGACGGCCCTTGCGGACCGCCGGCGGCTCTGGCGCTGGATCAGGGGTTGATCTGCACGGCGAAGGTCAGCGTGGCCGTGCCACCCGGGGCCACGGTGTTGGCCGCGCTGCCGCAGCTCACGGCAGTGGCGCCCGGCACGAAGGCCAGTGCCGTACCGCTCACGCCGGTTGCCTCGCACTGCAATGCGGGCTGCTTCGCGCTCAACGCGGTGTAGGCCGGCAATGCATCGTTGATGGCGATGTTGGTCACCGGCACGACGCCTTCGTTAGTGGCAACGACCTTGTAGACGATGCACTGGCCTGGCTTCAGCTGCAGCGAGGTTGCCGCGAAGCCCGGAGCGTCGGCCACGCCATCACAGGTCGCATCGGCCGCCTGCGTCTTGAGGACGCGGATCTGGCCGGTAATCACGGCAGTGATGTCGGTCGCCGACGGCGTACCGCAGTTGGGGGCCGCGTCGGTGAACGTGGCCGTCACCGTCGTGGTGCTGCTGACACCTGCGGTCACACCACCGGGCGCAAACACGCGCACCAGCAGCTTCTGCGCCGCACCGACCGGCAGGCTCGCCAGTGGCCCGCTCACAGGCGTGTCGCCAGCGTCGATCTGGCCGTCGCCGTTGACGTCGAGGTAGATCGAGGTGGTCCAGCCTTGCGTCGCATCACCTGCGGGCACGTTGGCCGTCAGCGTGTACGCGCCGCAGCTTTGCGCGCCGATGTTCGTCAGCGTGTGGGCATACACCACGGTGCCGCCCGGTGCGACCTGGCCGTTGTTGTTCGGCGTGAGCGAAGCGCCCAGCTGAAGTGCCGTCGAGGTCACCGTCACGGCGTCGGTCTTGACGTCGGAAGCGATTCCGCCGGTCGAAGCCACTGCAGTGGATTGCACCTTGAAGTAGATCTTCACCGCGGTGACGGCAGTTTGCGCGGAAGGCGGCGTGACGCAGGCAGCGATCTCGTTTTGCCCACCGGCGATCACTGCAACGTTCGGGATGGCCGGCGATGCACACGTGCCGCCAGCCGCCACGAACTTGACCGTCCAGCCTGCCGGCAGCGCGCCGGGGAAACCGGGCGTCTGGCTGGCGGCGAAGTTGTAGGTCGCGTCGATCGCGTCATGGTTCTTCACCCACAGCGAGAACATCGTGCCGGTACCTGCGCCCGTTTCATGGGTCTGCGTTGGCAACGGGCTGGGGCCCGCGCCGAGGTCACCGTTGGCCACGCTGGCTGCGCCGGTACCCGTCTTGGTGTTGGTCAAGTCGACCAGCGTGGCGATCACTTGCTCGAGGCGGTCTGCGGTCGCATCGATCTTCGTGTTGTCGTTCACGGAGCGACCCAGCACGGTGGCCACGTACGCGCCGCCCACCGTGGCAGGCGGCAGTTGCGCCTGGGTCACGATGTTGATGCTGCCGCCGGCCGGAATCGGGCCGGTGTCGGGCACGCCGTCGCCGTTCGTGTCCAGCAGCGGTGCACCGCTGTCGGCTGCGAAGAACTGGAAGCTCGTGCCGACCGGGAAGGTGCTGTCGGAGATCGAGAGGTTCACTGCATCGGTGGCACCGCCCGTGTTGAACACGATCTGCGGGAACCGGACGCTGCCGCCCGCGACGGCCAATTGCCTCGTGGTCAGGTCTTGACCAGCGGGGTTGGGCGTTCCGGCCGTGGCATCAAGCGCCGTTGCGGAGGTGGACGGGTTGGAACCGACCACGATGCCGAAGCGCGCCAGAACGGTGTAAGCCGCCGGATTCGTGGACGAGTCGAGCGTGGTACCGATCGCTGCCGCACTGACAGCTGCCGGCGCGTTTGCTGCATCGTATCGAGCCACGTTGGTCGTGGTCGACGTGCCGACCGCCGCGGTACTGTTCACCAGCACCACGAAGCTCAGCGTTTGCGTCACGTTCGGGTTCAGCGAAGCCACCACGGCATTCAGCGTGCTGCCAGTCACCTGGAAGTCGATGCCCGACGGATCGCCCGCTGCACCATCACCCAGCGCCGTACCGGAGGCTCCGCTCCACACCGCGGAACCCGCGACATAGGTCTGCCCCACCGGCAACGTGTCGGACAGCGCGAACTTGCCGGGTGCGCCGCCCGTGTTGTTGAAGGTCAGGGTATAGACCGTGTACTGGCACGTCGCACTTGATGCGAGGCCGTTGGTCCAGCTCACCGGTGTGCAAGCAGCGGACGATCGCGGCCCACTGGCCGAAGCGGTTGGCCAGACGCCGCCGCCGGGTGGTGCGACCGACGGCGCACCTATGGTCTTCGTGACATTGAAGACTGCATCGGTGGCCAGCTTGACCTCGTCCTTGTCGGCTGCCGAAATGTTCGGCGCAACGTACAGCGCCGGGGTGCCCGGGATCGCCGTGATCGTTGCCGCATCGAAATTGCCGGTGCCGGTGGCCGAACCGGGGATCGTGTAGGCCACGACGAAGCGGAAGGCGCCGTTGTTGCCGGGCACGCTCTGCACCGGGGTGACCGTGCAAACGCTTGCGGCAGTGGTCGTGCAAAGCGCCGTCGTGCTGTCGGGCAGCCCGTTGCCGTCGACATCGGCGAAGACCTCGACGCGCGAGAACTTGCCCGCGTCAGCCTTGACCGTGAGGGCGAAGGTGTCGACACCGTTGCCGGTATTGGTCAGCACGTGAGGTGCATAGACCGTCGCGCCGGCAGCACCGGACTTGGTGTTGACGACGGTGTTCGTGATCTGGTTGACGCTATCGAGCGTGAACGATCCCACCTGGAGGACAGTGGTCTGCACCAGGTTGGAGGTGGCGACCTGGGTCGTGCCGGTTGCGTCGGCATAACTGGCGGAAGCCTGGTTACCGATGACGGCGTTGGCGGGCGGCGAAGCGGCCAGTGCAGCCGGGCTTCCAAAAAGGAAGCCCAGCGTCAATGCAGCGGCGCCTGCCCAGGGCGCGCACGGCTTGAAGCCGCTGGCGCGTCGGGTTGGCTGGGTGGGAATCACGTAGTCTTCTCCTCTGTTGTCAATGAAACGGGAACACGAAAGAACCTGGCCGGTGCGTTTCGCTGGGCGAACGCGTACCTGCCGACTGGCACTCGAAAACAAGAGATCGGGGAAAGGCTGGCGCCCTCGCCTCGCGCAATGCGCGAGGTGCGGCGCGGCCTTTATTTACTTGCCGCGCGGGGGCGGCGTGGTGGGCGCAGGTGCTGCCGTCGGCGCTGCGACGGCTTCGACCTTGGCGCGCGCGCTCACAGCTGCGCTGCCGTTGGCGGGCAATTGGCCCAGGCTCCAGCGCAACATGCGGTATTCGTTGTAGGGAACAGGCTCAGTCTTGCCACCGGGCAATTTGCGAACGAGCGGCTCGGGCTCGAAGACGGCTGTCTTGGTGGCGGCTTTCACGAGGCTGGCACCCGGCTTGGCGCTGCGTGGCAGGTACTCCAGCCCCTCGGGAATCGGCAGATCGGCCACCAGGCCTTTCACCGGTTTGCCGGTGTTGTTGGTGTAGGTGGCCTTGTATTCGATGACGTCGCCCGGTTTGATCGTCGCCGCGTCCTGGAGCTGCTCGTTGCCGTCCGGCCCCTTGACGACCTTCGATTGGGTCAACACCACAGTCACGGTCTTTGTGGTGGCCGGTGCGCGCGGAGCTTCCACCGATGCCGCAGGTTGTGCCAGGGCCACAGCCACGCCCCCTGCGGCAAGAAGGCCCAACCCTGCCCGGACCATCCGACGAACCCCGCCCCGGTCGCCTCGCGCCGTTGCCGGAAGCCCAATCCATGTGGATGCTGTCATTCAAAACCCCTTAATTAACAATATTCAACAATCACATCGCAATTGCCCGCAATAGAAATCCGCCCATCACACACAAACAGATGATTTCTTATTTTCTTGACACCCATTGACTCGACAAGCTCTTGCGTGCCGAATTCTTACGCCATTAGCCTTTCATTACAACCGTCAAAATGTGAGAAGCCCGGAAAACGAGAAATATTGATCACACACCGATCAATGGTCTCTCACTCTTTTTTAGTTAATTGGCGACAGCCCTTTCACTTGCATGCCAATCCGAACAATTCGCTTCAAACGCAAACTATTGAGTACGACAGGGGTTTGACAGCTGCATTTGTGGAGATTCGCTTTCATTTGGCAAGAAGTGTGATTTTTCGAATGATCTATTTCCAGCAAGAATCAATTTCAAACTCTCGTTGATTTTTATTCTTCAATTCTTAAATCCGATCAGATCGATTTATTTGAAGAGAGAAAATCAACCACTCCACCACACCCAATTCTTTGAAAGCGAGAACCCAGGCTATTTGCGGCTAATGCTTTTCCGGAGTAAAAAAACAGGCTCCCGACCACCGAGCAATCCATTTCCAGACGATCCGCCGACAACTCTGCGTTCATGCTCCCCAGCAGATGGCGGATTTCCGCGGCAGCGCGACGGCGAACCAGTAGGGCCATAATTGGCCAATCTGGCCAGAATCGCCTACACTCGCGCCCCATGGCCTCCTTCTCGCCCCGTCCACGTACTGCACGCGCAGCCCTGCCCATGGCAGCGGCCGGTCGTCGTGTGGGCGTCGTCACGGCGGCGACCACGTCGGTCCTCCGACGCACGTCCGCACATTCCTGAGCCCGGCGGTCCGCTACCTTCTTCTTGATGCGCACACCTTGACCGCCGGGCACCACACCGCGCGGTAGCGACCCCCTCAGTTGGAAGGCGGGTTGCGTTCATCTGGAGTGCTTCATGCTTGCAACTGTTCACGGGGAGCGCACGCTCACCGAACTCGATTACGTCCGTCTCAGCAAATTCGCGGACGCACCTCTCCCTGCGGCCCTGTCCGATCTGCTCGACACGGCCGACATCCTTCCCTCGCGGGAAATGCCCTCGGACATCGTGACGATGTACACCCAAGTGGAAATTGAAGACCTGCCCGGCGGACAGCGGCAGAAGATCAGGATCTGCTATCCCGCCGACGCGAACCCGACCACGGGCTACATCTCGGTGTTTTCGCCCGTCGGCATCGGCCTGCTCGGCCAGAAGACGGGTGCGGTGGCGCGCTGGAAAACGCCCGACGGCGGCGAACACAGCGCGCGCGTGATCGCCGTGCTGTTCCAGCCGGAAGCCAGCGGCGACTACACGACCTGAAAGTGCGCCGGTTCAGGCCGGAGGCCGGCGCCCCGCCGGCCGGTCAGTGCTGCAGAACGCCGGCGACGCCGGGACCCCTGCTCTTCGCACTGTCGATCGTTGCGCTGACCGAACTCGTGTTGACCGCCAGCGCCACCAGCACCGCACCCACGAACGACGGGTCGGCGCTGCCGCTGTAGCCCGAGGCCCCGGCAATGGCCAGGGCCTGCGCGACCTGCTGCGTGGTCAGCTCCACGGCGGCTTCTCCCACGACGTTTCTCTTCTTTGTGGCCATCTGAAAACTCCTGCAAATGAAGATGGGACTGTAAACACAGCCTCAGCAAACGTCACAAATGTTCCTGTCTGTATGACTTTCGACACTGGCCGCCCCATCGGGCGGCCCGTATCGTCGCGCGGGCGCGGCGCCTGCCAGTGGGTCGGGCGCCACATTGTTTTCATTTGATGACGGACAGGGACATGCCTTTTTCCAAACTCTCTCTCGCCAGCGCACTCGCGGGCCTGCTCGCGCTTTCCGGTTGCCAGACCATGGACATGCAGATGGGCGCTCCGTCGGCCAAGACCACAGCCACGGGCAGCGCCGCTGGCGGTGCCACCTCGGGCGAAAGCAGCCAGCTCGAACGCTGCGACTCGCCACTGGGCACTGTCTCGCTGATCGAGAACGTCAACGCCGGCTGGTACACGATCCTCACGGGTGAATATCGCCTGCCGCCCACGGCCAACCTGCTGCGCCTGCTGGTGCAACAGTCGAACTGCTTCGTGGTGGTCGAGCGCGGCGCGGCCGGCATGAACGCCATGACGCGCGAGCGCGCGCTGATGCAATCGGGCGAGATGCGTGGCGGCAGCAACTTCGGTCGCGGCCAGATGGTGGCGTCCGACTACGGCCTGTCTCCGGAGATCGTGTTCAGCAACAACGACGCCGGCGGCATCGGCGGTGCGCTCGGCGGCCTCGTGGGCGGCGGCCGTGGCCGCGCCATCGCGGCTGTGGGCGCCAGCCTGCAGACGAAGGAAGCCAGCGCCCTGCTGACGCTCATCGACAACCGCTCGGGCGTGCAGGTTGCGGCCTCGGAAGGCAGCGCCTCCAAGACCGACTTCGCGGGCTTCGGCGGACTCGGTGGCCGCAGCGGTGCCGGCGGCATCGGCGGCTACACCAACACCGCACAGGGCAAAGTGATCGCGGCAGCCTTCATGGACGCGTTCAACCAGATGGTCCGTTCGCTGCGCAACTACAAGGCGCAAACGGTGCGCGGCCAGGGCCTCGGCGGCGGCGGCCGGCTGGGCGTGGACGGCGGCGCGGCGCCGTCGCAAACCTCGGCGCCGGCTGCCCGCACCCGCCGCAAATAAGCAGGCACACGGGCCCCTTCAGGCAGTTCAGGCGGTCTCTTCGATCGCCTCCGTCAGGAACCGCACGAACGCCCTGCCCGCATCGGGCAGCGAGCGCCCCGCCAAGGTCTCGACCTCGAGGTGGCGCTCGTTCATCTCCCTGTCCTTCAGGGGAATCGCGACCAGTGCCCGAGTCTTGAGCAGCGTGCGGATCGACAGCTCTCCGTAGAACGCGATGCTGCCGCCGCCCGCGGCCGCGAAGCTCACCAGCGCATTCGCATGGTTGCTGGACATGGCCTGCACATACTGCAAGCCCTGCCGCCCACAGCTGATGTCCAGCAGCTGCCGGATCGAACTGCCCTCCGGCGGCAACCCCAGCGGATGGCCCACCACCTGGCGCAGCGACAACTGCCGCTGTGCCGCCAGCGGATGCCCCTCGGCCATCACCGCGAAGATCGGGCAGGGATGCCGCAGCTCGACCTTGATGCTGGGCTCCGGCAGCGCGCTCAGCGTCATGCCCACGTCCGCTTCGCCATCGCGTATGCGGCGTGGAATGTCAGACGGCGTGCAGACCTCCAGGTGAAAGCGGATGCCTTCGTACTTCTCGCGAAAGCGCGAGATCAGCGTCGGAAGGAAGTCGAAGGCGAAGCCCTCGGTGCTCACCACCCGCACATGCCCGCTGCGCAGGCCGCGCAGCCCGGCGATGTCGCTCGCGACACGCTCGATGTCCTGCTGCGTCCGCTTGGCGTGTGCGGCCAGCAGCTCGCCGGCCGCATTGGGCACCATGCCGCGCGCGTGGCGGTCGAACAGCAGCGTGTCGAGCTCGCGCTCCAGGCGCGCCACCTGCCGGCTCACCGCCGAGGGCGCGACGTTGAGCCTGAGCGCCGCCTCCTTCACCGAACCGCTCCTCACGACCTCGAGAAAGTACCGGACGGCCGGCTCCTGCAGTGCTTGAAGTCGCATGAATTCCTCCGGGCTGCACGACGACCAGCGCATCGTGTCGATTGCCGATTCGGCAACGAATGATTCTAAACATTGCGCTTGTGGCAGCCGAACTCCGCTCCTACGATGGAATTTCACAGGAGCCCTATCCATGAAACGCCTCTTTGCACTGGCCGGCATCGCGCTGGCTTCCTGCCTCGGTCTTGCCTCGCTGACCGCCTCTGCGGCGGAGCCGGTTTTCCCGTCGCGGCCGGTCACGCTCGTGATTCCGTTTCCGCCGGGCGGCGCGACGGACGTGAACGGCCGGATCATCGGCCAGCGGCTCTCGAAAGAACTGGGCCAGCCCGTCGTCATCGAGAACCGCGCCGGAGCGGGGACGATCATCGGCGCGAGCTACGTCTCCAAGGCGGTGCCCGACGGCTACACGCTGCTCGTGAGCTCGGGCACCACCTTCACAGTCAACCCCGCCATCCGCCCCAACCTGCCGTACGACCCAGTCAAGAGCTTCGAGCCGATCGGCATTGCCGGGCGGCTCGCGCTCATCCTCCTGGCCAACAGCGAGGTGCCGGTGAAGACCGTCAAGCAGTTCGTGGACTACGTGAAGGCCTCGCCCGGCAAATATTCCTACGCCTCCTACGGCACCGGCACGACCTCGCACTTCGCCGGCGAAAGCATCCTGCATGCGGCCGGCCTGAAGATGACGCATGTGCCCTACAAAGGCAGCGCACCGGCCATGACGGACCTCATGGGCGGACAGGTCGCGTTCAGCGTCGACACAGTGAGTGCCGCCATCCCGCAGCTCAAGAGCGGCAAGATCAAGGCCATCGCAGTGACAACGGCCAAGCGCTCCACGCTGCTGCCCGACGTGCCCAGCCTGGCCGAGAGCGGGTATCCCGACATCGACATGGACTCCTGGCTGATCCTCGCGGCGCCGAAAGGCCTGCCGCCGGAAGCGAAGGCGCGGCTCGAGAAAGCGCTCGCCGCGACCATGGCCGACCCGGACACGCGGGCCAGGCTGAGCGCGCAGGGGCTGGAGCCGGTCTACAGCAATGCCGCGGCGGCCAGCGAGCTCATCACCCGGGAACTGCCCGTGATGCGGGCCGTCGCCACCCGCGCGAACATCACCGCCGATTGATCCATCGACCCTTGCAATGTCCCTCCCCACCGAACTCGTCGAACACTCCGCCGTCGAACTGCGCCGCCTGATCGGCAGCAAGGCGATCTCGCCCGTCGAACTGCTCGAGGCGTGCATCGCGCGCATCGCGCAGACGAATCCTTTCGTCAATGCAGTGACCGCAACCTGCTTCGACCGCGCGCGCGCAGAAGCCGCCGCCGCCGAAAACGCCGTGATGCAAGGCGAGCCGCTGGGCCTGCTGCACGGCTTGCCCCTGGGCGTGAAGGACCTCGAGCCGACCGAGGGCCTGCTCACCACCTGGGGATCGCCGATTTACCGCGACCACGTACCGCAGGAAGATATCGAGCTGGTGGCACGCCTTCGCAAAGCCGGCGCCATCGTGGCCGGCAAGACCAACGTGCCCGAGATGGGCGCGGGCGCCAATTCGCGCAACGAGGTCTGGGGCGCCACCGGCAACCCCTTCAACCCGAACCTGAATGCGGGCGGCTCCTCCGGCGGGTCGGCCGCGGCCCTCGCCTGCGACATGCTGCCCGTGTGCACCGGCTCCGACACCGGCGGGTCGCTGCGCATTCCGGCCGCCAAGTGCGGCGTGGTGGGCTTCCGGCCTTCGCCGGGCATCGTGCCCAGCGTGCGAAAGCCGCTGGGCTGGACGCCGATCTCGGTGGTCGGTCCGATGGGCCGCACGGTGGAAGACGCCTGCCTGCAACTCGCGGCCTCGGCCGGAATGAACGCCGGCGATCCGCTGAGCTATCCGCTGGACCCCTTGTCCTTTCTCAAGCCGATGGACATCGACCTCAGCGGGCTTCGCGTGGCATGGACGGAAGACTTCGGCCTCTGCGCGGTGAACGACAGCATCCGCGCCACGATGCGCCGGAAGATCGGGTCGATGCGGCACCTGTTCCGGCGCTGCGACGAAGTGAGCTTCGACCTGGGCGATGCGCACCGCTGCTTCGACGTGCTGCGCGCGGAGGCCTTCGTGGCGAGCATGCACGCCGCCTACGAGCGCGATCCGGACAGCCTCGGCCCGAACCCGCGCGCGAACTACGAGATGGGCGCGCGCATGAGCCTGCTGGACAGCGCCTGGGCGCAGGCCGAGCAGACCCGCCTCATCAAGCGCTTCCAGTCCACCTTCGCCGACTACGACCTGGTGCTCTCGCCGACCACGCCGGTCTCGCCCTTTCCTTGGACCCAACCGTATGCCGACACCATCAACGGCGAGAAGCAGGCGAACTACTACCGCTGGCTGGCGCTGACCTATGTGGTCACGCTGACCACGCATCCGGCGATCACGCTGCCCTGCGGCGTGGACCATGCGGGCATGCCGTTCGGGCTGCAGGTGGTGGGCGGCTTCCGCGCCGACCACCAGGTGCTGGGCGCGGCGCACGCGATGGAGAAGGCATTCGCCGCCGACGTGCAACTGCGCCGCCCGCGCCCCGACCTGTCGCTGTTGCGCCCCGCCGAGCCGACCCTCACCTCGATCGTCCGGATGCCGCCGACGCTGTCCGGCGGCGCAAGCGATGCTGCCATCGTCGCGGCCGTCTGACCTATCGGCCGAAGGGCACAATTGACCTCCTCTGGAGGTGAACACAATGGATGGTCTGGAAGAGTCGGCGGAAGCAGCCAAGGGCAAGCTCGTTTATCCCTTTGCGGAGCTTCCGCCCCGCGGCAAGTCGATCGAGGTCGCCGCGGGCGTGCACTGGATTCGGATGCCGCTGCCCTATTCGCTGGACCACATCAACCTGTGGGCGCTGGACGACGGCGACGGCTGGGCCGTGGTCGACACCGGCGTGCGCACCGAGGAAACGGTGGCCGTCTGGCGCGAGCTGTTCGCCAACTCGCCCGACACGCGCGGCCTCACCCGCGTCTTCGTGACGCACATGCACCCCGACCACGTCGGCATGGCCGGCTGGCTCACGCGCAAGTTCGGCGTGCGGCTGTGGATGACCCGCTCCGAGTACCTCATGTGCCGCGTGATGGTGTCCGACACCGGCCGCGAAGCACCCGACGACGCCATCGCCTTCTACCGGCGCGCCGGCTGGGGCGAAGCGGCCATCGAGACCTACCGCACGCGCTTCGGCAACTTCGGCAAGCACATCCATCCGCTGCCCGACAGCTTCCGGCGCCTGCGCGACGGCGAGGTGCTGCGCATCGGCGCGCACGACTGGCGCGTCGTCACCGGCAATGGCCATTCGCCTGAGCATGCGTGCCTGCACTGCCCCGACCTGAAGGTGCTGATCTCGGGCGACCAGATCCTGCCGCGCATTTCGTCCAACGTGTCGGTCTCGCCCGTCGAGCCCGACGCCGATCCGATGGCCGACTGGCTCTCGTCGCTCGCCAAGCTCAAGCGCGAAGTGCCCGACGATGTGCTCGTGCTGCCGTCGCACAACGAGTGCTTCCGCGGCCTGCATGCGCGCATCGACCGGCTGCAGCACGGGCAGGAGCGCTCGCTCGATCGCTTGCGCAACGCATTGAAGACGCCGAAGCGCGCCGTCGATGTGTTCACGAGCCTGTTCGCCCGCAGCATCGCCGAGTCCGACGTGCAGTTGCTGGGCATGGCGACGGGAGAAAGCCTCGCCTGCCTCAACTACCTGCGGCACCGCGGCGAGATCGCATGCGACATCGCCGACGACGGGGTGGCCTGGTACCGACTGACGTCCACCGCCTGAGCGTCGGTCAGACCTCGAGCACGACCTTGCCGATGTGCCCGGCGCGCTCGAGGTAGCGGTGGGCCTGCACCACGTCGTCGAGTGCGAAGGTCCGGTCGATGCGCATGTGCAGCGTGCCGTCGGCGAGGCCTGCGTCGATAAAGGCCAGCGCACGGGCCAATGCACCCTCGTCGCGCGGCAACCCCATGGTGGCTGCGCCCGTGTGCTCCAGCACCTTGTAGACGTGAAAGCGCCAGCTCTTGCGGAACTGCGCCACCACCGGGTACCTGAACTCGGCACCGCCCGACAGGCCATACAGCACATACCAGCCGCGATGCGCGACCACATCACCGAGCCGCTCGACCTGCGCGCCGCCCACGCCGTCGTACACCAGGTCGACACAGCGGCCCTCGGTGAGGGTCAGCACGCGCGCGACCGCGTCTTCGTCGTCCGTCACGACCACATGCGTCGCACCCGCTTCACGCAGCGCGTCGCGCTTGGCGGCCGTGCGCGTGACGGCGATGGCGACGATGCCTGCCGCGCGCGCCATCTGCAGCGCCGCGATGCCGGTGCCCGATGACGCCCCGGTGACCAACATCACCTGGCCGCGCTGCAGCCGCGCCATCTCGAACATCGGGAAGTAGCCCGTGAGGTAGGCCATGTAGGCGCCCGCGGCCTGTGCGGCCGACAGGTTGGCGGGATACCGCACCACGTGCGCGGCCGGAAAGAGGATGCGATCGCCATAGGTCGGATACAGCCCCTGGCTCGCCCCCGGCAGCACCGCGACCTTGTCGCCCACGCTCAGCCCTTCGACGCCCTCGCCCACCGCCTCGATGACGCCCGCGGCTTCGTTGCCCAGCCCCGCCGGCAGCGTCGCGTCTTCGATGTACAGGTTCTCGCGCCACAGCGCGTCGGCCCGGTTCAGGCCGATGGCCTGCACCGCGATGCGCACTTCGCCAACGCCCGGCGCTGGCACCGCGACCTCTTCGACCTTCAGCACCTCGGCACCGCCGAACGCATGGAAGCGAACCATCCTGCTCATGAAAACTCTCCTTCGTTGAATAACCGATGGCTTCAATCTAGAGGCCGCAGCGTCATCAAGGAAATCGATTCGCGGGATAGTCGCTATGCGCACCATCGATCACGCTAGGACCCCGATGAACCCCATCGAACTCAACCGCATCGACCTGAACCTGCTCACCGTGCTGGCCGCGCTCATGCGCGAGCGCCATGTCAGTCGCGCTGCCGAACGGCTGAACCTCGGCCAACCCGCAGTGAGCCACGCACTGGCGCGGCTGCGCGAACTCACGGGCGATCCGCTGCTGGTGCGCCAGGGCCGCGTGATGGAGCCGACCGCGCGCGCGCTCGCCCTGATGCAAGGCCTGGTCCCCGCGCTCGCGCAGATCGAGGCCACGTTCCGCGCACAGGCCGACTTCGAACCAGCCCGCGCCGCACCGGTGTTCCGCATCGGCCTGACCGACGACCTGCAGATCGCGATGCTGCCCCGCCTGCTGCGCGCCCTGAGCGCCGAAGTGCCCGGCGCCAAGCTGGTGACGCTCACCGTCTGCTACCGCAACGCCATGCGCTATCTCGACCAGGGCCGTGTCAGCGCGGTGATGTCGTTCCTGAAAGACCTGCCCGCCGATGCGAAGGTGCGCAAGGTCCGCACCGCGCGCTTTGCCGTGCTGCGCGCCGACACCGCGCCCGGCAAGCTGTCGCTCGACGACTTCTGCCGGCGACGCCACGTGCTCGTGACCTATGCCGGCGACCTGTGCGGCACCGTCGACGAAACGCTGGGTGAACTCGGGCGCCAGCGCGACGTCGTCTTCTCGGTGCCGCAGTTCGGCAGCCTGCCTGCCGTGCTCGCCGGCACCGACCTGCTGGCCACGGTGCCCGAGCATGTGGCGCTGGCGCTGTCGGCGCAAAGCGGCCTGCGCTGCGAGCCCCTGCCCTTCGACAGCCCCAGCTATCAGCTGCGGATGGCCTGGCGCGCAGTGACCGACAAGGACCCGGCGCAGGCGTGGTTGCGCAAGGCCATGCTACGGGCCGTCAACGATTAGGATGCCAATCCACTTCCCTGGAGGACCCCGCATGCCGAGCACCGAGACCCACTTCGAACTGACCGCCAACGACGGCTATCCGGTAGAGGCCCACCGCTGGCAAGGCGCCGCGCCGCGGGGCATCGTGCAACTGGCGCACGGCATGGGCGAGCATTCGCTGCGCTACCGGCCGCTGGCCGACGCGCTCACGCAGGCCGGCTACGTCGTCTATGCGAACGAGCACCGCGGCCATGGCGAAGGCGCTTCGGCGCGCGGCGAACTCGGCGAGTTCGGCCCGCGCGGGTTTGCCGGCCT
This sequence comes from Variovorax sp. RO1, assembly GCF_002849325.1. NCBI lineage: Bacteria > Pseudomonadati > Pseudomonadota > Betaproteobacteria > Burkholderiales > Comamonadaceae > Variovorax > Variovorax sp. RO1. The sequence continues at coordinate 644,176 of NZ_PKMT01000003.1, forward strand.
CGTGGACGACATGGCGCTGCTGAGCCGCCACGCGCGCGCCGAGCACCCCGGGCTGCCGCTGATCCTCGTGGGCCACAGCATGGGCTCGTTCGCCACGCAGTACTACCTGGTGCGGCACAGCGAGCTGCTGTCGGGCGCGGTGCTGTCGGGCACCACGGCGCTCGACCTGCTGGGCGGTGCGTTGCAAAGCGGCTTTCGGCTCGAAGACATGAACGCCGCGCTGCCCGACGTGCGCACGCCCTTCGACTGGCTCAGCCGCGACCCTGCGCAGGTCGATGCCTACATCGCCGATCCGCTGTGCGGCTTCACCGTGTCGGCGGAAGGCATGGGGACCATGTTCGCGAATCTCGACGAACTCACACCCGCCGCGATGCAGACGCGCATCCGTCCCGCGCTGCCGCTGTACCTTTTCACGGGCGACCAGGACCCGGTCAGCAACAAGGCCGAATGGTTCTATCCGCTGGTGCAGCGCTACCGCGACGCGGGCCTGCGCGACGTGTCGTGCCATGTGTTCGGCGGTGCGCGCCACGAGACGCTCAACGAGACCAACCGCGACGAAGTCGTGGCCGTGCTGCTGGCCTGGCTGGCGCGCATCGTGCGATGAAACTCCTCGCCTTCGACGAGAGCCTGGACCAGCGCCACATCCTGCCCTACGACCCAGCGTATGCCGAGGTGTTCGCACAGATGCAGCGCTACGTGCACGCACAGCTCAAGGGCGTGGAACTCGTGCACATCGGGAGCACGGCCATCGTCGGTTTGCGGGGAAAGCCGATGGTGGACATCGCGGCGATCACTTCCCGGGAAAACCTGCGCGTGGCACAGACAGAATTCGAATCGATCGGATTTCACCGCCGACCCGTGTGGGTCGACACGGACGAGAAGCCTTATGTCTGCGCATCCGTTCTGCACGACGGCCGCAGGTTCAACGTCAACCTGCACATCTGCCATCGCGGCGATCCGGTGCACGTGGACTCGCTGGCGTTCATGAAAGTCCTCGACCGGCGCCCGGACCTGCGCCAGAAGTACGAAGAAGCCAAGGACCGCGCCCACGGCATCGACCCGGCCAACCCGCAGATCTACAACCAGGAAAAAGAGGCTGTGATCCGCGAGATACAGGCCCAGATCGGGCCGACGTAGCCTAGAGGCTCGCCAGTATCCCGGTCGACGTGGCCTCTGCGGCCAGCTTCCCATCGGGGTTGTAGAGCGCCGCTTCGAGGAACGCCACACGCTTCCCGCGCCGGATCACGCGCCCTTCGACCCGGCCTTCGCCAGGGCCGACCTTCTCGTAGAAGCTCACCTTGATCTCCAGGCTGAAGACCGTCTGCGATTGATCGGTGTCGTGCATGACCGCGTGGGCCATCGCGGCGTCGAGCCAGGCGGTGATGAAACCGCCCTGAGCGATCGTGCCGTTCGTGTGGCAGTACTCGCGGCGCACCGTGAAGGCGGCCTTCAGCGTCTTGTGCTCGGCGTCCCAGCCGGTCACGTGGAAGTTGCCCATCGATTCGGACAGGGCCTGGCCAGAGCGGATGCGGGCTTCCAGTTCGTCGTTCATTGGTTTCATTCGCAGCAGGTGAAGCAACGGACATTCTCATCCGAAAGCGGGCCCCCGCCCTTCACCCGCTCAGAGGTACCGCACCTCCGCCGGCGCCTCGAACCAGTTGTTGTTCCGCCCGTCCATGTGGCGCACCGGCGCGGTCGACAGCTCGTCGAGCGTCACGTCGTCCAGGCAGGAAACGTTCACGCTGACGTACGCACCGCCGATCTCCGGCACGTTGCCGCGCCCGAAGGACTTGATGCCGCAGTGCCGGCAGAACAGATGCTCGGCGCTGAACGACCCGAACTGGTAACTCGACAGGTCGTCCTCGCCCGACAGCAGCGTGAAGTCGGCCGGCTTGACGATGGCGCCCCAGCCGCGCGACTTCATGCAGATCGAGCAGTTGCACTTGCCGGTGCCCTCGGCGAGGTCGACGAGCGCCTGGAAGCGCACCTTGCCGCAATGGCAGCTGCCGTGATAAGTCTTCTTCATGGTCGGTGTCCGTGGAAACGAGTGGAGGAAACCCAAGGCTACGACCCATTGCGGACAGTTTCTGTCCTCGATCAAAGGCATGATGCGGCCCATGCTGTCCGCTTCCGCCCGCCTGCTTCGCCTGCTCGCGCTGTTCCAGGCCCAGCGCGCCTGGACCGGTGCCGCCCTGGCCGAGCGCCTGGAAATTACCGAGCGCACGCTGCGCCGCGACGTCCACCGGCTGCGCAGCCTCGGCTACACGGTCGATTCGACCTCGGGCGTGGCCGGCGGCTACCGGCTGGGTGCGGGCAACGCCCTGCCCCCGCTGCTGCTCGAAGACGAAGAGGCCATTGCGGTGGCGCTGGCGCTCGGCCGCGCCGGCACGGGCGAAGGCGACATCGGCAACGCCTCGATGCGCGCCCTCGCCAAGCTCGACCAGCTGATGCCGCCGCGCCTGCAGCGCCGCCTGGGCAGCGTGCGCGCCTCGGTGGTGCCGGTGATGCGCGGCAAGTCGGGCGTGCGCGTGAAGGCGGTGTCGATGTTCGCCGAGGCCTGCACCGAGCGGCGCGCACTGCGCTTCGGCTACCAGGACCACCACCAGGCGACCACGCTGCGCACCGTGGAGCCGCACCGCGTGGTACAGACCGGCCAGCGTTGGTACCTGCTGGCCTGGGACACGGCACGCGAAGACTGGCGCACCTTCCGCCTCGACCGCATCGTCGATGCCGAACCGACGGGCGCACGCTTTGCCGCGCGCCGTCTTCCGCTGGGCGACGTCGAGGCCTACATGGCACACGCGCTCAAGGTCTCGCCCTTCCTGCACCACGCGCGCGTGATCGTGCACGCCCCGCTCGCGGCACTGGAACCGCATCTGGGCTGGGTGGGCGGTGTGCCCGAGGTCGTCGATGCCGGCCGCACGCGCGTCGTCACCGGCGCAAGCTCGCTCGACGCGCTGGCCGTGTGGCTCGGCTGCCTGGGCCATGACATCGAGATCGAGTCGCCTGCCGAACTGGTGCAGCACGTGGCGCGCGTCGCGACACGGCTGGACACCATCGCGCGCCGGCAGGGTACCGCCCTCCCTCGTCTATAGGATGTGCGCCCCGAAACCCGGTCGATAGGCTTGCCGCACCTGCAACCTCCGAACGGAAACGGATCTGCCCATGCGCCTCGGTCACGTCTGCGGACGCCCGCCATGCCTCTGACCGCCACCCAGGTCGCCGTGGTCGAGGACGACAGCGGCATGCGCGAGCGCATCACCCGCGTGATCGGCGCCGACCCGGCGCTGGCGCTGGCCTTCAGCGCCTCGAACGCAGTCGACATCCTGAACTGGCTCACGGACAACCCGGTCGATGTGCTGCTGGTCGACCTCGGCCTGCCCGACCACCCCGGCCTGCAGGTGATCCGCCAGTGCCGCCGCATGCAGCCGGCCTGCGCGGTGATGGTGCTGACGATCTTCGGCGACGAGACCCACATGGTGCAGGCCTTCGAGGCCGGCGCGCGCGGCTACCTGCTCAAGGACGGCACCGAGGCCGACCTGGCGGCGCACCTGCGCCACCTGGGCGCCGGCGGCTCCCCGCTACCGCCGGGCATCGCGCGGCAGCTGCTGCGCCGCTGGCAGGCCTCCGACGGCGCGCCCGGGCACCTCTCGTCGCGCGAGGCCGAAGTGCTCGACCGGGTCTCTCGTGGTTTCACCTATGCCGAAATCGGCGCGCAGATGGGAGTCTCCGCATCGACGGTTCAAACCCATATTCGAAATATCTACGGCAAGCTGGATGCGCCCCCACCCTCGGAAGCCGTGTTGGCGACCCGTCCTGCAGGCCGGCTTTCCTAGCCGCGTGAACCGCCCCGCTTTTTCCTTTCCCTCCCTGCGGGCCGTGCTGCTACTGCTGCTGTGGCTGGCCCTTGCAGCGCCCTTCGCCCATGCCGCCAACCCGCCGGGCACCACCGACGTGCGCTGGGCCGAAGCCAGCCTCGAACCCGACGGCCTGCCGCTGCAGGTGCGGCGGGTGGAACTGCCCTTTCGCTGGGACCACGAGTTTCCGGGGCGCGGCGGCAAGGCCAGCTACCGCATCGCGCTGCCCGCCGACGAAGTCCGCGACGGCGACGCCCAGGCGCTCGTGATGTCGGGCCTGGGCAACCAGGTCGCCGTGTGGTTCAACGGCGCGCTGGTCGCCCACTACGGCGTACTCGGCGATCCCACCTATGACGCCGCCAAGGCCAGCCACCTGGTGCCGCTGGCCGCCGCGCTGCGGCGCGGCAGCGGCCAGACCCAGGAGCTGCACATCCAGGCCACGATGCAGCGCCAGCGCGGCGGCGGCCTGGCCAGCGTGCTCTACGGCCCCGAGGCATCCCTGGCCCCGCTGCACCGCTCGCACCAGAACTGGCGCAACACCTCGGCCATCGTCTACGCCGTGAGCCTGCTGCTGATGGGCGGCCTGGCCGCCGGGCTGTGGCTGCGCCAGCGCGACGCGCTCTACGGCTGCTTCGCGCTGGCCGCGCTCTCCGGCGTGGCGCGCAACCTCGACCGCGTGCTGACCGAAGGGCCCGTGCCCTGGCCGCTGTGGGGCGCGGTGGTGGCGGTCTGCTATGCCTGCCACATCGGGCTCATTGCGCGCTTCGTGCTGCTGGTGCTCGACCGCAACCCGCCGTGGCTGGTGCGATCGATCTACGGCGCCTTGGCGCTGTCGGTGGCGCTGGCCTGCGCCTCCTTCGCCTTCGCGCGACCGGTGCTGTGGACCGCCGGCCTGGCGATCCTGCAGGTCACGAGCACCATCTGCCTGCCCTACGTGGTGCACGGTGCGCTGGTGGCGCGGCGGCGCATCGCGGGCGTGCTGATGGCGGCGGGCACGCTGGCCATCCTGGCGGGCGCGCACGACCTGCTGCTGGTGCGCATGGGCCTCTTTGGCGGCGCGTACTACACGCTCACCTCGCACGCGATCTTCTTCTTCGTGATGATCCTGGCCGGCCTCGTGGTGGAACGCTACAGCCGCACCGTGGCCGACTACCGCTCGCTCAACGCCAACCTCGCCGCGCGCGTGGCCGAGCGCGAAGAGCAGCTGCGCGGCGCCTTCGAAACCGTGCGCAAGCAACAGGAAGAACAGGCTGTGCTGCTGGAGCGCCAGCGCATCATGCGGGAGATCCACGACGGCGTCGGCTCGCAGCTCGTGGGCCTGCTCAACGTGGTGAACCAGCCCGCGCCCGACCGCAATGTGGTGGAAGAACACGTGAAACTGGCGCTCGACGAGATGCGCATGGCCGTCGATTCGCTGCAGCCCATGCACGACGACCTGACCACCGTGCTGGCCACGCTGCGCTACCGCCTGCAGCCCCGGCTGGATGCCGCTGGCATCGAACTGGTGTGGGACGTCGCGCTCATCCCCACGCTCGCGCCCTTTGCCGCGCAGGCTGCGCTGCAGCTGCAACGCATCCTGCTCGAGGCTTTCACCAACGTGCTGAAGCATGCGGCCGCCACGCGCATCGTGATGCATGTGGGCTGGCACGGCGAGCAGACGCCGCCGCTGGTGCGCATCGTGCTCACCGACAACGGCCGCGGGCTGCAGGCGAACGAACGCCCCGGTGGCCACGGCCTCGCGAACATGCGTTCGCGGGCGCAGGCCATCGGGGCGCGATTGCAGATCGAGCGGGCCGACGCGCAGGCCGGCGGCACGCGCGTCTCGCTCGACTGGCCCTGCGCGCTGCCCTGAGCGCGCCAGATCGGTCGGTCAGCCCAGGCGCACCGGCACGAAGATCTTGTCCTCGCCGCGCTGGATCAACAGCGCCACCGACTTGTCCGCCTTGGCCACCGCCTGACGCACCTGCTCCAGGCTCTTGGCCGGCGTGCCGTTGATCGCCAGCAGCACGTCGCCGGCCTGCACCCCAGCCATCGCCGACGGGCCGGCCACGTCCTCGATCAGCAGGCCACCGTCGAGCGAGGCCGCGCGCTGTTCCTGCGGCTGCAGCGGGCGCAGCGCAAGGCCGAGCTTGCCCTGCCCCGCCGTGTTGTCGGCCTTGGCGACCTGCGCCGGCTTGTCGCTCGCATCGCCGAGCTTGGCCTGCAGCTCCTGGCGCTCGCCCTGGCGCCACACCTCGAGCGTGACCTTCTTGCCCGGCGCCTGCTGGCCGATCACGGCCGGCAGGTCGCCCGAGGACACGATGGCCTGGCCGTCGACCTTGCGGATCACATCGCCCGCCTTCAGGCCGGCATGGTCGCCGGGGCCGCCCTTCTCGATGTTCGAGACCAGCGCACCCTCGGGCTTGTCGAGCTTGAACGAATCGGCGAAGGCCTGGTTCACCTCCTGCACCGCCACGCCCAGTCGCGCATGCGTGGCCTTGCCGGTGGCGACGATCTGGTCCTTCACCTGCACGGCCACGTCGATCGGAATGGCGAACGACACGCCCTGGTAGCCGCCGCTGCGGCTGTAGATCTGCGAGTTGATGCCGACCACCTCGCCGCGCGCATTGAGCAGCGGCCCGCCCGAGTTGCCGGGGTTCACGGCCACGTCGGTCTGGATGAAGGGCACGTAGCTGTCGTCGGGCAGCGAACGGCCCTTGGCGCTCACCACGCCGGCCGTCACCGTGTTCTCGAAGCCGAAGGGCGAACCGATGGCCAGCACCCATTCGCCGACCTTCAGGTCCTTGGTGTTGCCCAGCGCGAGCACAGGCAGGTTCTTCGCGTCGATCTTGAGCACCGCGATGTCAGTCTTGGCGTCGGCGCCGAGCACCTTGGCGCGGTATTCGCGGCGGTCGGTCAGCTTGACGGTGACCTCCTTCGCGTCCTTCACCACGTGGGCGTTGGTCATGATGATCCCGCTCGGGTCCACGATGAAGCCCGAGCCCTGCGAGCGCACCGGCACGGCGCGCTGCTGCTGTTGCTGCTGGCCGCGCGGTCCCATCTGCCCCTGGAAGTGGCGGAAGAACTGGAACATCGGATCGTCGGGGTCGATGCCCTGCAACTGCGCCATGGTGTCGTCGTCCGGGGCTTTCTCGGTGCCGGTCACGCTGATGTTGACCACGGCCGGGCCGTCGCGCGAGGTGATGGTCGAGAAGTCGGGCAAGGTGACCATCGCGGCCGGCGCGGCCACTGCGGCAGCGGTGGCCGGCGCACCCACGGCGCGGGCGCTGGTGTAGGCACCGGCGCCGACGGCACCAATCACGCCGGCAGCGGCCAGTGCGATCACGAGGGCACGGGGGGAAGTCAAGGCGGTTTTCATTCTTCGATTCCTTTCAATCCTGCGCCGGAGCGCAAACACGATGAAAGGAATGTCGCGGCCTTGACTTAGGCGTCGCTTAAGCGGAACTCACGCTTGCGGCGGAGCGAACACCACGCGCACGCACAGCCCGCCGAGGTTCTCAGACTTTTCCAACGCCACCGTGGCGCCATGCAGATCGGCAATCGACTTGACGATGGCCAGCCCCAGCCCGCTGCCCGGCGCCTGCGGCTCGCCCGAGCGGTAGAACCGATCGAGCACGCGCGCACGCTCGGCCTCGGGCAAGCCGGGGCCGCTGTCGTCCACGCGCAGCTCCACCGCGTCCGCGCGCTTCACGATGCCGACATCGACCCGCCCCTCTTCGGGCGTGTACTTCACGGCGTTGTCGATCAGGTTGCGCAGCAGCATGCGCAGCGCCTCAGGCTGGCCGCTCACGGTCGCGCCCGCGTCGGCCTGCGCAACGCCGATGTCGATGCGGCGCGCCTGCGCGGCCGCCACCGCATCGGAAATTGCGAGGCGTGCCACCTCGGCCAGATCGACCGTCTCGGGCTTCGCGCCCGCAGCCATGCTGGCCTCGTGCCGGGCCAGCGCCAGCATCTGCTCGACGAGGCGCGTGGCGCGGTCGATGCCGGCCGACAGGCGGCTCACCGCGAGCGTGCGCGCCGCGTCGTCGGGCGCGCGCTGCAGGCCCTGCACCTGCAGCTTGAGCGCGGCCAGCGGCGAGCGCAGTTCATGCGCGGCATCGGCCACGAAGTGCTTCTGCGCGTCGAAGGCATGGCGCACGCGGCCGAACAGCAGGTTGAGTTCCTGCACCAGCGGGCGCACTTCTTCGGGCAGGTTCTCCTCGCTCACGGGCGAGAGGTCGTCGGCCTGTCGCGACGCCACCTGCCGGCGCACACGCGCCACCGGCGCCAGCGACAGGCTCACCACCCACCACACGACCAGCATCAACAGCGGCGCCATCAGCGCCACGGGCACGATGGTGCGCAGCGCGAGCGAGCCGGCCATGTTCCGCCGCGCCGCCATGTCCTGCGCCACCTGGATCACCAGCCCGCGCGTCTGCATCGAGAACACGCGGTAGGTCGTGCCGCGTGCGCGCACGTCGGCAAAACCCAGCACCGCGAGCTGCGGCAGCGCCGCTTCTTCTGCTGATTCGAAGATGCGCACGCCGTCGACCGTCCACACCTGCACCACGAACTCGAAGTTCTGCTCCGCGCCGCCGAGCCCACCTACGGCCGCACTCGGCGGCAGCCCCGCGCGCAGCGACAGCGCCATCTGCTGCATGTGATAGTCGAAGATGTCGTCGGCCTCTTTCAGCACCGTTCGATAGGCCACCAGCGCCTGCGCGCCGGCCGCGAGCACGATGGCCGCGAGCAGGAACACCAGCAGCCGCGCACGCAGCGATCCAGTCAGACTGCTCAGAACTTTGTTCATGCGCGCTCCGTTCGTGGGACGCCACGGAACCGGCTTTGCCGGGCCGTAGGCGTCGCCCCCGGTAGGGGGTTGGAGAAGCGACACGAAGTGCGCGAAGCCTGGGGGGGAGTCATAGTTTTGGCACCATGTAGCCGACGCCTCGCACGTTGCGGATCAGCTCCGCACCGAGTTTCTTGCGCAGGCCGTGCACATACACCTCGACCGCGTTGCTGCTGATCTCGTCCTTCCAGCCGTAGAGCTTTTCTTCGAGCTGCGCGCGCGAGAGCACCATGCCCGGACGGGCCAGCAGCGGTTCGAGCACCGCCCATTCACGCGCCGACAGCACCACCGGTTCGCCGTTCACCGCGACCTCGCGCGTGGCCGGGTTGATACTCACGCCCATGTGCTCGTACACCGGCTCGGCGCGACCGGATGCGCGCCGCAGCAAGGCGCGGATGCGCGCCAGCAGTTCGTCGAGGTCGTAGGGCTTGAGCACGTAGTCGTCGGCGCCGGCATCGAGGCCTTCGATGCGCTGCTGCACCGAGTCGCGCGCGGTGGCGATCAGCACCGGCATGCGCTGCTTGCGCGCACGCAGGGCGCGCAGCACTTCCAGGCCGTCGCGGCGGGGCACGCCCAGGTCGAGCAGCACGAGGTCGTACTGCTGGGTGCGCAATGCCGATTCCGCAGCGTCGCCGTCTTTCACCCAATCGACGGCGTACTGCTCGGCCCGCAACAGGTCGAGCACGGCCTCGCCGATCATCACGTCGTCTTCGAGAAGCAGGAGTCGCATGGTGGATGTCCGTTGTCGGGGGTTCGAGGCCGCACTGGCGCTGAAAGTTCAGCGCGCCTCAGTTCACAGGAGGGAGCGCACTTCGCGTGCCGCCTCGAACAGCAGCGGCAGCATCTCGCGCTGCAAGGTCTCTTCCTGGTAGCGCGTGCCCGACAGCACCACATTGAGCGCGGCCACCGTGTGCCCCTGCATATCGCGCAGCGGCACCGCCAGCGCCTGCACGCCGAGCTCGTGTTCTTCGCTGGCGAAGCAGTAGTCGTCCTTGCGCACCTGCACGATTCGCTGGCGCAAGGCGCGCGCCTGGGTGAGGGTCTGCGGCGTGAGCCGCGCCAGGTGCCGCCCCTTGAGCCACTGGGTGAGCTGCGTGGCAGGCATCGCGGCCAGCAGCACGCGCCCCGTCGAGGTGGCGTGGGCCGGCAGGCGCGCACCGAGGTGCAGGCCGTAGGCCAACACGCGCGTCGGCGTGCCGTAGCTGCCGCTGCGCGCAACGATGACCACCTCTTCGCCGTCGAGCACCACCGCCGAGAACGACTCGCCGGTCTGCGCCGCGAGCCGGTTCAGCGTGGGCTGCAGCGCGCGCGGCAGGCGCGACGAGGCCAGGTAGCTGCCCGAGAAGCGCAACACCTTCGGCGCCATCCAAAAGTAGCTGCCGTCGGTTTCCAGGTAGCCCAGGTGGGCCAGCGTGAGCAGATGGCGTCGGGCGGCGGCGCGCGTGAGGCCGGCACGCTCGGCTGCCAGCGTGGCGTTGAGGCGCTGACGCTCGGTGTCGAAGCTTTCGAGCACCGCCATCCCCTTGGCGATGCCCTCGATGAAGTCGGCGCGGGCGATGGTCATTCGTCGTCGGGAGTTCGTCGTCGTGGGTCGGTCGATCGGTCGGCCGAAGAAGTGTTGCGCGATGATCGCGCACGCGTTCGCATGATCGCACAGAGCCTCGCCGACCGCCGCCCCAACCGGCCGGCCGCGCCCTACGCTTCGCAAAACCCATTCGGAGACACGAACATGCGCACCCAGGTCGCCATCATCGGCGCAGGCCCCGCCGGCCTTCTGCTCGGCCAGCTGCTGCACAAGGCAGGGATCGACAACATCATCGTGGAGCGCCAGAGCGGCGACTACGTGCTGGGCCGCATCCGCGCCGGCGTGCTCGAACAGGTCACGATGGACCTGCTGGTACGCGCAGGCGTCGACACCCGCGCCAAGGCCGAAGGCCTGCCGCACGACGGCATCGAGCTGCTGTTCAAGGGCGCGCGCCACCGCATCGACATGCACGGCCTCACGGGCGGCAAGCAGGTCACGGTGTACGGCCAGACCGAAGTGACGCGCGACCTGATGGAAGCGCGCACGGCCGAAGGCCTCACCACCATCTACAGCGCGGCGAACGTGAGCCTGCGCGACTTCGACACCGGCCGTCCGCGCGTGCGCTACGAAAAAGACGGCCAGACGCACGAGATCGAGTGCGACTTCATCGCCGGCTGCGACGGCTACCACGGCGTGAGCCGCGCCAGCGTGCCGGCCGACGCGATCCAGACCTACGAGAAGGTCTACCCCTTCGGCTGGCTCGGCGTGCTGGCCGACGTGCCGCCGGTGTCGCACGAACTCATCTACGCGAACACCGAGCGCGGCTTCGCGCTGTGCAGCATGCGCAGCGCCACGCGCTCGCGCTACTACGTGCAGGTGCCGACCGAAGAGAAGGTAGAGAACTGGAGCGACGAGGCCTTCTGGAACGAGCTGCGCGCGCGCCTCGACCCCGAAGCGCGCGAACGCCTGGTGACGGGCCCGTCGCTCGAAAAGAGCATTGCGCCGCTGCGCAGCTTCGTGGCCGAGCCGATGCGCTTCGGCTCGCTGTTCCTGGCCGGCGACGCCGCGCACATCGTGCCGCCGACCGGCGCCAAGGGGCTCAACCTCGCGACCGCCGACGTGGGGTACCTCTCGCGCGCCCTGGAGATTTTCTACAACGAGAAGTCGGCCTCGGCGCTGGACCGTTATTCCGACCTGTGCCTGCGCCGGGTCTGGAAGGCCGAGCGCTTCTCGTGGTGGTTCACCTCGCTGATGCACCGTTTTCCCGAGACGGGCGCCTTCGGCCAGAAGATCCAGGAAGCCGAGCTCGACTACCTCGTGCATTCGCGCGCGGCGTCCACCGCGCTGGCGGAAAACTACGTGGGGCTGCCGCTCGAGGACTTCTGAGCGCGCTCCAGCGTCTGCTTCATCGCAGCGCCGCCATGCGCCATCATGGGTTCGATGTACGCCGCGAGCCCGTCGGGCAGCACATCGGTGATCCAGACGAAGCGCGAACGGCCTTCGCCATCTGCGAACACCTGGGCCGATGCGTGGTGGTGCGTGGCCTTGCCGTCGGTCACGGTGTAGGCCAAGCGGTGGTGCTCGTCGTCGAGGGCCACGAGCAACTCACGCGCCACGAGGCCGTTGGCAAAGTGGACGATGCGGGCGCCCTGCCCGTCGAGTTCGCAGCCGGTGAGAAAGCCCGGCGCGAGGCGCGTGTGGACGGCGCCGAAGTCGCGCAGCGCGTCCCACACCTGCGCCACATCAACCTCGACGATGAATTCCTTGTAGACGGTGGCCATGGGGTCGGTGCCTTTCGGGTCAGGGACAGACGGCCTCGACGTTGTTGCCGTCGGGGTCGATGAGGAAGGCCGCGTAGTAGGTCGGGCTGTAGTCGGCGCGCGGCCCTGCGCCGCCGTTGTCGGTGCCGCCGGCTTTCAAGCCGGCCTTGTGGAAGGCGGCAACGGCCGCGTGGTCGGGCGCGCGGAACGCGATGTGCGTGCCCGGGCCCTTGGCATCCTTCGCGGCGTAGAGCCACAGCGCCGGTTCGCCGGCGGGGCCGAGGCCGGCGTAGCTTTCATCGTCGTGGGAGCCCAGCACGTGGCCGAGCGGCGCGAGCGCGGCTTCGTAGAAGCGCCGGCTCGCGGCGAGATCTTTGACTTTCAGTCCGATGTGGTCGTACATGGCGATGACTTTCTGCTTGAAGGGTGGATCAAGCGGTCATCGTGAAGCAGCGCGGCCAGGCGGTCTTGGAAAATCTTGCGGTCGCCCTTGGCAGCGAGCCGGAAGCCGCGTGGCGACACGCCGGCCGCGCGGTGGAAGGTGCGCACGAAGTTGCTCAGGTCGGCAAATCCGGCTTCGAAGGCCACCTCGGTCACGGGAAGGTCGCTGTCCGCCAGCAGGCGCGCCGCGCGGCGCAGCCGGGAGCGCACGAGGTACTGGTGCGGCGTGACGCCGAGCACCTGGGAGAACAGGCGCAGGAAATGGAAGGCGCTCAGGCCCGCCTGGGCGGCCGCGTCTTCCAGGCCGATCTCGCCGGCGGCGTGGGCCTCGATCCAGGTCGCGGCCTCGACCGCACGGCGACGGTCGCGCGGCGTGGCCGACGGCGGCGTCACGGGTTTGCCGCGCCCCTTCACCACGTCGAGGAAGCGGCTGGCGAAGCCCATGCCCAGCTCGTCCAGGCCCACGTCGCTGCCGCCTTCGACCGCGACCTGCGCGAGTTCGCCCAGCACCATGAGTTCGGGCAGCGGCGGCAACGCCGAGGCCCGCCAGCTGCGCCGGTCGCCGCCGATCAGGTCGACGAAGCCCGGCGAGAAGTGGAACGACAGGCACTCGTCGCCGCAGGCGAAGTGCTCGTGGGTGCAGACGTAGTCGTCGCCCGGTGCGCCGACCAAGACCGAGCCGGCCACCAGTTCGTAGTCGCGGCCGAGCGCGCGGCAGCCGAAGCTGCCCTTGCGCACGTACGAGACCGAGTGCGTCTCGTGCATCTCGGTGAACGGCGCCGCGCCGACGCCCGCATCGCAGCGGTAGGTCGAGACGCGGATCGCGTCGGTCTGCAGTTCGGTGGTGACGCGCATGATGACTTTCGTCGCCCTTCGATCACCAGCCGGCGGCGCTCAGTCGATCGTTTGCATCGCCTGCCAGACCCGCGACGGGCTCAGCGGCATGTGCAGGCGGGGCGCGCGGGCGCCGAGGCCGTTGCGTGCGAAGGCGTCGGCCACCGCGTTGACGATGGCCGGCGTGGCGCCGATGGTGCCCAACTCGCCGACGCCCTTCACGCCCAGCGGGTTGTTCTTGCAGGGCGTCGACTCATCCATCTCCATCTGGAACATGGTGTCGACGATGTCGGCGCGCGGCGCGACGTAGTCCATGAGGCTGCCGGTCACGGGCTGGCCGGTTTCGGTGTCGTAGACCACCTGCTCGTACAGCGCCTGCCCGATGCCCTGCACCGCGCCGCCTTCGAGCTGGCCGCGCACGATCATCGGGTTGACCACGCGGCCCACGTCGTTGACCGAGCTGTAGGCCACGACGCTGATCTCGCCGGTGGGCGGATCGAGTTCGATCTCGCAGATGTGGCAGCCGTTGGGCCAGCTCGGGCCGGCCACGGTGCTGGTCGAGTCGACAAAGATCTCGCGCCCCGGCTGCTTGGCGGCCAGGGTGAACAGGTCGAGCTCGAGGTCGGTGCCGGCCACGATGAAGGTGCCGCGGCTGTAGACGATGTCGTCGATGGAAGCCTCGAACTCCTGCGCCGCGAGTTCACGCGCCTTGTCGATGGTGCGCTCGGCACCGATGCGCACGGCCGAGCCGCCGGTGAAGAGCGAGCGCGAGCCGGCGCTGCCGAAGCCGTCGCCGCGGTCGGTGTCGCCGAGCACCACGCGCACCTTTTCGATGGGCACGCCGAAGGCATCGACGGCCAGCTGCGCGAGCGAAGTGGCAATGCCCTGCCCCATGGCGTTGACGGCCGAGAACACCTCGATCACGCCGTCGGCCTGCACCGACACGGTCACGCGCTCTTCGAACACATTGCCGCCGGTCCATTCGAGGAACGTGGCGATGCCCAGGCCGCGTTGCTTGCCGCGCGCCGCGGACTCGGCCGCGCGGGCTTCAAAGCCCTGCCAGTCGGCCAGCTGCAGCGCCTGGTCCATCACCGACTCGAACTGACCGGTGTCGTAGGTCTGCGCCATCGGGTTCTTGTAGGGCATCTGCTCGGGGCGGATGAAGTTGCGCCGGCGCAGCGCGATGCGGTCGATGCCGGTCTGGCGCGCGGCCTCGTCCATCAGGCGCTCGATGGTGAAGATGGCCTCGGGCCGGCCCGCGCCGCGGTAGGCGCCGGTGGGCGCGGTGTTGGTGAGCACCGCCTTGAAATGGAAATCGATGGTCTGGATGTCGTAGACGCTGGTCTGCACCCACGGGCCGATCAGCAGCTGGATCGCGACGCCGGTGCCGGTGGCGTAGGCGCCGACATTGGCGAGCGTCTTGATGCGCAGGGCGAGGATCTTGCCGTCGGCGTCGAGCGCCATTTCGGCGCGCGCCTCGATATCGCGGCCGTGCGCGCTCGAGAGGAATTCTTCGCTGCGGTCGGCCACCCACTTCACGGGCCGGCCCACCTGCAGCGCCGCGTAGGCGACCGCGATGTCTTCAGGGTAGGCGCCAGTCTTCATGCCGAAACCGCCGCCGACGTCGCCCACGACCACGCGCACTTTTTCCTTCGCGAGGCCGATGGCCGCACAGACCGAATCACGCACGCCGGACGGCATCTGGGTGCTCATGCGGATCGTGAGGCGGTCGGTCTTGCTGTCGTGCGTGGCGAGCACGGAGCGCGGCTCGATGGTGAGCGCGACCACGCGCTGGTTGTTCACGTCGAGCGCGATGACATGGGCGGCGCGCTCGAACGCGGCGGTGGCGGCTTCGCTGCTGCCATGGCGCATCTCGGCGGCAATGTTGCCCGTGGCCTCGTCGCACAGGAGCGGCGCGCCGTCGGCGGTGGCACCAGGGAGGTCGACCACCATCGGCAGTTCTTCGTAGTCGACCATGACAGCCTCGGCCGCATCGCGCGCCTGCTGCACGGTGTCGGCAATGACGCACGCCACCGGTTCGCCGACAAAGCGCGCACGTTCGTGCGCCATGGCGCGGCGCGGCGGGCTGGCGCTGTCGCTGCCGTCCGCGCGCTTGAAGCCCGCGGCGCCGGGCATCGGCTTGACGCCGGCCTCGGCCAGGTCGGCCCCGGTGATCACGCGCAGCACGCCGGGCATGCCGACGGCCGCGGACGTGTCGATGGACACGATGCGCGCATGCGGATACGGGGAGCGGAGAAAAACGAGATGCGCCTGCTCGGAGAGCGTGACGTCGTCGGTGTAACGGCCGGCGCCTGCGAGCAGGCTTTCATCCTCGAGGCGGCGCACCGCCTGGCCGCTGCCGAAGCGCGTGGGGTTGGGTTCAGTGGTCAACGTGGTCCTCTTGTGCTGATCCCCGGCGCTCTGCTCATGCCTGCCGGATCCGCTGTGGTACTGCGAAAGCAAGCTGAGCACTATAGGTTTTTCGACGGGTCTTGTGGGGTTGTCTCGTGTGCCATCGGCGGTGGCACCAGGGCCGCAGCCTTGTGGACTGTTCCCGTGTGAGCGGGATTTTCCCTCAAGTGGCGGACGTTGCGAGAAGCCGTGTATACCTGCAACCATGCGACAACTGCCTTGGCTCGAACCCGGAGACACACTGCCCGACCCCGCGTCGGCATGGGACGAAAGAGACCCTGTGCCCGGCCTGCTGGCGGCCGGCGGATCGCTCGATGTCGATACTTTGATGCAGGCCTACGGCCGCTGCGTTTTCCCGTGGTTCAGCGACGACCAGCCCATCCTGTGGTGGAGCCCCGACCCGCGCATGGTGCTGCGGGTGAAAGACTTCCGGCGGCATCGCTCGCTGCGCAAGACCCTGAGCCGCTTTGCCATGACGCCTGGCTGCGAGCTGCGCATCGATCACGATTTTGGAACGGTGATCCAGGCGTGTTCGCAGTCGGCGCGCGCCGGCCAATCGGGCACGTGGATCGTGCCGGACATGGTGCAGGCCTATACGGAATTGCACCGCGCCGGACACGCACACAGCGTCGAAACCTGGATCGACGGCGAGCTGGCGGGCGGGCTCTACTGCGTGGCGCTGGGCCGCGCTGTGTTCGGCGAGTCGATGTTCACGCGCCGGCCCGACGCCTCGAAGATCGCGCTGGCCGGCCTGGTCGCACTGTGCCGGCACGCCGGCGTCGAAATGATCGACTGCCAACAGAACACCGCGCACCTCGCCAGCCTCGGCGCCCGAGAAATGCCGCGCGCGCGCTTTGTCGCGCATGTGGCCAAGGCCCGAAAACAGGACGGGCCACAGTGGCAATTCGACCCCGTATACTGGTCTGAACTCCTTTCCGAGCGACCTTCTCTTTCGACGTGACGTGACGTGACGCACCTCAAGGATCTTCCGCTTCACACGCTGCAGTTCTACGCGACGGCGCCCTATCCCTGCAGCTACCTGCCGGATCGCCAGGCCCGCTCGCAGGTGGCCACGCCCAGCCATCTGATCCACAACGACGCGTATTCCGACCTGGTGCTCAGCGGCTTCCGGCGCAGCGGCATGTTCACCTACCGGCCGTACTGCGACGGCTGCCGCGCCTGCATTCCGTTGCGCGTGCTGGCGCACAGCTTCCAGCCGAACCGCAGCCAGCGGCGCACAGCCAAGCAGCACGCCGACCTGCAGGCCCGCGTGCTCAAGCTGTGCTTCGTGCCCGAGCACTACCAGCTCTACCTGCGCTACCAGACCGGTCGCCACTCGGGCGGCGGCATGGACCACGACAGCATCGACCAGTACACCCAGTTTTTGCTGCAAAGCCGCGTCAACTCGCGGCTGGTCGAGTTCCGCGAAACCCTGCCCGACGGCAGTCCGGGTGCGCTGAAGATGGTGTCGATCCTCGACGTGCTCAGCGACGGGATCTCGGCCGTCTACACCTTCTACGAGCCCGAGGACGGCGCTGGCTACGGCACCTACAGCGTGCTGTGGCAGATCGAGCAGGCCCGCAAGCTGGGGCTGCCGCACGTCTACCTGGGCTACTGGATCGAGCACAGCGCCAAGATGAACTACAAGGCGCGCTTTTCCCCGCACGAAGTGTTGGTGGACGGCCACTGGCAGGCACCGAGCAATTTCACAAGGTAAAATTGGCGTCCGGTCATCACCGCCCAGCGCCATGAGAAAAAACCTATCCGACGTTCCCGCCACTCCCGTCATCCAGGTCATCGAGCGCATGTTCTCGCTGATCGATGTTCTGGCCTCGCGCGAAGAGGCCATTTCGCTGAAAGAAATCAGCGAAAAGACGGGGCTCCACCCGTCGACCACGCACCGCATCCTCAATGACCTCGCGGTCGGTCGTTTTGTCGACCGGCCGGAAGCCGGCAGCTACCGCCTCGGCATGCGCCTGCTGGAGCTGGGCAACCTGGTCAAGGGCCGCCTGAATGTGCGCGACGCGGCCCTGGGCCCGATGCGCGAGCTGCACAAGCTCACCCAGCAGCCGGTCAACCTCAGCATGCGCCAGGGCGACGAGATCGTGTACATCGAGCGCGCCTACAGCGAGCGCTCGGGCATGCAGGTGGTACGCGCCATCGGCGGCCGTGCCGCCCTGCACCTGACCTCGACCGGCAAGCTATTCCTGGCCGCCGACGACCCGCAGCGCGTGCGCAGCTACGCCACGCGCACCGGTCTGGCGGGCCACACCCGCAATAGCATCACCCAGTTGCCCGCGCTCGAGCGCGAGCTGTCGAAGGCGCGCCAGTACGGCATCGCCCGCGACAACGAAGAACTGGAACTGGGGGTGCGCTGCATGGCCGCCGGCATCTACGACGACCAGGGCAAGCTGGTGGCGGGCCTGTCGATCTCGGCCCCGGCCGATCGCCTCGACGAAGGCTGGCTGCCCAAGCTGCAGGCAACCGCCAACGAGATCTCGGGCGCGCTGGGCTTCAAGGACGGCATGGCTGCAACGCCTGCGTCGGGCGCGAACGTGACAACGGGCGCCTGAGCGCCCGTTTTCTTTCGACTCTTTCTTCTCTCTCCCCGGCGAGTCGGCCGGTGGGCCCTTCACAAGGGCAGCAGGCAGGCCGCTGAACGGCCTCCCCCGCTCGATCAGTCTCAGCCAGCGACCTGGAAGCCGCGCGGACCCGACACCGCGTGCGTGGCCTCGACCCAGCGGCGAACCCGCTCGGCGTCGGCGATGCGGCTGAACTTGCCGGCCGAATCCAGGAACACCATGATCAGCTTGCGCCCGGCCACCTTGGCCTGCATCACGAGGCACTGGCCGGCTTCGGAGATGTAGCCGGTCTTCTGCAGGCCGATGTCCCACTCAGGGCTGCGCACGAGGCGGTTGGTGGTGTTGAACTGCAGCACGCGGTTGCCGACTTCGACTTGGTACTCCGGCGACGTCGACAGCGAACGCACCGTGGCGTCGGAATAGGCTGCATTGACCAGCAGCGCCAGGTCTTGCGCGCTCGACTGGTTGCGGCTCGACAGGCCGGTGGGCTCGACGTAGCGTGTGTCCTTCATGCCGAGCATGCGGGCCTTGGCGTTCATGATGCTCACGAAGGTCGTGAGGCCGCCCGGGTAGGTGCGGCCCAGTGCGTGCGCGGCGCGGTTTTCGCTGGACATCAGCGCCAGGTGCAGCAACTCGCCGCGCGACAGCGTGGTGCCGACGGTCAGGCGCGAACGGCTGCCCTTTTCGGTGTCGACGTCGTCTTGCGTGATGGTGATGAGTTCGTCGTTCGGCAGACGGGCTTCGCTGATCAGCAGGCCGGTCATGAGCTTGGTGAGCGAAGCGATAGGCAGCACGGCGTGGTCGTTCTTGCTGAACAGCACTTCGTGGGTGTCCTGGTCGATCACCAGGGCGACGCTCGACTTCAGGTCGAGCACGTCTTCGGTGCCGTGCAAACCGGCCATCTGGCCGAAGGACTGGCGGGCGGGCGTCTCGACGCGAACCACCGAGCGGCGCTGGACGGCGACGACGGTCTTGCCGTTCTTCTTGCGGATGGTGGCCACGACGTTGCGGCCGCCGCGCACGACCTTGTCGGCCTGCTCGGTGCGACCACCGCGCGCCACCTTGGAAGCCGACGCATTGCGCTTGGCTTCGACGGGAGCCTTCGCCTTCTTGGCGACGGCAGACTTGGCGGCAGCGGGTTTTTCCTTCTTCGCGGCCTGGGCGCCAGGCAGCAAAAACGCCGAGGCGCACAGCGCCACGGCGAGGAACTTGAAGGCGGGTAGGAACCGCTGGATGGAAACTCGACGTAGACGGGTTTCAGGCATCAATAAATCTCCAGCGGCAACAAACGAGGACCGCAGTGTATCCAAATCAAAAAAGGCACGCAATATCAGTTACTTGCATCCCCTTCTTCATTCGAATACCAAGGAACGCCTCAAAACCTAACCTTGTGCCGCCACTCTCTCAGCTTGGCTCTGTAACTTGTTGAGCGCACTCAAATAAGCCTTTGCCGAAGCGACCACGATGTCTGGGTCTGCGCCCACACCGTTGACCACCCGCCCTGCGTTTTGTAACCGGACTGTAACTTCTCCCTGGCTTTCCGTCGAGCCGCTGATGGCGTTTACAGAGTAAAGAACCATCTCGGCGCCGCTCTTGACGTGGGCCTCGATGGCCTTGAGGGACGCATCGACCGGCCCGTTGCCGTCGGATTCGCTGGTGACTTCCTTGCCCTGGATCGTGAACACGATCTTGGCCTGGGGTCGCTCGCCGGTTTCGCTGTGCTGGGAGAGAGAGACAAAAGCGAACTGTTCACCAACGTTTGACAACTCTTCCGCGCTGACCAGCGCCAGGATGTCTTCGTCGAAAATTTCAGACTTGCGGTCGGCCAGCTCCTTGAAGCGCGAGAACGCGGCGTTGACCTCGGTTTCGCTTTCCATCGTCACGCCCAGGTCCTGCAGGCGCTGCTTGAAGGCGTTGCGGCCGCTCAGCTTGCCCAGCACGATCTTGTTGGCGCTCCAGCCCACGTCTTCGGCCCGCATGATCTCGTAGGTGTCACGTGCCTTGAGCACGCCATCCTGGTGAATGCCCGAGGCGTGTGCGAAGGCGTTGGCGCCCACCACGGCCTTGTTGGGCTGCACCACGAACCCTGTGGTCTGGCTCACCATGCGGCTCGCGGCCACGATGTGCTGGGTGTCGATGTTCAGGTCGAGCCCGAAGTAGTCCCTGCGCGTCTTCACGGCCATGACCACTTCTTCGAGCGAGCAGTTGCCCGCGCGCTCGCCCAGGCCATTGATCGTGCACTCGACCTGGCGCGCGCCGCCGATCTTCACGCCGGCCAGCGAATTCGCCACGGCCATGCCGAGGTCGTTGTGGCAATGCACCGACCAGATCGCCTTGTCGCTGTTGGGAATGCGCTCGCGCAGCATCTTGATGAAGTTGCCGTACAGCTCGGGAATGGCGTAGCCGACGGTGTCGGGCACGTTGATGGTGGTGGCGCCCTCGTTGATCACGGTTTCGAGCACGCGGCACAAAAAGTCGGGGTCGCTGCGGTAGCCGTCTTCGGGGCTGAATTCGACGTCGGCGATCTGGTTGCGCGCAAAGCGCACGGCCAGCTTGGCCTGCTCATGCACCTCGTCGGGCGACATACGCAGCTTTTTCTCCATGTGCAGGGGCGAGGTCGCGATGAAGGTGTGGATGCGCCCGCGCGCCGCGCCCTTCAGGGCTTCGGCCGCGCGTGCGATGTCACGGTCATTGGCACGCGAGAGGCCGCACACCGTCGCGTCCTTGATCGCATTGGCAATCGCTTTCACGGCCTCGAAGTCGCCGTTCGAGCTGGCCGGAAAGCCCGCTTCGATGACGTCGACCTTGAGCCGCTCCAGCAGCTTGGCGATGCGCAGTTTTTCGTCGCGCGTCATCGAGGCGCCAGGCGACTGTTCGCCGTCGCGCAAGGTGGTGTCGAAAATAATGAGTTGGTCGGTCATTGTGGATCTCCTTTGTTCGTTCCCACCTTGCGCGTGCGGCTGGTGCCGGTGCGTCAGGCGACTTCAACCGCCGATTGTGCGCTGTGCGCGCCGCGGGTCCGCGCCCGCTGCACGCCCGACACGATCGCCTTCAGCGAGGCCGAGATCACGTTCGCATCGATGCCGACACCGAACAGCGTCTGCGACTCGTCGACGCGCAGTTCGAGGTAGGCCACCGACTTGGCATCGGCGCCCGCGCCGATGGCGTGCTGGTGATAGTCCATGACGCGCACCGTGTGGCCGGTGGCCTGGCTCAGTGCCTGCGTGAAGGCGTCGATCGGGCCGTTGCCGCGTCCTTCGATGGCGCGCGTTTCACCATCCCAGGGCAGGTCGCCGCGCAGCACCACCGTGGCCTCGGCGCCCTCGCCTTCTTCCTGGATCACGCGGTGCTGCAAGGCCTTGGCGGTCTCGATGCCGTACTCGTTCACGAAGATCTGCCAGAGGTCGGCGGCGGTGAGCTCCTTGCCGCCCACGTCCATCACGCGCTGCACGACCTGCATGAATTCCATCTGCAGGCGGCGCGGCATCTCGAGGCCGTACTCGCTCTCGAGCAGGTAGGCCATGCCGCCCTTGCCCGACTGGCTGTTCACGCGGATCACGGCTTCGTAGCTGCGGCCCACGTCCTTCGGGTCGATGGGGAGGTACGGGATGTCCCAGATGTCGCCGTCCTTGCGCGCGGCGAAGGCCTTCTTGATCGCGTCCTGGTGCGAGCCTGAGAACGAGGTGTAGACGAGGTCGCCTACGTACGGATGGCGCGGGTGTACGGGAATCTGGTTGCAGTGTTCGACCGTGGCGCGGATCTCGTCGATGTTCGAGAAGTCGAGTTCGGGTGAAACGCCCTGCGTGTAGAGATTGAGCGCGACGTTCACGAGGTCGAGGTTGCCCGTGCGTTCGCCGTTGCCGAAGAGGCAGCCTTCGATGCGCTCGGCGCCCGCCATCAAGGCCAGTTCACCGGCCGCCGTGCCGGTGCCGCGGTCGTTGTGCGGGTGCACGCACAGCACGATCGAATCACGACGCTCAAGGTTGCGGTGCATCCACTCGATCATGTCCGCGAAGATGTTCGGCGTGGAATGCTCGACCGTGGTGGGCAGGTTGACGATGCACTTGCGCTCGGGCGTCGGAGCCCACACCGCCGTGACCGCATCGACGACGCGCTTGGAGAAGACCACGTCGGTGCCCGAGAACATTTCGGGCGAGTACTGAAAGGTCCACTTCGTGGCCGGCTGCTTGGCGGCGAAGTCATTGAACATGCGGGCATGGCTGCTCGCGAGTTCAACGATCTGGTCTTCGTCCATGCCGAGCACCACGCGGCGCATCACGGGAGCCACGGCGTTGTAGAGGTGCACGATAGCGCGCGGTGCGCCTTGCAGCGCTTCGAAGGTGCGTTCGATGAGGTGGTCGCGCGCTTGCGTGAGCACCTGGATCGTCACGTCGTCGGGAATGCGGTCTTCCTCGATGAGCTTGCGCACGAAGTCGAATTCGACCTGCGACGCCGAGGGAAAGCCGACCTCGATTTCCTTGAAGCCGATGGCCACGAGCGTCTCGAACATGCGCATCTTGCGCGGGATGTCCATGGGCTCGACCAGCGCCTGGTTGCCATCGCGCAGGTCCGTCGACAGCCAGATCGGGGCCTTGGTCAGCACGGCGTCGGGCCAGGTGCGGTCCTTGAGGCCGATCGGTGCGAATGCGCGGTACTTGGCTTGAGGTTGCTTCAACATGTCGATTTCTCTGTGATGGTTGGAACTCAACCAGCAACCCCAAAAGACAAACGGCCCGTTGCTGGTGCGAACGGGCCGTGATGAGGGATTAGCGCGTGCGCTACCGTCTCCGCCCGTGAGGGAGGGCTAGTAGGGCCAGCAGCGAAATCTTGGTCATGAGGGTTGCGAATGTAGCACAGCCTTCGCGGGCCTGTGAAGGCCCGGGACTTCAGTTGTGCAGCCCCCGCTCGTCGGGCTCTTCGGTCGAGGTGCTGATCACGCTCACCGGCTGGCCCTTGGCCTTGCGCCATGCGTACACCACGTAGCCGCTCAGGCCGTAGGCCACGAACAGGCTGAACAGCACCGTCGGCGGATGGATGTTGATGACCGCGATGCCCAGCGCGATCAGCACGATCACGACGAAGGGCACGCTCTTCTTCATCTGGACGTCCTTGAAGCTGTAGAACGGCGCGTTGGTGACCATCGAGAGTCCGGCATAGAGCGTGAACGCGAAAGTGATCCACGTGATCTGCGTCCACGAGAGGTACAGCACCTCGCCGCCGCGCTTGCCCCACTCGGTCATCAGCCAGATGAAGCCGGCCACGAGTGCTGCGGCCGCCGGCGACGGCAACCCCTGGAACCAGCGCTTGTCGACCACGCCCGTGTTGACGTTGAAGCGCGCAAGCCGCAGTGCCGCGCAGGCGCAGTACACGAAGGCGGCAATCCAGCCCCAGCGTCCCAGCCCCTTGAGCGACCACTCGTAAGCGATGAGCGCAGGCGCGGCGCCGAACGACACCATGTCGGACAGCGAGTCCATTTGCTCGCCGAACGCGCTCTGCGTGTTGGTCATGCGCGCCACGCGGCCGTCGAGGCTGTCGAGGATCATCGCGGCGAACACGCCGAGCGCGGCGAGGTCGAAGCGCGCGTTCATGGCCATCACGACCGAGTAGAAGCCGCCGAACAACGCCGCCAGCGTGAACAGGTTCGGCAGGATGTAGATGCCCTTGCGACGCTTGCGCGGCTGCACATCGTCGGGGAGCGTGTCGTCATGCATTGAAATGGCCTCCGTCCCTCGTGGGAACTGCCCGATCAGCTATCCATTCGATAGCGTCTTGGTCTGTGAATCGCATGCTTCGCAGTGTAGTTCAGGGGACCTGTGCGCTCCCCTTCAAACAAAAGGGCCACCGCGACGGGTGGCCCTGCGAAACAGGGTGCCGAAGCACCCTCTTGGCTCTTGCCTCTGAAGATCAGTTACGGGTCTGGTCGACCAGCTTGTTCTTCTTGATCCAGGGCATCATCGCGCGCAGCTTTTCGCCGACAACTTCGATCTGGTGCTCGGCGTTCAGGCGACGGCGGCTGATCAGCACCGGCTGGCCGGCAGCGGCTTCGAGCACGAAGCTCTTGGCGTATTCGCCGGTCTGGATGTCCTGCAGGACCTTCTTCATGGCCTTCTTGGTCTCGTCGGTCACGATGCGCGGGCCCGTGACGTACTCGCCGTACTCGGCGTTGTTCGAGATCGAGTAGTTCATGTTGGCGATGCCGCCTTCATAGATCAGGTCCACGATCAGCTTCAGCTCGTGCAGGCATTCGAAGTACGCCATTTCGGGCGCGTAGCCGGCTTCCACCAGCGTTTCGAAACCGGCCTTGATCAGCTCGACCGTGCCGCCGCACAGAACCGCTTGTTCGCCGAACAGGTCGGTCTCGGTTTCTTCGCGGAAGTTGGTCTCGATGATGCCAGCCTTGCCGCCGCCGTTGGCGGTGGCGTAGCTCAGCGCGAGGTCACGCGCCTTGCCGCTCTTGTCCTGATGCACCGCGATCAGGTGCGGCACGCCGCCACCTTGCGTGTACGTGCCGCGCACGGTGTGACCCGGAGCCTTGGGAGCAACCATCCACACGTCGAGGTCGGCGCGCGGCTGCACGAAACCGTAGTGCACGTTGAAGCCGTGCGCGAAGACGAGCGAAGCGCCTTCCTTGATGTTCGGGGCCACGTCGTTCTTGTAGACGGCGGCGATCTGCTCGTCGGGCAGCAGGATCATGACGACGTCGGCCGACTTCACGGCGTCAGCGACTTCGGCGACCTGCAGGCCGGCCTTGCCGACCTTGTCCCACGAAGCGCCGCCCTTGCGCAGGCCGACCACGACCTTGACGCCGCTGTCGTTCAGGTTCTGCGCGTGCGCGTGACCTTGCGAGCCGTAACCAATGATGGCAACCGTCTTGCCCTTGATGAGGCTCAGGTCCGCGTCCTTGTCGTAATAAACCTTCATGATGTTCTCCAGATAGATATGCGAATTGCAGTGTGTTGTTGTGCCGTTCGTCCTGAGCCTGTCGAAGGGCTCAATGCAGTCCCCGCTTGCGCGGAGGCTTCGACAAGCTCAGCCCGAACGGGCAACGACTGAGCTCCGAATCATGGTGTCAGACCCGCAGGATGCGTTCGCCGCGTCCGATGCCGCTGGCGCCGGTACGGACCGTCTCCAGAATGGCACTGCGGTCGATCGCCTCAAGAAACGCGTCGTTCTTGCCGTGATCGCCGGTGAGCTCGATGGTGTAGCTCTTGTCGGTCACGTCGATGATGCGGCCGCGGAAGATTTCCGCCATGCGCATCATTTCCTCGCGCTCCTTGCCCACCGCGCGCACCTTCACCATCATGAGCTCGCGCTCGGTGTAGGCGCCTTCGGTCAGGTCGACCACCTTCACGACCTCGATGAGGCGGTTCAGGTGCTTGGTGATCTGCTCGATCACGTCGTCTGAACCGTTGGTGACGATGGTCATGCGCGAGAGGCTTGCGTCCTCAGTCGGCGCCACGGTCAGCGATTCGATGTTGTACCCACGGGCCGAAAAAAGGCCCACCACGCGGGAAAGAGCACCCGGCTCGTTTTCCAGCAGCACTGCAATGATGTGTTTCATGTTGGCGTGACTCCTCTTTTCGCCGCCCTCCCCCGTGCACGGTAATGCGCGGGCTCGGCGGGCAATAGATTCGTCAGTAAAAAGTTGAGCGAACGAACGTTCCGGATCAGAGATCTTCGGAACCCAGCAGCATCTCGGTGATGCCCATGCCGGCCTTGACCATCGGGAACACGTTCTCGGTGGGGTCGGTACGGAAATCCATGAACACCGTGCGGTCCTTGAGCTTGCGCGCCTCGCGCAGCGCCGGCTCCACGTCTTGTGGACGTTCGATCAGCATGCCGACGTGGCCATAGGCCTCGGCGAGCTTCACGAAGTTGGGCAGCGCGTCCATGTAGCTGTGGCTGTAGCGGCCGGAGTACTCGATCTCCTGCCACTGGCGCACCATGCCCAGGTAGCGGTTGTTGAGCGAGCAGATCTTGATCGGCGTGTTGTACTGCAGGCAGGTCGAAAGCTCCTGGATGCACATCTGCACCGAGCCTTCGCCGGTGATGGTGAACACTTCCGAATCGGGCTTGGCGAGCTTGATGCCCATGGCGTAGGGAATGCCCACGCCCATGGTGCCGAGGCCACCCGAATTGATCCAGCGGCGCGGCTCGTCGAAGCGGTAGTACTGGGCAGCCCACATCTGGTGCTGGCCGACGTCCGACGTGATGTACGTGTCGGCGTCCTTGGTCATGTTCCAGAGGGTTTCGACCACGAACTGCGGCTTGATCACGTCCTTGTTGTCGCGGTCGTACTTGAGGCAGTCGCGCGAGCGCCAGCTCTCGATGGTCTTCCACCAGTCAGCCAATGCGCCGGCATCGGGCTTGGCGGTGCTCTCGCGGATCATCGAGATCAGCTCGGTGAGCACGTCCTTCACGTCGCCGACGATCGGGATGTCGACCTTCACGCGCTTGGAAATGCTCGACGGGTCGATGTCGACGTGAATGATCTTGCGTTCGTTCTGTGCGAAGTGCTTTGGATTGCCGATCACGCGGTCGTCGAAGCGCGCACCCACGGCCAGCAGCACGTCGCAGTTCTGCATCGCGTTGTTGGCTTCGATGGTGCCGTGCATGCCCAGCATGCCGAGGAACTTGCGGTCGCTCGCCGGGTAGGCGCCCAGGCCCATCAGCGTGTTCGTGACCGGGTAGCCGAGCATGTCGACCAGCGTGCGCAGCTCGTTGCAGGCATTGCCCAGGAGCACGCCGCCGCCGGTGTAGATGTACGGGCGCTTGGCCGCCAGCAGCAGTTGCAGTGCCTTGCGGATCTGCCCGCCGTGGCCCTTGCGCACCGGGTTGTACGAGCGCATCTCGACCTTGTCGGGATAGCCACTGTACGGAGTCTTTTTGAAGGACACGTCCTTCGGCACGTCCACCACCACGGGGCCGGGACGGCCGCTGCGTGCGATGTGGAAGGCCTTCTTCATCGTCATGGCCAGATCCTTCGGATCCTTGACGAGGAAGTTGTGCTTGACGATGGGGCGCGTGATGCCGACCGTGTCGCATTCCTGGAAGGCGTCGAGACCGATGGCGGCCGTCGGCACCTGGCCGGAAATAATCACCATCGGGATCGAGTCCATGTACGCCGTCGCGATGCCGGTGACCGCGTTGGTCAGGCCGGGGCCGGAAGTGACCAGGGCCACGCCGACTTCGCCGGTGGCGCGCGCATAGCCGTCGGCTGCGTGGACGGCGGCCTGTTCGTGGCGCACCAGCACATGCTGGATGGTGTCCTGCTTGTAGAACGCGTCGTAGATGTAGAGAACCGCGCCGCCGGGATAGCCCCAGACGTACTGAACGCCCTCGGCCTGCAGTGCCTTGATCAGCACTTCAGCGCCCATGAGTTCTTGCGTGGTGTTGCCGGCGCCAGAGGACGCGGCTGCTGCGGAAGCGAGTTCCGCCTTCGAGATTTCCATGATCAACCTTTGTGTTTTTTCGGGAACGAAAAACCTTGGGTGCCCCTTGCCAGCCCTTGTGGGGCCGCGCCAGGACTTGAGGCCAAAGCCATGAGCGGACTGATGTTCCGCCGGACCGTGACCCGTTTGCCTTTTGACTTGCAACGCGGATTATGACACTACCCGCGCGTTCAGACTCGCTTCAGGTGCCCTGTCTTGGCACAAAGGCATAATCCGCCGCATAAAAACATAAGCGTTCGCCAAACACCCTCCCCACGCGGCGCATCCCGCCGCCCCCTCTCATTTGGCTACTGAACACGAACTCTCCGACTTCCTGAAAAACGTCGAGCGACGGGCCTTCAAGCGCTCGGTCTATCACGTGCGGGACGAAGAAGCGGCACTCGATATCGTGCAGGACAGCATGATGAAGCTGGCGCAGCACTACGGCGACAAGCCTGCCGAGGAACTGCCGATGCTGTTCCAGCGCATCCTGTCGAACTGCACGCTCGACTGGTTCCGCCGCCAGAAGACCCGCCGCGCCCTTTTCTCCAACCTCAGCGACTTCGAACCGGCCGACAACGGCGAAGATTTCGATCTGCTGGAGAACTTTGTCTCGCCAACCGACTCCAGGGAATCGGAGAGCGCCGAAGACACCATCCGCCGCAGCCAGGTCTTTCACGCCATCGAAGAACAGATCGCGGCTTTGCCCGGCCGTCAACGCGAGGCTTTCCTGATGCGTTACTGGGAGGAAATGGACGTCGCAGAGACGGCCGCCGCAATGGGCTGCTCCGAGGGCAGCGTCAAAACCCATTGTTCGCGAGCCGTCCACGCTCTGAGCAAGGCGCTCAAAGCCAAGGGAATATCGCTATGAATACCAAGGTTCCAACCTCTCAATCCAACGCTGCAGAAGACCGCTTCGGCCAACGGCTGGCGGCCCGGCTGTCGGACGGCAATCAAGCGTTGCCGCACGACATCAGCGAGCGTCTGCGCATTGCCCGTTCGCAGGCCGTGGCCGCGCGCAAGCAGGCACCGCAACTGCGCATGGCGCCCGTTGCGGTCCAGGCGGGCCACACGGTCACGCTGGGCGGCAGCTGGTGGACCCGCATCGGTTCCGTGGTGCCCCTGCTCGCCCTGGTGGCCGGCCTGATCACCATCAGCGTGATGCAGGACGACGATCGTGCCAGCGAACTCGCCGAAGTCGACTCGGCCCTGCTGACGGGCGACCTGCCGCCCGCCGCCTACACCGATCCCGGCTTCGCCCAATTCCTGAAGGCCGACAGCGCCTCCGATTGAACACCCACCTCGACCGAATGCGCCGCCGCTCTGTTCTCCGCGCGAAAGCCCTGCTTCCGTTGCGCCCGCTCCAGGCGGGCGTTGTCGTTTGGGCGGGTGCGCTGGCCGCCGCCACTTTCGGCCTGACCCTGGCCGGCGCGCAAACGTTGCCCGACACCACCAAATCCGCCGCGCACGCTGCAGCCGTCCACGGCGCGGCCAGCCCCAAGGCGGTCGCCACGACCAAGCCGCTCTGGAGCGACCTGACCGCCGAGCAGCAGCAGGCCCTGAAGCCGCTGATCACCCACTGGAACACGCTGAACGTCGGACAAAAGCGCAAGTGGCTGGCGCTGTCGCGCAATTACGCCAACATGCCCGCCGACGACCAGGTCACGCTGCACAGCCGCATGATCGAATGGGCAGCGCTGAGCAACCAGCAGCGCGCCCAGGCCCGCCTGAATTTCGCCGAGGTCAAGCGCGTGCCTGCTGATGAGCGCCGGCTCAAGTGGGAGCAATACCAGGCGCTGAGCGAAGAAGAAAAACGCAAGCTCGCCGAGAGCGCACCGCCCAAGCCCCGCGGCGCCGCCCTGCCAGTACGCCCGGTCTCATCGCAAAAACTCGTGCCCGTGCCGGCTGTCACGCCGCCCGGACAGCACACACCCCGCATCGTGCCGGCCACGCTCCCCACGCTCGTGCTGCCGCCGGCGGCCGTCGTGGTGAGTTCGCCTGCTGCACCGGAACGCGCGCCCACACCGGCCAGCGTCATCGCCGTGCCGCCCGCCTCGGCGCCGAGCAGCATCACGCCGCCGCCGGTGCCCGCCGAAGCCCAGGTGCCGGCGCCGTCCGCGGCATCGGCGCCCGCAGCCTCGTCCTCCGCCCCCTGACCGAAGGTTTCGATGGTTTCCAGTTCGCCCGAGGCCTCGGGACCCGGCCAGTCCGCCTCGCCCTCTGCTTCCACTCCCAACGCTCCCGCAGCGCCTGGCCTGTGGCGGCGCATGGCGTGCTGGCTCTATGAAGGCATGCTGCTGTTCGCGGTCGTGTTCGTGTCCGGCTGGCTGTTCAGCACGCTGGGCCAGATGCGCGACGCCATGGACGAGCGGCGACACCTGCTCCAGGCTTTTCTCTTCGTGGTGTTCGGCGTCTACTTCGTCTGGTTCTGGGCCAAGGGCCAGACACTGGCCATGAAGACCTGGAACATTCGCATCGTCGACCGCCACGGCCGGCCCGTCACCCAGGGCCGCGCATTGGTGCGCTACCTGCTGAGCTGGATCTGGTTCCTGCCGCCGCTCGCCGCCATCGCCCCGTTCAAGCTGTCGGGCGGCGAATCGACCGTGCTGATCTTCGGCTGGGTCGCCGTCTGGGCCCTGCTGGCCCGTTTTCACCCCGACCGCCAGTTCTGGCACGACGCCTGGGCCGGTACGCGGCTCATCACCTCCAAGCCGATGAGCCGCTCATGAGTGCCCTGCCCGACCCCGCCGTGAACCCGCAGAAGGCCCGCAAGGGCCTCGAGCGCGTCTGGCATGCCACCCTGATCTCGCTGCACGGCCTGCGCGCCGGCTGGACCGAGCCGGCCTTCCGCCAGGAAGCCATCCTGTCGATGCTCATGATCCCGGCCGCCTTCTGGCTGGGACGCAGCTGGGTCGAGGTCGCGCTGCTCGCCGGCAGCGCCGTCCTCGTGATGATCGTCGAGCTGCTCAACACGGCGGTCGAAGCCGCCATCGACCGCATCGGTCCCGAGTGGCACGACCTCTCCAAGCGCGCGAAGGACATGGGCAGCGCCGCCGTTCTGCTGTCGCTCACGCTGTGCGGCGGCATCTGGGCTGCGGCCCTGTGGCAACGCTTCGTGTCATGAGCAGGTCTGCCGCCTGCGGCATGATCGCAAGATGACTCCTGAATTTTCGATTTGCGTGTATTGCGGCTCTCGTCCCGGCGAGCGCCCCGAGTTTTCCCAGGCCGCCCAGGCCGTGGGCCAATGGATCGGCCAGCACGGCGGCCAGCTGGTCTACGGCGGTGGCCGCACCGGCCTGATGGGCACGGTGGCCGAGGCCACGCGCCTGGCCGGCGGCCGCGTCGTCGGCATCATTCCCAAGGCCCTGGTCGACAAGGAACTGGCCAACCCCCTGTGCAACGAGCTGCACGTGGTCGACACCATGCACGAGCGCAAGGCCATGATGGGCGAGCGCGCCGACGCCTTCCTCGCGATGGCGGGCGGCATCGGCACCTTCGAAGAACTGTTCGAGATCTGGACCTGGCGCCAGCTCGGCTACCACGACAAGCCGACCGGCATCCTCAACACCGCCGGCTATTACGACGGCCTGCTGGGCTTCCTGGCGCACAGCGTGCGCGAGGGTTTCATGGGCGAATGGCAGATGGACCTGGTCCGCACCGGCACCGACGTGCCCGAACTGCTGACCGCGCTGCGCGCCGAAGTCCCCCTGCACCCCCGCGACGACCGCCTGTCAGAGAACCTCTGACCGGAACGAGCCCCCGCCTCATTCCAGCGAACACCGAGGAACCGGCTTTGCCGGGCCTCTGGTGTTGCCCCCGGTAGGGGGTTGGCGTAGCGACACGAAGTGCGCGCAGCCTGGGGGTGAGCCTAACTAGACTGCGTTTTCGTTTTCTTCGCCGGTGCGGATGCGCACGATGCGCTCCACCTCGGTCACGAAGATCTTGCCGTCGCCGATCTTGCCCGTGCGCGCCGAGCTCACGATGGCCTCGATGCAGCGCTCCACGTCGCTCTCGTTGACGACCACTTCGACCTTCATCTTGGGCAGGAAGTCGACCACGTACTCGGCGCCGCGGTACAGCTCGGTGTGGCCCTTCTGGCGGCCGAAGCCCTTGACCTCTGTCACCGTGAGGCCGGTGACGCCCACTTCGGCCAAGGCTTCGCGCACGTCCTCGAGCTTGAAGGGTTTGACGATGGCGGTGATCTGCTTCATGGTTTTTGTGCTCCGGCGGTTTCGTTGAACTTGCTGGTGATAGGGTAACGCCAATCCTTGCCGAAGCTTCGGTGGGTGACCCGGATGCCTACGGGCGCCTGGCGCCGCTTGTATTCGTTGATCCTGATGAGCCGCGCAACCCGCTCGACCACCGCGCGGTCGTAGCCCGCGGCAATGATCTCGTCGATGCCTTCATCGTCCTGCATGTAGCGTGCCAGGATGCCGTCGAGCACGTCGTACGGCGGCAGGCTGTCCTGGTCGGTCTGGTCGGGGCGCAGCTCGGCGCTCGGAGGGCGCGTGATGATGCGCTCGGGAATCGGCGCCGCGCCGGTGCCGTACGGGTCGTGGGCGTTGCGCCAGCGCGCCAGCGCAAACACCGTGGTCTTGAGCAGGTCCTTGATGACCGCGAAGCCGCCCGCCATGTCGCCGTAGAGCGTGCAGTAGCCGGTGGCCATCTCGCTCTTGTTGCCGGTGGTCAGCACGATGGCGCCGAACTTGTTCGACAGCCCCATGAGCAGCGTGCCGCGGATGCGGGCCTGGATGTTCTCTTCGGCCGTGTCTTCGGGCCGCCCCTTGAACTCCTCGGCCAGCGCGGCCTTGAAGGACTCGAAGGCGTCTTTGATCGAAATTTCGTCGTAGCGCACGCCCAGCCGGCCAGCCATATCGCGCGCATCGATCCAGCTGATGTCGGCCGTGTAGGGCGACGGCATCATCACCGCGCGGACCTTGTCCTTGCCCAGCGCGTCGACCGCGATCGCAAGTACCAGCGCCGAGTCGATGCCGCCCGAGAGTCCCAGGATCGCGCCCGGAAAACCGTTCTTGCCGATGTAGTCGCGCACGCCGAGCACCAGGGCGTCCCACAGCTGCGCCTCGGCGTCGCGCGGCGCGGCGATGGCGGCAGGGTCGGCCACGACGGCGACGCCGCCCTGCGCCCCGCGCGCGAGCTCCATGAAGAGCAAGCGTTCGCAAAAGCTCTCGGCCTGCGCGGCCAGTGCGCCATCGGCCTGCAGCGCGAACGAAGCGCCGTCGAACACCACCTCGTCCTGCCCGCCCACCAGGTGTGCGTAGACCAGCGGCAGGCCCACGGCGCACGCGCGGTCGGCCATGCGCGCCACGCGCTCGCCTTCCTTGCCCACGTGGTACGGAGAGGCATTGATCACCGCCAGCACCTCGGCACCACCGGCGCGCGCCAGCTCGGCCGGCGCGTCGAACCAGGCGTCTTCGCAGATCAGCAAACCAACCGACACGCCGCCCGCTTCGAACACGCAGGTGCCCTGCCCCGGCGTGAAGTAGCGGCGCTCGTCGAACACCTGGTAGTTCGGCAGCTCGCGCTTGGCGTAGGTTTCGAGGATGCGGCCTTCCTTGATCACGCTGGCCGCGTTGTGGCGCAGCTGCACGGCCACGGATCGGCTGCGCAGGCTGCCGCCGCTGGGATGCCCCACCACCACGACCATGTCTTTGAGGTCGGCCAGCGCGGCGGCGATGCCTTTCACGGCATCATCACAGGCTTCGGTGAAGGCGGGACGGAGGAACAGGTCCTCCGCCGCATAGCCGGCAATCGAGAGTTCGGGTGTCAGCAGAAGGCGCGCGCCTTGCGCGTAGGCCTCGCGTGCGGCGCCGACGATCTTCTGCGCATTGCCGACGAGGTCGCCCACCACAAAATTGAGTTGCGCGATGGCGAGCTTGAGCGTCATACAGAAGGAAGAAAAAGGCTTGAACGATTATGTCATTCGGGTTCTGGCGTCGCCGTCGGACATCCACCCGCAAGCCTGGAACACACTGCTCGCGGCGCAGCCCGAGCCCTCGCCTTTCATGCGCCACGAGTACCTCGCGGCGATGCACGACAGCGGCAGCGCCTCGCCCGAGCGCGGATGGACGCCGCAGTTCGTCACGCTGTGGCGCGGCGATGTGCTCGAAGCCGCCTGCGCGCTCTACCTCAAGGACCATTCCTACGGCGAGTACGTGTTCGACTGGGCCTGGGCCAACGCCTACGAGCAGCACGGGCTCGCCTACTACCCGAAGGCGGTGGTGGCGGCGCCCTTCACGCCCGTGCCCGGCGCCCGGCTGCTGGCACGCGACGCGCAGAGCCGCACGCTGCTGGTGCAGGGGCTGGTCGCCGTCTGCAAGGAACAGGAACTTTCGTCTCTGCATCTGCTGTTCGGCGCCGACGCCGACATCGCTGCATGCACCGAAGCCGGGCTGATGCTGCGTCATACGGTGCAGTTCCATTGGACAAACACGACCCCTTCGCCGATCGGCACACAGGCCGGCTACGCCGACTTTGACGCCTTCCTCACGAGCCTCTCGCACGACAAGCGCAAGAAGATCCGCCAGGAGCGCCGCAAGGTTGCCGACGCCGGCGTCAGCTTCCGCTGGTCACGCGGCACCGACATCTCGGCTGCTGATTGGGATTTCTTCTACCGCTGCTACGAGCGCACCTACCGCGAGCACGGCAACCCGCCCTACCTCACGCGCGACTTCTTCCAGCGCATGGCCGACACGCTGCCCGAGGCGTGGCTGCTGTTCGTCGCGGAGCGCGACGGGCGCCCCATCGCGACCAGCCTGATCGCACTCTCCACCGACGAAGCCCAGCCGCTGGTGGCCTATGGCCGCTACTGGGGTGCGCTGGAGCGCGTCGACTGCCTGCATTTCGAGGCCTGCTACTACCAGCCGATCGCCTGGTGCATCGCGTACGGCGCGGCGCGCTTCGAAGGCGGCGCGCAAGGCGAGCACAAGATGGCCCGCGCGTTGATGCCGGTGCGCACCACCAGCGCCCACTGGCTCGCGCACCCGTCGTTCGCCGATGCCGTCGAGCGCTTTCTCGAACGCGAGGGCGCCGGCATCGAGAACTACATGGACCACCTCGGCGAGCGCAGTCCGTTCAAGGCGGCCTGAGCGGCCTGGGGGCGCCGGGGGCGCCGGGGGCTGATATAAACCCGCCCGGCACTCAAACAACCACACAACACACAGGGAGCACCGATGCCATTCGTCGGACTGGGACTGCACATCCTCATCGCGCTGTATTTCGCCGTGCATGCCATGCGCCACGGCAAGCAGATCTACTGGCTCATCATTCTTTTCAGCTTTCCGCTGCTCGGCAGCATCGTGTACTTCGTCGTCGAGTACCTGCCCGCCTCGCGCATGCAGCGCACCGCCGGCAAGGTGGCCAGCGCGGCCATCGGCTTCATCGACCCTGAGCGCGAATACCGCGCCGCCGCCGATGCCTACGACCTCGCACCCACAGCGCAGAACAAGCTGCGACTGGCCAAGGCCGCGCTCGACCGCGGTCAGGCAACCGATGCCGTCGGGCATTACCGCGATGCGCTGAAAGGCCCCTTCGCTTCCGACCCTGAGCTGCAGTTCGGCCTGGCCAGCGCCCTGGTCGCCGAAGGCAGCCCGGCCTCGGGCCGCGAGGCCCATCTGGCGCTGCAGGCCCTGCGTGCCACGCGCGACGACTACCGCAAGGACGAGGTCGCCGTGCTGAACGCCCGCGCGCTCGCCGCCGAGGGCCGCACGCCGGAAGCGCGCGAAGCCTTCGAGACTGCGCTGAACACATACAACACGGTGGAAACGCGCGCCCGCTACATCGCGTGGCTGGCGCAACAAGGCGACACAACCGCTGCGCAGCGCCAGTGGGACGAGCTGCAGCAGGCGGCGCGCCACTGGAACTCGCATGCGCGAGGCGTCAACCGCGAATGGATGCGGCTGGCCGGGGATGCGGTCCAGGGCTGACGGCCCGGAGCATCCAGGCCGTCGTTCAAACGAAAGAAATTACTTCTTGTAGGCAGCAATGCCGTCAAGAATTTCCTTCTTGGCAGCGTCGATGCCTTCCCAGCCCAGCACCTTGACCCACTTGCCGGCTTCCAGGTCCTTGTAGTGCTCGAAGAAGTGGCTGATGGCCTTCAGGCGCATCGGGTTCACGTCGTCGACCGACTTCCAGTGGCTGTAGATCGGCAGCACCTTGTCGGTGGGCACGGCCAGCACCTTGCCGTCGACGCCGGCTTCGTCTTCCATCATCAGGATGCCCAGGGGGCGGCAGGGCACGACCACGCCCGGCAGCAGCGGGTACGGGGCAATGACGAGCACGTCGACCGGGTCGCCGTCGCCCGACAGGGTCTGCGGCACGTAGCCGTAGTTGGCCGGGTAGTACATGGCCGTCGTCATGAAGCGGTCCACGAAGATCGCGCCCGATTCCTTGTCGACTTCGTACTTGATCGGGTCGGCATTCATCGGGATTTCGATCACGACGTTGAAGGCGTCGGGGACGTTCTTGCCGGGGGAGACTTTGTCGAAGGACATGACGTTTTTCGAGTAGTTGAAAAGTATGAGACGGATGGGGACAAACCCGGAGTTTACTTTCCGTGTCACGGACCGGTCGCACGCGTGTGTGTTTTTGCCTGTAAATTGCAACCGTTGGCCAATCGGCTCCGCACCTCCGGTGCAGTGAGCTTCGAGGAAGCAACGCGGCGGAGAACATGGTCCCGTACGCGTTGCGCGCAGGGCCCAGGCTGTCCGTCTCCACAAGTCACAACGAACGAATGGAGAAGCTAAGCATGAGCGGCAACACCCCCCTGATTCTTGCCATCGTCTGCGGCCTGGTGGCCGTAGGCTACGGTTTCTGGGCCCGAAGTTGGATTCTCGCCAAGGACCCGGGCAACGCCCGGATGCAGGAAATCGCCGCGGCCATCCAGGCCGGCGCCTCGGCCTACCTCGCCAAGCAATACACCACCATCGCAGTGGTCGGCGTGGTGCTTGCGGTGCTCATCGCCCTCTTCCTCGACCTGACCACGGCCGTCGGCTTCGTGGTCGGCGCAGTGCTCTCGGGCGCCTGCGGCTTCATCGGCATGAACGTGTCGGTGCGCGCCAATGTGCGCACCGCGCAAGCCGCGACCAAGGGCATCGGCCCGGCGCTCGACGTGGCGTTTCGCGGCGGTGCCATCACTGGCATGCTGGTGGTGGGCCTGGGCCTGCTGGGCGTGACGGGCTTCTACTGGTTCCTGGCCGGCAGTGCGCCGAAGGCGGACCACAGCCTTGCGGCCATCCTCAATCCGCTGATCGGCTTTGCCTTCGGCTCCTCGCTGATCTCGATCTTCGCGCGCCTGGGCGGCGGCATCTTCACCAAGGGCGCCGACGTCGGCGCCGACCTGGTGGGCAAGGTCGAAGCCGGCATTCCGGAAGACGACCCGCGCAACCCGGCCGTGATCGCCGACAACGTGGGCGACAACGTCGGCGACTGCGCCGGCATGGCGGCCGACCTGTTCGAGACCTACGCAGTGACGCTCATCGCCACCATGGTGCTGGGTGCGCTGATGGTCACGGCGGCGCCACTGGACGCGGTGTTGTACCCGCTCGCGCTGGGCGGCGTGTCGATCATTGCGTCGATCATCGGCTGCTTCTTCGTGAAGGCCTCTCCGGGCATGGTCAACGTGATGCCGGCGCTCTACAAGGGCCTCGCGGTGGCGGGCGCCCTGTCGCTGATCGCGTTCTGGTTCGTCACGAGCTGGATCATTCCCGACAACGCCATTGCCGCCAGCGGCAGTCAGCTGAAGCTGTTCGGCGCCTGCTTCGTGGGCCTGGCGCTCACGGCCGCGCTGGTGTGGGTCACCGAGTACTACACGGGCACGCAGTACAAGCCCGTGCAGCACATCGCGCAAGCGTCGACCACGGGCCACGGCACCAACATCATCGCGGGCCTGGGCGTGTCGATGCGTTCGACGGCCTGGCCGGTGATCTTCGTGTGCATCGCGATCCTGGCGTCGTATTCGCTGGCTGGCCTGTACGGCATTGCAGTCGCCGCCACGTCGATGCTGAGCATGGCCGGCATCGTGGTGGCACTCGACGCCTACGGCCCGATCACCGATAACGCCGGCGGCATCGCCGAGATGAGCGACCTGCCCGCCAGCGTGCGCGCCGTGACCGACCCGCTCGACGCCGTTGGCAACACGACCAAGGCCGTGACCAAGGGCTACGCCATCGGCTCGGCCGGCCTCGCCTCGCTGGTGCTGTTCGCGGACTACACCCACAAGCTGGAGAGCTTCGGGCTGAACATCAGCTTCAACCTGAGCGACCCGATGGTGATCGTCGGCCTGTTCATCGGCGGCCTGATCCCCTACCTGTTCGGCGCGATGGCCATGGAGGCCGTGGGCCGCGCGGCCGGTGCGGTGGTGGAAGAAGTGCGCCGCCAGTTCCGCGAGATCCCCGGGATCATGGAAGGCACCGGCAAACCCGAGTACGGCAAGGCCGTGGGCATGCTGACCGGCGCGGCCATCAAGGAAATGATGATCCCGTCGCTGCTGCCGGTGGTGGTGCCGATCCTGGTCGGCCTGGTGCTCGGACCGAAGGCGCTGGGCGGCCTGCTGATGGGCACGATCGTCACCGGCCTGTTCGTCGCCATTTCGATGTGCACGGGCGGCGGTGCGTGGGACAACGCCAAGAAGTACATCGAAGACGGTCACCACGGCGGCAAGGGCTCCGAGGCGCACAAGGCGGCCGTCACCGGCGACACCGTGGGCGACCCCTACAAGGACACGGCCGGCCCGGCGGTGAACCCGCTGATCAAGATCATCAACATCGTGGCGCTGCTCATCGTGCCGCTGGTGGTCAAGTTCCACGCCGGCGATGCGGCGGCTGCCGTGCCGGCCAAGGTCGAGACGCCGCCTGCAGTCACGGCACCCGCTGCGACGGCACCAGCAGCCACGCCGGCCGCCACCCTCGCCTCGGCGGCCGTGGTGGCCACCGAAGCCGCGGCGGTGAAGGTCGAGAACGGCATCGTGAAGTTCTACTTCGCGAGCGCCAGCGCCGAGGTCGCGCCCAACGCCAAGGAGGCGCTGTCCGATGTCATCAAGGCCGTGCAGAGCGGCAGCACCGTGCTGGTGAGCGGCTACCACGACGCCAGCGGCGATCCGGCGAAGAACGCCGAGCTGGCCAAGCAGCGCGCCATGGCCGTGCGCGACGCCATCAAGGCGGCAGGCGCGCCCGAGGACAAGATCGAACTCGCCAAGCCCGAGCAGTCGCAGGCCGACGGCCCGGCCTCCGAAGCACGCCGCGTCGAAGTGAAAGTGAAGTCCTGACATGCCGACCGCCGCCCGGCTCGAAGCCTTCATTGCCGCCGTCGAAGGCGGCGCGCATGCCCAGGTCATCGAAGACTTCTATACCGAAGACGCCACCATGCGCGAGAACCAGGCCGAGCCGCGGCGCGGGCGCAGCACGCTGGTCGCACAAGAAAGCGCCGTGCTCGCGCGCACCGAATCGGTGGCGTCGACCTGCGTGCGACCGGTGCTGGTGAACAGCGACCACGTCGCCATCCACTGGATCTTCGAGTTCGCCTTCAAGGGCGGCGGCCGCATGCGCATGGAAGAGATCGCCTGGCAGCGCTGGGACGGCGAGCGCATCGCCGAAGAGCAGTTCTTCTACGACCCGGCGCAGCGCAAGCCGGGCTGAGGATGCGGCGCCCGGACCGCGCGATCCGGGCTGGTTTTATGCAACATTTTCGATGTAACATTGAAACTGTCACATGAACGCACCCACCGCCGCCCCCGATTCCACCGCCCCACAGGACCTCTCCATCGAGGCCCTGGCGGCGCGCACGGGCGTCACGGTGCGCAACATCCGCGCCTACACCACGAGCGGCCTGCTGCCGCCGCCGCGGCTGCAGGGCCGGCTCGGCTTGTACGGCGCCGACCACATCCAACGCCTGGCGCTGATCCGCGAACTGCGCGAACAGGGCTTCGGCATCGAGGCGATCCGCCGCATCTTCACGCGCGCGCCGGCCTCCACCTGGCCCGACCTGCTGGCCGTGGCGCGCTCGGTGTCGGGCAGCCTGTTCGCCGAAGAAACGCCCGTGGTGGTGTCGGCCCAGGCGCTGGCCATCAAGTGGCAAGGCCAGATGACGCCCGCCCTGCTCGGCCGCGCCACCCGCGCCGGCCTCATGCGTGAACTGCCCGACGGCCAGGTGCAGGTGCTGAGCCCGGCACTCGGTCAGGTCGCCGAACAGCTGGCCGCGCTCGGATTGCCGCTCGAAGCGGTCATCGGCATGCAGGAAACCATGGTCCGCACGCTGCGCACCGTGGCGCGGCGCTGGCTGCGCACGCTGGCCGACAGCCTGCTCTCCGGGGACACCCTCGATGCAGGCCGCGCCGCGCAGTTGCTCGAAAAAGCGCGGCCGTTGGCCACAGGGGCGGTGCAGGCCGCCTTTCCCGTGATCCTGCAGCAGGAGCTCGACGCCCTGCTGCACAAGACCGCCTGATGCCGATGACACGCCCTCGCCTCGCCCTTCTTCCGTCCCTGCTGCTGTTGTTGCCTGCCCTCATGGGCGCCGCCGCCTTCGCCCAGCAGCAGGCCCGCGGCGACGCCAACGCCCTGGCGCTGAGCTTCGACGCCGCGCGCCTGCGCATGGTCGAGCGCTCCGACAAGCTGGCCGCCGCGCGCATCGCCGTCGAGGCCAAGGAGCTGCAGAGCGAAGGCGTCAAGCGCCTGGGCGGACCCGTGGTCAGCATCTCGGGGCTGGCCTATGCGTACAACGCGAACCTGAACCTCGATCTCGACCCGCTCAACCAGAAGCTCGGCCAGATCGGCTCGTCGCTGCCGCCATCGATCCAGGGCTTCATCTCGCGCGTGCCGATTCCGCAGCTGCCCAACAGCTACACGCTGAACCGCCACGACACCGGCGCCAACGCCTCGGTGTCGGCTGTATGGCCGCTCTACCTGGGCGGTGCGACCGACGCGGTGCGCGGCTTTGTCTCGGCGCAGGCACGCGAAGCCCAGGCCGATGCCGAACAGGCCGGCCACGAGGTCGACACGCTGCTGGTGCAGCGCTACTTCGGCGCCCAGCTCGCGCAACGCGCCGCCACGCTGCGCCTGCAGGCCGAGCGCACCATCGCGCAGCACGACGCGGCGGCGCAGAAGATGCTCGCGGCCGGCGTGATCTCGCGCGTCGAGCGGCTGCAGGCCAGCGCCGCCTATGAAGAAGCGCGCCGCAACGCCCGCAAGGCCGAGAACGACGCCGCGCTCGCGGGCGTGGCCCTGGCGCGCACCGTGCGCGCCGAGGGCAGCGTCACGCCGCAGACGCCGCTGTTTCTCATCAGCGCGCCGATCGAACCGCTCGGCCACTTCATCGATGCGGCGCTCACGCGGCATCCGGGCCTGGGCAAGGTCGCGGCCAAGAAGGCGCAGGCCGAGCAGCTGCATGAAGGCGAAGAAGCCTTGCGCCGACCGCAGGTCATCGCCTTCGGCACGCGCGAGATCAAGAGCGGCAACGCCGACTGGGTGGCCGGCCTCGGCGTGCGCTGGACGCTGTACGACTCGGTCGACCGCAACGCGCTCTCGGCCGCCTCGCACAAGCAGGTCGAACAGGCCGAGCGCACCGACCTGCAGGCGCGCAGCGACATCTCGCTGCTGGTCGAACGCAACTGGCGCGCGCTGGACAACGCGCGCCGCCAGTACCTCGAGATGAAAGTCTCGGTCGAGCTCGCGCAAGAGGTGGTCAAGCTGCGCACCGCCGGGCTGCGCGAAGGCACTAGCACCACGCTCGACCTGATCGACGCCGAGACCAACCAGGCCAAGGTGCTGACCGAACGCGCGCAGGCCGCCAACGACTACGTGCAGGCGCTCGCGCAGCTGCTCGAGAGCGCGGGCCTGTCCGAGACTTTTTCCGACTACATCGCGCGCGCCGACGTGAAGGTGAACTGACCATGATGAGTGCCAAGACCCGCCGACTGATCGCCATCGCCGCCGCACTGCTTGTGCTGGTGCTGCTCGTCTGGGGCTTCTGGCGCGCCGCGCAACCGGCGCCCGAGGTGTTCCAGGGCCAGATGGAAGCGCGCGAGACCGACGTGGCCGGCAAGGTCACGGCGCGCATCGCCGAAGTGGCGGTGAAGGAAGGCGAGCGCATCCAGGCCGGCGCCCTGCTGGTGCGCATGGACAGCCCCGAGGTGCGCGCCAAGCTGGCACAGGCCACCGCCGCCGAGCAGGCCGCGCAGGCCGTGGCCGACAAGGCACAACACGGCGCCCGCCCGCAAGAAATCGAAATGGCGCGCATGCAATGGCAGCGCGCTGAAACCGCCGCACAGCTCGCGCAGACCTCGTTCCGCCGCGTCGACGGCCTGGCCCGCGACGGCCTCGTGGCCGACCAGAAGCGCGACGAGGCCGAAGCCAACTGGAAGGCCTCACGCGACGCAGCCGTGGCGGCCAAGGCGCAGTACGACATGGCGCGCACCGGCGCCCGCACCGAAGACAAGGCCGCCGCCAACGCCCAGGTGCGGCAGGTGGCCGGCGTGGTCGCCGAGGTGGAAGCGGCCAAGGCCGAGACCGAACTGCGCAGCCCGGTCGCCGGCGAAGTGGCCAAGGTGCTCGCCAAGGTCGGCGAACTCTCACCGCAGGGCGTGGCCGTGGTCACGGTGGTCGACCTGAACGACCAGTGGGTGGTGCTCAACGTGCGCGAAGACCGGCTGGCCCGCTTCGCTCTCGACAAGGAGTTCGACGCGCGCCTGCCGGCCCTGCCCGAAGACCGGCGCACGGCCCGCTTCAAGGTGTACTACAGCGGGGTGCTGCCCGACTTCGCCACCTGGCGCGCCACGCGCGGCGGTGCCGGCTTCGACGTGCGCACCTTCGAGGTCCGCGCCCGGCCGCTCAAGCCGATCGAAGGCGCGCGCCCCGGCATGAGCGTGCTGGTCGACTGAGCCCGAA
This sequence comes from Variovorax sp. RO1, assembly GCF_002849325.1. Lineage (NCBI taxonomy): Bacteria > Pseudomonadati > Pseudomonadota > Betaproteobacteria > Burkholderiales > Comamonadaceae > Variovorax > Variovorax sp. RO1. Next base: position 686,740 of record NZ_PKMT01000003.1, read on the forward strand.
CCCGTCATGAGCCTGCGCGGCTTTTCCACCGCCAGCGCCCGGCGCGAATTCGCGCTGCTGCGCACGCGCCCGTGGGACCTGGCCATGATCTCGTGGGTGCCGCTGCTCGCGGTGTTCCTGATCTGGTGGATTTTCTCGGCCGGCCTGCCCGAGCGCCTGCCGATCGGCGTGCTCGACCAGGACCACTCCGCGCTCTCGCGCCAGCTGGTGCGCTTCCTGGATGCCACGCCGGGCCTGCGCGTGACGCAGCAGTACGCCGACGAGGCCGAGATGCAGCGCGCGCTCACCAGCGGCGCGGTCGATGCGGCGGTGCAGGTGCCGCGCGACCTGAGCCGCGACGTCAAGCAAGGCCGCGTCGGGCAGATCGTGCTGCTGCACAACGCGCAGCTGGGCACGCATTCGAGCCTGATCCAGCGCGACGTGCGCACCGCCGTTGCCACGATGTCGGGCGGCGTCGAACTCGCGGTGCGCAACAAGCGCGGCGAATCGATGAAGGCCGCGCGCGTGAGCATGGACCCGGTCAAGGCCAGCATGGTGGCGCTGTTCAACACCTCGACCGACTACGAGCAGTTTCTCGGTGCTGCGCTCATTCCGGCGCTGCTGCACATCCTCGCGATGACGGCGGGCGCCTGGGCCGTGGGCCGCGAGCTGCGCGACCGCAGCCTGGGCGGCTGGCTCGGCACCGCGCCGCGCTGGCCCGAGGCGCTGGCCGCGCTGGCAGGCAAGCTCGCGCTGCCGTTCGCGAGCCTGTCGGCCGTGGGCATCGCCGCCATGCTGTGGATCACCGCGGGCCGCGGCTGGCACCCGGTCGGTTCGGTGGGCTGGACGCTGTTCGCACTTGTGGTGTTCGTGGCGCTGTCGATCGCGCTCGGCGCCTTCGTGTCCAGCCTCACGCGCTCGCTGCGCACCGCGCTGTCGGCGACCGGATTCATCACCGCGCCGGCCTTCGCGTTCGGCGGCGTGGGCTTTCCGCTGGTCGCCATGCCGGTGCTCGCGCAGCTGTGGGCCAACCTGCTGCCCTACACGCACTACATCCGCGTGCAGATGGAGCAGCTGCAGATGGGCGCGCCCGTGGCGTACTCGGCCGCCACGCCGCTGTGGATGGTGGTGGGCACTGCGGTGCTGCTGGCCATGTCGGCCACGCTGCTGGTGCGCGCGGCCGCTGCGCCCGAGACGTGGGGAGGCCGCTGATGAGCAGCACCTCCCTCCAAGGCTTCGCCGCCGCCTGGCGCGACACGGCGCTCGGTGTGCTGCGCGACAAGGGCGTGCTACTGATCATGCTGCTCGCGCCCATCATCTACGGCTTCTTCTACCCCTGGCCCTACGGCACGCAGGCCGTCACGCGGGTGCCGGTGGCGGTGGTCGACCAGGACCACAGCGGGCTGTCGCGGCAGATCGCGCGCTTCGCGATGGCCAGCCCGCGGCTCGATGTGCGCATGGTCACGTCCGACGTGCACGAGGCGCAGCAGGCGCTGTGGCGCGGCGAGATCGAAGGCTACGCACTGCTGCCGCAAGACCTCAAGCGCAACGTGCTGCGCGGCACCCCGGCAGTGGTGACCATTGAAGGCAACGGCGCCTATGCGCTGCTGAACAAGGCCGTGCTGTACGGCTTCTCGGAGGCGGTGGGCACGGTGTCGGCCGGTGTCGAGATTCGCAAGCTGCAGGCCGGCGGCCAAAGCGCGATCCAGGCGGCGCGCAGCCACAGCCCGCTCAACACGCAGCTCGTGCCGCTGTTCAACCCCACCGAAGGCTACGGCAGCTACGTGGTGCCAGCGGTGGCGCTGCTGATTCTGCAACAGACGCTGCTGATGGGCGCCGCGATGCTGGCCGGCACCTGGGCCGAGGCCCGCCGCCTGCGCGCGGGCATGGGCGCGTGGCTCGGGCGGCTGGGTGCGCTGTCGGGCTTCGGCGTGCTGAGCGGCGTGTTCTATTTCGGCTGGGTGTTCTTTTTGCAGGACTACCCGCGCGGCGGCAATCCGTTCGGGGCGCTGGTGCTTTTGCTGTTCTACGTGCCCGCGATCTGCGTGCTCGGCCTGCTGCTGGGCTGCTGGTTCCGCGACCGCGAGCGCGCGCTGCAGGTGCTGCTGTTCACTGCGTTGCCGATGGCTTTTCTCTCGGGCTTCTCGTGGCCCGTCGAGGCCCTGCCCGCGCCGCTGCAGGCGCTGCGCTGGCTGTTCCCAAGCACGGCAGGCATCCAGGCCTCGCTGCGGCTCAACCAGATGGGCGCGCCGCTGCACGACGTGTTGCCGTACCTCGGGGCGCTGGCGGCGATGGTGGTGGTGGGCCTCCTCGTGCTGTGGGCCGCGGCCACGCCGCGCAAGGCCGAGCAGCAGGTTTAGCGTCGGCTGTCGGCCGCCACGGCGCGCACCAGCCGCGTGGCCGGCGCCACCAGCTCGCGCAGGTCGCCCACGCGGTCCTGCTCGATGGCCTGCAGCACCAGTTCGTTGATGCCGCCCACCACCGTCATCGCCATCTGGCTGCTCATGTGCGCCGCGGGTGTCTCACCTGAATCGCTGCTGTTGATCGCCACCTGGATGAAGTTGGCGATCTCGCCGTTCACGCGCCGCCGCGCCGCCAGGCCCGGCAGGCCCAGCCCCAGGATCTCGACGAACAGCGTGCGCAGCAGCACCGGGTCTTGCGCGAGGTAGTCCATGTACGCGGTCATCGCCTGCTCCACCTGCGTGTGCCAGGGCTGGGCCGGGTCGAAGGCCTCGCTCACGGCCTGCAGGCCGAGCCGGCTGGCCGTTTCGTACAGCGCGATCAGGCACTCGGTCTTGGTGCTGAAGTGCTCGTAGAACGTGCGCCGCGACACAGCCGCCTCACGCACGATGTCGGCGATGGTCGTGTCTGCGTAGCCCTTGGCCGCCACGGCATGCGCCATGCCCTGCAGCAGCCGCGTGTAGTGCTCGCTGGGCGCGCCTTCGGCGGCATCGGGCGTGACGGGTTTGTCGATGGTGGCAGTCATGTCGGATTCATTTTCCTACGCCTCGGTACTTGACAGTACCAGTTCACAATTGCACCATGGCGGCACGCGGTACGGAGTTGTACCAACTTTTGCCCACGACCTCAGGAATTGCCTCCCCATGACCGAACTCGTTGTCCGCCGCCTGCTGATCGACCTGCAACCGCCCTTCTCCCGCGACTGGTGCGGCGGCGATGCCTTTTCGACGGCTTTCTTCAACGCCCTGTCGATGAGCTTTCCCTTCGGCGAGCAGTTCTTCATCGACGCCGTGCGCGACGCCATGGCCACGCTGCCACCGGAGGTGCAGGAGCGTTATCGCGCCGACGTGCGCGGCTTCATCGGCCAGGAGGCGACGCACCGCCGCATCCATTCGCTGTTCAACGCGCACCTCGACCAGCAAGGCCTGGTCGACCGCTGGACTGCGCGCGCCAGCCAGCGCATGGAACTGATGGACGGCGCCGACCCGCGCCACGCGCTGGCCGTGACGGCCGCCACCGAGCACTTCACGGCCATGTTCGCCGAGTGGCTGCTGGCCCGACCCGAGATCCTGGACGGCGCCGAGCCCCGGCTGCGCACGATGTGGCTGTGGCACAGCGCGGAAGAGCTGGAGCACAAGAGCGTCGCCTTCGACATCTACAAGGCCGCGGGCGGCTCCGACGAATGGCGCACGCGCTGGTTCCGCCGCGTGACGGTGATGTTCCTCGGCGACCTGATGCGCCAGACGGTCGACAACCTGCGGCATGAAAAGCAATTGTGGAAGTGGGCCACCTGGAAGAGCGCCGCGCGCATCCTGCTGGGCCGCGGCGGCCTGCTGCGGGGCAATCTCGCGGGCTGGCGCCTGTATCTGCGCAGCGACTTCCATCCCGACCAGCAGGACAGCAGCCTCTCGGCGCGCTGGCTGGCCGACAACGGCGCGCAGTTCACGCCCGTGGGCACTGCTGCGGCAACGTCGGCCTGAGTTCGTCAGTCAGTAGATGCTGGCGCGGTGCGGGTTCAACGCCCCCGCCTGCGTCGGCTGCCCATCGGCGCGCAGCGAGAGATCGTGCAGCGTGTCGAAATCCGACGGGGCGTCGGGCACGCGCATCACCACTTCGAGTTCGTGCATGGAAGCCACCCAGCGGCCGGCCGGTGATTCGGCCGGTTCGTCGTTGGCGAACACGCCGTCACGGATGTAGAGCGTTTCGCCTTCGGGGCGTTCGCCGTGCAGCTCAATCAGGCGTGCGATCGAGAAGTTGTAGGTCACGAGCTTTTCGCGCGTGCGGCGGTCCTTGCCGCCGCAGTTGAACGAGCCCTCGGCCGCGATCACGATGCAGGAGCCGTCCACCCCGCCGTCGATGGCGATCTCGTTGCCCGAGCGCCAGATGGCGTTGGGCAGGCGCACGCGGACCTTGTCGATCACGAGGTCGCGTTGTTTGTTGAGGGCACCCAGCGGCGGCACCAGCGAGCGCAACTGACGCAGGCGCTCGGCGAAGTTGTCGTCCATCAGGAATTCGACGTGGTGCGTGGCGCTGCCAGACGAGCGCTTGACGACCTGCATGACGACGTGGCGCGGCTTGTTCACAGCTCAGGCCCTCCACGCACAGAAAAATCCACGCCCGCTGCGGGGCACCGATCGCCTTCTTGCTGGATTTGAGTGGTCATCGGCTACAAATTAGAACTTTAGATTAAATGCAATTACTTGCATCATTTGTGTCCAACTGTATATCGATTGCGCCCGGGAGGGAAGGCAATCGACGACATGCCGATGAGGCCATGTCGCCAACGCGACGCGGCGTCGTGCTAGGGGTTCAGCTCGACGATGCTTCGGCCTCGAGGGCCTCGTCGAGCGCCTTGCACGACGGTGCGCAGACGGTCTGCGACTTGCCCAGCACCTGGCGCGTGCGCAGCTGCGAACGCACGCGGTGCTTGCCGCACATGAAGCAGGACATCGTGGCCCCGCTGAACGACGCCGAGGCGCGGAACGGAGAGCCCGGCGCCTTCGATTTGTAGCGCAGCCCGTCCGCCACCACTGCCGTTTTCACTTCACCCTTGGCCATGCATCTTGTCCTTGTTCGATTCGTCACCGCGCATGGCGCGGGCAATGGCTTCCTTGGCTGCGCCTTCGGCGGCCAGGGAAACGTCCAGCGCCGAGCGGCAAAGGCCGGCGTGCTGGTAATTCATATTTTCGTAGACCTCGGAGGCGGCCGGATAGGCATCGAGCAGTTGGCCCAATTCGGCACCGGGTTCGACGTCTTCGAATTCATGCACCAGGTGCTCGACCACCGAGCGGTACTGCGCGGCGCCAACCGGCACGGCGCTGTGCTCAAGCCTCTCCAGCAGCTGAGCCAGCACGTGGGTCACTGCCAGATCGGTCTTGGGAGACGGATTTCGGGTCGTGTTCATGGTTTGCATGTGGGGACAGCATACCCCTATGCAAGGGGCGGGTCGCGCCGAAGTGGTTCTGGCGCCCCTCCCTCCTGCGCCGCGCGCATGCGCTGGAGCAGGCTGTGAAGCATTTCGGTCGACAAGCCGTGGATTACCAGCCGGTGCCCGGCCCGCAAGGTCGACAGCGGCACCAGCGGATGCTTGTTGTTGACCAGGATCAGGTGCTCGGGCGCGTTCAGGATCGTCGCCGCGTAGATGCCGATGGTTTCGTCCAGTTGCAAGGAGTTGGCGGCGCGCCAGAAATCGTTGTCGGTCAGCATCAGCTGGTACAGCGGCGTGAACAGCTCGATGGCGCTTTGCAAGTCGAGAAAATTCAGCTTGCCCTGGGGCATGTCTTCCAGCCGCAGCGCCGGCGACTGGATCATCGAGAAATCGACCTGCTCGGCCTTGCACAGCGCCAGCCCCTTGTCGCGCAACGCCGTGTTCAGCCGGATCACGAAGTTGAACAAATTCAGGTCGTGCTTCAGGAACATCTCGTCCTTCAGCGCGTCGATGTCGGCCGGTTCCAGCGGCGACGTGCCCACGGGCGCGGGCGAGTTGCGCCCGATGAAGCTCAGCACCTGCGAGCCCAGGTGAAAGTGCCGCAGGATCAGCCAGTTGGCCTCGGGTGACACGAAGCGCTTGAGCCCCCACGCCAGAAAGCGATGCAGCAGCATCGAGTGCGACCAGTTGCGCGGCACGAACACCTTCACGATCTGGATCAGGATGATCGTCAGCCGCGCGATCGGCCGCAGGAACGGCAGCAGGTACTGGCGCGACGCCGAACTCGAATCGGCCAGCCACGCGGACTTGACGTCGTCGGGCAGCGGCGTGCTCTGGTCGAGGTACAGCGCCAGCCACGGGCTGGGGTCGCGCTCGTCGTGCGTCTGCGTCAGGAAATCAGGGGTTCGATCCATGGGGCATTCGTTCGGTGATGTGCTGGAACTGCATCAGGTACAGCGCGGCCGTGTGGCGCGCGGTGTCGGCAATCTGGCGGGCGGCGCGGGGTTGCCCCTCCACGGCCATCACCATCTCGACCGCTGCGAGCCAGCGGTTCAGGTGGTGCTCGTCGTTGTGGCCGTGGTACTCGAGAAAGCGGAAGGCATCGGGCGGCAGCTTCAGGCTGGCCTTGAGCAGCGGCAACAGCGCCGGCACGATGCGTTGGCCCGTCCCTTCGATGATGTAGATCGCGCCCAGCAGGCCGATCGGGTCGCGCGTGGCGGCCAGCCCGTGCAGGTAGGCGTTGAGCGCCTCGCCGCCCGGGTTGCGGCGCAACTCGTCGATCGACTCGACCGTGCCGCCCGCCTTGCGGTAGTCGCTGAAGAGGATGTTGAAGTCGTTCTGCTCCTCGCCCGCGTGCACGTCGATCAGCGACGACAGCATGCGGTACGGCGCGCTCAGCGAGGCGGCGCCTTCGCGCATCCACAGGCTGCCTTCGCGCACCTGCGGCACCCACTGCTCCATCCAGTTCAGGTAGTCGGGCACGGCAAAGCGGCGCTCGCGGATCTGGCGGATCAGCGGCGTGCGCCACACGCGCGAGCGGTAGTCGTGCCAGATGGCGGCCAGCTCGGTCAGCAAGGCGCCCAGGCCTTCAGGCGCGGCGGCCGGATCGTGCGGTGGCGCGATGACGAGGTCGTCGTCAGGCACGACCGCCGCGGCGCGGGGCGCGATCACGACAGGCGTCGCATCGACGGCCTCGACCTCGAGCAGCATGTACGCCGCCATGAAGCGCCCCGACTCCGGCACGTAGCAGAAGATCTGCTCGCCCGGCTTCAGCGCCTTGGTGTGCAGGAACTCCGCCAGCATCACGAGGATCGATGCCGCGCCGGTGTTGCCGCGCCAGGCCAAATTGCTCCACCAGCGCTCGCGCGGAATCGCCAGGTCGGCCTTGGCCATGAGGTCTTCGACCACCGGGATGAATTTTTCCGACGAGTAATGGCACAGGAAATGGTCAACCCGCTTCGGATCGACCCAGCCGTCGCGCACCAGCCCCGCGTACTCGTGGATGCCGATGTCGAACAGATGCGGCAAGAGGCGAATGTCCTGGCGCAGCGACAGCGCACCGGCCGCCTCGGCTTCGGCCCATGAGCCGAAATCGAGATGACCACGCGCACGGTCTTCGGTGAGGCCGAGCTGCATGCACACCGGGTAGTCGCCCGAGAAGGCGCGCTGGTGCACCCACTTCAGCCTGAGGCGCAGCCCCGGCTTGCCGGCCAGCGCGGGCGTGCCGTCGGACAGCAGCAGCGCGCCCGCGCCATCGGACAGCATCCAGCGCAGGAAGTGCGAGTCGAAATCGGTCTCGTAGCCGCGCGCCGCGAAGCGCGAACGCTTGAACAGACGCGACGGCATTTCGCTCGCCACCGCCAGCGCCGAGCGGTGTGCGCCCAGCTCGATGCCCTGCGCGGCCGTCTGGATCGCCGACACGCCGGCCGCGCAGATGCCGTGCACCGAATGCGTTTCCATCGGCTGTGCTGCCAGCTCGCCCTGGATCATGTTGGCAAAACCGGGCATCAGCGTGTCGCCGCCCGAGGAGCCGCTGGCCAGCAGCGACACGCGCGACAGCTCGGCGCCGCCGCGCTGCAGGCAGTCGCGGATCGCGCCGGCCGCCAGTTGCGCGTTGGTGTGGCGCGTCACGCCCTCTTCGTCGATCGCGTAGTGCCGCGTGAGGATGCCGTTCTCGGCCAGGATGCGGCGCTTGATGCGCTCCGACATGCGGTTGAGCGGCGCGATGTACGCGTCCATGCGGTCGTTGGGAACTGGCTCGCCGGGCATGAAATAGCCGGCGCTTTCGAGGTACACGCGTTGGAATGAAACGGGCATGGGTTCAGGCAATAGGTGAATCGGGAGGCATCAGCGAGCGGCTGCGAAAACGCGGCCACACGGTCCCCAGCACGAAGACGCGCACCATGTACGGCACCAGCCCGCCCTCGTTGAGCGCGGGTGCCACCTGCGCGCGGTAGCGCGTGTGATGCAGGTGCGTGAGCTCGGACCAATGGGCATGCGGGTTCTCGTGGTGTGCGGTGTGCAGGCCGATGTTGAACAGCAAGGGGTTCACCAGCCCCTCGAAATTGCGGGCGTAGTTCAGCTGGCTACCGCGGGTATCGCCGGGTGCCTCCTTGCGCGGCGTCTTGCGGCCGTCGGCGTGCGCGTGCTGCAGGTAGTTGGTCGCCAACAGCCAGTGCAGGCCGTGCAGCTGCGGCACGATCACGAACAGCAATGCCTTGCGCCAGTCGATCGCCAGCAGCACGGTCCAGCTGACCAGCCACAGCGCGTACTGCGCCATGCAGTAGCGCCAGGCGCCGCGGTGATGCTGGTGAAGCCGCGCGAGCCAGCCGACGAACACAGGCACCAACACCCACACGGCCTGGAACGGATGCAGCAGGTAGCCGATCAGGTGGTTGGTGTCGCCGCCGAAACGGTAGGTGCGCGCCACGTCCTTCGGCCCATGGCGGTGGCGGTGGTGGTTGGCCACGTGCGCGGGCCAGAAGACAAAAGTCGGATGGCCCTGCAGCAGCGTGATCCAGAAGTCGGTCAGCCGGTTCATGCGACGACCGCGCCACATGCGCAGGTGCACGTGGTTGTGATGGATCACGCCGATGCCGAGCGTGAGGAACAGCATCAGCGCATACAGCAGCACCTGGAAGCCGTGCACCCATTGCCACGCCGCCAGCGCAGGCAATGCGACGAGGTACGCAAGGCTTTGCCAGTCGCGCCAGTGCCGCAGCCTCGGCAGCCGATGGCGCGCGTCAGGCAGTGGTGGCGCCATGCTTCTTTCGAAAAGCCTGGAACAGCGGCTCGGCCGCGTCGGCCGCGATGCGCGTGCGGAACAGCCGGTCCATGAAGGTGAACTGGAAACCGTAGTTGCCGTTGTGCACGGCATGGTGCAGGTGATGCCGACGGCTCGCGGCGAACCAGTGGCTGTACGACACGCCGGGCACGAAGTCGTAGTTCGAATGCCCGACGCAGTTGAAGAACAGGCTGAAGACCGGCACCGACGCCAGCGACCAGAAGCTGAAATCGTGCAGCACCATCGGCAGCAGGATCACGTTGCCGAGCATCAGCGCCTCGATCGGGTGAAAGCTGTAGGTGGCCCACGGCGTGGTCACGAACGAGCGGTGGTGCGGGCCGTGAAAGCGGCGCAGCCAGCGCGTGTGCAGCAGCCGGTGGTTGAGCCAGAAATGCACGTCGTTCCACACCGCGAGCACGAGGATTTCGATGCCGATGCGGCGCCAGCCCGCGTCGGGCTCGAGCCGCGCCCAGCCCAGTTGCAGCAGCCCCCACGGAAACACCATGCCCAGCCCGAAGATCAGCACCGAGATGCCCGATTGCGTCAATTCGCGCCGCAACTGCCCGGGCTGCAGCGGCCGCGGGTCGAGCGCGCGCCCGACGCCCATCGCCGGCAACACCCGCTTCGTGACCAGCCAGGTGAGCGCGCCGAAACCCAGGTAGATACCGCCGAAAAAAAGCAGGCCCCACAGCATGACCTGCGGAGCCGAAAGAGAAGTGAAGGTCTGCGCCATCCCCCGAGGCTACAACAGCATCTCGGGCACCAGCGGAGAGATCAGGGTGTTGTACAGGCGCTGGAAGAAACCCGACTCGGGTTCCGAGGTGAGGATCACCTCTTTCTCGCCGTCGTTCGTGAGCCATTCGAGCGTGCCGCCCTCCTTCGACAGCCGCAGCCGGTACGAGTTCTGCAGCTTGCTCACATGGATGATGCGCAGCATCTCGCGCGCCAACTGCGGGCTGTCGACCACCACGCCCATCTCGGTGTTCTGGCTGGCCGAGCGCGGGTCGAGGTTCATCGAGCCGACGAAGATGCGCGTCTTGTCGATGGCGGCAGTCTTGGCGTGCAGCCGGCCCAGCGAGGTGCCGAAGCTGCCGAAACGCATGCTCGCGGTGGTGCGCTGCGGGCTCAGCTCGTACAGGTCGGCGCCGCCTTTCAGCAGGCGCTCGCGGTAACGCGCGTAGCCGGTGTGCACCAGCGGCTCGTCGTTGGCAGCGAGTGAATTGGTCAGCAACGTGAGCTTGACCTTGCGCCGGGCCAGGTCCTCGAAGGCGGCCATGCCGCGCTCGCCGGGCACGAGGTAGGGCGAGGTCAGGTCGACCTCGGTCTTGGCGTCGAGCAGCAGCGCCCAGACCTTCATGGTCACGCTGGTGGCAATGGCGTCTTCGGCCGTCAAAGTCGTGGGCTTGGAGGGCGGGTCGGCAATGGCGCGCGCCTCGCCCCACAGCAGGCCCATGCGGCCGCCATCGAGCTCTTCGGCGATCGGACCGTAGCCGAGGATGTCGGAAGGCGGCAGCACGACCTTCGGCGGCGGACCGGCCATGCCGACCTCGTCGTCGAAGGTGGCGGCGCCGGCTTCCTTGCGCACGATCTCGGCAATGGGCCAGATCTGGTCGCTGTTCCAGTAGGCGTCGAAGATGCTCTCGAGCTGCGACACGACTTTGCCGACCACCAGCGCGTCCATGTCGATGAAGTTCTGCGCCTCGCTCAGCACGAAATACTCGTCGGCGATGTTGCGCCCGCCCACCACCGCCATCGCGCCGTCGGCAATGAAGAGCTTGTTGTGCATGCGGTGGTTGAGCCGGTGGATGTCGAAGATCGACACCACGAAGCGCGAGAGAAATCCGTTGCGCGCGCAGCAGAAAGGGTTGAAGAGGCGCACCGACACGTTCGGCGTTTCGGACAGCGCCAGCAAGAGCTGCTGGCTCTTCACGGTGTACAGGTCGTCCACCAGCACCCGCACCTTCACGCCGCGCGCCGCTGCCTCGCGCAGCGTGCGCAGCAGCAGGCGGCCGACGGCGTCGTTCTCGAGCTGGTAGTACTGCACCACCAGCGAGTGCTCGGCCCGCTGCGCCAGCTGGAGGCGCGCGTCGAGCGAGTACACGCCCAGCGGCATCAGCCGAAAGCCCGAATGCTCGCCGGGCGGCGTGGAGGCCGCGACGATCTTGGCGAGCGCCGTGCCCGGGTCGGCCGTGGCCGCGTGCTCGGCCGGGCGTTCGCGCGCCGGCGGCAAGGAGCCGCAAGCCGCAAGCAATGCCAACAGCACGCCGGCCAGCGCCGTGCGCAAGAAAGACCGGGCCCAGGCATTCATGATCGGATTCCTCTTGTCGTTGTGGTTGCCATTGCCCTGATGTACGCCGCCGCGCCGGTTGCGGTTTCAGCGAGGGCCCATTTCGCAAGGCGCCGTCCTAGAATTCGGTTCACTTCGCTTCGGAGTTACATCATGGCCCGATCGCTCCTTTTGCGCACCGCTTTGTGGGCCGCGGCCCTCGCCGCCGGGGTACCCAGTGCCCACGCCGCACTCGACATCGGCGACCCCGCGCCCAAGTTCACGGCCACCGCCGCGCTCGGCGGCAAGACCTTCCGCTACTCGCTGGCCGAGGCGCTGGCCAAGGGGCCGGTGGTGCTGTACTTCTTTCCGGCGGCCGACTCGAACGACTGCTCCATCGAGGCCCACGCCTTCGCCGAGGCGGTCGACCAGTTCACCGCGCTCGGGGCCACGGTGATCGGCGTCTCGGCCGACGACATCGACACGCTCTCCAAGTTCTCGGTCAAGTCCTGCCAGAGCCGCTTTCCGGTGGCGTCCGACCAGGGCAAGACCGTGATCCAGGGCTTCGACGCGCTGATGCAGACCCGGCCCGACTTCGCCAACCGCCTGTCGTACGTGATCGCGACCGACGGCAAGGTCGCCTACTACTACCAGAACCTCAACCCCGACAAGCACGTCGAGCGCATGCTGAACGCCGTGCGCGCGCTGCCCAAAGCCACTGCGGCGAAGTAAGGCGGGCCGGCCGGGGCACCACGCGCGGCGCGTGCTTCGCGCAAAATCTCGCCCCATGCAGCTCAACTACATCGCCAACGCGGACGTTCCTTCCGCCTCCGGCCGCACCCTCCCCGTCATCGACCCGTCGGACGGCCAGCCCTTCGACGAGATCCAGCGCAGCAACGCCGCCGACATCGACGCCGCCGTGCGCGCCGCGCGCGACTGCTTCGAGGGCGTGTGGCACAAGGTCAGCGCCGCCGACCGCGGCCGCCTGCTCTTCAAGCTTTCGCAGAAGATCGCCGAGCACGTCGACGAGCTCGCGCTCATCGAGCAGCGCGACTGCGGCAAGCCCGTCAAGCAGGCCCGCGCCGACGCGGTGGCGCTGGTACGCTACTTCGAGTTCTATGCCGGCGCCTGCGACAAGCTGCACGGCGAAACCATTCCCTACCAGGACGGCTACAGCGTCTTCACCTGGCGCGAGCCGCACGGCGTTACGGGCCACGTCATTCCGTGGAACTACCCCATGCAGATCTTCGGGCGCAGCGTGGGCGGCGCCCTGGCGGCCGGCAACGTGTGCGTGGTGAAGCCGGCCGAAGACGCGTGCCTGTCGCTGATCCGCGTGGCGCAGCTGGCGGCCGAGGTCGGCTTTCCGGCCGGCGCGCTCAACATCGTGACGGGCTACGGCCATGAAGTCGGCGACGCACTCGCACGCCACGAAGGCATCGACCACATCAGCTTCACCGGCAGCCCGAAGATCGGCACGCTGATCCAGCAGGTGGCGGCCGAACGGCACTGCCCGGTCACGCTCGAACTGGGCGGCAAGAGCCCACAGATCATCTTTGCCGATGCCGACCTCGACGCGGCCATTCCGGTGATCATCAACGCCATCGTGCAGAACGCCGGCCAGACCTGCTCGGCGGGTTCACGCGTGCTGATCCAGCGCGACATCTACGAGCCCCTGCTCGAGCGCCTGGGCCATGCCTTCGAAGCCCTGCGCGTCGGCCCCGCCGCGATGGACCTCGACGTCGGCCCGCTGATCCGCCAGACGCAGCAGCAGCGCGTGTGGGACTTCTTGAGCGACGCGCAACACGCCGGCATCCCGATGGTGGCGCAGGGCGTGGTGGTCGAGGAAGCGCCCGAGACGGGCTTCTACCAGGCCCCGACCCTGCTGCGCGACGTGCCCGTGGACCATCGCCTGGCGCAGGAAGAAGTGTTCGGCCCCGTGCTCGCCGCGATGCAGTTCGCCGACGAAGACGAAGCCGTCGCACTCGCCAACGCCACCCAGTTCGGCCTCGTGGCCGGTGTCTGGACCGCCGACGGCGCGCGCCAGTTCCGCATGGCCAAGCGCGTGAAGAGCGGCCAGGTGTTCATCAACAACTACGGTGCAGGCGGCGGCGTGGAGCTGCCCTTCGGCGGCGTGAAGTCGTCAGGTTACGGGCGCGAGAAGGGTTTCGAGGCGCTGTACGGCTTCACGACGCTCAAGACTATCGCCATCAAGCACGGCTGAGGCCGACGGCGCCGCGCCCGGGCGTCAGCCCAGCGCGGTGTCCAGCAACATCATGAGCACGAAGCCGATCATCAACCCGCTGGTCGCATAGGTTTCGTGCCCTTTGCGGTGTGATTCGGGAATGATCTCGTGGCTGATCACGAACAGCATCGCACCCGCCGCAAAGCCCAGCCCCCAGGGCAGCAGCATCGCCGAATGGCCCACCACCGCCGCGCCGAGCACGGCGCCGAGCGGCTCGACCAAGCCTGACGCCATGCCGATCAGCACCGCGAACAGGCGGCTGTAGCCAGCCGCCAGCAGCGCCACAGCCACCACCAGTCCTTCGGGCACGTCCTGGATCGCGATGCCGGTGGCGAGCGCATCGGCGCGCACGCCGTTGTTGGCCGCGTAGCCGACGCCGATGGCCAGGCCCTCAGGCACGTTGTGCAGCGCGATCGCGAACACGAAGAGCCAGGTGCGGCGCAGCTGTCGCCCCGTCTGCCCTTCGCGGCCCTTGATGAAATGCTCATGCGGCAGCACGCGGTCCATGGTCATGAGCACCAGCCCGCCGAGCAGGATGGCCGCCCCGATCACGCCGCCGGCCGCCCAGTCGCCGCCGCCGAAGACGCCCGTCGACTTGGCCGCGTCCAGCCCGGGAATGATCAGCGAGAAGGCACAGGCCGCGAGCATCACGCCGGCACCGAAGCCGAACAGCGTGTCCTGCAGCTTGTCGGGCAGCCTCTGCGAGAACAGCACCGGCAACGTGCCCAGCGCGGTCGCCAGTGCCGCCACCGAACCGCCGCGCAGCGCGTTCCACACCATCGGGTCGGCGCGCACGAAAGACCAGAACTGCGACGCCAGCGCCAGCACACCGGCCGCGACGATGGCAAAGCCGATCCATTCGCGCACCGTGCGCGGCGACCTTGGCGATGGCTGTGTGGCCATCGTGCCCTGCGGCGAGTCGTTCATGGGCGGGCTCCTCTTCGAGTCATCAGCCGCCGGTCGCGGCGGCATGGCGGCGGGCCACTTCGGCCCAGTTCACCACGTTGTAGAAGGCCGCGATGTACTCGGGGCGGCGGTTCTGGTACTTCAGGTAGTAGGCGTGCTCCCACACGTCCAGGCCCAGGATCGGGGTCTTGCCCGAGCCGATGCCGCGCATCAGCGGGCTGTCCTGGTTGCCGCTGCTTTCCACGGCCAGCGTGCCATCGGCACCGACGACCAGCCAGGCCCAGCCGCTGCCGAAGCGCGTGAGCGCGGCCTTGGTGAAGGTGTCCTTGAAGGCGTCGAAACCGCCCAGGTCGGTGTCGATGGCTTTCGCGAGCGCGCCCAAAGGCGCCCCGCCGCCGCCCTGGCCCACCGGGGCCATGACGGTCCAGAACAGGCTGTGGTTGGCGTGACCGCCGCCGTTGTTGCGCACGGGCGCGCGCAGCGCCTCGGGCAGTTCCTCGACGCCGGCAATGAGCGCTTCGACCGACGTGTCCGCAAGCGGCGTGTCTTTCAACGCCGCATTGAGGTTGTTCACGTAGGTTTGATGGTGCTTGCCGTGGTGGATTTCCATCGTCTGCGCGTCGATGTGGGGTTCGAGCGCGTCGAAGGCATAGGGCAAGGCTGGCAGGGTGTACGGCACGGTTCGGAAGCTCCTTGATTGAAGAGAGCCCTTTGCGTGGTGCTTGTGCTGCGTACTCAGGCGTTCAAATGATAGTAATTCTCATTGTCTGCGTCAAGATATCGGCGCCATAGATGCCGCCAATCGGCCAGCTCGCCCCGGGCGATCCACCGATACACTGCCCCGCGACCGGTTCGAACGGACGGCGTCAAGACCGTCCTGCCGGTTCCATCCTTCCACCACCGACGGAGACAACACGCATGACTTTCCTGAAGCGCCGCGCCCTGGTGCGCACGGCCCTGCTCGGCCTGAGCCTCGCCCTGCCGCTGCTCGCCACCGCCCAGTCGCTGCCCACCGCTCGGCCCGAGTCCGTGGGCCTTTCCAGCGAACGCCTGCAGAAGCTCACCGACGTGCTCAAGGCCGATGTGGCCGCCGGCAAGATTCCCGGTGCGGTGCTGCTGGTCGCGCGCCAGGGCAAGGTCGCGTGGTTCGAACCGGTCGGCAAGCTCGACGCAGCGGCCGGCACGCCGATGCCGCGCGACGGCATCTTCCGCATCTACTCGATGAGCAAGCCCGTCACCACGGTCGCCGCGATGATGCTGGTCGAAGACGGTCGCATGAAGCTGGACGACCCGGTCGCGATGTACCTGCCCGAGTACGCCCGCATGACGGTGGGCGTCGAGAAGCCCGGCGCCGACGGCAAGCCCGTGCTCGAGACCGTGCCCGCGCGCCGCCCGATCACCGTGCAGGACCTGATGCGCCACACCTCGGGCCTGACCTACGGCTTCTTCGGCCCGGGGCTGGTGAAGCAGGCCTACAACGCCGCCGACCTGGCGGCCGGCGACCCGACCAGCGCCGAGTTCTCGCAGCGCCTGGCCAAACTGCCGCTGGCCTACCAGCCCGGCACGACCTGGGACTACAGCTATTCGACCGACATCCTGGGCCGCGTGGTCGAGGTGGTGTCGGGCCAGTCGCTGTACCAGTTCGAAAAGGCGCGCCTGTTCGACCCGCTGGGCATGAAGGACACCACGTACTACGTGCCCGAACCGGCGCGCCAGCCGCGCATTGCCGAGCCGCTGCCGAGCGACCGCAGCTTCGGCGTGGGCGCCGACCTGAACGACCCGCGCATCGCACGCAAGCTCGAATCGGGCGGCGGCGGGCTGGTGTCGACCGCGTCCGACTACGCGCGCTTCCTGCAGATGCTGCTCAACGGCGGCACGCTCGATGGCACGCGCTACCTCGGCCCGCGCACGCTGGCGCTGATGACGACCGACCATTCGAACGCTGGCGCCGGCATCGCGCCCGGCCCGCTGTACCTGCCGGGCCCCGGCTACGGCTTCGGCCTGGGCTTCGCGGTGCGCCGCAACGACGGCGAGGCGCCCTACCCGTCCGGCGGCGGCGAATACAACTGGGGCGGCGCGGGCGGCACCTACATGTGGGTCGATCCGAAGAACGAAATGTTCGTCGTGCTGATGCTGCAGTCGCCCAAGTACCGCACCCACTATCGAAGCCTCGCGCGCAACATGGTCTATGCGGCCGTGCTGAAGTAGCCCGCATGGCGCGCGCCCGCGGGCCTTGGCGCAAAATCGGCATCGCCCCATGAAGAACAGCAGCAGCACCGTCATTCCGATCGCCCCCGCGGGCCACGCCGTCGTGGCCGCGCCCGATGTCGCCGTGCCCGCCACCGGCCTGCTGGCCGACCGGCTCGGCCGCCCGCTGACCGACCTGCGCATCAGCGTGACCGATCGCTGCAACTTCCGCTGCAGCTACTGCATGCCGAAGGACGTGTTCGACAAGGACTACCAGTACCTGCCGCACAGCGCCCTGCTGAGCTTCGAGGAAATCACGCGCCTGGCGCGCCTGTTCGCCTCGCACGGCGTGCGCAAGATCCGCCTCACCGGTGGCGAACCTCTGCTGCGCAAGCACATCGAAGGGCTCATCGGGCAGCTGGCCGAGCTGCGCACGCCCGACGGCGACCCGCTCGAGCTCACGCTGACCACCAACGGCTCGCTGCTGAAACGCAAGGCCGCCGCGCTGAAAGCCGCCGGCCTGCAGCGCGTGACGGTGAGCCTGGACAGCCTCGACGACGCCGTGTTCCGCCACATGAACGACGTCGACTTTCCTGTGGCCGACGTGCTGGCCGGCATCGACGCAGCCATTGCGGCGGGCCTGGGCCCGATCAAGGTCAACATGGTGGTCAAGCGCGGCACCAACGAGCAAGAAATCCTGCCGATGGCGCGTTACTTCCGCGAGCACCACGGCGGCAAGGTCGTGTTGCGCTTCATCGAGTACATGGACGTGGGCGCCACCAACGGCTGGCGCATGGACGAGGTGCTGCCCTCGGCCGAGGTCATCGCGCGTATCGCAGCGGAGTTTCCGCTGGTGCCGCTCGAAGCCACGACGCCTGGCGAAACCGCCCAACGCTGGGCCTACGCCGACGGCGGCGGCGAAATCGGCGTGATCAGCAGCGTGACCCAGGCCTTCTGCCACGACTGCAGCCGCGCGCGCCTGTCGACCGAGGGCAAGCTCTACCTGTGCCTGTTCGCGAACGCCGGCCACGACCTGCGTCCGCTCCTGCGCGGCCCGGCGAGCGACGACGACATCGCCTCCGCCATCGGCCACATCTGGCAGGGCCGCGCCGACCGTTATTCCGAGCTGCGCGCACTGCGCGGCCCCGACGACAGCGCGCCCGATGCGGCGGCGCCCCGGCGCGTCGAAATGAGCTACATCGGCGGATGAGGCCGCCAGCCATGGGTACCGCACCGGCCATCACCCCGGCCGACATCACGGGCCTCGTGCTCGCTGGCGGACGCGGCACCCGCATGGGCGGGGTCGACAAGGGCCTGCAACTGCTCCAGGGCGAGCCGCTCGCCGCGCACGCGGTGCAACGGCTGCGCCCGCAGGTCGGCGGCGTGCTCATCAACGCCAACCGGAACTTCGCCGCCTACGAAGCGCTGGGCGTGCCCGTGTTCGCCGACAGCGTGCCCGACCACCCCGGGCCGCTGGCCGGCATGCTGAGCGGGCTCGAACACTGCCCCACGCCCTGGCTGCTCACCGTGCCCTGCGACACGCCGCGCTTTCCGCCCGACCTGGCGGCGCGGCTGGCCGAGGCCCTCGCCGCCGACGGCCACCGCGCGCGCATCGCCATGGCCAGCGCCCCCGAAACCGGCCCCGACGGCCGCACGGTGCTGCGCCCGCAGCCGGTGTTCTGCCTCGTGCACATCGAACTGCGCGACAGCCTGCGGCGCTTTGTCGAAGACGGCGGCCGCAAGGTCGGCGCCTGGACCGCGCAGCACGGCGCCGCGACCGTTCCCTTCGACCGCCCCGGCGACGCCCCTGAAGCTTTCTTCAACGCGAACACGCTGGCCGAACTGCAGACGCTCGAACAGCCATGAGCCGCATCGCCGCCATTGCCGCCGACCTCGCGGACTACGACGCGGGCGACCTCGACGTCGACACCGTCACCGCTTTTCTCGCGCGCCTCGTCACGCCGCTGGCTGTGGCCGACACCGAAGACCTCGCGCTGCGCGACGCGCTCGGCCGCGTGCTGGCCGCAGACCTCGTCTCGCCTGTGAGCGTGCCGCCGCACGACAACTCCGCGATGGACGGCTACGCCTTCGACGGCGCGCTGCTGCCGGCCAACGCGCCCATCGACCATTCGCTCACGCTGCATGTGGCGGGCACGGCGCTGGCCGGCTCGGCCTGGCGCGGCGCGCTGGGGCCGCGCGACGCGGTGCGCATCATGACCGGCGCGATGATGCCGGCCGGCCTCGACACCGTGATCCCGCAGGAGTTCTGCAAGGTCGACGGCGACCAGGTCTGCTTTCCGGCCCGCGTGCTGGGCCGCGGCGACAACCGCCGCCTCGCGGGCGAAGACCTGATGCAGGGCCAGCCGGCGCTGCGGCGCGGCGAACGCCTGTTGCCGGCCGCACTCGGCATGGTCGCCAGCCTCGGCATGGGGCGCGTGACCGTGCGGCGCCGGCTGCGCGTGGCGTACTTCTCGACCGGCGACGAAATCCTCTGCCTGGGCGACACGCCGCGCGAAGGCGCCGTGTACGACAGCAACCGCTACACGCTGTTCGGCCTGCTCACGCGGTTGGGCTGCGAGGTGATCGACCTCGGCCTGGTTCACGACGACCCCGTCACGCTCGCGGCCACGCTGCAGCGCGCGGCGCGCGAAGCCGACGCCATCGTCACCAGCGGCGGCGTGAGCGTGGGCGCAGCCGACCACACGCGCGACGTGATGCAGCAGCTGGGCGACATGGCCTTCTGGCGGGTCGCGATGCGGCCCGGACGGCCGCTGGCGGTGGGTTTGATTCCGCGCGAGACGGCAGCCACGCCCGTCGTGCTGTTCGGCCTGCCGGGCAATCCGGTGGCGGCGATGGTCGCCTTTTTGGCCTTCGTGCGACCGGCGTTGCTGCGGCTCATGGGCTGCCACGACGCGGCTGCCGCCCCGCCGCCGCTGCTGCGCGCGCGCAGCGCGGGGCCCATCCGCAAGAAGCCGGGCCGCACCGAGTACCAGCGCGGCTTCGTCCGGCAGGTGCCGGGGTCGCTGCCCGAGGTGCAGGTGGCAGCGCACCAGGGCTCGGGCGTGTTGAGTTCGATGCTCGAGGCCAACGGGCTCGTGGTGCTGCACCACGACCTGGGCCATGTCGGCGCCGGCCAGGAGGTCGACGTGATGATCTTCGAAGGGCTGATCTAGCCGAGAAGAACGGCGGTCAGATCCGTCAGATCCGACCCAAGGCCTTGTCCACGCCCTTGTTGGCCAGCATGTCGGCCCGCTCGTTGCCCGGGTCGCCCGAGTGGCCCTTCACCCAGCGCCATTCGATCTGGTGACCGCCTTCGGCCACCAGCTTGTCGAGCTTCTGCCAGAGCTCGACGTTCTTCACGGGTTGCTTGCTGGCGGTCATCCAGCCCTTGGCCTTCCAGCCGCGAATCCATTCGGTGATGCCCTTGCGCACGTACTGGCTGTCGAGGTACAGCAGCACCTTGCAGGGCCGCTTGAGCGCGGCCAGGCCTTCGATGACGGCCGTGAGCTCCATGCGGTTGTTGGTGGTGTTGAGCTCACCGCCGAACAGCTCCTTCTCGGTGGGGCCCGACTTGAGCCACGCGCCCCAGCCGCCCGGTCCCGGGTTGCCCTTGCATGCGCCATCGGTGTAGATCACGACTTCGTTCAAACTGACTGTTCCTTGTTTCTGTGGCTGCCCGATGCGGGCGATGCCGCCCGCTTCTGTG
Organism: Variovorax sp. RO1; assembly: GCF_002849325.1. Lineage (NCBI taxonomy): Bacteria > Pseudomonadati > Pseudomonadota > Betaproteobacteria > Burkholderiales > Comamonadaceae > Variovorax > Variovorax sp. RO1. Next base: position 707,199 of record NZ_PKMT01000003.1, read on the forward strand.
TTCTGTTCAATTCGTTCAATTCTTGCCCGCTTTGCTGCGGTGCACCTTGCCCGCGATGGGCACGGGCGCCGTCGCCCGCGCAGCCGCCCGGCGCCAGTCGGCGCTCAGCAGGCGCATGCCGCGCACGCGCTTCACCGCCACCAGGAAGTAGGCCGCGCCGAAGATCGGCCACCAGCGCTCGCCGGCGGCGTCCATCCACCGCGAGCGCTCCAGCCAGGCGTCACTGCGCACCGCCGGCCGGTAGATGCCGAAGCGGCCCGACTCCACCTCGAAGCTCAAGAGGCGCAGCCAGTCGCGCATGCGCCAGTAGCCGATGAACTCGCCGGCCTCGGGCAGGAAGGTCTCGCCCAGGCCCAGCCGCCGGTAAAGGTGCCCGCGGCGCTGCCGCAGGCCCCACAGGCTGGTCGGGTTCAGGCCGCAGATCACCACGCGGCCCTCGGGCACCAGCACCCGCTCCACCTCGCGCAGCGTGGCGTGCGGATCGGGACTGAGTTCCAAAGCGTGCGGCAGCACCACGAGATCGAGGCTGTTGGCCGCGAACGGCAAGGCGGTGAAGTCAGTCACCAGCGTGGCTTTGCCGGCCCGCATCGGATCGGTCAGGGCCAGCCAGCGGTGCGGCATGCGGTTGGCGCGCAGCCCATCGACCTCGGCGGCACCGAGCTGCAAGGCGTGGTAACCGAAAACATCGGCCACCGCTTCATCGAACTGGGCCTGTTCCCAGGCCAGGAGGTAACGGCCCGGGGGGGTCGCGAACCAATCCTGCAAACCTATAATTTGACCGCTCATGACCCTTGTTCCGCTGCCCGCTTTTGCTGACAACTACCTCTGGATGCTGCACGACGGGCACCACGCCATCGTGGTGGACCCGGGCGATGCTCAACCGGTGTTCGATGCGTTGGCGCACCACAAGCTGCAGCTGGCCGCGATTCTAGTCACGCACCACCACGCCGATCACACGGGCGGCGTGGCCGCGCTGCATGCGGCCACGGGTGCGAAGGTGTGGGGCCCCGCGCGCGAGCGCATCCCCGAGCCCTACACGCCGCTGGTGCAGGGCGACGTTGCACAGGCCTTGGGCCTGCGCTTCGAGGTCATCGACGTGCCGGGCCACACGGCCGGGCACATTGCCTACTTCCTGCCGGCCTCGGCCGCGCAGGCTCCCGTGCTGTTCTGCGGCGACACCCTCTTCTCGGGCGGCTGCGGTCGCCTGTTCGAGGGCACGCCCGCGCAGATGCTCGCCTCGCTCGACGCGCTGGCCGCGCTGCCCGGCGACACGCGTGTGTGCTGCGCGCACGAATACACACTTGCTAACCTGAAGTTCGCCCGCGCCGTGGAACCCGGCAACGACGAACTCACTCACTACAACGCGCATTGCGAAAGCCTGCGCGCACAAGGGCAGCCCACGCTGCCGTCGCAACTGGCGATCGAACGCCGGATCAACCCCTTTCTTCGCAGCCGCGAAGCCACCGTCTTTCGAGCAGTGCGGGCCCATGCCGAGCTTTCCGCGGATGCCGCCGAAGCCGAGGTGTTCGCCGCACTGCGCCAATGGAAAAACGACTTCCGATGAAATTTATTGTTGCCACCTGCCTCGCAGGTTCACTGGTACTCGCGGGCTGCGCGAGCACGGACAACAGCGCTTCTTCTTCCTCGACCACCACCGCCAACGTCGGCGGCACGGGCGCCCGCCCGTCCGGCAGCGCCACGCCGGTCTATCCGCGCGACCCCAACCTCAGCCCGCTGACCAGCGGCCAGGCCCGTTCGCAAAGCGTGGTCACGCTGGCCCCGCCCGCCGACATGTGGGACCGCATCCGCCGCGGTTTCAAGATGCCCAACCTCGAGAGCGACCTGGTGCGCGACCGCGAGCAGTGGTACGCCAGCCGGCCCGACTACATCCAGCGCATGACCGAGCGCTCGAACAAGTACATCTTCCACATCGTTGAAGAGCTCGAGCGCCGCAACATGCCGACCGAGCTGGCGCTGCTGCCGTACATCGAGAGCGCCTTCAATCCGCAGGCCGTGTCGAGCGCGCGCGCCGCCGGCATGTGGCAGTTCATGCCAGCCACCGGCACCGACTTCGACCTGAAGCAGAACATCTTCCGCGACGACCGCCGCGACGTGGTGGCCTCCACCCGCGCCGCGCTCGACTACCTGCAGAAGCTCTACGGCATGTTCGGCGACTGGCAGCTCGCGCTCGCCGCCTACAACTGGGGCGAAGGCAGCGTGGGACGCGCCATCGCCAAGAACCAGCGCCTGGGCCTGCCCACCACCTACAGCGACCTGTCGATGCCGGCCGAAACGCGGCTCTACGTGCCCAAGCTGCAGGCCGTGAAGAACATCGTGGCGAATCCGCAGGCCTTCAACGCCGAGCTGCCGCTGATCGCCAACCACCCCTACTTCCAGACCGTGCCGCTCACGCGCGACCTCGACGTGGAACTGGCGGCCAAGCTGGCCGACGTGCGCATCGAAGACTTTCGCGCGCTCAACCCCGCCGCCCACAAGCCCGTGCTGATCGCGGCCGGCACCTCCGACATCCTGCTGCCCTGGGACAACGCGGCGGTCTTCAAGCGCAACTTCGACGCCTACACGCAAGGCCAGTACGCCAGCTGGACCGCCTGGGTCGTGCCCAGCACCATGACGGTGGCCGACGCCGCCCAGCGCTCGGGCATGAGCGAATCGGACCTGCGCGCGCTCAACAACGTGCCGCCGCGCATGCTCATCAAGGCCGGCTCCACGCTCATCGTGCCGCGCGGCGCGCGCGTCAAGGAAGACGTGGCAGCCGTGGTGGCCGATGGCGGCCACCTGAGCTTCCAGCCCGAGATCATCACGCGCCGCACCACCGTCAAGGCGGGCCGCTCGGACAACGTGGCGAGCATCGCGCGCCGCTACAACCTCAAGCCTGCCGCCGTGGCCGACTGGAACGACGTCAACACGAACCACGCCTTCAAGCGCGGCTACAGCGTGGTCGTGTACCTGCCGGTGCGCGCCTCGGCATCGGCGCGTGTCGGCACGGGCGCAGCGCATGGACGCGCCGCCGTCGCCACCTCCAAGCGCGGCGGCACGCCCAGCAAGACCGTCGCACGCAGCAGCAGCGCCAAGCAGGTGGTGGCGCGCCAGCCGCGCGGCGGCACGCCGTCCAAGCGCAAGCGCTGATCGTTGCCCTGCCGGCGGGCGGTGCCGGGCCTCGACGATAAAAGCGATATCAGGAGGACAGGCCATGGCAGTCGAAGGAAGCGCGGGCGATCTCATCAAGGTCGTCACGCTGTTGGGAGCGGCCGTCGTGGCCGTGCCGTTGTTCAAGCGGCTCGGGCTGGGCTCGGTGCTCGGCTACCTGGCCGCGGGCCTGGCCATCGGGCCCTTCGGCCTCGGTCTCTTCACCGACCCGCAGACCATCCTGCACACGGCCGAACTCGGCGTCGTGATGTTCCTCTTCGTGATCGGGCTCGAGATGCGCCCTTCGCACCTGTGGAGCATGCGACGCGACATCTTCGGCCTGGGCAGCCTGCAGGTGGTGGTGTGCGGCATCCTGCTGACCGGCGTGGGCATGGCCTTCGGCTTCCCGCTCGCCGTTTCGTTCGTGTGCGCGATGGGCTTCGTGCTCACCTCGACCGCCATCGTGATGCAACTGCTCGGCGAGCGCGGCGACATCGCCGCGCCGCGCGGCCAGAAGATCGTGGCCGTGCTGCTCTTCGAAGACCTGCTGATCGTGCCGCTGCTGGCCATCGTCGCCTTCATCGCGCCGGTCGATGCGGCGCAGCAAGCCGTGGCGCCCTCGCGCTGGGTCGGCGTCGGCATCGCCGTGGGTGCGCTCGCGGCGCTGGTGGCGGCCGGCATCTGGCTGCTCAACCCGCTGTTCCGCGTGCTCGCCAATTCCAAGGCGCGCGAAGTCATGACGGCCGCCGCGCTGCTCGTGGTGCTGGGTGCGGCGCTGCTGATGCAGCTCGGCGGCCTGTCGATGGCCATGGGCGCCTTCCTGGCCGGCGTGCTGCTGTCGGAATCGACCTTCCGGCATCAACTCGAAGCCGACATCGAGCCCTTCCGCGGGCTGCTGCTCGGGCTGTTCTTCATCGGCGTGGGCATGTCGCTCGACCTCGCGGTGGTGGCGCAGAACTGGCAGCTCATCGTCGCGGGCGTGGTCTCGATGATGGTGGTCAAGGCGCTGTGCATCTACGGCGTGGCGCGGCTTGCCAAGAGTTCGCCCGCCGACGCGATCGACCGCGCCGTGCTCATGGCGCAAGGTGGCGAGTTCGCCTTCGTGCTGTTCTCGTCGGCGCTCGCCGCCAAGGTGATCAGCCCGACGGTCAACGCCAACATGACGGCGGTGGTGGTGCTGTCGATGGCGCTCACGCCGCTCGTGGTGCTGGTGCATCGCCGCTTCGCGCCCACCGTGCAGGCATCGATGGAAGGCGTGGAGAAAGCCGAGGCGCTGGCCGGCAACGTGCTCGTCATCGGCTTCGGCCGCTTCGGGCAGATCGCGATTCAGGGCGCGCTGGCGCGCGGTGCGTCCATCTCGATCATCGACAACGACACGCAGGTGATCCGCGACGCCGCCGACTTCGGCTTCAAGGTGTACTACGGCGACGGCGCGCGCGCCGACGTGCTGCACGCGGCCGGCGCGCACAACGCGCGCGCGATCATGGTGTGCATCGACAACCGCGCCGTGGCCACGCGCATCGCGGAACTTGTGAAGGCCGAGTTCCCGCATGCGCACCTGATGGTGCGCGCCTTCGACCGCGAGCATGCGGTCGCGCTCGTGAAGCTCGACGTCGATTACCAGATCCGCGAGACCTTCGAATCGGCGATGGTCTTCGGCCGGCAAGGTGTGGTCGCATTGGGTGCCACGCCCGAGGAAGCCGATGAGGTGATCGACGACCTGCGCCGGCGCGACAAGGAGCGGCTGGTGCTCGAGATGTCGGGCGGCCTCTTCGCGGGGCGTGCGCTGGTGCAGGTCAACACCGAGACGCGCCAGACGCACTGAAGGCACCGAGCGCGTCGAACGCGTTCAACGCGCGACTCAGAGCTTTTCGGTCTCGCCGCTGCGCGGCTGCCACTTCATGAGCCGCTTCTCGATCAGCCCCACGAGCCCGTCGAGCGCCAGCGCAAAGGCCGTGAGCACCACGATGCCCGCAAAGACCGTGTTCACGTCGAAGGTGCCCTCGGCCTGCAGGATCAGGTAGCCCACGCCGCGCGCCGAGCCCAGGTACTCCCCCACCACCGCGCCGACGAAGGCCAGGCCCACCGAGGTGTGCAGGCTGGAGAACACCCAGCTCGTGGCGCTCGGCAGGTACACCGTGCGCAGCAGCTGCCGCTGGTTGGCGCCCAGCATCTTCGCGTTGGCCAGCACCACCGGACTCACTTCGCGCACGCCCTGGTAGACGTTGAAGAACACGATGAAGAACACCAGCGTGACCGCCAGCGCCACCTTGCTCCAGATACCCAGGCCGAACCACAGCGCGAAGATCGGCGCGAGGATCACGCGCGGCATCGAGTTGGCGGCCTTGATGTACGGGTCGAGGATCAGGCTCGCCGTGGGCGCCAGCGCGAGCCACAGGCCGCAGCCCAGCCCGAGCGCCGTGCCGATGCCGAAGGCCAGCACCGTTTCGAGCAGCGTGGTGCCCAGGTGGCGGTAGATGTCGGCGTTGCCCTTCAGGCCTTCGGGAAACAGCAGGTTCGGCGGCACCTCGAAGGGCAGGAACCAGCTCCAGATGCGCCCCGCCACCACGATCGGCTGGCCGAGGAAGAACGCGATCTGGTCGTTGCGCGAAGCCACGTGCCAGGCCACCAGGATCACGGCCAGCAGCATCAGCTGCCAGAAGCGCGCATGGCGCGCGTCGAGGCGCGGCATCATGCGGCCTTCCTCAGTTGCTGCGCGTAGCCCTTGAGCACTTCGTCGCGCAGCACTTCCCAGATCTGCCGATGCAGCTCGACGAAGCGCGGCTGCGTGCGCACCTCGGCCACGTCGCGCGGACGCGGCAGGTCGATCACGAACTCGCCGATCGGTCGCGTCGCCGGGCCCGCCGACAGCACGACCACGCGGTCGCTCATCGCAATCGCCTCGTCGAGGTCGTGCGTGATGAAGAGCACGGCCTTCCTCTTGGCGCTCCACAGTTCGAGCACTTCGTTTTCCATCAGCTGCCGCGTCTGCACGTCGAGTGCGCTGAAGGGCTCGTCCATCAAGATGATGTCGGGGTCGAGCACCAGCGTCTGCGCCAGCGCCACGCGCTTGCGCATGCCGCCCGAGAGCTGGTGCGGATAGCGGTCGCCGAAGCCCGTGAGGCCCACGCGCGAGAGCCAGGCCTCGGCCTGCGCATGCGCCTCGGCATCGGACACACCGCGGTACTGCAGCCCCACCTTCACGTTGTCGATGGCGCTGCGCCACGGCATCAGCGCCTCGGTCTGGAACATGTAGCCCGCGCGCTTGTTGACGCCCGTGAGCGCCTGGCCGAAGACCTTCACCCCGCCCGACGACGGCTCGAGCAACCCCGCGCCCACATTCAGCAGTGTCGACTTGCCGCAGCCCGTGGGTCCGACCACCGAGACGAACTCGCCGGCGCCGATGCGCAGCGTGGTGTCGTCCACCGCCGTGTAGCGCTGGCCCGGGTCGTCCTTCGAATGGAAGGTGCAGCGGATGGAAAGGAGTTCGAGTGCGTAGTCGGACATGGCGTCAGGAAGAAAAAACCCGGCCGAGGCCGGGTCGCGGAGACGTTCGCAGTCAGGCTTTGAACCTGTCTTTCGCACGCTTTGCAAAATCGTTGGTGTAGGTCTTGGCGAGGTCGATCTTGTCGGCCTTCACCGCGGTGTCGAAGCTCGCGATGGCGTTGAGCGCCGTCCTCGGCCCCTCGGCCGGCACGAGGCCGTCGGTGGCGATGGACTCGCGCACCTTGTCGAACGACGCGAGGTACAGCGCGCGGTCGCCGAGCAGATACGTCTCGGGCACCGTCTTGATGATGTCGCCCGGCCCCGCCGTCTGCAGCCACTTGAGGCCGCGCACGATCGCGTTGGCCAGCGCCTGGCAGGTGTTGGGGTGCTTCTGGATGAAGTCGGTCGGCGCATAGAGGCAGGCCGCGGGCATCGGCCCACCGAACACCTGCTCGGTGCCCTTGAGCGTGCGCGTGTCGCTGATGATCTTCACGTCGCCCTTCTGCTCGAGCATCGTCATCACCGGGTCGGTGTTGCTGATGGCGTCGATCTGGCCCGAGCGCAGCGCGGTGAGCGCACCGGCCGCCACGCCCACGCCGATGAAGCTCACGTCGCTGGCCTTGAGGCCGCCGCGCGAGAGCACGAGGTTGGCCACCATGTTGGTCGAGGAGCCCGGTGCCGAGACACCGATCTTCTTGCCCCGGAGATCCTGGATGCCGGTGTAGCCCGCCATGTTCTTCGTCGACACGCCTACCGCGATCTGCGGTGCGCGTCCCTGCAGCACGAAGGCCTGGAAGAACTGGTTCTTGGCCTGCAGGTTGATCGTGTGTTCGTACGCACCCGAGCAGACATCGGCCGAGCCGCCCACCACCGCCTGCAATGCACGCGCACCGCCGGCGAAGTCGGAGATCTCGACCTCGAGGCCTTCGGCCTTGAAGTAGCCGAGCTGTTCGGAGATGGTGAGCGGGAGGTAATAAAACGCCGCCTTGCCGCCCACTGCGATGGAGACCTTGGTCTTCTCCAGCTTGGCCTGCTGCGCAAAGACCCGCGGCAATGCAATCGCTGCGGCAGCGACGGCGGAGGCGGAAATGAGGGTTCTGCGATGAAGCATGGCGCGGTCCTGCGGGCTCTGTGATTCTTTGTAAGGTGAATCGAGCTTAGGCGTGCGCGCCGCCGGCCTGCATCGGGGTCATCCCGTGCGGGTTTTCACGTAAGCACGAAGGCCTCCTGGAGAAGCCTTCGCCCCCGCGTTATCGGGCCAGAAAAAGTATCGCGATATTGACCAGAAACGCGAGTGCCCAGACCGCGCTGCGCGCACTCGCAGCGCCACGGATGTACAGGCCGAGGTAGACCACACGCAGCACCACATAGGCCACCGCAAGCATGTCGAGCCGCGCCTGCGCCACGCCGAGCTGGTGCGCAATGAGCACCGCACCGATGAAGAACGGCAGGCCTTCGAAGCTGTTGGCCTGCGCGCTGTTGGCACGCGCACGCCAGCCGCTTTGCTTGGCCGCCCAGTCGCGCGGCTGCAGGTTGTCGCGCGGACCGAAGTTGCCCGCCTTCGCGATCCATGCCGCGAGGTACGGCAGGCCGCAGGCGATGAACACGCACCAGTAGGCGACGGTGAGCAAGGAGAGGGTCATGGTGACGACAACAAGAGGGAAGAACGAACGCGGCCTTGAACAGGCCGCGCGTCAGCGGCGATCGACCAGTGCGTGCGCGATGGTGCCGAGGTCGACGTACTCGAGCTCGCTGCCGGCCGGCACGCCGCGCGCGAGACGCGTCACGGTGAGCCCGTGCTGCTTGAGCGCTTCGCCGATCACGTGCGCGGTGGCCTCGCCTTCGGCAGTGAAGTTGGTCGCGAGGATGACCTCGCTCACCGTGCCGTCGCGTGCGCGGTCGAACAGCTTCTGCAGGCCGATGTCCTTCGGCCCGATGCCGTCGAGCGGACTGAGCTTGCCCATGAGCACGAAGTAGTAGCCGCGAAAGGCGTTTGTGCGTTCGAGTGCGGCCTGGTCGGCCGGTGTCTCGACCACGCACAGCTTGGTACCGTCACGCCGCGAGTCCATGCAGACATGGCAGATCGGCGCTTCGGTGAAGGTGTTGCACAGCTCGCAATGCCGCACCTGGCCTGCTGCCTGCTGCAACGCGCGCGCGAGCAACTGCGCGCCCTCGCGGTCGTGCTGCAGCAAGTGGAACGCCATGCGCGAGGCCGACTTGACGCCGACACCGGGCAGCCGGCGCAGCGCATCGACCAGCGCATCAAGCGAACTGGCGTCTGCCATGCCTCGCTTAGAACGGGAGCTTCATGCCAGGGGGCAGACCGGGCATGCCGGCGGTGAGCTTGCCCATCTTCTGCTCGCTGGTTTCCTCGGCCTTGCGCACGGCGGCGTTGAAGGCGGCAGCCACGAGGTCTTCGAGCATGTCCTTGTCGTCGGCCAGCAGGCTGGGGTCGATGGTGATGCGCTTGACGTCGTGCTTGCAGGTCATGACGACCTTGACGAGACCGGCGCCCGACTCGCCTTCGACCTCGATGTGCGCCAGTTCTTCCTGGGCCTTCTTGAGGTTGTCCTGCATTGCCTGCGCCTGCTTCATGAGGCCGGCCAGTTGTCCTTTGTTGAACATCGTTGGTCCTGTCTGTGATGGGTTGGTGATGGAAAGAATACGGTCGAAAAATGCGGCGACTGCGGCGCCGGTTTCAGAGGGGCTTCAGCGATCCGGGCACGATCTTCGCATCGAAGTCGCGCATCAGCATCTGCACCTCGGGGTCGCTGCGAATGGCTTCCTCGGCCACCCGCTGGCGCTCGTCGGCCGCCTGCTTGTTGCGGCGCGCCGGGCTGTCGACCACGCCGCCGATCTCGATGGCCAGCCTCACATTGTGGCCGAGGCCCTGCAGCGCCGCCGTGAGCTTCTCGCGGCTGGAGGGCTGGTTGAGGGTTTCGCGCTCGATGCGCAGCATCCACTGGTCGGTGTCGCGCGCCACCAGCTGCGACTGCAGCGCCAGCTCGCGCGCCAGTGCTGCCACGCTTTCGGCGGCGACGAGCTGCATGACCGTGGTGTGCCAGAAGTCGCCCTCTTCGCTCGGCGGGATCGGGGTGTAGGTGCTGCGCTGTTCTTCTTCGCGCGGCACGTCGCGCTGGCCGGGCGGCGGTTGCACGCGGATCGGCACGCCGACCACATGAGCTGCGGGCGCGTCGGACGCCTCCTGCGGGGCAGGCCGGGGCATGGGCTGGCGCTGCGGGGCATCGACCACCGTCAGCCGCTGGCCAGCCGGCATCGACTGCGCGGGCGGTTGCTGCGAAAAGGCGGGCGTGGAAGGCGCGGCAGCGGGTGCCGAATCGGGCACCGAAGGCCGGGAAACCGGGGCGGCTTCGCGCGCGGGAGCCCGCGGCGCGGCGCCGCCGGCGTCATTCAGAGTTTTTTTTTCCGTGGAGGCCGTCGAGGCGGCCGCATTGGAGGGCTTGAAGGCCAGCAGCCGCAACAGCACCATGGTCAGCGCCGCGTACTCGTCGGGCGCCAGGCCCAGCTCGCCGCGCCCGTGCAGGCACAGGCTGTAGAGCAGCTGGGTCTCGTCGGCCGGCATCAGCGACGCCAGGCGGGCCGTGTCGGCCGCGTCGGGGTCGGTGGCCGCGTCGGCCGATTCGGCGCGCGAGGGCACGGCCTGCAGCACGGCCATGGCTTGCAGCACCGACGTCATTTCTTCGAGCGTCGACGCGGCGGACATGCCGTCACGGCGCAGCGCCTCGGAGGTGTCGACCACGGTCTTGCCGTCGCCTTGTGCGAGCGCCTCGATCAGGCGGAACACATGGCCGCGATCGACGCTGCCGAGCATCTGGCGCACGCCGGTCTCGAGCAGTTCGCCGTTGCCGAACGCGATGGCCTGGTCGGTGAGCGAGAGCGCGTCGCGCATCGAACCGCGTGCGGCGCGCGCCAGCAGGCGCAGCGCCTGCGGCTCGGCCGGCACCTGCTCGGTCTGCAGCACGCCTGTCAGGTGTTCGAGGATCGTCTCGGGCGCCATCGGCCGCAGGTTGAACTGCAGGCAGCGCGACAGCACCGTGACCGGCACCTTCTGCGGATCGGTCGTGGCCAGCACGAACTTGAGGTACTCGGGCGGCTCCTCGAGCGTCTTGAGCATCGCGTTGAACGCGGTGTTCGTGAGCATGTGCACTTCGTCGATCATGAAGACCTTGAAGCGCCCCTGCACCGGCTTGTAGACCGCTTGTTCGAGCAGCGACTGCACTTCGTCCACGCCGCGGTTGGAGGCCGCGTCGAGCTCGGTGTAGTCGACGAAGCGGCCCGAATCGATGTCGCGACAGGCCTGGCACACACCGCAGGGCGTGGCCGTGATGCCGCCCTGCCCGTCCGGGCCCTGGCAGTTGAGCGACTTGGCCAGGATGCGCGACACCGTGGTCTTGCCCACGCCTCGCGTCCCGGTGAACAGATAGGCGTGGTGCAGGCGCTGCGTCGTCAGCGCATTTTCCAGCGCCTGGACCACATGCCCCTGACCGACCATCTCACCGAAGGTTTTCGGACGGAACTTGCGAGCGAGCACGAGATAAGACATTGCGGGCATTCTAAAAGGCGCGGCGGGGGTCACTTCACGCTTGTTTCCCGTCCCCTTCGAAATGATTCACGCCCCGGCAAAGGGGACAAATTCACGCGGTTAGAATGCAGGTTGACGGGCCTCCCTGCATGGTGAAGTGGCCAACCGGGTCAGGTGGGGAACCAAGCAGCCCTAACTGCGTAGTCAGTGCCAGGGGTAAGGCTCGTCAACCTAACATCCAGAAGCCGTGAGTTTTCAATAACTTACGCGCTGACAAGGGGTTACGAGCCCCGGTCTGTAGAACCTTCCTGTAGAACCTCGCACAGCCATGACCTTGGAGAAAGACATGGCAAGCACCCTCACGGGGCTGAATTTGCGGGGCACTCGGTGGTACATCAACATCGTGATTCCACCCGACCTCAGGCAGGTCTACGGAAAGCGCGCGATGAACCTCGCATTGGAAACAAGCGACCGTCGCGAAGCCACCGCGCGGGGCACCATGAAGCGTGCCGAATGGCTGGCTGAATTCGCCGCAAAGCGCCGCGAACTGAAGCCCGAGCCGCTTGCAGTCATCACGCCGGAACTAGCCCAAGAGTTGGCCCTGAGGGTGCGCGCTCGGGTGCTCCGGCAGGATGAGTCTTTGCGCGATGACCCCGCAACACTTGCGCCGTTCACCGACGCCATAAAGGCCATCGAGCATCGTGGACGTACCTCGCTGTCAATCGGCGGTCCCACGCCCTACCGCCCTCCCGTTCGCGATGTCGGGCTCGGTGCGGGGCTTCACGATGACGACGCCGAAACCCTGGCGGGCTTGAATGCCCTGCTCAATGCTCGCGCTGGCGCTGATCTGGCAAAACGTAGACGTGCCGCTGTACTGCCGCTGGTACGCTTCGAGGCGCTCAAGCTGGGACTTTCATTTGATCCCCATGCGGAGGGAGCTCAAGAGGCTCTCGGCGCATGCTTGATGGCCTACCGCAAGGCTCGACAGGAAGCCGCGCTTCGGGACGTTGGTGAGGCCATTGAAACCCCTGCAGTTCCGCACACCTCACAGCCCTTCACAACCTTCGCCAAGGCCAAAGCCCGAACCCTGCGTGATGTCTACGACAAGTGGAAAGTGTCAGGCGACAAAGCCCGCTCTACGGACTCCCTCGCAGTCTATGACCGTGCCCTCAAGCAGTTCGAGGGGCAGCACAAGGGCCTCGCTCTTGCCGACATCACGCGAGAGATTGGCGACACGTACCGGACATGGCTGCGCGAGAACTGCAACACCACAAAGACGGCGCGTGACCGACTGACGAACATCAAGTCCCTCTTGAAGTTCGCTCATGAAACCCTTGAGTGGATACCCAAACAGCCGTGGCGCGGCTTGGACATCAAGACCACGACGACCAACAAGCGGAGGCCGTGGACGAATGCCGAACTGACCACTCTGTTCTCGGCGCCGCTGCACACTGTCTACGCCCTGCCCGATGCCCGGTATGCAGGTCGAGAGGCCGCCTACTGGATTCCCCTCTTGGGCCTCTTCACAGGAACCCGCCTGGGAGAACTCTGCCAGCTTCGCACGGTCGATGTTCAGAAGGTCGAGGGCATCGATGTCCTTGTGCTAACCAACGAGGGGGAAGGCCAGAGCATCAAGAGCGACGCAGGACATCGGAGCGTGCCCATTCACAGCGAACTGGTGCGACTCGGATTCCTGAAGTACGTGAAGACCATCAAGGAGGCCGGCAGCGATTCCCTGTGGCCGTCCCTGCCGTTGCGCGAAGGGAAGCCGAGCGACTTCTTCGGGCGGTGGTTCGGGGCTCACTGCAAGGCAATGGGGCTCGCGCCTACGTTCCACTACCTGCGCCACACGGTGCGCCCGCTGATGCGCAAAGCGGGGGTCAACGAGGGCACCATGGACAAGGTGACGGGACACAAGACCGTGGGCAGTATCGGCACGGTGGTCTATGACCATCGCACGCTGAGCGAGGTTCAGGAGGCCGTCGAGGCGATCCGGTACCCCGCCCTCACGTTGCCCGTTGTGGGGCTGTTGGATTCCGCCGATCTCTGACCCTAGATTTCCATTGAATACTGACCCACCCGTTTTGTGAGCCTGAAGGCTTCACAGTGTGGATAAGTGCTTGGTGTTCTCCTTTTTAGGTTGGGTGTGTGGATCTGTCGCAGATTGCGCCGCTGTTTGCGCGATTTGGTTGCCTCGATCGCGAGCCAGGTCGCGAGCTTCTCGGCATAGGGATCGAGCTTGCTTGAGCTCGTCCGCTTGGCGTAGCGCGGCTCTTCATCGCCGGCTCGCAGGTACTTCTTTACGGTGTTGCGAGACAGGCCTGTACGCCTGGCTATCTCGCGAATGGACATCTGCTCGCGCAGGGCCCAGCGTCTGATGACACTCAATGTCGCCACGTCTATCACTCCTAGGATCCCCTGCTTTAAAAATGAGCAGGG